>NZ_JBVIHH010000010.1:0-230252 GCF_055570395.1 Streptomyces sp. NPDC031210
CCCCCCCCCCCCCCCCCCCCCCCCCCCCCCCCCCCCCCCCCCCCCCCCCCCCCCCCCCCCCCCCCCCCCCCCCCCCCCCCCCCCCCCCCCCCGGGACCCATTTCGGTTACCAACCGCCGTGGCCACAGCCCATGTGCGAGCCGACCGGGGCGAACTGTGCACCCGGGGAGCCCTCGCCGTTGATCAGGTTGCCCAGCAGGCCGTTGGCGATCCCGACCTGGCCGAGGATGTCGATGTTCATGTCGTGCGAATGGCACCAGCCGCCGTGACCGCCTTGAGCGGAGGCGGTGCCGGCGCCGAGGAAGCTGACGCTGCCGAGGATGGCGGCCACGACAGCAGCCTTGCGAAGGTTGCGCATTTCTCCTCCATGGATTGAACGAAAGCGATCTGTAACAGATCAACTTCGTGCGGTGATTAGGACGCTAATATGAAAAACCGCGCACCGCTCATCGGCACTGCCATACGGGTTCGCCGGGTCGGCCAACCTGGGCGTGTCGCGTATCGGGGCTCGACTTCCGCTTGGTGACGGAGCGACTTTTGCGGGCGCTTGGCGATGACGAAGCTCGCCATCCTGGGGGCGGGCGCGGGCTGTTGCCGGTCCCTCTCGGCTGGATCCCCTGCGCCGGACTCCGGCATGGTGGATGGTCAGGTTTTTGCCGGACCGCTGGCGGCAGAGGGCGCACCGACGGCAGCGCCGCACCGATGTCAGGCGGCGCGGAATGCTTGGTGACGCGCCTTGCGGGAAATCATGCGGGTCCGGCGCTGTGCGCCGCGGGTGGGTAGGGGAGGTGGGTGGACGCCGGGGCGTAGTCGGCGCGGCGACCGGTGAGGTGCTCGAAGCCGGGCCGATCCGTTCCGTGCACACCAAGACCTTGTCGGCCAATTCGAGTTGTTTCAGAGTGACTTGGGGAGGCTACGGCGATTTCGAGGCGCTCGGGTTGACGTGCCCTGCGTATCTGGGGGACTTGGGTAGGGGCGAGGACCGGAAGGGGTTACGCACCGCGCTGCACATGGGGCACGCGGCGCGTTGGCTGCCGGAGGTGATCCACTTGGAGGCAGCCGCCAGTGGTGGCCCGGTGCCGTGGTCGGGCCGTGGTCGGGCGTCGGGCCGTGGCCCGGACGGCCCGACGGCCGGACCCCGAACAGCCGGACCAGCCAGCAGGATCAGCCGGATCAGCCCGATCAGCCCGATCAGCCGTATGAGGAGTGCCATGCCCACCGCATCGTCCGCAGCGGAGTCCCCGGATCCCGGTCCGCGTCACCCGGACCCGACCAGCGCGGACCCGACCAGCGCGGACCCGACCAGCCCGGTCGCGGCCGGGCTCGACGCGAGCGGCCCGGACGCCGGCTTCGCGGAACCGCTGCCGGAGACGCGGCGGGCCTTGCTGCGCAGGCTGGCGATCGGGCAGGCGGAAGGGCGGGCGCCGTCGATGATGGGGGCGGTCGTGCGTGACGGGCGTGCGGTGTGGACAGGGGCCCGCAGCTCGGTGGAGGGCGAGGTGCCCCACGGTGACGTGCAGTACCGCATCGGCTCGCTCACCAAGACCTTTGTGGCGGTGATGATTCTCCGGCTCCGCGACGAAGGGCTGCTACGGCTGGAGGATCAGGTCGGCAAGCACCTGCCGGACACCCCCGTGCCGGGCGCCACGATCGCTCAACTGCTCGCGCACAGCTCGGGCTTGGCGGCCGAACCGCGCGGGCCGTGGTGGGAGCGGACCGCCGGCGAACTGCGGCCCGAGCCCGCAGACCTGTTCGGGGAGCGGCCGCAGCGCCTCCCGGTCGGCCGGCGGCACCACTACTCCAACCTCGGCTACGCGCTGCTCGGCGCCCTCGTCGAACGGCTGCGGGACGGCGTGACGTGGAGCGAGGTGCTGCGTCGCGAGGTGCTGGAACCGCTGGGCATGCGCCGTACGACGCCGCAGCCCGCGATGCCGCACGCCGGCGGCTGGGCGGTGCACCCCTGGGCCGACGTGCTGCTTCCCGAACCGGCGCACGACACCGGGCTGATGGGCCCGGCCGGCCAGTTGTGGTCCACGCTGGAGGATCTGTGCCGCTGGGCGGCGTTCCTGCTGCGGGGCGACGAGCGGGTGCTGAGCGCGTCGAGCGTCGCGGAGATGCGGGTTCCGGCGGTGCCACCCGAGGCCGACGGCTGGGACGCGGGCTATGGGCTGGGGCTCCAGCTCGTACGGACCAGCGGCGGCCGGACGGGCGACGGCACGGCGGGCGCGGGGCGACGGCTGGCCGGGCACACCGGATCGATGCCGGGATTCCTGGCGGCCCTGTGGTTCGACGCCGACGAAGACCTCGCCGCGATCGCCCTGGCCAACTGCACCTCAGGGCCCGCGATCAGCGCGGTGGCCGGTGACCTGCTGGAGATCGTCGCCGACCGTGAGCCGCGGATTCCGCAGCCGTGGCGTCCGCAGCCCGGGCCACTGGACCACGAACTCCTGGCTCTGACCGGGCCTTGGTACTGGGGCGCGCACCCCTTCGCGCTGCGCTTGCGGGACGGACGCGGGCTGGAACTCACGCCCCTGGCCGGTACCGGCCGCGGCTCCCGCTTCCGTGCGGAGGAGGACGGTACATGGACCGGCCTGGACGGCTACTACGCGGGGGAAACGCTGCGGGCGGTACGTGGCGCGGACGGTTCCCTCAGCCATCTCGACCTGGGGACCTTCGTTTTCACCCGGGGGCCGTACGACCCGGCGGAGCCGGTGCCCGGCGGGGTGGACGCGGAGGGCTGGCGGGGACTCTAGGGGCGTGGGGGGCGAGCGCCGCATGGGCTGTCGGGGGGCCATTGGCTGCCCGGGGCCCGTACGGCCGGGGTCCGGTGGGCGGACGTACAGTCGAATCCAGATGTCAGGAGCCGCCCCACCGGGCGGCTCGCTCCCGCTGGAAGGCCACTGTGACTGCCGTGACTGCGAACTCCGACGCTCCGGTTCTGCTCGACCTGCCGCCGCTCGACGCAGCCCACTTCGCACGGATCGAGGACAAGGTCGCCGCGTTGATGCGCACCCGCTGCGACGTGCTGGTGATGCAGGGAGAGGCGCTCCTGCCGCTGGAAGCCTGCATCCGCTCGGCGGTACGGCCCGGCAGCACGGCGCTGAACATCGTCACCGGCCCGTACGGCGAGACGTTCGGCGGCTGGTTGCGCTCCTGCGGCGCCGACGTCGTGACCATCAGCGCGCCCTTCACGGGAGCGATCGACCCGCAGCAGGTTGCGGACGCGCTGCGGGAGCACCCCGCCATCGACTTCGTCAGTCTCGTGCACGCCGAGGCCGCGACGGGCAACACCAACCATGTCGCCGAGATCGGCGCCCTGGTGCGGGAGCACGGGGCGCTGCTGATGCTCGACGCGGTCGCTTCGGTGGGGGCCGAGCCGCTGCTCACCGACGAGTGGGGCGTCGACCTGTGTGTGATCGGCGGGCAGAAGGCACTCGCCGGACCGGCCGGTGTTTCCGTCGCCTCGGTCAGTGCCCGTGCCTGGGAGCGGATCGCGGCCAATGAGCAGGCGCCGCGGCGCTCGTATCTCTCGCTGCTGGACTGGAAGGAACGCTGGATCGACGGCGGGCGTACCGCCCTTCCGCACGCTCCGGCACAGTTGGAGATGCTCGCGCTGGAACAGGCCGTCGACCGGATCGAGGCCGAGGGGCTCGAAAAGGCGATCACTCGGCATCGCGCGGCCGCCGCCGCGGTGCGAGCCGGCGTCCGGGTACTGGGCGGGCCGGTGCCGTACGTGATCCGGGACGAGGACGCGGCACCGGCCGCCACGACGCTGCGCGCTCCGGCGAGTCTGGACGCCCGCGAGGTCGTTACCGCAGCGCTCGCCGCCAATGGCTCGGTACCGGTGCAGGCGGTCGCCGGCCCGCTGGCGAAGGAAATGATCCGGGTGAACCACTACGGTCGCGCCGCCGACCGGGGAGTGGTGCTGGCGTCGCTCGACGCGCTGGCGGCCGGTCTGCGGGCGCTGGGAGCGGACATCGACGAGGACGCGGCGGCCGGCGCGGCCGGTGCGGCGTGGGATGGGGTTGTCGCCGCGGGCTGAGCGCTCGTGGATGAGGCCGTGACTGTGCCGTGAGCAGCGGTCTCGGGGCCGTTGGGGTGCCGCGTTTCACGTGAAACGCGGCACCCCTTTTCGTGCGAGGCGTGTGCCCTCTCTGTCAGTCCTGCTGTCAGTTCCTGTCGCGCCCTGTGACGTCGTATGGCGCCCTGTGACGTTCGTACGGCGTCCGTGACGTCGTCCCCGGGGCTTCCGTGGGACTTCCCCCGGGGGGCTTCCTGTGACGCGTGCCCTTGCGCGTTTGGCCTGCGGGGGCCGCTTGGCGCATCCGGGACCACTGCGGATTTGGCGCGGACGGGTGTGGTGCGGCGTCCCTGATCTCGGCCCTCCTTAGAATCGGAACGGGTGACCCGGTTAATTCAGGGGTGTTTTCCGCGATGACGACGGTCGGAATTCAGGAGGTCGCGAATGTCGGACGCCGGCTCGGCGCCCTCCCGTGCGGACGCGCGACGCAATCGGGCGTTGGTGCTCCAGGCGGCTCGATCCGCCTTTGAGGAAAAGGGGTTCGGCGCCCCGCTCGGGGAGATCGCGCAGCGAGCCGGCGTCGGGGCGGGGACCGTCTACCGCCACTTTCCTTCGAAGGAAGCCTTGTTCAGGGCGTCGATCGTGGACCGGATCCGCCTTTTCACCGACACTGCAACGGACTTGACCGAGGTAGAGGACGCCGGAGAGGTGTTCTTTCGCTTCCTCGCCTCGGTGATCCGGCTGTCCGCGGGCAACAAGGCGTTGAGTGATGCCCTGGAAGCAGCCGTCGAGGCGGGGGCCGGCACGGTCGTCGGCATTCCGCCGGGGCCCGAGCGGGACTTCGCCGAGGCGCTGGGTCTCTTGCTCCGCCGGGCCCAACAGTCCTGCGCCGTAAGGGAAGACGTGGGGGTGGAGGACGTCCTGGGCCTGCTCGTCGGGTGTGCGGCGATGGAGCGGCGGCGGGCCGGGAACCGGGGTGCGGTGAGGAGGTCGGGGCGGATGACGGCCCTGATGTGTGACGCGCTGAGGGTGAGCGCCCCGGCGCCGGACCGAGCGAGCAGTCAGGTGACGAAACATCCCGGCGAGGCGGCGGATCGTAACGAAACAGGGTGCGCGGTGTGTGGCGGTCCGGTGGCCAGGGCGGGTACCGGTCGGCCCGCGCGCTATTGCGGTGGTGCCTGCCGGCAGAAGGCGCACCGGGAGCGGGAGCGGGAACGGACGCGCGGGAACGCCCCGGGAGACGGGGCCGAGTAGGCCGAGGCAGCCGGGGGTGGTGCGCTCGGCCGATGCCGTCAGGCGCCCCCATTGCCCGTCAGCCGCCCGCCTGCCCTCAGAGCTGGAGCTTGAAGCCCAGGTGGGAGGCTTCGAAGCCGAGTCGCTCGTAGAAGCGGTGGGCGTCGACGCGGGTGGCGTCGGAGGTGAGCTGTACCAGTTGGCAGCCCAGCGAGCGCGATCGTGCTACCGCCCATTCGATGAGCTGGGTGCCCAGGCCGGTGCCCCGTTCGTCGGCGTGGACCCGGACGCCCTCGATGATCGACCGGGTCGCGCCGCGCCGGGAGAGGCCGGGGATGACCGTGAGCTGGAGGGTGCCGACGGCGCGCCCCTCCCGGACCGCGACGACCAGGTGCTGCTGCGGGTCGGCGTCCAGTGCCGCGAACGCCGCGCGGTAGGGAGCCAGGTCGTCCGGGGACTCGCGGGTGGCGCCCAGCGCGTCGTCGGCCAGCATCGCGACGAGGGTGGGGAGGTCGGCCTCGGTGGCGCGGCGTATCTCGATATCGCTCATGGGCGTGACCTTATGCGGAGGCCGTTCGGGCGCCCCTCAGAACCCCGTCACGCCGGCCGACGACCCGTCAGACCGATAGTGCGGCAGATCCACACCTCGGCACACCCACTACCCCGGCAGACCCACTACGCCGGCAGACCGAGACCCCGTCAGCCCGGCGTCCCATCAGGCGAGGGAACCAGCGTCTCGACGGCCGTCACCAGAGGCGCCAACTCCGGTCGCTTCGCCGCATCCTGGAGGGCCTCGCGCAGCGCGGTGTCGTGCGTGGGCCGGGCTTCTTCGAGGAGGGCGAGGCCGTCGGGCGTGACGTTGGTGTAGATGCCGCGCCGGTCGTCCGGGCACAGATAGCGCGAGAGCAGCCCGCGGTCCTCCAGCCGGGTGACCAGGCGGGTCGTGGCGCTCTGGCTGAGGACGACCGCGTCCGCGACCTGGTGCATGCGCAGATGGCCGCCCGGCCCGTCGTGCTGCTCGCTGAGCACGTTGAGCACCGAGAACTCCCGGACGCTGAGGTCGTGCCCGGCCTGGAGCGCGCGCTCGATGTGTGACTCGATCCTGCCGTGCAGGGCCGACAACGCGCACCATCCCTGAGCGAGCCCGCGGGCGGGCGTGGACGGTGACGGCGGGCGGCCGGGCCCGGCGGCCGGGCCCGTAGCGGCCGGTGTGGCGTCCGAGGCCGGCGCCTGCGGCGTCTCGCGCGTCCGCCGCGTCATCGAGGACCTCGTCGAAGACCTCATCGAAGACCTCCTCATGGTCGTGCGCCCAGGATAGGCCACCCGCGAAATAGCCCGCGCTTGCAAGTAGTAAGCGTCTGCAATTATTGTCGACGCTTGTAAAAGACGGACGCAATCACCTGAAGGGATCCGCCATGCCTCTCGCACTCCTGGCGCTCGCCATCGGTGCCTTCGGGATCGGGACGACCGAGTTCGCGGTCATGGGGCTGCTGCCCGACATGGCGGCCGGCTTCGGTGTCTCCATCCCGCTCGCCGGTTACGCCACCACCGTCTACGCCCTCGGCGTCGTGGTCGGCGCTCCCCTGATGACCGCGCTGGGCACGCGATTCACCCGCAAGCAGATGCTGATGCTGCTGATGGGCCTGTTCATCGTGGGCAATCTGCTCACGGCCGTGGCGCCCAACTTCGGGATCATGCTCGCGGGACGGATCGTCTCCGCCTTCACCCACGGCGCCTTCTTCGGCATCGGCGCCCTCGTCGCCGCCGACCTCGTCGCGCCCCGGAAACGGGCGACCGCGATCTCCCTCATGTTCAGCGGCCTGACCGTCGCCAACGTCGTGGGTGTCCCGGCGGGCACCATGCTCAGCCAGGAGTTCGACTGGCGCACCACCTTCTTCGCCATCACCGCGCTCGGCGTCATCGGCCTGCTGGGCATCGTCAGGCTCGTCCCGGCGCAGCCTGCCAAGGCGGCATCCCCGCTGGGCAGCGAACTCGCGGTCTTCCGCAACCCGCAGGTCGGTCTCGCGATGCTGATGACGATCCTCGGTTTCGGCGGTGTCTTCGCCGCCGTCACCTACCTCGCGTCGATGATGACCGAGGTCACCGGCTTCGCACCGTCGTCCGTCATCTGGCTGACCGCCGTGTTCGGCATCGGCATGGTCGGCGGGAACCTGGTTTCCGGCCGCTTCACCGACCGGGCGATGATGCCGATCCTGTACGTGTCGCTGACGAGCCTCGCGCTCGCGCTGGCGGCGTTCACGTTCACCGCGCACAACAAGGCCGCCGCGACCGTCACCCTCGTGCTGATCGGCGTCTTCGGCTTCGCGACCGTGCCGCCGCTGCAGAAGCGGGTGATGGACCAGGCCGCCGCGGCGCCCACCCTCGCCTCCGTGGGCAATATCGCCGCCTTCAACTTCGGCAACGCGCTGGCGTCCTGGCTCGGCGGGATCGTCATCTCGGCCGGTCTCGGCTTCACCGCGCCCAACTGGGTCGGCGCGCTGATGGCCGTCGCGGCCCTCGGCGTGGCCCTGTTCGCCTCCGCCCTGGAACGGCGGACCGCGCGCCCGAGCCGGGTGACGGCCGCCGGCGGGCCCGCCACGGCCGCCACCGAGCCCGTACCGGCGAGAAACGGCTGAGGCTCCACCCTCGTCAGCGCGCCGGTTCCCGCTCGCTCCCGCCACGCGCCCGTTGATCACGGGCCGCAGCCGACCGCGCCGCGCGCAGTCGGCTGCCGCGTCGGGTGAGGCCCCAGGGCTTGAGGATCGAGAGGGCGGTGAGGAAGACGTACGTGGCCGTGGCGACCGATGGTGCGACGACGAGGGTGACGTCGGGAATGACGGTGCCCGCGGCGGCTTCGGCCGCGAGACGGTTGATCCCCGGGCGGAGCGAGAAGACCGACAACAGCACGGTGACGACCGTCAGCCAGAACTTGGTCTGCACCCAGCGGTGCCTGGCCAGGCCCCACGGCGTACCCAGGGACAGGACCAGTCCGCTGAGCAGGGCGGCCAGGGCCACCGGGATGACCAGCCAGTCACCGAAGATCTTCATGGCGCGGTAGGCGACCGCCGCCATCTCGGGCGAGTCGGAGGTGTATCCGGCGAGGCCGAGGGCGAGCAGGCCGAGAGTGATCCCGAGCCAGCCGACGGACACGGTGACGTGCAGGACGAGGAGCGCCCGGCGGGCGCGGCGGCTGAGCTGTGGCATGTCGTCCACGGTGCTCCCCCGGCGCGCGCCGCACATCTGCCGGCGGGAGTATGCGCGCGTACGCGGCGTTGAGTACGACCGGCCCGGTACGACCGCGCCCGTAGGACCGACCGACCACCCGCCCCGGCCGCCCGCCGGAGAACGGAACCCCGCGGTCCGCGCAGCGCCGACAACCCCCCGCGGGCCCGGCCGCATCGGCCTTCCCAGGGCACCCTAGGCTCCGCCGTATGGGGAAGCTGCATCTGTTCGACATGGACGGGACCCTGCTGCACGGGTCCGCCGCCGCCATCGAGATCTCCCGGCAACTCGGCCTGGAGCGGGAGATCGCCGAGCTGGAGCGGGGATTCGCCACCGGCGTGCTCACGCCGCCGCGGTTCGCCCAGCTCGCGTGCGACCTGTGGGCCGCCGGGCTGACCGAAGCCGTGGTGGCGGCGGCCTTCGAGGGCGCGCCGTGGCTGGCCGGGATACGGGAGGTATGGGCGGATATCCGGGCACGCGGCGAGCGCTGCGCGGTGATCTCCCTGTCACCGGCGTTCTTCGTGGAGCGACTGCTGACCTGGGGGGCGGATGTCGCCCACGGGTCGCGCTGGCCGGCCGTCCCGATCGTGGAGCGGGTGGAGCCGGCCGGCATCCTCACGTCGGCGTCGAAGGTACGCATCGCCGACGAACTCTGTGCGCGTTATGGGCTGACCCGCGCCGACTGCGTGGCATATGGCGATTCTTTGTCGGATGCGGACCTGTTCGCGGTGATTCCGGAGTCGGTCGCCGTAAATGCGGATCACCACGTCAGTGGGTTGGCTTCCTATGCCTACGCGGGGCGTGATCTTCGGGAGGCATACGAGCTGGTTCGTACTGACCGGTAATTAAGAGCTTTCTACGGCTGATTCGTCCGCTGTCCGTACGGAAAACGCCATCTGTGGGGAGGATCACTGTTATCACAGTGCGCGCACGGAGTGTTCGCAGATCAGGGCTTGTGGTTTCAACTGCTGCCGGTATGGTCGAGTCCGGTTCGGCGGGGGTGAGGGCTTCCGTGGGTGCGCGAGAAGGCGGGCAAAGCCCGCCAGCCTAGCGGCGAAGCGGCCCACGCCACCCGGACTTCCGACTATTTGTCCGTTGCGGCAAGTGGGAGTGGCATGCTGCCGGCACGGCATCTGCTCCCAATTGTCGCAGGGTCGTTAGATGTGTCCGCTTTGGGGGGTGTTTCCGGCAGGGTTCGAGGCGATGAAGAATTCCGGGACACCGCGGGGGAATTCCGGGCGCTTCCGGTCCACGGAAGTGCGAAGTCAACCGAAAGACGTTCGAGGCGAGGCAGACCATGGACGCTCCGACCACCACGTCGGCCGATAGCGGCTCTTCTGGCGGCAGCAGTGGCGATTGGGGTTGGTTCACTCCTCCGTCGAAGAAGTCCGCCGATGAACAGCGCGAGCGGCAAAACGGCCAGGACGGCGGGCCGGACCAGGACGGCCGGAGTGAACGGAACGACCCGAACAACCCCGACGACGCGAATGACCCGCACCGCCCGAACGCGCACGCCGAGCGCGACCGGATACCCAGCCGGCCGGTCAATCCGATCAGGCCCGTAGGCACCGCGGCCGCGCGCGAGCGGGAGATGGAGCCGCGGCAGCCGTCGGCACCGCAGGCACCACGGCCCCAGGCGCAAGCCCCGCAGCAGACGGCACCGCAGCGGACGGCCCCCCAGCAGCAGGCCGGCCGTGAGGCGTTTGTGCAGCAGCCGTTCCCTCCGCAGTCGCCCCGGTCGGAGTGGGAGCGCGTCCCGGGCCGCGAGCCGGAGCCCGTCCACGAGTCGGCGCACGCCTCGGCCGCCCCCACCGGCTCCAGCATTTACCACGCCCCCAGCGCCCCCAGCGCCCCCGCGGCTCCCGCGCCGCCTCCGCGAGCGGCGGCCCCCGCCCCCGCTCCGGCACCGGCACCCGCTCCCGAGCCGCCGCGCGCCGCCGCCCCACGGCCCCCCGCCCCGGAGCCCACCCTCGACTCCCTGACGGCGTCGGCGGCCTCCGCCGCGAAGCCGGCCTCGCCCGACGCGATCCTCATCCGCCGCACCATGGCCGAGATCGAGCCCGTCGCCGACAAGGTGACCTCGTACTTCTACGCGATGCTCTTCGTCCGGCACCCCGATCTGCGGGCGCTGTTCCCGGCCGCGATGGACACCCAGCGCGACCGGCTCTTCAAGGCGCTGCTCACCGCCGCCAAGCATGTCGACGACGCCGAGGTGCTCACCGACTACCTCGCGCACCTCGGCCGTGGGCACCGTAAATACGGCACGCTGCCCGATCACTACCCGGCGGTCGGCGAATGCCTCCTCGGCGCGCTCGGGCGCTACGCGACGTCGAGCTGGAGCCCGGAGACCGAGGCCGCCTGGGTGCGCGCGTACACCGCGATCTCGCAGATCATGATCGACGCGGCCGCCGAGAACGAAGCGGTCGCCCCCGCCTGGTGGCAGGCGGAGGTCGTCTCGCACGAGCTGCGCACGCCCGACATCGCGGTGGTGACGGTCCGCCCGGACCAGCCCTACCCCTTCCGCGCCGGGCAGTACACCAGCCTGGAGACGCCCTGGTGGCCGCGGGTGTGGCGGCACTACTCCTTCGCCTCCGCGCCGCGCTCGGACGGACTGCTGTCGTTCCACGTCAAGGCGGTGCCGGCGGGCTGGGTCTCCAACGCCATGGTGCACCGCGCCCGGCCCGGCGACGTCATCCGCCTCGGCGCCCCGGGTGGCTCGATGACGGTCGACCACACCACCAGGAACGGCCTGCTGTGCGTCGGCGGCGGCACCGGCATAGCGCCCATCAAGGCGCTGGTCGAGGACGTCGCCGAACACGGGACCCGGCGCCCCGTCGAGGTCTTCTACGGCGCGCGCAGCGACCACGACCTGTACGACATCGACACGATGCTGCGGCTCGAACAGACCCACCCCTGGCTCTCGGTCCGCCCGGTCGTCGCCACCGGGCAGGCCCGCGGGATGAACAGCGTCAGCGGCCAACTCCCGGACGCGGTGCGCCAGTACGGACCGTGGAGGGAATACGACGCCTATCTCTCCGGGCCGCCCGGGCTGATCCGCAGCGGCGTGGACGCGTTGGTGGGGGTCGGCATCCCGTCCGACCGCATACGGCATGACTCCATAGAAGAGCTGGTCTCGGCAGGAGATTGAGGTCTTGGCAGTACAGGGCGACCACGGTCGTACAGGGGAAGGGCGGGACATGCGCCGGCAAGAACGCCCGGGGAGCGATGGCGAGCACGTGGTGCAGAAACGATTCGGCACTACCGAGCGGGCCGACCGCTTCTACGGGGACCAGGTCCTCGATCATCTCAACGTCCGGATGCGGGAGTTCGTGGCCCGTCAGGAGATGTTCTTCCTGGCCACGGCCGACGGGAACGGCGAATGCGATTCGACCTTCCGGGCCGGGCCGCCGGGATTCGTCCAGGTCCTGGGCGAGCGGACGCTGGCCTACCCGGAATACCGTGGCAACGGTGTCATGGCCTCGATCGGCAACATCTCGGAGAACCCGCGCCTGGGGATCCTGATGATCGACTTCACTCGGGACCGCATCGGGCTGCACATCAACGGCCGCGCGCGGGTGGTGAAGGACGAGGAGATGCGGGCGAGCCACGCCGGTCTGCCGGTCGATCCGGTCCCCGGTCGGCGCGCCCAGATGTGGATCATGGTCGACGTCGAAGAGGCGTACATCCACTGCGCCAAGCACATCCCGCATCTACAGAAAGTCCCGGCGCAGCAGCGCGGGGCGCGCGCCTGGGGCACGGACGACTACAAGCGCAAGGGCGGCGACTTCTTCGGGGCGGCGGCCGACGCGGCGGAGCGCGCGCCTTTCCAGCGGGTGGAGCGCAAAACCGAGGACGAGGCTGGGCGGGAGGATTTCGCCGCGGAGCTGAACGGGGAGTTCCTCGACCGGGTCGAGCGGGTGCTCGCGCGCGCCCAGCCCCGAAAGCCCGCGGAGGACGACCCCGCCTTCCGTGGGTGGTTCGCCTGAGGGGTCAGCCCAGGTCGGGGGCGTGCATGGCCTGTACGCCCTCGATGTTTCCGTCGAGGTAGTGCCGCAGTGACAGCGGTACGACCTCGACGGAGGCGATGCCGACGCGGGTGAAGGGCACCCGCACGATCTCGTACTCGCCGCAGGGCTCGTCGATCTCGGGACCGTGCCGGCGGGTGGGGTCCATCGAATCCAGTCGGCAGACGAAGAAGTGCTGCACCTTCACGCCGTCCACGCCGCCGTCGCTGAAGTGCTCGACGGTGTCGACGAAGACCGGCACCACGTCCGTGATCTTGGCGCCCAGCTCTTCGTCCAGCTCACGGTGGAGGGCATCGACCACGGTGGCGTCCTCCGGCTCCACCCCACCACCCGGAGTGATCCAGTACGGCGCACGGCCCGGCTTCGTCCGCTTGATCAGAATGAGGTCCGCGCCGTCCAGCAGAATCGCGCGGGCGGTGCGTTTGACGACTGGCCGTACGGTCATAGGGGACAGATGCCGCAGTCAGGGGCTCGCGAAACCCCCGCCGGCGCCCCAGCACAGCCGTCCACAGCCGGCCCGCGACTCTCCAGACCTCCCGCTCACCGGCCGGCGGGTGTCCGCAGAAGCCGCTGGTGGCGGGCCGGGCCGCCGGCGCGCCGGCCGCAGGGAAGCCCGAGCGGCCGCTGACGCGCAGTCAATCGGGCCTTGGGCTCGGTTTGTTTCACGTGGAACATCGCAGAACGCCGGCGGTTCAGGCGGACCGCATCGCCGCGTCCAGCGCCTGGTGGACGTCCGCCACCAGATCCTGCGGGTCCTCGACGCCGACCGAGAAGCGGATGAACCCCTCCGCGACCGCGTCGCCGCCCCAGCGCCCGCGCCGCTCGGCCGTGGAGCGCACTCCGCCGAAGCTCGTCGCGTCGTCCACCAGTGTCAGGGCGTCCAGGAACCGCTCGGCGTGGCCCTTGTCGGGCAGAGTGAAGGAGACCACGCAGCCGAACTGGCCGGGGCGCATCTGCCGTACGGCGAGCGGGTGGGCCGGGTCGGACGGCAGACCGGGGTGGCGCAGCCCGGTGATCTCGGGACGCGTGGCCAGCGCCTCGGCGAGCGCCAGCGCCCCCGCCGCCTGCTGCCGGACGCGCAGCGCCAGGGTCGCCAGGGAGCGGTGGGCGAGCCAGCTCTCCATGGGTCCGGGGATGGCGCCGACCGTTTTCCGCCAGAGCCGTACGGACTCCGAGAGCGCGGCGTCGCGCGTGCAGGCGTAGCCGAGCAGGACATCACCGTGGCCGGTCAGCGCCTTGGTGCCGCTGGCCACGGAGAAGTCGGCGCCCAGATCGAGGGGGCGCTGGCCGAGCGGTGTGGCCAGGGTGTTGTCGACCGCGACCAGGGCGCCCCGGGAGTGTGCGGCCTCGGCCAGCCGCCGGATGTCGCAGACGTCGAGGCCGGGGTTGGACGGCGTCTCGATCCACAGCAGCCGGGCACCGTCGAGCACGTCGAGCTGGGCGTCCCGCGCGGTCGGCGCCGTACGTACCTCGATGCCGTAGTACTCGAGCTGAGTGCGGACGGCCGGCAGCAACTGGTAGCCGTCGCTGGGCAGCACCACCGCGTCGCCGGAACGGAGTTGGGAGAACAGCACGGCGCTGATCGCCGCCATGCCGGAGGCGAAGGTGGTGGTGTGCGCGGGCTCACCCGGTGATTCCAGCTCGCCGATGGCCCGTTCCAGGTGGGTCCACGTGGGATTGGCTTCGCGGCCGTACGTGTACGGGCCGACCGCGTCACCGGGGAGGTGGAAGTGGGCGGCGAAGACCGGGCCGGGGAGCGTCGGCTCGTACGCCGCGGGTTCCGGAAGCCCGGCTCGTACCACTCGGGTGCCCTCGCCCGTCATGCGTTCTCCTTCTGCGTCGACTGTGCCGCGAAGCATTCCGAGGCTTCCCCGGCCCGTTCCGCGAGGGCGGTGCGGACCGCCTCCAGGAGGCCGTCGCTCGCCGCCTCGACCATCTCCAGGCATTCCTCGAAGCCCGCGAAGCCGCCGTAATAGGGATCCGGCACATCGGCGGCGGCGCCCGACGGGTCGGCGTCGTAGGAACGCAGCAGGCGGACCTTCGCGGCGTCACGCGGAGTCGGGGCCATCCGGCGCAGGTCGCGCACATGGCCCGCGTCGAGTGCGATGACGAGATCGAGACGAGCGAACCACGAGGCGTGGAACTGCCGGGCGGTATGCGCGTGGCCGTAGCCGCCCGCGCGCAGTACGGCGACCGTGCGCGGGTCGGCCCCGTCGCCCTCGTGCCAGCCGCCGGTGCCGGCGCTGTCGACCTCGACCAGGCCGTCGAGTCCGGCTTCCGCTACGCGGGCGCGGAAGACGGACTCGGCCATCGGCGAGCGGCAGATGTTGCCGGTGCAGACGAAGCAGACGCGGAAGGGGGTGTTCAAACGGTCAGTCCTTGTCGGGGAGGAGCATGTTCAGCGCCCAGGAGACGATCGAGATGATCAGTCCGCCGAGTACGGCGGTCCAGAAGCCTTCCACGTGGAAGGCGAGATCGAGTTTGTCGGCGAGCCAGGACGTCAGCAGCAGCATCAGCGCGTTGATGACGAGCGTGATCAGGCCGAGCGTGAGGATGAACAGGGGGAACGACAGCAGCTTCACCACGGGCTTCACGAGGAAGTTGACCAGCCCGAAGATCAGCGCGACCAGTACCAGCGTCAGGGCTTTGCGACCGGTGTTCTCGCCGGTCAGCGTGATGTCCTTGAGCAGCCAGATGGCCACGGCAAGCGCCGCGGCGTTGGCGAGCGTCTTGACCAGAAAATTCTTCATGGTGAGATCGTCGCAGACGGGCCGGAATCATTGAGGGGTGCGAACGGCATGAAGGCTTTCAGACTCGACGAACTCGAAGCGGAACGGGTCGCGAACGACGGCGCGTATCTGCAGTTCCTCCGGGAGCGCAACATGTCGGTCGGCCTGTACGCGCTGGACGCCGGGAGCACCGACCCGCAGCAGCCGCACGCGCAGGACGAGGTGTACTTCGTCGTCAGCGGCCGGGCGGCGATCACCGTGGGCCAGGACACCCAGTCGGTGGCCCGCGGCAGCGTCGTCTACGTGCCGGCCGGGGTGCCCCACAAGTTCCACCACATCAGCGAGGACCTCCGGGTGATGGTGGTCTTCTCTCCGCCTGAAAGCTGAGGGTCGAGGCCCCCGACCCGTAGGGGAAGGGTCAGGGACAGGCCGGGGCTGCGAGGCCCCCGCGGCGGCGCACGGCGCCCTAGCATCGACGGTGAAGGGGAAACCGGAAGCGACGCGGGGGACACGCGGGACGCCGACGGTGCCATCGACGCGACAGACACTCAGAAAGCAGGGCAGAGCAGTGGCCGGTAAGGGGATATTCGCAGGGCTTCCGTGGTGGGTCACCTGGGTCGTGGTGCCCGTCATCCTGATCGCGGTCTTCGGCGGGCTGATCGCCACCGCCGTCGGCTTCCTGATCGGTCTGCTGTTCAAGATCCTCATCGCGGCAGCCATGATCGCCGGTGTCATCTATCTCGTGCGCAGGTTCACTGGTTCGTCATCGTCCTCGTCCTCGAAGGGCGAGTGGTAGGCCACCGGTCCCGCCCGAGGCCGCCCGTCGCCCCGGAAGGGCGCGTCGGGTCAGGGCGTGCGCCCAGGCGAGTTAACTCCCCGCCATTCGGCCTACGGCCGTAACGCGCCGCGTTAAAGTGCGGATCGCAGGCGTCTTCCGGATGCTGGCGTTCCGGAACGAGCGGGCGAGTGATCCCGGACCGGACGTCTTCCAGGGGCCCTGGGAGACGCGCGCGGCACGGGAGAGGTTCCCGCGAACGGGGCCGCCGTGCCCCACGGCGATCGGACCTGGGGGTTGGCGTTGGCAATCGTGAACGGCGAATCGGCCTCTCCTGGCACCCTCATCGGATCGGTCCAGCGGGCGCTGCGCCTGCTGGAGGCGGTCGGCGCGCACCCCGATGGTGCGCCCGCCAAGCAACTGGCCAGAGAGGCCGGGCTGCCCCTGCCGACGACGTATCACCTGTTGCGGACGCTGACCCACGAGGGCTATCTGCGGCGCGAGGGCGGTGTGTTCGTCTTCGGCGAGGCGGCCGAGTCCCTCGGCAGGGCCGGGGAGATGCGCCGGCAGCGGGTCCGTATCCGCGAGGCGCTGTCCGTGGCGGGCCGGGAACTGGGCGCGGCCGTCTACTTCGCCGTCTACCGCGAGGGTGAAGTGGAGGTCGTGGCGATGACCCGCGACCCGGACCGGCCGCCGGTCGAGGAATGGGTCGACTTCCGCACGACGGCACACGCCCACGCGATCGGCCAGTGCCTGCTGGCCCAGCTCGACGAGGCATCACGCAAGGAGTACTTGGCGCGCCATCCGGTGCAGTCGATAACCCCCTTTTCCGTGCGATCCGAGGACGATCTGTTGCGGCGTTTGGATACGGTGCGTCGCGGCCAAGTTGCTATCGAGCGGCAGGAATATGCCATCGGCACGGTGTGTTCCGCCATCCCCGTGCAGGTCGGCGGGGCCATCGCGACGCTAGCGATTTCCCTGCCGGTGGATGAGCTGCATCGATTGCGTTACGTGACGAGTCGACTACGCAAAATGGCGGAGGCGACACTAACGACACTCGCCTTCTCTATCAGTATCTGAAAACTCACTCCTTGTGATCTGCTTGCACGTGACAGACGATGGCGTCAATAGGGGTTCGGGGGACGATTCCCGGCCATCTGGCGATCAAGTGCGGGGCAGTGGTTGATGACCGACACAGTTCAGGCAGAAGTGATCATGAGCTTTCTCGTCTCGGAGGAGCTCGCGTTCCGGATCCCGGTGGAGCTGGACTTCGACAGCGCCGATCCGTACGCCGTCCGGCTCACCTTCGACCTTCCCGGCGACGTGCCCGTGACATGGGCGTTCAGTCGCGAACTCCTTCTGGACGGGCTGAGCCGTCCCTCCGGTGAGGGCGACGTGCGCATCGAACCGTCCTCCCCCGCCCACCTCAGCGACGTCTTTATCAGTCTCCAAGTCGGCACCGAACAGGCCCTCTTCCGGGTCAGCGCGCCGCCGTTGGTCGCCTTCCTGGACCGCACGGACCGACTGGTGCCGCTCGGCAAGGAAGAGGTGTACGACACGCTGGACGCCGTGCTGGACCGGATCCTCACGGAGGCGCCGGCCGGCTGACCCCCGTGGCAGGAGCCATCCCTGGCCGCGCGCCCCGCGCACCCGCGCAGGGCGCCACGCACGGCACCCCGCACACCGCGACCCGGCCAACCGGCCAACCGGCCATGCTCCCGCGCCTGGCCACCGCAGCCGCACGCCGCCCTGCCGCCGCATCCCGCGTCGGCCCCCAACCCCGCCCCCGGCCGTCAGTCCCGACCAGCCTCCGCGCGGAGCCGCCCGTCACCGTTTGCGACGTCTCCCGTGGCCCCCGCGCACCCCACGCCGCCCGCCGGCATCCGACCCGGCGCCCGAGCCGGCACCCGAGCCCGCACCTTCCCTCCCCCGCCTCCGACGGTCCGCCGAGACCACCAGTGCCGCCAGCAGCGTGGTCAGCGGCACGGAAGCGACCAGTCCGATGCTGCCCACCAGCGTGCGCACGATCTCCTCCGCCACCACCTCGCTCGTGGCGACCGTACCGACGCTGCTCTGTGCGATCGAGAACAGCAAAAGCAGCGGCAGGGCCGCGCCCGCGTACGCCAGCACCAGCGTGTTGACGACCGAGGCGATGTGATCGCGCCCGATCCGCATCGCCGCGCTGTACAGCTTGCGCCAACCCGCCGACGGATCCGCCTCCTTGAGCTCCCACACCGCGGCGGTCTGCGTCACCGTCACGTCGTCCAGCACACCCAGCGAGCCGATGATGATGCCCGCCAGCAGCAGCCCGCGGATCTCGATGTCCGGGTACAGCCCGTGCACCAGCCCGGTCGTGTCGTCCGTATTGCCGGTCAGCAGAGCCCACCCGATGAACACCGACCCCAACAGGCCGATCAGCAGCAGCGAGGCGAGCGTGCCGAGCACCGCCACCGACGTGCGCGCCGTCAGACCGTGGCACATGTAGAGCGCGATCAGCATGATCGCGCTGCCGCCGATCACCGCGACCACCAGCGGATTGGAGCCCTGAAGGATGGCGGGCAGGATGAACAGCGTCAGCACCCCGAAGCTCGCCATCAGCGCCACCAGCGCCAGCACCCCGCGCAGCCTTCCGACCAGTACCACCGCGAAGGCGAAGATCGCGGCCAGCACCCACATCGGGAAGGTCCGGTCGACGTCGCTGACCGAATACTGAAGATCCTTCGGTGCCTTGGGGGAGTAGGCGACCACGACCTCCTGCCCGGTCGTGTAGTGCCGGGTGGCGTCCGGCGTCACCACCGTGCGGAAGACGCGCCCCGCGTTCTCCCCGGTCGTGACCTTGATCGTCACCTGCTCGCAGTCCTTGCCCCGAGCCGCTCCCCCGGTCGGCGGCTCCCCCGAGGGCGGCGTCGGCTGCGGCTGCTGTTCGGCGTGCACATCCGCGCAGTTCACCTCCTCCACCTTGATCACCCGGGCCTGCTCGGTGGGCTGGTCGAAGCCGACTCCGGACGGCTTGTGCGGGGGCGCGCCCCCCGGCCACAGCACGACCAGGCCGACCACCACGGCGGCCGCGAAGGGGATCAGCACCGCTGCGATGACCTTGCGCAGATGGCGGGAGACAGGCGCGGCAGGCCCATGGCCGTGGGAGTGCGAGTGCGTATGGGGCTCGTGGCTGCTCACCGCCCGATCATCGCAAGAACTCCAGGGGCCCCCTGTTCACCGCGCCACGTCGGCCGCTACCGTGGTGCCACCTTTGCAATCGCGGGAGCTCGGAGCACCGGGCTGAGAGGGCGCTGACCTCCGCGGACGTCTGGCAGATGCCAGTACGCCTCCACGGAAGCCGCTGCGTCGACCGCCGAACCTGTTACCGGGTAATGCCGGCGTAGGGAGTTGGGTCAAGATGACTCTGCAGGATGCACGCACGCCCGAAAACGCCGCCGACGGCAGCGGTGAGCCGCAGATCGGCTGGCACAAGGGCTATGTCTCCGGATCGCGCCCGGACCTCCGGGTCCCGGTCCGGCGGGTGCACCTCACCAACGGCAAGCACGTGACGCTGTACGACACGTCAGGTCCGTATACCGACCCGAACATCGAAACCGACGTCCGCCGCGGCCTCGCGCCGCTGCGGGAAAACTGGATCATCGCGCGCGGAGACACCGAGGAGTACGCGGGCCGGCCGATGCGGCCGGAGGACGACGGCGTCAAGCACACCTCGCCGCGCGGCGGCCTCAAGAACCTCGACGCGGTCTTCCCCGGCCGCCCCCGCCAGCCGCGCCGCGGCCGGGACGGCGCCGCCGTCACGCAGCTCGCGTACGCCCGGCGCGGCGAGGTCACCTCGGAGATGGAGTACGTCGCCCTCCGC
This sequence comes from Streptomyces sp. NPDC031210, assembly GCF_055570395.1. Lineage (NCBI taxonomy): Bacteria > Bacillati > Actinomycetota > Actinomycetes > Kitasatosporales > Streptomycetaceae > Streptomyces > Streptomyces sp. NPDC031210. The sequence continues at coordinate 19,865 of NZ_JBVIHH010000010.1, forward strand.
GAGAACGTCACGCCCGAGTTCGTCCGCGACGAGATCGCCGCCGGCCGCGCGGTCCTGCCGGCCAACATCAACCACCCGGAGATCGAGCCGATGATCATCGGCAAGAACTTCCTGGTGAAGGTGAACGCCAACATCGGCAACTCCGCGGTCACCTCCTCCATCGAGGAGGAGGTCGACAAGATGACCTGGGCCACCAAGTGGGGCGCCGACACGGTCATGGACCTGTCCACCGGCCGGAACATCCACACCACCCGCGAGTGGGTCCTGCGCAACTCCCCCGTCCCCATCGGCACCGTGCCCCTCTACCAGGCGCTGGAGAAGGTCGACGGCAAGGCCGAGGAGCTGACCTGGGAGATCTACAAGGACACGGTCATCGAGCAGGCCGAACAGGGCGTCGACTACATGACGGTGCACGCCGGCGTGCTGCTCCGCTACGTCCCGCTCACCGCCCGCCGCAAGACCGGCATCGTCTCGCGCGGCGGCTCGATCATGGCCGCCTGGTGCCTGGCGCACCACCAGGAGTCGTTCCTCTACACCCACTTCGAGGAGCTCTGCGAGATCCTCGCCGCCTACGACGTCACCTACTCCCTCGGTGACGGCCTGCGCCCCGGCTCCATCGCGGACGCCAACGACGAGGCGCAGTTCGCGGAGCTGCGTACGCTCGGCGAGCTGAACACCATCGCCAAGCGGCACGGCGTGCAGACGATGATCGAGGGCCCGGGGCACGTCCCGATGCACAAGATCAAGGAGAACATCGACCTCCAGCAGGAGATCTGCGAAGAGGCGCCGTTCTACACGCTCGGCCCGTTGACCACCGACATCGCGCCCGCCTACGACCACATCACCTCCGGCATCGGCGCCGCGATGATCGCCTGGTGGGGCACCGCGATGCTCTGCTACGTCACGCCCAAGGAGCACCTGGGCCTGCCGGACCGCGACGACGTCAAGACCGGCGTCATCACCTACAAGATCGCGGCCCACGCGGCGGACCTGGCCAAGGGCCACCCGGGCGCCCAGGAATGGGACGACGCCCTCTCCGACGCCCGCTTCGAGTTCCGGTGGGAAGACCAGTTCAACCTGGCCCTCGACCCGGACACCGCCCGGTCCTTCCACGACCAGACACTGCCGGCCGAGCCGGCGAAGACGGCCCACTTCTGCTCGATGTGCGGCCCGAAGTTCTGCTCGATGAAGATCTCCCAGGACATCCGCCGCGAGCACGGCGGCGACCTGGCGATCGACCCGGTGGCCGGAATGGCCGAGAAGTCCAAGGAGTTCGCGGCGTCGGGCAACCGCGTGTACCTGCCGCTCGCAGAGTGACGGCGCCGGTCGGCCCGTCCCGGGTCACGCCTCCGTGGCCCGGGACGTGCCGCCGGCCGCACGGGTGACCGTGGGCGCGCTCACCGCCGCGCTCACCGCCGCGCGGTCCTCTTCCGCAGGACGCAGAGTTCCCCGGAGTCGGGATCGCCGAGGTAGGACCAGATGAGGGGCTTTTCGACGGTGCCCCGCGCGGTGTAGAAGGCGTCCACCCCACCGGGGCCGAACTCCAGGTGCACCTCGGTCGCCTCCTTCTCGGGGAACGCCTCGCGCGCTTCCCAGTGCCCGGTTCCCGTCCTCGCCGGGCGGAATTCGTCCCCGGAGGCGCTGTCGGAGCCGAAGTCGACGTAGTCGCCGCAGGCGCCGACGCTGCGGAACGTGCCGTCGGCGGCCAGGACCAGCTTGCCGCCCCGCTCGTCCACCCAGGTCCCCACCGCCGCGCTCTTCGGCAGCGTCAACGGCTTTCCTTCCGGTTCGGGCAGCGGGATCAGCCGGCCGATGAACACCAGGATGAGCAGCGCCATGGGGAGGGCGAGCACGAGGGCTATCGCGATCAGCGAGCCCAGCACGAGGCGAAGGGCGAGCGACGTGCGGGGCGGGGGGAGTGGCGGGCGGGGAGCCCATCCCCACGACGCTTTCGCGGATCGTTCCGTGGCGTTCGGCATCTGCCGCCCCCGCTGCCCGGGCCGCCCCGACGGCGTCCGACGGCGTCATCATGCACCGCCTCGGGAACGGCAGGTCAGGCGGGGTCCGCCGGACGTCCGGCGCGCGGACCGGACGCTGTCGCGGCGCTATTCCGGCCGGTTTTCCGGCCCGCCGTGATCGGGGCTGGTGAAGTCCGGGCTGGAGTAGCGGGGCCGGGAGGCGGAGGAGCCGCTGTCGGGGCTGGTGAAGTCGGGGCGGGAGTAACCGAGGGTGGGTATGCGGCTTTTGGGAGCCGGGGAGGGATGCGGGGGCCGCCCCGGGGCGCGGTCAGGGTGCGCGTCCACGGCGGCCGGGGGGTTGGTCAGGGCCGCGCGGAGGAACGGGAGCAGGCCGCGCTCCATCAGGGCCTGCCGCCACGCCTCGCGAGCCCGTTCCAACTCCTCGCGCAGGGCCTCCGCGCCTGCCTCCCGCGGTGGCGCGGAGCCGTTGCGCAGCGCCGTGATGACGAGTCCGCCCATGGCGACGAGCGAGCCCGCGGCGGTCAGCGCGGCGAAGATCCAACCGACGCTGATCAGCGGCTGGGCCGCGGATTCCCCGGGGCTGACGGTACGCAGGACGTAGCCGATGAGGAGGAACAGGAGCGCGGCGATACCGGCGAGGACGGGCGCGAGGACGGCGATCATGGCGGCCAGTCCGGCCCCGGCCGCCTCGGCGTCCTCGCCTCCGGCCGTGGCCGGACCCAGAGCCCCACCGGAGGCGTCGTCCCTCTCCTCGCCGCTCTCCGTGGTGCCCGAGGGCGTGGACGCCGGCGCGCGCAGCTCCGCACGGAGGCGCACATACCGGTGGTATTCGGCCGTCGCGGACGCGGCTATGGAGGCGGTCGCCCCCAGGGCCAGGGTGCGGAGTTGCTCGGTGTTGAGGTGCTTTCCCGCGCCGGGGGCGAAATCGTCCGGGCGGTATTCGGCGGTACGCAGCGCTTCATCAAGGAGCCGCGCGAATTCTTCGCGGTCCTCGTTCAGCAGGTGCGGAGCGCTGTTCATGTGCATCCCCCGATGCTCCGTAGGGCCGTACGGGCCGGCCTGGGCCGGGCGGTGGGCGGAAACGGAGGAGAGCCTGCTACGGATAGACCGATGGTAGAGCGCCTCCCGCACGAGGTGACAGAGAGTTTGCGGAAATTGAGTAATGCCGCGACCGGATCGCGCCCCCGGCCGGCCTCTCACCGGCCCGGGGCGCGCAGTCCCGGCTAATCCTCAGCCGGCCAGCGGAAGCTGAACGACCAGCAGTTTTCCGGCCATGGTGATGCCGCCGTCCATCGCGATGGCCAGACCGTCGGCGTAAACATGCGGACCGTCGACGGCGCTGCCGTCGCCGTCGCTGTCCTCGGTGCCGACCTCGCCGAGCAGATACGGGATCGGGCTGTGGCCGTGGACGACGCGGGTGCCGCCGTAGGCGTCGAGCAGTTCGCGCACCGCCTGCGACCCGGACTCGTCACGGAAGGCGAAGCGCTTGGTGAACTTGCGGAACAGATCCCACACTTCGTCGGCGTCGCTACGGGTCAGCACGTCGTGGACGGTGTCGTTGACGGCCTCGATGGAATCGCCGTATTCGAGGTAGGCGGTGGTGTCGGAGTGCACGAGCAGATGCCCGTCCTCCTCCATCACGGCGTCCAGGCGGGCCATCCACTGGAGGTGATGGTCCTCCAGACGGTCCATGTCCGTCTTCTGACCGCCGTTGAGGAGCCAGGCGGCCTGGAAGGAGGCGGTGCCGGCCCCGGACTGCACGGGCGTGTCGCCGAACCGCTTGGCGCCCAGCAGCAGGAGTTCGTGGTTGCCCATCAGGGCCTTGCAGTAGCCGCCGGCGGCCGCGGCCTCGGCGGAGAGCTGCATGACGAGGTCGATGACGCCGATGCCGTCCGGGCCGCGGTCGGTGAAGTCGCCGAGGAACCACAGGCGGGCGTTGCCGGCCGCCCAGTTGCCGTCGGCGTCGATGAGTCCTTCGGCGGCGAGCGCCTCGCGGAGCTCGTCGTAGTAGCCGTGGACGTCGCCGACGACGTACAGCGGACCCATGCCTTCGGAGGCGTCGCCGTCCGGGCCGGTTTCGGGCACGGGGACGACGGACGGGTGGTCGATGAGCGTGTCCGTACGGCCCGCGTGGATGACCGGGAGGTCGCGTGCGGTGGGGGTGTAGTCCGCGGACGGCTCGGCCTGGGGCGCGAGGGGCGCGGCGGACGGGGGGCCCGCGGGCAGGTGGAGCGGCGGTCCGACCGGCGGCATCGGAGGCGGTCCGGCGGACCCGATGGTGGTCATGCCGGAGGGCGTTACGGGTGGCGGAGGAGACGCCGGAGTTCGTTCCGCCATGGTCCACACCATGGGTCCCTCACTGGCCCCCTGAGTCATCGACCCCTCCACCGTCGCGCCGCCGTGCACCTCTCGGACCTTTGCCTGGTCGACGGCGGTCCGCGGTGTCGTGCGCCCATCATAGGAATGCCGCTCGCGGGTTGTGACGCACCCGGGGGTGGTCAATCGGCCAGAGCCCGGCGTTCGCGGCTGATTTGTCCCGGGATCGCCCCCTTTTTTCCTGGCCGAAGGTGGCGCCCGCTGGTAGCCGGTGAGCTCCTTCCCCGCTCACCGGAGCACGGTCAGTCGCCGGCGGGTCCTCGTGGGGGGATGACCTTCGTTCGTGGAAACCGCCGTTGGGAGGAGGTCCGGACGATCAGATCGGTCGGTATCACCTGCTCGATGGGCCGGCCGCTGTCCAGCCCCTCGATGGCGTCGATGAGGATCTGGACGACGGCGGTCCCGATGCGGCGCGGCTTGAGGGAGAGGGTGGTGATGGGCGGCTCGGTGGTGGCGTAGACGGTGGACTCGCTGCAGCAGACCAGCAGCAGGTCTTCCGGTACGCGTAAGCCGTAGCGCCGGGCGGCGGCGAGCAGGTCGGTGCCGTTGGGGTCGAAGAGGCCGTAGACGGCGTCCGGGCGGTCCGGGCGGGCCAGCAGCCGGTCGGCGGCGACGGCGCCCGCGCACGGGTCGTGGGCGGGGTAGGACTCGTACACCGGGTCCTGGCCCATCCGTTCGCACCATCGCAGGTAGGCGGTGGTCGACAGCCGGGTGTAGGTGTCGGTGGTGTTGCCCGTGAGCAGGCCGATGCGGCGGGCGCCGGCGTCGGCGAGGTGGTCGAGCAGGCCGAGGACGGCCGCTTCGTGGTCGTTGTCGACCCAGCCGGTGACGGGGAGGCTGCCACCGGGGCGGCCGTCGGAGACGACGGGGATGCCGTGCCGGACGAGTTCGGTGACGACGGGGTCGCCGTCGGCCGGGTCGATGACGACGGTGCCGTCGAGGGCGACGTTGGACCACACGTCGTGGCGGGAGGTGGCGGGGAGGATGACCAGCGCGTAGCCGCGCGCCAGGGCCGCGGAGGTGGCGGCTCTGGCCATTTCGGCGAAGTACGCGAATTCGGTGAAGGTGAAAGGTTCATCCCCGTACGTGGTCACGGTCAGGCCGATGAGTCCTGACTTGCCGGTACGGAGGGTGCGGGCGGCGGCGGACGGGCGGTAGCCCAGCCGTTCGGCCACCTCGCGGACATGGCTACGGGTGGCATCCGGAAGCCGGCCCTTGCCGTTGAGCGCGTCGGAGACAGTCGTGATCGATACACCGGCTGCGGCGGCCACGTCCCGGATGCCCGCCCGCCCCAGCCGGCGACCGGTCGACCGGCTCACCTGGTGCTTCCCTGCTGCTGTCATGGCGAGCCGATAGTAGGGCTCGGCGCCGCCGTTCGCGGCAGTCCGCCCAGGCTTGGCAAAAGGCACGTTTCTGCACGGCGGTGATCCGTCAATGGCCGTGGAATCAAAGAGAGTTGGTGTTCCACGTGCTTGTTTGAGTGGAGGCCGGTGGCCTTCCCCTGTTGATCGGGCGAGGTCTCGAAGAGGTCTCAAGTCACCTTCACGGGGGACGCGCGCCACGGCGCGGACCACCGGCGCACGAAGAAGCGAGAGGCGCACTTCAAACGGTTCGCGCCGGGGGCGGCCGCAGCGGCGGTGCCGTACGCCGTCGGGCGACGCCCGCGGAGCTGGGGACTGACGCGGCAGGGGGTAATCCTCATAAGGTGTGCAGTATTGGAGTTGAGCGGGATGGTCGAGGAGGACCTGCGGTGAGCGAGAAGACCCCGAAGCTGCGTGCTGCGCTGGACGGCATCCCCACTTACAAGCCGGGCCGGCCGGCGGCGGCCGACGGTCCCGTCGCCTACAAGCTGTCCTCCAACGAGAACCCTTATCCGCCGCTGCCCGGTGTCCTGGAGAGCGCGGTGACCGCCGCGGGATCCTTCAACCGCTACCCGGACATGGCCTGCACGGCCCTGATGGCGGAGCTGGCGGAGCACTTCTCGGTCCCTGTGGAGCATCTGGCGACGGGCACGGGCTCGGTGGGCGTGGCCCAGCAGCTCGTTCAGTCGACGTCCGGGCCCGGCGACGAGGTGATCTACGCCTGGCGCTCCTTCGAGGCGTACCCGATCATCACGCAGGTGTCCGGGGCGACGCCGGTGCAGGTGCCGCTGACCTCCGGCGAGGTGCACGATCTGGACGCGATGCTCGCCGCGATCACCGAACGCACCCGGCTGATCTTCGTCTGCAACCCCAACAACCCCACGGGCACCGTCGTACGCCGCGCCGAGCTGGAGTCCTTCCTGGAGCGCGTGCCGAGCGATGTGCTGGTGGTCCTGGATGAGGCATACCGCGAGTTCATCCGCGACGCCGAGGTGCCGGACGGCATCGAGCTCTACCGCGACCGCCCCAATGTGTGCGTTCTGCGCACCTTCTCGAAGGCGTACGGCCTGGCGGGGCTGCGGATCGGCTTCGCGGTGGCGCACGAGCCGGTGGCCGCCGCGCTGCGCAAGACGGCGGTCCCGTTCGGGGTGAGCCAGTTGGCGCAGGAGGCCGCGGTGGCTTCGCTGCGCAGTGAGGCGGCGCTGCTGGAGCGCGTCGACGCGCTGGTCGCCCAGCGGGCGAGGGTGTACGACGGCTTGGTCGGGCAGGGCTGGACGGTCCCCGAGACGCAGGCCAACTTCGTGTGGCTGCGGCTGGGGGACCGTACGGCGGACTTCGCGGCGGCGTGCGAGCGGGCCGGTGTCGTCGTGCGGCCGTTCCCCGGTGAAGGTGTGCGGGTGACGATCGGCGAGAGCGCGGCGATGGATCTGTTCCTGCGGGCCGCGGAGGAGTTCCGCAAGGCGCTGTGACCCGCGGGGCGCCGTGACGCCCGCTGTCCAGATGTGGCCGTAGGTCAGTTGACCTGCGGCCTCACGCTTTTTCCACCCGGATCGGGTCGCCGCCGCGGACGGTGGCCAGCAGGCGGGGGTCGCCGTCGATGCGGCCGAGCACGTTGCAGGGCGAGGCCAGGCGCGATTCGTCGCCCCGGGATATCGGGGTGGGCCCGTAGGGGAGCGCGAGGGCGTTGCCCTCGGTCCAGAAGGCGACGGTGCCGGGCTCGACGACCTGGCGGGCGCCGGCTTCCAGCGCCGGGGTGAGCCCGGTGTCGAAGTAAACCTCCTCGCCCCAGGTGTGGGCGGTGGCTCCGAGCGGGAGTGCGGCGATGAGTGCCGCGGCGGTCGGGGTGTCGTCGAGGGTCGCGGTGAGCTGGCCGGCGGGCCAGGAAATACGGATCTTCATGGCGTCGAATTCAACAATATGTTGAAGCCCGGGGGAAGGGGCCGCGCGCCCTGGATTCCTACGTGACGGCAGTCACGTACCCCCCATAGGGAAGGCCGAGGGGGCGTGAGAGATAATTGCTTGTGAATGTGAACGCGTTCACAAGCGCGTCCCTCTTGTCATGCTTCGCGTGGGTCAAAGGGGGCGACTTGCCGTGTGCACGGCGACGTAAGGAGAGAACGACGTGGAACTGGCGTTGGCGCCAGAGACTCTGGCGCGATGGCAATTCGGCATCACGACCGTCTACCACTTCCTGTTCGTCCCCCTGACGATCTCCCTCGCCGCTCTGGTGGCCGGACTCGAGACCGCATGGGTACGGACGGGCAAGCGGAAGTACCTCAAGGCCACCAAGTTCTGGGGCAAGCTGTTCCTGATCAACATCGCGATGGGTGTCGTCACCGGCATCGTCCAGGAGTTCCAGTTCGGCATGAACTGGTCCGACTACTCGCGCTTCGTCGGGGACGTCTTCGGTGCCCCGCTCGCCTTCGAGGCGCTCATCGCGTTCTTCTTCGAGTCCACCTTCATCGGCCTGTGGATCTTCGGCTGGGACAAGCTGCCCAAGAAGATCCACTGCTTCTGCATGTGGATGGTCTCGATCGGCACGATCCTGTCCGCCTACTTCATCCTCGCGGCCAACTCGTGGATGCAGCACCCGGTCGGCTACAAGTACAACGCCGCCAACGGCCGTGCCGAGCTGACCGACTTCTGGAAGGTACTGACGCAGGACACCACCCTCGTCGTCGTCTTCCACACGCTGACGGCGGCCTTCCTGACCGGCGCCGCGTTCATGGTCGGCATCTCCGCCTTCCACTTGATGCGCCGCAAGCACATCAAGGTGATGCGCACCTCGCTGCGGCTGGGACTGATAACCCTGGTCATCGCCGGCATGCTCACCGCGATCAGCGGTGACTCGCTGGGCAAGGTCATGTTCCGGCAGCAGCCGATGAAGATGGCCGCGGCCGAGGCGCTGTGGGACAAGGAGGAGCCGGCGCCGTTCTCGGTCTTCGCCTACGGCGACGTCGACCAGGGCCACAACAAGGTCGCCGTCGAGATCCCCGGCCTCCTCTCCTTCCTCGCCCACAACGACTTCACCTCACCGGTCCCCGGCATCAACGACGTCAACAAGGCCGAGCAGGAGAAGTACGGGCCCGGTGACTACCGGCCCAACATCCCCGTCGCCTACTGGGGCTTCCGCTGGATGATCGGCTTCGGCATGACGTCCTTCGCTCTGGGACTGGCCGGGCTCTGGCTCACCCGCAAGAAGTTCTGGCTCGCCCCGGCACTGCGGACGGGGGACGAGGAACCACCCCGGCTCGCCCTGACCAAGAACAAGGAACTCGGCGCCCGCCTGACCAAGTGGTACTGGTCGCTCGCCTTCGTCACCCTCGGCTTCCCGCTCCTGGCCAACTCCTGGGGCTGGATCTTCACCGAGATGGGACGCCAGCCCTGGGTCGTCTACGGCGTGCTGCGCACCTCCGACGCGGTATCCCCGGGTGTCTCGCAGGGCGAGGTGCTCACCTCGATGATCGTCTTCACCACGCTCTACGCGATCCTCGCCGTGGTGGAGGTCAAGCTGCTGGTGAAGTACATCAAGGCCGGACCCCAGGAACTCTCCGACTCCGACCTCAACCCGCCCACCAAGATCGGCGGCGACCGCACAGACGCCGACCGGCCGATGGCCTTCTCGTACTAGGAGGCGACCGTGCAACTCCACGACGTCTGGTTCGTTCTCATCGCCGTCCTGTGGACGGGGTACTTCTTCCTCGAAGGGTTCGACTTCGGGATCGGTGTCCTGACCAAGCTCCTGGCCCGGGACCGCCGCGAGAAGCGCGTACTGATCAACACCATCGGCCCGGTCTGGGACGGCAACGAGGTGTGGCTGCTCAGCGCGGGCGGTGCGACCTTCGCCGCCTTCCCCGAGTGGTACGCCACCCTTTTCTCCGGCTTCTACCTGCCCCTGCTCCTCATCCTGGTCTGCCTGATCGTGCGCGGTGTCGCCTTCGAATACCGCGCCAAGCGGCCCGAGGAGCGCTGGCAGCGGAACTGGGAGCACGCGATCTTCTGGACCTCGCTGATCCCCGCGGTGCTGTGGGGAGTCGCGTTCGGCAACATCGTGCGCGGCGTGAAGATCGACGCGCACAAGGAGTACGTCGGGAACCTCCTCGACCTGCTCAACCCCTACGCCCTACTCGGCGGGCTGCTCACGCTGGCCCTGTTCACCTTCCACGGTGCGGTCTTCGCCTCGCTCAAGACGCTGGGTGACATCCGGGAACGGGCGCGCAGGATGGCGACCGTGGTCGGTCTGATCGCCGCCGTGTTCGCGGTCGGCTTCCTGGGCTGGACGCAGGCCGACAAGGGGGACGGTGCCAGCCTGGTCGCCGCGATCGTCGCGGTGGTGGCACTGGTCGCGGCGCTCGGCGCCAATCAACTCGGTCGTGAGGGATGGGCGTTCGCGTTCTCGGGGATCACCATCGTGGCCGCGGTCGCGATGCTGTTCCTGACCCTCTTTCCGAACGTCATGCCCTCCACGCTGAACGAGAGCTGGAGCCTGACGGTCAGCAACGCCTCGTCCAGCCCGTACACCTTGAAGATCATGACCTGGTGTGCCGGGATCGCCACACCGATCGTGCTGCTCTACCAGGGCTGGACGTACTGGGTGTTCCGCAAGCGGATCGGCACCCAGCACATCGCCGACGCCCACTAGCAGCGATTCGCACGACGTGAGCCCGCCCCTTCGGGGGCGGACTCAGGCTCATCAGGACGGAAGTTTCACGTGAAACCGATCGACCCGCGCCTGCTCCGATACGCCCGCGCCACCCGCGTCTTCCTCATCGCGGTGGTGGTGCTCGGGCTTGCCGGTGCGGGCCTGGTCATCGGCCAAGCCATGCTGATCGCCGAGATCGTGGTGGGCGCCTTCCAACGCGACCTCGACGTCGGTGCTCTGACCACACCGATGGTCCTGCTCGCCGCGGTCTCCGTCGGCCGGGGCCTGATCTCCTGGCTCACGGAACTGGCCGCACACCGTGCCGGCGCGGCGGTCAAATCGGAGCTGCGGACGCGGCTGATCGAGCGGGCGGCGCTGCTCGGCCCCGGTGCCACCGTCCGGCGCCCGCAGACCGGACCGGATGCCGCCGACGCGGAGAGCGGCCCGGCGGGGCGTGTGGCCGACGAGCCCGCCGGCACGCTGGAGATGCGCACCGGCGAGCTGACCACCCTCGCCACCCGCGGCATCGACGCGCTGGACGACTACTTCGCCCGCTACCTGCCGCAGCTCGGTCTGGCGCTTGTCGTCCCCGTCGCCGTCCTGGCCCGGATCGCCACCGGCGACTGGATCTCGGCGCTGGTCATCGTCCTCACCCTCCCGCTGATCCCGCTCTTCATGATTCTGATCGGCTGGGCCACCCAGACCCGGATGGACCGCCAGTGGCGGCTGCTGTCCCGGCTGTCCGGGCACTTCCTCGACGTCGTCGAGGGACTCCCCACCCTCAAGGTCTTCGGCCGCGCCAAGGCCCAGGCGGCCTCCATCCGCGCCATTACCGGCGAATACCGCCAGGCCACGCTGCGCACCCTGCGGATCGCCTTCCTCTCCTCCTTCGCGCTCGAACTCCTCGCCACGCTCTCCGTCGCCCTGGTCGCCGTCGGGATCGGGATGCGCCTGGTCCACGGCGACCTCGACCTCTACACCGGCCTGATGGTGCTGGTCCTGGCCCCCGAGGCATATCTGCCGCTGCGGCAGGTCGGCGCGCAGTACCACGCCGCCGCCGAGGGCCTGTCGGCCGCGGAGGAGATCTTCGCGGTCCTGGAAACGGCGCCGCGCACGCACGGCACGGCACCGGCGCCCGAGGGGACCTCGCTGGCCGTCGAAAGCCTGGTGGTCCGCCACCCCGGGCGCGCCGGCGACTCCCTCCCCGCCACGTCCTTCGACGTCCGGCCCGGCGAGACCGTCGCCCTGGTCGGCCCGTCCGGCGCCGGCAAGTCCACCCTGCTGAGCGTGCTGCTCGGCTTCACCGAGCCGGCCGGGGGCCGGGTGCTCGTGGACGGCCAGGACCTCGCTTCCCTCGCCCCCGAGAGCTGGCGGCGGCGGGTCGCCTGGGTGCCGCAGCACCCGCACCTCTTCGCCGGCACCATCGCCGACAACGTACGACTGGCCCGCCCCGACACCGATGACGCGGCGGTGCGCACCGCGCTCGCCGACGCCGGGGCACTGGACTTCATCGATGCTCTGCCCGACGGCACGGCGACCCGCCTCGGCGAATCCGGTGCCGGGCTCTCCGCCGGTCAGCGCCAGCGCATCGCGCTCGCCCGCGCGTTCCTCGCCGACCGCCCGATCCTGCTGCTGGACGAGCCGACCGCGAACCTGGACGGGGAGACCGAGGAGGCGATCGTGGCCGCCGTCCGCCGCTTGGCGGTCGGCCGCACGGTCCTCATGGTCGTCCATCGCCCGGCGCTGCTCGCGGTGGCCGATCGCGTGGTGCGGCTGCCGGGGACGAGCGGTACGCCGGAGGGCAACGGGTCAAAACCTGTTCACCCGCACGGAGTGACGCGTACTGACGACTTCTCTGTTTCACGTGAAACGGGGAGCGGGCCGGACGCCGCGGCCTCGGCGGGTTCGGTGAGTGGCCGGCAGTCTGCTGCGGCGGAGGAGCACGGCGGGCCGGATCGCCGTTCGGTGCCCGCCCGCCTGCGCGGCATGGCCCGGGCCCGACGGGCTCGTTTCGCGCTCGCCCTGCTGCTGGGCAGCCTCGCACTGGGCAGCGCGGTGGGTCTGATGGCCACCTCCGGCTGGCTGATCTCGCGGGCCGCCCAGCACCCGCCGGTGCTGTACCTGGCGGTGGCGGTGACAGCGACCAGGGCGTTCGGCATCGGGCGCGCCGCCTTCCGGTACGCCGAGCGGCTCGTGGCGCACGACGCGGTGTTCCGGATGCTCGCCGACGTCCGCGTCGCGGTCTTCCAGCGGCTGGAGCGCCTCGCGCCGGCCGGGCTCAAAGAACGCAGCCGGGGCGATCTGCTCTCCCGGCTGGTGGCCGATGTCGACGCCGTCCAGGACTACTTCCTGCGCTGGCTGCTGCCCCTGGGAGCGGCGGTGCTGGTCGGCGCGGGCGCCGTCGGCTTCACCGGATGGCTGTTGCCGGAGGCCGGAGCGATCCTCGCCGCCGGGCTGCTGCTCGCGGGCGCGGGCGTGCCGGTGCTGTCGGGCGCGCTGGCGCGCCGGGCGGAGCGACGGCTGGCCCCGGCCCGTGGTGTGCTCGCCACCCGTGTCGTCGATGTCCTCAGCGGTACGGCCGAGTTGACGGTGGCCGGTGCGCTCACGGCCCGTACGGACGCGGCCCGGCGCGCGGACCGGGCACTGACACGGATCGCGTCCCGCTCGGCCGCCGCGGCCGGGGCCGGCGCCGGACTCTCGGCGCTGCTGTGCGGGCTGACGGTCGCCGCGGCGGCGGTGGCCGGCGTGCAGGCGGTGCACGCGGGACGACTGGACGGGGTGGCGCTGGCCGTCGTCGTGCTCACCCCGCTCGCGGCGTTCGAGGCGGTGGTGGGACTGCCGCTCGCCACGCAGTACCGCCAGCGCACCCGGCGTGCCGCCGAGCGGGTCTTCGAGGTGCTGGATGCCCCGGCACCGGTGCGCGAACCGGCCGCGCCGGCCGTACCTCCGCACGCGCCGTTCCCCTTGGTCGTACGCGACCTGGCCGCACGCCACGCGGGGCAGGCGGAACCGGCGCTGGACGGCGTCGGGTTCACCCTGTCGGCCGGGCGGCGGCTCGCCGTCGTCGGCTCGTCGGGCTCCGGAAAGACCACGCTCGCGCAGGTGCTGCTGCGGTTCCTGGACCGGGAGGCGGGGACGTACACGCTGGCCGGGACGGACGCGGAAGCCCTGGACGGGGACGCGGTGCGGCGCCTGGTGGGCCTGTGCGCGCAGGACGCCCACCTCTTCGACAGCTCGCTGCGGGAGAACCTGCGGCTCGCCCGCCGCAACCGCCCGGAGTCTTCCGGCGACGCCGAGAGCCGGGCCCGGCCCGGCTCGGACGTGCCGGGGCCACGCAATACCGGCGACCAGGATCTGTGGGACGCGCTCGGCCGGGCGCGGCTGGCGGACTGGGTGCGCGTCCTGCCGGACGGACTGGACACCATGGTCGGGGAGCACGGCGCCCGGCTGTCCGGCGGCCAGCGCCAGCGGCTGGCCCTGGCGCGCGCGTTGCTCGCCGACTTCCCCGTGCTGGTCCTGGACGAGCCCGCCGAACACCTCGACCTGGCCACCGCCGACGCGCTGACCGCCGATCTGCTGGCCGCGACCGAGGGCCGCACGACCATCCTGATCACCCATCGCCTGACCGGCCTCGACGCGGTCGACGAGGTGTTGGTCCTGGACCGCGGGCGGGTCGCCCAACGCGGCGGCTACGCGGAGCTGGCGGCGGCCGACGGCCCGTTCCGGCGCATGCTGGAGCGGGAGCGAGCCGTGGACGCGGCGTACGGCGGAGCCCGGAGCACCGGCGCGGGCGCCGTGGCGGCCCGTCCCGCATGACTGAAGTTTCGCCCGAAATAGGCCCTTACTAGGCTCGGGACATGGCAGCGACGGCAGGACCTCCCGACCCCACCGACGGGGGCCCGCGCCCCGACCCCATGGCGGCCGCCACCGAGGCCACCCGCGGCCTGCGGGGCCTGTCCACCGAGCTGACCGCGCGGGTGCCGCAGTTGCTGGAGGCGATGCGTACGGTCGGCGCCGGCCTCGATCTGCACGTCACCCTCGACCGGATCGTGGAAACCGCCGCGGAGCTGGCCGACGCCCGCTATGCCGCGATCGGGATCATCGACGACACCCGCGAGGGGCTGTCGGACTTCGTGACGTACGGCGTGAGTGGACGGGAACGCCAGCGGATCGGCGCGCTGCCCGACGGCCACAAAGGGTTGCTCGGTGCGCTCATCCACGACCCGAAGGCGCTGCGGCTCGCCGATCTGACCCAGGACGCCCGGTCGGCCGGGGTGCCGGACGGGCATCCGCCGATGCGGACCTTTCTTGGAGTGCCGATCCGGGTGCAGGGCGAGATCTTCGGCAATCTCTATCTGACGGAGAAGCGCGGGGGCGGTGAGTTCGCCGAGGAGGACCTGCACATGGTGCGGATCCTCGCCACCGAGGCGGGCATCGCGATCGGCAACGCCCGGATGTACGCGGCGACCCGGCAGCGAGAGCGGTGGATCGACGGTTCGGCGGCGGTGACGACCGAACTCCTCGCCGGTAGCGACGTGGACGACGCGCTGGCGGTCGTCGCCGAGCAGGCGCGGAAACTGGCGGACTCGGCGGCCGGCATCGTGCTGCTGCCCGACGACGAGGACGGCCTGGAGATCGTCGCGGTGTCCGCGGACGAACCCGCCGGGATCATGGGTACGCGGATTCCGCCCGACAGTCCGGTGGCGGAACAACTCCTCGCGGGCGAGCCGGTGTTCGTCGACGATTCGGCGACCGACCCCCGCATGATCACGGCCATCGCGCCGCGCTTCGGCCCGAGCATGATGCTGCCGCTCAAGAGCGGCGGCCGGGTGCTCGGCACCCTCGCGACGCCGCGTGACCGCGGCGCCCGCCCGTACACCGCCGCCGAGCGGACGCTGGCCACCCAGTTCGCGGCGCAGGCCGCGCTGGCGCTCGTGCTGGCCGACGCCCAGCGCGACCGCGAGCGGCTCGCCGTCTTCGAGGACCGCGACCGGATCGCCCGTGACCTGCACGATCTCGTCATCCAGCGGCTGTTCGCGACGGGGATGATGCTGGAGAGCGCCCAGCGCAGGTCCGTGGTGCCGGAGGTGGCCCAGGGCATCGGGAAGGCCGTCGACGAGCTGGACATCACCATCCAGGAGATCCGCACCGCCATCTTCGCCCTCCAGCAAGGGCCGGCCGAGGCACCGTCCGGGCTGCGTACGCGGGTCCTGCGCGAGATCGGCACGGCCGCCGTACCGCTCGGGTTCCAGCCGTCGGCGCACTTCGTCGGCCCGGTCGACGCCCGGGTCGGCGAGCTGACCGGGAAGAACCTGATCGCCGCACTGCGCGAGGCGTTGTCGAACGCCTTCCGGCACGCCCGGGCGTCCCGGATCGAGGTCGTCGTCGACGCCACGATCACCCTGGCGGACGGCACGGAAGGGGTGCGGCTGACGGTCGCCGACGACGGGATCGGCATCCCCCAGGACGGCCGCCGCAGCGGCCTGAGAAATCTCGCCAGGCGCGCGGAGTCCCTGGGCGGGTCGTGCACGTACGGCCCCGGGCTCGGCGAAGAGGGCAACGGGACGACGCTGACCTGGGAAGCCCCGCTGTAGAGGCCCCGGCGGTGGGGCGTCGGTCGCAGGCGCGGTGGGCCTGCGGTGATCGCCGCGCGCGGTCGTCGTGGCCCGGTGGTCGCGTCTTCGGGGAGTGCCGCCGCGGCCGGGCGTGGGTTGGACTGTTCGGGGCGTTGCGTGAGGGCCGAAGGACTGAGGTCCGGTGATTCCCGTCCGGTTCCGGTGACTTATCAGCCCATGTGTTCAGGTGAGCGACGACAGCGACGGCAGGGGTGGTGGCGGGGACGAGGAGGGGGCGCGGGCGGGCGGCCCGGGGACGCCGGACGTCCGCCGGGCGTCCCGCGTCCGCCGGGAAAGCCCCGGCGCGGGGCCTGGACCGGCCTGGCGTGCGCGGTCGTCATGGCGGTGTGCGCCGTCTCCGGCCCCGCCGACCACCTGGCGAACAGCGCGAGCCACCGCTCCTACCGCGCGGCCGGACCCGCGCACCACGTCCGCCCCGACACCCTTCGGGAAACGCTCGCCGCACCCCGCCGGGCCCCGCGCGGCGCCGCGCAGCGCCTGGCCGATGTGAGCCTGGAGGTCATCCGGCTGGGCGAGGCGGCGCGCCGGGCCGGCCGCTCCTACGACCAGGAGCGTCGCGCGGCGCGGACGCAGCGGGCCGAGCGCGACCGGCTACGCGTCCGGCTGCGCCAGGAGCGCCGGCTGGCCGCCGACCTGCGCCGGGGGGTCGGTGTGATCGCCGCGGAGCAGTACCGCACCGGCAGTATCGTCGCGTACACCCTGCGGCAGGCCGGTCCCGGCGCCCGGACGCCGCTGATGGAGGCGCACCGGGCGGCGGAGCGGCGGGAGCGCGCGCTGGCGACGGGACTGCGCGCCGCGCGGCGGGCGAGCCGCACGCTGGCGGGCGACAGCGCGGCGGCGGCCGCCCGCGCCACGGCGCTCGCCGGCCACCGCGACCGTCTCGACGAGGACCGGACCCGCTACGGCCGCGGGCTGAGCTCGGCCCGCCAGGAGCTGGGACAGCTCGCCTCCCAGGCGTCGCGCAGCAGTTCCTGCGGCCGGCTGCCCCGCACGGTGGCCACGGCTGCCGTTGCCGTCTCCCCCGCGCCCACCCTCCACGGCCGGTGGACGCGCCCGGTGGAGCGCTATGTGCTCTCCGCGCGGTTCGGCGGCGCGGGCGACCGCTGGGCCGTCGGTCACACGGGCCAGGACTTCGCGGTGCCGATCGGCACGCCCGTACGGGCCGTCGGCCGGGGCCGCGTCGTCCGTGTGACCTGCGGCGACGGCTTCGGGATCAGCATCGTCGTACGTCATCGCCAGCGCCTGTACTCGCACTACGCGCACTTGTCCGCGGCGCTGGTGCGGACCGGGCAGCGGGTGCGGTCCGGTGAGCGGATCGCGCTGTCGGGAGACACCGGCAACTCCACCGGACCGCATCTGCACTTCGAACTGCGCCGGACGCCGGACCTCGGATCGGGCTTCGACCCCTTGGCGTGGCTGCGCAAGCACGGCGTACGGATCTGAGGGCCCCCGCCGTTCCCGGCCCGGTGCGACCGTCGGTCAGCGCCGGCGGAGGATGCGCTCGATGACGACCGCGACGCCGTCGTCGTTGTTGGATTCCGTACGGCGCGAGGTGGCGGCCAGCACGTCCGGATGGGCGTTGGCCATGGCGTACGACGTCCCCGCCCACGTCAGCATCTCTATGTCGTTCGGCATGTCGCCGAAGGCCACGACCTCCTCCGGCGCGATACCGCGCTCCGCGCAGCAGCGGGCGAGCGTACCGGCCTTGCTGACGCCGAGCCCGCTGATCTCCAGGAGAGCGGTGGGGCTGGAGCGGGTGAAGGAGGCGAGATCGCCCGCGACCGTACGGGCCAGCGCGAGGAAGGCGTCCGGATCCAGGTCGGGATGGTGCGCCAGGAGCTTGAGCACGGGCTGGTCGGGACCGGTGGTCTGAGGGGGACCCGCGATGCCCTCGGTGCTGGAGGCGTCCCGAAGGTCCGCGCTCTCGGTGAGGGCCGCGACGTTGGCGGGGTCGGCGGGATCGTCGATGCCCGTGGGGGCGTTCGCGGCCGGTGCCGTACCCGGGTCCGCCGGCGGTGCGAAGTCCTCGGCGAGGAGCTTCTCCGCCGGGGCGATGACCGCGGCCGGGTCGCGGTAGAAGGGCGGGTACTGCGGCTCGTAGTGGATGCCGCCGGTGCGCTCCACCGCGAACGAGGTGCCGGGCGCGGCGCTGCGCAGCGCCTCCACGACGTTGAGCGCCACCTCCCGTTCCAGCGCGCTCATCTCCACGATCCGGCGGCCGCGGTGCAGATCCACCACGGCCGCGCCGTTCGCGCAGATCGCCAGGCCGTGGCCGTGCACATGGTCGCTGACCACGTCCATCCACCGGGCCGGGCGGCCGGTGACGAAGAAGACCACGAGGCCGGCCCGCTCGGCGTCGGCGAGCGCGGCGATCGTCCGGTCGGAGACCGTCTTGTCGTCGCGCAGCAGCGTGCCGTCGAGATCGGTCGCGATCAGCCGGGGCGCGACGGCCGGCTCGGGCGCCTGGGGCGGCGTAGCGGAGGCATCGGTCACCCGCCCATCTTCGCGTACGTCCGCGCACAGGCGTGCGGTGGGGCGCCCGCATGAGCCCGGAGGCCGTAGGGGGTCCGGCGCGGGACGGGGAGCCCGCCCCGCGCGCCCCTGGTGTGGGGTCGCCTCAGGAAAGCTGGCCGAGGGCCTCGGTGGCGATCGTCTCGAAGACGGCCTGGTCGGCGGCGAAGTCGGAGTCCGGGATCGGGGCGTGGAGCACGATCTCGTCGATGCCCAGCTCCTGGTGCCTGCCCGCGAAGTCGACGAAGGCGTCGAGGGACTCCAGCGGTCGGCCGCCGTCCGGCGTGAAGCCCGTGAGCAGCACCTTGTCCAGCTCGGACACCTCCCGTCCGACCTCCGCGCACGCCTTGCCGAGCTTGGCGATCTGCTGCTCGATCGCCTGACGGGACTGCTCCGGCGTACCCGTCGCGGAGATCTTCGGGTCGCCCGTGGTCACCCACGCCTGGCCGTGCCGGGCGGCGAGCTTCAGCCCGCGCGGTCCGGTCGCCGCGACGGCGAAGGGCAGCCGGGGGCGCTGCACGCAGCCGGGGATGTTGCGGACCTCTTCGGCGGAGTAGAAGGTGCCCGCGTGGCTGACGGCGTCCTCGGTGAGGAGGCGGTCCAGGAGCGGCACGAACTCGGCGAACCGGTCGGCCCGCTCGCGCGGCGTCCACGGCTCCTGGGCCAGGGCGGTGGCGTCGAAACCGTTGCCGCCGGCCCCGATGCCGAGCGTGACGCGGCCGCCGGAGACATCGTCCAGCGTGATCAGTTCCTTGGCGAGGGTGACCGGGTGCCGGAAGTTGGGCGACGTGACGAGGGTGCCCAGCCGCAGGCGCTCGGTCGCCGTCGCGGCGGCGGTCAGGGTGGGGATGGCACCGAACCACGGCCCGTCGCGGAAGCTGCGCCAGGACAGGTGGTCGTAGGTGTACGCGGCGTGAAAGCCCAGCTCCTCGGCGCGTGTCCATTGGTCACGGCCTCCGTCGTGCCAGCGGCGGACGGGGAGGATCACGGTACTCAGGCGCAGAGTCATACGAGAGAGCGTACGAGGCGCGGGAAGGGAGCGATTCGGCGGCTCGGGTACTACGTTCCAGGGCGGGGCAGGCGGCGCGTATCGGCTTATTCAGGTGTGAAGAGGGAGAATCGGGTCAGTGGTGGTGTGCGGGCGCGGCGGGTGGCCGGTGGGCGGTTCGCGCGGCGCCCCGCCCACCGCCTGAAGTCCGCGGCGCGTTGTGGAGGAGCCATGGCACGGACCCGATTCGCCCCCGACCGGGGACTGACCTCGCGCATGGTGACGACGATGTTCTTCCTCGGCCTGCTGTACGTCGTGGTCGTCGGCGTCCTGGTGGTGCTGCTCAAGGGCGCCTGGGTGGTCGTTCTGGTCATCGCCGGCGCGCTGTTCATCGCGCAGTTCTGGTTCAGCGACCGCATCGCGGCGTTCAGCATGGGCGCGCGCGAGGTCACGCCGGAGCAGGCGCCCGAGCTGCACGGCGCCGTGGACCGGCTGTGCGCGCTGGCCGATATGCCCAAGCCACGCGTGGCGATCGCCGATTCCGACCTGCCGAACGCCTTCGCGACCGGCCGCAATCAGCACAACGCGATGGTGTGCGCCACGACGGGACTGCTGCGTCGGCTGGAGCCGGAGGAACTGGAGGGCGTGCTCGCCCACGAGCTCTCGCACGTGGCGCACCGCGATGTCGTGGTGATGACCATCGCCTCCTTCCTCGGTGTGCTGGCCGGAATCATCACCCGCGCCGCCCTGTGGAGCGGCGTCGGCCGCAACAACCGGGACCAGAACGCGGCCATCGCCGTCCTCATCGTCACCGCCGTGAGTGCCGTCGTCTACGCCCTCAGCTTCCTGCTCACCCGCCTGCTGTCCCGTTACCGCGAGCTGTCCGCCGACCGGGCCGCCGCGATGATCACCGGCCGGCCGTCGGCGCTGGCCTCCGCGCTGACGAAGGTGACCGGGCAGATGGCGCGGATCCCGACCAGCGATCTGCGCAAGGCGGAGCCGTTCAACGCCTTCTACTTCGTCCCCGCTTTCAACAAGGAGAGCGTGAGCCGGCTGCTGTCCTCGCACCCCACGCTGGAGCAGCGACTGGACCAGCTCGGCCGGATCGCGGCGGAGCTGGGGCGGCCGTGAACCGCGCGGCCGGGCGGCTGAGGAATGCCGGGCCGGCTGCCACGCAACAGTGATCCCGATGAGGAAGGAGCGGACCGCGCATGGGTTTTCTGGACGCCCTTCTCGGCCGCAGCAAGCCGGTCCGGCCCGATCTCGATCAGCTCTTCGCCCTGCCGTCGGCCGCCGTCACCCTCCAGGCCGCGGCCGGTTTCCGCCCCACCGGCCTGGGGTCGGTGTGCTTCGCGAGCGTCGAGGGTGGCGTGTTCTCGCGGATCCAGGAGGAGACGCGGGCGCTGTTGGGCGGTTCGGTGGAGTTCACGCGGGATGCGTACGGCTATACGTGGCTGCTCGCGCGCCATCCACCGGAGGACGTATCGGGGCTGGTCAACGACCTGCACGCGGTCAACACGTCCTTGGCGGACGCGGGGTTCGGCCCGCAGCTCCTGTGCTCACTGCTCGGCTTTCGTGACGAACGGGACCGGCCGCTGGCGCTGGTGTACCTCTACAAGCGGGGCACGTTCTACCCGTTCGCGCCCCACCCGGCCGGTGGCGAGAAGCGCGACAATCCGCTCGAACTCCAGGTGCGGGCGATGCTCGGCGACGATCTGACGATCGAGAAGGACCTGGCACGGTGGTTCCCGGTGTGGGGCGCGCCGGGGCTGTGACCGGCCGGTG
The DNA here is from genome assembly GCF_055570395.1 of Streptomyces sp. NPDC031210. NCBI lineage: Bacteria > Bacillati > Actinomycetota > Actinomycetes > Kitasatosporales > Streptomycetaceae > Streptomyces > Streptomyces sp. NPDC031210. The sequence goes on from NZ_JBVIHH010000010.1 coordinate 41,143, forward strand.
CGGTGCGGCGAGGCTCAGCCGGGGAAGCGGAGGAACTCCGGCGGTACCTGGCCGGTGAGCCAGACGCCGTTGGCGCTGACCCGGAAAACGTGGCCGGCCCGGTGCATGACGGCCGCGTCGACCGTCAGGACGACGGGCTTGCCGCGGCGGGAGCCCACCCGGATCGCGGTGTCGCGGTCGGGCGACAGGTGGACGGCGTGCCGGGACATCGGCCGCAGACCCTCGGCCCGGATGGCGGCGACACTGCGCGCGACCGTCCCGTGGAAGAGGTGAGCGGGCGGTTCGGCCGGCGGGAGAGCGAGGTCGACGGGTAGGGAGTGGCCCTGGTTGGCGCGGATGCGGTCGCCCTCGATGGCATAGCGCTGCTTGTCGTTGTCGGCGACCACCCTCTCCAACTCGGCCCGTGAGAAAGGGAAGCCGCGCCGCGCGGCCGCGTCGAGCAGGTCGCCCACCGCTACCCAGCCGTGGGCGTCGAGGGCGAGGCCGATCCGTTCCGGCTCATGGCGAAGATGCTTCGCCAGGTACTTCGAAATGCGCACGGAGCGCTGGTCGTTCATGGCTCCAGCATCCCCCGCTTGGGGAGGGGGCGGCATCTGTATTCGGGGGGCGCCGTCATCCTGCCTGGTCGTCGTCCCGTTTGTCGTGGGACCTCACCCGCTCGCCCGCCTCCCGGGCCTTCGCGCCGCCGATCTCCTCGACGGCCCAGCGGGCCCACTCCTCCTCCATCGCGGAGTGGCGCAGGCCGTATTCCAGCGCGATGCGCCCGTAGACGGAGATCATGTCCTCGTCCCACGGCGTGACGTCTTCGATGTGGCGGCACGCGGCATGGGCCCGCGCCGCGGCCTCGGCCCGCTGGAGGAGATACGCGCGGGCTTCGAGCGGGGTGAGGACGCCGAGGAAGAAGACCCGCAGAAGGCCTTCGTGGCGCGGGGACCTGCTGGGTTCGACCTCGGTCAGCCAGTGGCGCAGTTCGCCCATGCCGTCGTCGGTGATCGCGTATTCCTTGCGGCCGCGGGGCCCTTCGGCGGCGACTTCGACCATGCCCGCGGTGGTGAGCTTGTTCAGCTCTCCGTAGACCTGGCTCTGGGTGGCGGGCCAGACGTTCACGAGCGAGGCGTTGAACGTCTTCATCAGGTCGTAGCCGCTGGCGGGCGCCTCGGCCAGCAGACCCAGCACAGCGTGTCTCAGACTCATGTCCCCAGTTTACGTTCCACTGTTGACATGTCAAAGATGGACCTTCTATCTTCGACATGTCGAACTTGGAATGTGGTCTTCGCCGGGGCGGCCCGGTGGAGAGGGGGAGGGGATCATGCATTACCTGCGGAGCTTCGTGCCGTGGCTGGTGTTCGCGGGGGTGGCCTCATTCGGATGGCAATGGGGCGCGCTGGCCGCCCTGGTCGTCTCCGCGGCCCTGCTCGTCACCGACCGCGCCGCGGGTCTTTCTCTGGACTCACGCCTGCTGGAGTACGGCACCCTCGTCTTCTTCGCGGCCCTCATGGCCCTGGCCTTCGCCCGGCCCGACAGCGGCCTTCGGATATACAGCGGTGCGCTCGCGACAGGCTGGCTGGCGCTCATCGCCTGGCTGTCGATCGCGGTCCGGCGCCCCTTCACCCTCCCGATCGCGCGCCGCGTGGCACCGCCCGAGGTCTGGGCCACCCCGCTCTTCCTGCGCATCAACAACGTCATCACCGCGGCCTGGGCGCTGTCCTTCACGTTCGGCGCGGTCGCCCAAGCGGCCATCACCGCGTACGACCTGAGCCTGCTCGTGTCGATCCCCGTTCAGATCGCCGCGTTCGTCGTGCCCTTCCGCTTCACCGCTTGGTATCCGGACCATGCCCGCGCACGGTTCCTGCGGCAGCGGTCCGGCGTGCGCCCCGACCTCCAGGAGGCATGACCCATGACGAGTGCACCGCCCACCACCGCGTCCGAATCCACCGTCCCCGCCCCGCATTTGGCCGGCAATTTCGCCCCGGTCATGGACGAGGTGACCGCCTACGACCTCCCGGTCACCGGCGCGATCCCGCCCGAACTCACCGGCTGGTATCTCCGCAACGGCCCCAACCCGCGGGACGCGGCCTCGCCCCACTGGTTCTTCGGCGACGGCATGGTCCACGGCCTCCGCCTGGAGGGCGGCCGGGCCGTCTCCTACCGCAACCGCTGGGTGCGCACCGCGAGCTTCACCGGCGATGTGCCGCTGAGGGACGAGCGGGGCCACCGGAACCTCACGGCGGGCGTGGCCAATACCCACATCGTCCGGCACGCCGGGCGCACGCTGGCACTCGTCGAGTCCTCGTTCCCCTACGAAGTCGACTGCCGCCCCGGCCATGAACTGGAGACGCTCGGCGCCCACGATTTCGGCGGCCGGCTCACCACCGCCATGACCGCCCACCCCAAGACGTGTCCCACGACGGGTGAACTGCACTTCTTCGGCTACGGCGCCGTCGCCCCGCCCTACCTCACCTACCACCGTGCCGACGCGGCAGGGGAGTTGGTGGTCAGCCGCCCCATCGACGTCCCGGCGGGGACGATGATGCACGACTTCCACCTGACCGCCGCCCATGTCGTCTTCATGGACCTCCCCGTCGTCTTCGACCGCAGCCGCCCCGGTATGCCGTACGGCTGGCAGCCCGAGTACGGCGCCCGGCTGGGCGTCCTCCGGCGCGACGATCCCTTCGGCGAGGTCCGCTGGCTGGAGATCGACCCCTGCTACGTCTTCCATTCCCTCAACGCGCACGACGACGGTGAGCAGCGGATCGTCCTCTACGTCTCGCGGTACGCCGAATACGGTGGCGACAGCCCGGGGCACTTGTGGCGGTGGACCCTTGATCTCGCCTCCGGCACGGTGACCGAGGAACAACTCGACGACCAATTCGCCGAATTCCCCCGCGTCGACGACCGCCTCGCCGGCCTGCCCGCCCGCTTCGGCCACGCCACGTCCGCCGAGGTTCCGGGTACGGGATCGATCCCCGGGGCCCTGCTCCGCTATGACCTGGAAACCGGCGCGGTCGTCCGACACGACTTCGGCCAGGGACGCACCCCCGGCGAGGCGGCCTTCGCACCGGCCGACGACCGTCCGGGCGGCCCCGGCTGGCTGATCACTTACGTCTACGACGCGTCCACGGACACCAGCGATCTCGTCGTCCTCGACGCGGAGGACATATCCGCCGATCCCGTGGCCACGGTGCACCTGCCGCAGCGGGTGCCGTACGGATTCCATGGCAACTGGCTGCCGGATCAGGTGAGTTGACCTGGCGACTCGATCTGGCGGCTCGATCTAGCGGCTCGATCTGGCGAGTCGAATAGGTGGCTGATGGAGGAGCCGGTCTCTCCTCCACTCGCCTCGTGCCGCTGCCCGCCTTTGATCCTTGACAACTCAAGAGAGGGAAGGAGGGGGCCCATCCACGGGCGCCGCAGCCCTAGGCGGCCGGACCGTCGACGGCAGGCTCCCCGTCGGCGCGTTCTCTGTCGACACGCTTCCTGTCGACAGGGCGCTCGTGGACCGTCCGGGCATGGGCACCGGAGGCCATCGCGTCCATCGTGCGTGCCTGGACCTCACGTTGCGTGGCGGCGGTGATGAAGGCGGCCGTGTTGTGCGGGCCGACGAGGTGCCGCACGGCGTGCACAGTCTCTACGGGGAGAACCACCGGCTCTGTACCGGTCGCGGCACGGGGGTCCGCGGCCGGCACAGAGCGGGCCATCCCGTCGGCGGCTGCCCGCCCGCCAACGGACCCCGCGTCATCCGCCGCGTCTCGCCCACCCCGGCCCCCGGCCTCCACCCAAACGTCACCCACCTCGGGGGCACCCACCTCCTGGGCATCCACCTCGGGGGCCTCGACCTCCCGGGCCCCCCTCTCCCGCGTTTTCACCGCGTCGCCTTCCGCCGGCCCTCCGGTGTCCAACGGCAGTGCCTCGGTGAGGTGATGGCGGAGGTAGCGGGTGGCCAGGGTCCGCATGGCGCGGGCCAGTTCGGCGTCGATGGTTTGCTGGGCAAGGGGGCGCAGGCGGCGGACGAGGGCGGCCGCCTCCATCGCTTCCGCCTCGGTGGGCGGATGGTCAAGGAACGGCCGGAAGACGTGCTCGGTCGTGAAGTCCAGGAAGCGGGCGGCGATGTGCTCGACCTGGCCGCGTAGCTCGCGCAGGTGGCCGGAGATGGCCGGCAGGGGGACGCCGGCGGAGTGAAGTTCGGCGGCGACGGCGAGTTCCTGGGGGCTGGGGACGCGGAACTCGTCGTCCCGGTCCGGGACGCGTTCCAGGACACCCAGCTCGACGGCCTCGGCCACCGCCGCGTCGTTGGAGGTGCCGCCGAAGGCGGCGTCCAGCTCGGCCCGGCTGATGCGGGAGGCCGCCTCGTCGCTCCACGGCCCGTTGATCTCGGCGACCAGGCCGAGGACCCCGCCGAGGCCGCGTCCCGCGTCCCAGGCTTCCAGGAGTTCCTTGATGCTGGCGAGCGTGTAGCCGCGGTCGAGCAGATCGGCGATCTGGCGCAGGCGGGCCAGGTGGGCGTCACCGTAGACATTGGCCCGGCCGCGGCGTTCCGGGCGCGGGAGGAGGCCGCGGTCCTGGTAGGCGCGGATGGTGCGGACCGTGGTGCCGCTGAGGTGGGCCAGGTCCTCGATGCGGTATTCGGCCGTCGGCGGCTGCTCGGTCACTGCGGTGCTCCTAACGAAATGCCGCGTCTCATCAAATGCCGCGCCTCACGAATCAGCCGCGCCTTACGGGACGGCCGTTTCCTACGGGACGGCCGTGTCCGGCGGCACGGTCGTCCCCTACGAGAAGACCGCCCCGCGAGAAGACGGCCCTCGAGAAGACCGCCCCGCGAGAGGGCCGTCCCTACGACAACACCGCCCCCGCGAGAAGACCGCCCCTACGAGAAGGCCGTGCGCCCCGCCGTGTCCGCGGCGGCCCGTGCCGCCGGTGAGGACGCCAGGTAGGCGACGGCCGTGCGCAGCGACCCTTCCTGCGAGGGATGGTACGACCGCCGCAGGTAGCGCGGTATCGCGGTGCCCAGCTCACGCCACGTGGGCAGCAGGCCCCTGCGGGCGGCGCGGTTGTGCTCACGCAGCGAGTAGCGGGAACGGGTGGCGAGCTGCGGGTCGTGCCGGAGGAGGTAGGCCGCGCCCCAGGCCCAGAGGTAGAGCAGGACCGGGGCCGTCACGGTCATGGCCAGGATGCGGCGGAGGTAGCGGGAGGGGTCCTCGCCGCCGGTGTGCTGGTACATGTCGAAGGCGACCGCACGGTGTTCGACTTCCTCCGCGCCGTGCCAGCGCAGCAGATCGAGCATGACGGGGTCGGGTGCGGCGCGGTCCAGGCCGTCTGCCGCCAGCACCCAGTTGCCGAGTACCGCCGTGAACTGCTCAATGGCGGCGATCAGGGAGAGGCGGAAGCGCAGCCACTCCCGTTCGGGCACCGGCAGGCCGAGGGGCGGCTGCTCGCCGAGGAGGTGGGTGAAGAGGAAGTCGACGTGCCGGGTGTAGGGGCCGGTGTCCAGGCCCTGGTGCGCCAAGTGCTCCAGGACGTAGGCGTGCTGGACGCTGTGGGTGGCTTCCTGCCCCCATGAAGCCTTTGACGTCCGTGAGGAGAGCCTCGTCCCGGATCAGGGGCAGGGCTTCCTTGAAGACCTTGACGAACCATCGCTCGCCCGCCGGGAGCAGGAGGTGCAGCACGTTGATGACATGGGTGGCGGTGGGTTCGTCCGGTATCCAGTGCAGCGGCGTACGGCGCCAGTCGAACGAGACCCGGCGCGGCGCGATGGGGTGGTGCTCGTGCGGGCGTGGCGGCCTGCTCATGCGCGGCTCCTGTCGTGTCGGTTCTCATGTGAGCTCTCGTGTGCGGTCTCCGGGCTCCGGTTTTTCGGCGGGGCGGGGCGAAGCGGGACGTGGCAGTGCCCCGGCGCCTACAGTCGCGGCTCGATGCGGGCGAGGGCGCGGAGCGCGCGCGGGGCGAAGCGGGACAGCAGATGGGCGCCGCGGGCTTCGGGGGTGACCGGGACCACCGCCTGGTTGCGGACGACCGCGCGCAGGATGGCGTCGGCGACCTTCTCCGGCGGATAGTTGCGCATGCCGTAGAGCCGCGCGCTCTTGGCCTGGCGGCGCTTCTCCTCGTCCGCGGAGACACCGGTGAAGCGCGAGGTGGCGGTGATGTTGGTGTTGACCAGTCCGGGACAGATGGCGGAGACGCCGATGCCCTGGCCCGCCAGCTCGGCCCGCAGGCACTCGCTGAGCATCAGGACGGCGGCCTTGGACGTGCTGTAGGCGGGCAGGATCCTGGACGGCTGGAAGGCCGCGGCCGAGGCGGTGTTGACGATATGGCCGCCCTGTCCGCGCTCCGCCATCCGCTTGCCGAAGATCCGGCAGCCGTGGATGACCCCCCAGAGGTTGACGTCCAGGACCTTCTTCCAGTCCTCGGCGGTGGTCTGGAGGAAGGAGCCGGACAGCCCTATGCCGGCGTTGTTCACCAGCACATCCACCGTGCCGTAGGCGGTGTCGACCTTGTCGGCGAGCTTCTCCATCGCCGCCTCGTCCGAGACGTCGACGACCTCTCCCCAGGCTTCGGGGGCGCCGATCAGGCGGGCCATGTCGGCGGTCCGTGCCGCGCCCTCCGCGTCCCGGTCGACGGCGATGATCCGCGCGCCGGCCTCGGCGAAGGCGAAGGCCGTCGCCCGGCCGATGCCGCTGGCCGCGCCGGTCACCAGCACGAGCTGGCCACCGAAGCGGTCGGCGTGCGGACCAGGGGCCAGGGCCCGCTTCGCCGGGTCGCCCTCTTCCTTCGAGGTGACGAACTCGTCGATCCACGCGACGAGTTGGTCGGGACGGGTGCGCGGCACCCAGTGCTTGGCCGGGAGGGTACGCCGTACGAGCTGGGGCGCCCATTGCTCCAGGTCGTCGTAGAGGCGCTCGGAGAGGAACAGGTCACCGGTCGGGGTGATGAGCTGGACCGGGCAGTGGGCGTAGGCGTCGGTACGGGGGCGGCGCAGGCGGGTTCGGACGTTGTCGCGGTAGAGCCAGGCGCCGTGGGCGGCGTCGGTCGGCAGGGACGCGGTCGGATAGCCGTCGGCCGGTGCCTTCTCCACCCGCTGGAGGATCTTCGGCCAGCGCTTGCCGAGCGGTCCCTTCCAGGCCAGCTCGGGCAGGACGGGCGTGTGCAGCATGTAGACGTACCAGGACTTGGCGCCCTGGCTCAGGAGCTGCGCGGCGCGCCGGGGCGTGGGGCGGGTCATCCGCTTCTTGATCCAGTGACCGAAGTGGTCCAGAGACGGGCCCGACATGGAGGTGAAGGACGCCAGTCGGCCCTCCGTACGCCGGACGGTGGCGAACTCCCACGCCTGCACCGAGCCCCAGTCGTGACCCACGACATGCACCGGGCGGTCGGGGCTGACGGCGTCCGCGACGGCCAGGAAGTCGTCCGTCAGCTTCTCCAGCGTGAACCCGCCGCGCAGCGGCCGCGGGGCGGTGGAGCCGCCGCAGCCCCGGACGTCGTAGAGCACCACATGGAAGCGGTCGGCAAGGCCGCGGGCGACCTCGGACCACACTTCCTTGCTGTCCGGATAGCCGTGGATCAGCATCACCGTGGGGCGTGCCGGGTCCCCCAGCTCGGCGACGCACAGCTCCACCCCGCCGGTGTGCACCCGGCGCTCCCGCGCGCCTCGCAGTCCCGCATCGGGGGAGTCGTATCGGTCCTGATCCTGTCCGGGTTCGATGCTCACGCGGCCTTCTCCTCTTGCCAGCGCCGCACATGCGGCAGATCGTCGTCCAGCCAAAAGGCGCTTTCCACCGGGTCCTTCGAGTCCGTCACGACCAGGATCTCCTCGAATTTCGCGCCGGTGCCCCGGAAACCGAGGTGCGGTTCGACCGCCCACAGGCCCGGCTGCGGCGGGTGGTCGGAGAAGGTGTACGGGCTCCACAGCGGGGACCAGCCGTCACGATGGCCGTGCAGCGCGTCGGAGGCCAGGCCCTTGAGGGACTGTGTGCCGAAGCCGAAAAGGGTGGGTGACCAGCGGCGTTCCTTGACCCGGTCGATCTTGTGGGCGATGACGCCGAAGGGATAGGCGCGGTGGCGGTTGGCGTAGCCCTGCCGCACCATCAGCCGCTCGACGTCCTTGTAGATCTCCCGCAGCGGGCGCCGCTCGCGCACCTCGCGCAGGATCAGTTCGCGGTGCGCCTCCAGATCGGCGAGCAGTCGGTCGTGGACGGGGTTGAGCCCCAGGCAGCCGGAGTAGCCGATGTCGGCGGTGTATCCCCGGTGGACCGGTGCCATGTCGAGGATGAAGGGCATCCCCGGCTCCAGCTCCCGGTTGGTGGGGAAGAACTGGAGCGGGATGCGGAAGTTCACGAAGGCGGTCCGGTCGCCGAACCAGGCGAACGGCAGATGGAACCAGTCCCGCACGCCTCGCTCCCGCAGCCATACCCGCTGCATCCGGGCCGCCTCGCGTTCGGTGACGCCGGGCTTGAGCTGGGCGGCCACCGCCTCCGCGCAGGCGTAGGCGAGCCGCTGCACCTCCCGGAAGCCCCGTACTTCGGCGGTGAGTTCTCCGGCTCCTGCTGGGGTCCCTGGGGTGACTGAGGCCATCGCCAACCGTCCGTCCGTAAGCGGTTCATCGCGGTACGTACCCGTAACTTGACACTGATGAATGTGACAATGACCGGCGGCTGCGTCAAGGGGTGCGTACGCGGAGAGGCAAACGCCACGTCCGACACCGTCGACCCCGAGACCGGGGACCGACCCCGAGACCGGGGACCGCTCGAAGCAGGAGACCCCTACGGGCTTGTACTCCCCGAGAGGTAGGGATATCCAACCGTCTGGGCTGACGACGGGTGCGGCGGCCGCCACTACCGTCGAAGTCGTGACAGTGATCGTGACCGAAAGCCTGAGCAAGCGGTACCCGCGGGTCACCGCATTGGACCGGCTCTCCGTTGACATCGCGCCCGGCGTAACCGGCCTGGTGGGTGCCAACGGTGCCGGCAAGTCCACCCTGATCAAGATCCTCCTCGGACTGGCCCCGGCCACCGAGGGGACCGCGCACGTCCTCGGTCTGGATGTGGCCAAGGACGGCGGCACCATCCGTGAGCGGGTCGGTTACATGCCCGAGCACGACTGCCTGCCGCCGGACGTCTCGGCCACCGAGTTCGTCGTGCACATGGCCCGCATGTCGGGCCTGCCACCGACCGCCGCCCGCGAGCGCACCGCCGACACCCTGCGCCACGTCGGCCTCTACGAGGAGCGCTACCGCCCCATCGGCGGCTACTCCACGGGCATGAAGCAGCGCGTCAAGCTCGCCCAGGCGCTGGTCCACGATCCGCAACTGGTCTTCCTCGACGAGCCGACCAACGGCCTCGACCCGGTCGGCCGGGACGAGATGCTCGGCCTGATCCGGCGCGTCCACACCGACTTCGGGATCTCCGTCCTGGTGACCTCCCACCTCCTCGGAGAGTTGGAGCGCACCTGCGATCACGTCGTCGTCATCGACGGCGGCAAACTGCTGCGCTCCTCCTCCACGGATGAGTTCACGCAGGTCACGGCCTCACTGGCGGTGGAGGTGACGGACACCGACAGGCATCCGGACGGCACCGCGGCACTGCGCGCGGCGCTGGCCGGCGCGGGTGTCGCGGTGACCACCGACGCCGCCGGCCCGGAGAGCTTCGCCTCCTCGGGGCGCCTGCTCTTCGTCGAGGCCGGCCGGGAGGAGACCTACGACCTGGTGCGGGACACCGTCGCCGATCTGGGCCTCGGCCTGGTCCGGATGGAACAGCGCCGGCACCGCATCGCCGAGGTCTTCCGCGACGCCGACGCCGCCGCCGAGGCCGCCGCCCACGCCGACACACCCGCCCCCACCCAGGACGGAGGCGCCCCCGATGTCGCCTGAGCCCACCGCGTCCGCCGCCCCGCCCTCGGCCGCGTACATCCACAACATCGGCTACCGCCACTACGACGGCCCCCGGCTGAGCCGCGCCTACGCCCGCCGGTCGCTGTTCTCGCAGAGCCTGCGCGGCGCCTACGGACTCGGCCGTTCGGCCAGGACCAAGGTGCTGCCGATGCTGCTGTTCGCGGTGATGTGCCTGCCCGCCGGCATCATGATCGCGGTGACGGTGTTCACCAAGGCCGGCAGCCTCCCGGTCGGCTACACCCGTTACGCGATCTTCCTCCAGGCCGTCATCGGCCTGTATCTCGCCGCCCAGGCCCCGCAGTCCGTCTCGCGGGACCTGCGCTTCAAGACCATTCCGCTGTATTTCTCCCGGCCCGTCGAGCGGCGCGACTATGTCGTGGCGAAGTTCGCGGCCATGGCGAGCGCCCTGTTCCTGCTGACCGCCACGCCCCTGCTGATCCTCTACGTCGGGGCGCTGCTGGCGAAGCTGGACTTCCTGGATCAGACCAAGGGGTTCGGCCAGGGGCTGGTCTGCGTCACGCTGCTCTCCCTGCTCTTCGCCGGGATCGGCCTGGTCATCGCGGCGCTCACACCGCGCCGCGGGTTCGGCGTCGCAGCCGTGATCGCGGTACTGACCATTCCCTACGGCGCGGTCAGCGCCATCCAGGGCATCGCCTCGGTCCAGGGCAGCGAAGCCGCCGTCGGCTGGCTCGGCCTGTTCTCGCCCATCACCCTCATAGACGGGGTGCAGTCGACGTTCCTCGGTGGCGTGAGTTCCTTCCCCAACGGGCTGGCGCCGACCACCGCCGCCGGATTCGTCTATCTCCTCGTCACCCTGATCGTCATCACCGGCTGCTACGCCCTGCTGATGCGCCGCTACAGGAAGGCCGGGCTGTGACCACCCTTCGCATCGACCATGTCTCGCGCTGGTTCGGCAACGTCGTCGCCGTCAACGACATCACCATGACCATCGCCCCCGGCGTCACCGGCCTGCTCGGCCCCAACGGCGCCGGAAAGTCCACCCTCATCAACATGATGGGCGGCTTCCTCGCGCCGTCGAGCGGCACCGTCACCCTCGACGGCGCCACCATCTGGCGCAACGCCGGGATCTACCGCCACATCGGCATCGTTCCCGAGCGCGAGGCGATGTACGACTTCCTCACCGGCCGCGAATTCGTCGTCGCCAACGCCGAGTTGCACGGGCTGGGCCGGGCCGCGGCGGCCGCGGCGCTGGCCACCGTGGAGATGGAATACGCCCAGGACCGCAAGATCTCGACATACAGCAAGGGCATGCGCCAGCGCGTGAAGATGGCCTCCGCGCTGGTCCACGACCCGTCCGTGCTGCTGCTGGACGAGCCGTTCAACGGCATGGACCCGCGCCAGCGGATGCAGTTGATGGAGCTGCTGCGGCGGATGGGGGACGAGGGCCGGACCGTCCTGTTCTCCTCGCACATCCTCGAAGAGGTCGAGCAACTGGCCTCGCACATCGAGGTGGTGGTGGCCGGCCGCCATGCCGCGTCCGGTGACTTCCGCAAGATCCGCCGGCTGATGACGGACCGGCCGCACCGCTATCTCGTCCGGTCCGACAACGACCGGGCGCTGGCCGGGGCGCTGATCGCCGACCCTTCGACGGCCGGCATCGAAGTCGACCTCACCGAAGGCGCCTTGCGGATACAGGCCGTCGACTTCGGCCGGTTCACCGAACTCCTGCCGCGGGTCGCCCGCGACCACGGCATCCGCCTGCTGACGGTCTCGCCCTCCGACGAGTCGCTGGAATCCGTCTTCTCCTACCTCGTAGCGGCCTGAGGCCAAGAAAGGAGCCCGACGCATGTCCACGACGACCCCCTCGACGGCCCCGCCGGTGTCCACGACCTCCCTGAAGTTCTCGCTGTTCCACCCGACCGTCGCCCGGCTCACCTACCGCGGCCTGCTCGGCCGGCGCCGCGCCCTGATCCTGTTCGCGCTGCCCGCCCTCCTGATCGTCATCGCCCTGGTCGTCCGCGGCCTGACCGGCGCCGACGACACCACCGCCAGCGGCATCCTCGGCGGCTTCGCGCTCGGCACGATGGTGCCGCTGATCGGCGTCATCGCCGGCACCGGCGCGATCGGCCCGGAGATAGACGACGGTTCGGTGGTCTACCTGCTGGCCAAGCCCATTCCCCGGCCGACGATCATCTTCACCAAACTGCTCGTCGCCATCGGCGTGACGGTGCTCTTCTCCGCCGTGCCGGTCCTGGTCGCCGGGTTCGTGCTGAACGGCAACAGCCAGCAGATAGCGGTGGCGTACGCGGTGGCCGCGGCCGTCGCCTCGGTCGCCTACAGCGCGCTGTTCCTCTTCTTCGGCACGATCAGCCGCCACGCCGTCGTCTTCGGCCTGGTCTACGCCCTCGTGTGGGAAGCCTTCGTCGGCACTCTCGTCCCCGGCGCCCGGACGCTCAGCGTCCAGCAGTGGGCGCTCGCGGTGGGCCAGCGGGTCGGGGCGGAGGGCGCGCTCAGCTCCGACGTCCAACTGCCGCTGGCGATATGCCTGTTGCTTGCCCTGACCGTCGCCACCACCTGGTACGCGGGCCGCCGGCTGCGGTCGCTGACGCTGTCGGGCGAGGAGTAGGCCACGCCCCGGCCGGCTCATCCGCTTCCGTTGCCGCCCGTGTTCTTCTGGCGCTCGTTGAACTCCCGGACGTTCCTGAGGTGTTCCGGGTAGTCGGCGGTGAAGCGGGTGTCGCCCGGTTTGACGGTGACGAAGTACAGCCAGTCGCCGGCGGGCGGCGCGCTCGCCGCCTTGAGCGCGTCGGCGCCGGGGCTGTCGATCGGGGTGGGTGGCAGGCCCGCGTGCTTGTAGGTGTTGTACGGGCTGTCGGTGGTGGTGTCGGAGTGGCTGGTGTGGAGGGTGCTGCGGCCCAGCGCGTAGTTGATGGTGGAGTCCATCTGCAACGGCATCCGCCGGGCGAGCCGGTTGCCGATGACGCGGGCCACCTTGCCCATGTCGTCCGGGCGGTCCGCCTCGGCCTGCACGATGCTGGCGATCACGAGGGTCCGGTAGGAGGTGATGCCGTCGCCGGCGAGCCGCTGCTTGGCGGTGGTCACCATGTAGGAGAGCAGCGAAGCGGGGGTGGTGTCGTCGCGGAGGGGATACGTCGCCGGGAAGAGGTACCCCTCCGGATTTCCCTTCGCCGCGGCGGGCAGGGGCAGCCGGGCGGTCTTGGCGGCCTTCGCCGTGGTGCCGTCGGCCAGATGCAGGGCCCGGTCGGCGGCGGCGTAGACCTGCGCCGCCCGCATGCCCTCGGGCACGGTCAGCTTCTCCTCGCGCTCCGGCCCGCCGGGCAGCAGCCGCGGCACGATGAGTACCGCCAGGATGACCAGGACACCCAGCACGGCGACGACAAGGAGCCGGCCGGTGCGGGAGAGCCGCGGTCCTGGCCGGCGAACGGTGCGCGCAACCTCGCTCATGAGGGCACGGTAGGCCAGGGCGCGGCGTCAGGGGGCGACCGGGTCGGCATCACCGTGGCGGCCGGGGCCGTCCGTACGCACCCGCGCGGCCTCCGCGGCGGCCTTGCCGCGGCGCCCCGCCTGAGCGGCCCACTCGGCCGTCCGCGGCTCCCCGCGGCAACCAGCCCGCAGGCAGGCCGTCTGCCCCGTCTCCCTACGCCCCGTCGCCGATCCGGCGGTCGCGGCCCGCGCCCTGGGCGAGGAGGGCGAGGCCCGCGCAGACCGCCAGCAGCAGGGCGAGGGGAACGATCCAGCCGCCGGTGCTCTGATGGACCGCGCCCAGGATCAGGGGGCCGGCGGCGGCCAGGAGGTAGCCGCCGGTCTGGGCCATGCCGGACAGGCGCGACGCGGTGTGCGCGTCGCCGGAGCGCAGCACCATCATCGTCAGCGCCAGGCCCAGCGCGCCGCCCTGCCCGACGCCCAGCAGCACGGCCCACAGCCAGGCGCCGGCCACCGGCGCCACCAGCAGTCCGGTGACCCCGCAGGCCATCAGCGCGGAGACGGCCACGCCCAGCAACCGCTGCCGCCGCATCCGGCCGGCCAGCATCGGCACCACGAACGAACCGACCATCTGCAGCAGCGTGCTGAAGGCGAAGACGAGCCCGGCTTCGCCCTTCGCCATGCCGTGGTCGGTGAAGATCGTCGGCAGCCAGGCGATGACGTCGTACGCGATCAGCGACTGCGAGCCCATGAAGAGCGTGACCTGCCAGGCCAGCGGCGAGCGGCTCAGCTTCGGACCGACGCCGTCGGCGTACGTGCCGACGCCCTTGCCCCGGGCGGCGGAGACCGAAGGCGGCCGTACGGACCCCTTGGCGGCCGAAGCGGGGCGGGAGGCGCGGCCCGCGCGGCGGGCGAGGACCACCTGCGGGATCCAGGCGACCGCGGCGACGGCGGCCAGCAGCGCCCAGGAGACCAGCGAGCCCTGCCAGCCGCCGAGCGCGTTCTCCAGCGGGACGGCGGAGGCGGCCGAGACAGTGGCTCCCATGATCATCGCGGTGGAGTAGAGCGCGGTCATGCCCGCGGCGCGCTCCGGGAAGTCCCGCTTGATCAGCCCGGGCATCAGCACGTTCAGCAGCGCTATGGACGTGCCGACCACGGCACATCCCGCGAACAGCGCCACCACCGGCGGCGCGATCCGCAGCACGATCCCGCCGCACAGCAGCACCAGCGCCCCGCACAGCACCGTCTCGGTGCCCCACCGGCGGGCCAGCCTGGGCGCGGCCACGGAACCGAGCCCCATGAAGACCAGCGGGATGGTCGTCACCAGGCTGCCGGCGGTCGCGGTCAGGTGGAAATGCGCGCCGATCTCGCTCAGCAGCGGCGAGACGCCGGCCAACGCCGCCCGCATGTTGAGCGCGGCCAGGACGATGCCGGCCAGGACGACGACCGGGTGCCCGAATGCCCGGGAGGCGCGTCCGGACACTCCGCGGCGCGCCGCGACGGCCCGCGGCGGCGCCGCCGGGTCCTCCTGGGCGTCGATCAGGAGTGCGTCGGAGCGGTTTCCCGGCATGCGTGCGTACCTTGCCAATCGTGCGGTGGAAGTGTGTGGGGGGAGGAAGGGAGCCGTGCGGGCGTGGGGCCGTACGGCTCAGCGGTGGCCGAGGAGGGTCTCGACGGCCCGCTTGGGCTTCTCCAGCAGATCGCGGGTGGCCCGTTCCGCGGCCACCGGGTCGCCTGCCGCGATCGCGTCCATGACGGCACAGTGATCACCGTGCACGATCTTCGGCATCGCCTGGTCGTCCAGCGCGCTGACCAGCGCCTCTCGTACGGAGCTGCTGAACCACCCGTACGTCGCGGTCAGCGCCGCGTTGTGCGCGGCCGCCACGACGGCCTTGTGGAAGGCGACGTCGTGATCGGCATACAGCTCGACGCTGCCCGAGTCGGGCCGGCCCTCGGCGTCCGACAGTGCCGCCTGCGCGTCCAGCGCCGCCCGCATCCGTTCCAGGTCGGCGGGCTCGTGCCGCAGCGCGGCCAGCCGTGCGGCCTCCGCCTCCAGCGCGATCCGCAGCTCCAGGACATCGCGGATGCCCGCTCGCTGGACGCCACGCATGATGTCGCCCGGGTCGGCGGTGGACACCACGAACGTCCCCTCGCCCTGGCGGGTGCGC
Source organism: Streptomyces sp. NPDC031210 (assembly GCF_055570395.1). NCBI lineage: Bacteria > Bacillati > Actinomycetota > Actinomycetes > Kitasatosporales > Streptomycetaceae > Streptomyces > Streptomyces sp. NPDC031210. The sequence continues at coordinate 56,596 of NZ_JBVIHH010000010.1, forward strand.
AGCATCCCGGCGTGGACGAGCACCCGGACGGCCTCGCGGACGGTGTTGCGGCCGACCTGAAGCTGCTCGGCGAGGGCGTGTTCGGTGGGGATGCGGGCCCCGACCCGCCACTCACCGGCGGCCAACTGGGCGCGCAGGGCCTCGACAACGGTGTCCACCAGGGACTGCCGTCCCGCCGCCCCCAGCGTCATGTCGGTCGGGCCGCCTCTCTGTCCGTGGGTGCATGGGCCGTGCCGGCGCCGGCGCCGGTGCCGGCACGGGTTGCGCCCGGCCCAGCCGCCCGGCTGGCCCCAGTTGCCCGGTCATCCTACAACTGATGTCTTCATCATACACGGAAGCGGGTCTCCGGAAGGCGGGCGACCAGGGCCGCAGTGCCGCAGTGCCGTAGGGGCCGCGTAGGGCCGTACGCCCACGTAATGCCGTACGCCCACGTAACGCCGTACGGCCGCGCCGCCCGCCTGCCTTCCGGAGCGCTCCCTCACAACCCGATGTCGCGCTCCTGGATGTCGGCCAGTGATTCGCGGCGTACCAGGAGACGGGCGTGGCCGCCGGTGACGGCGATCACCGGAGGGCGGCCGACGAGGTTGTAACCGGAGGCCATGGACAGGTGGTAGGCCCCGGCGACGGGTACCGCGAGCAGGTCGCCGGGTCGGATGTCGCCGGGGAGCGGCACGTCGGCGGCCAGGACGTCGCCCGCCTCGCAGTGCCGGCCGACGACGGTCACCGGCTCCGGCGCGGCGGTCGGGCGCCGGCCGATCAGCCGGGGCGCGTAACGCACTCCGTAGAGCGCGGGCCGCGGGTTGTCGCTCATCCCGCCGTCCACGGCCACGAAGCGGTGCGCGCCCGTCTGTTTGACGGCGAGCACCCGGTAGAGCACCACACCGGCGGGCCCCGCGATGCCGCGGCCGGGCTCGATGGCGAGCCGGGGCACGGGCAGCCCGGCCGCCGCGCAGCCGCGGGCGAGTTCGCCGCGGACCTTGACGCCCAGGCAGGCGATGTCCAGGGCGGGCTCGCCGCGTCGGTAGGCGATGCCGTGGCCGCCGCCGAGATCGAGTTCGGGCAGCGTCACGCCGTGCTGCCCGTGGATGCGTGCCAGCAGGCCGACGAGTCGCCGTACGGCGGACAGGTAGGGCTTGACGGTGGTGATCTGGGAGCCCAAGTGGCAGTGCAGGCCGACCAGTTCGAGGCGGCTCTGGCCCAGTATCCGGGCGACGGCGTGCTGCGCGGAGCCGTCGGCGAGCGAGAGTCCGAACTTCTGGTCGTCGGTGCCGGTACGGATCTTGGCGTGGCCGCCCGCGGCTATCCCCGGTACGACCCGGACGAGTACCTTCTGCCGCGCGCCCACGGGGACGGCGGCGGCCAGCCGGGCTATCTCGGAGGTGCTGTCGATGACGATCCGTCCGACGCCGAGTCGCAGGGCGGTCCGCAGGTCGTCCGGGCTCTTGGCGTTGCCGTGCAGCACGATCCGGTCCGGCGGGAAGCCGGTGGTGACGGCGAGTTCCAACTCGCCCGCGGAGCAGACGTCCAGGCCGAGTCCCTCCTCCCGGACCCAGTGGACCATGGCGCGGCACAGGAACGCCTTGGCCGCGTAGTAAACGTCCGCGTCCGGGAAGGCCCGCAGGTAGGCGCGGCAGCGGCGGCGTACCTCGCCCTCGTCCAGGACGTAGGAGGGCGTGCCGAAACGGTCGGCCAGTTCGGTGAGGCGGACGCCGCCGACGGCGAGGTCGTCGGGGGCGGAGGGGGTGAGGGGGGTGGTGGAGCCGGGCCAGAGGGAGAGGTGGTCGGGCGCCGTACTGGGTTGGGCCGCGGCCGAGGGATCCCGCGCCGGCTGAGGAGGAAGCGGATCCCGCGCCGGCTGGGGAAGGGACGGAGCCCTCGCGGGCTGGGGCAGAGACGGAGCCCTCGCGGGCTGGGGCAGAGACGGATCCATCGCCGGCTGGGGCAGAGTGGGGTGGCTCATGTCGGGGTTGCCCCTCCTCAGACGGCCCGTAGGTGGTTCCTGGGGGAGATGGCGGGGGCGAAGCGCGGATCGACCGTCACGACGGTCGCACCGACGGGCTCGGCCAGCGCACGCAGCGCGGGTTCGGAGAGCCTGATCCACGGCTGGCCGCCGCCGAGCGCCGCGACCAGCCGCTGCGGTGAGGTGAAACCGACGGCGGTACGTCCGCCGACGGCGGTGCGGAACAGGCGGGCCGTGCAGCCCGCGGGGCCCGGCCGGACCGGGACGAAGAGGGTTCCGGCCGGGACCCGTTCGACGGGCTCGGGATCTTCCGCGTACAGGGTGTGGGACACGGGGCGTCGCTCCTCGCAGAGAACAGCGGCCCCGGACCGGGGAACGCGCACGCCGGGGCTCGGCACTGACGCTATGCCCAGGAAGGCGCCCCGCCCTCTCCTCCCTGACGCTTCATTGACGTATCAGGGACGGGAGTTGACGCGATGCTGGCGCCCGGTGGCGTAATCCGGCGCGCGTTGGGTCACGTCGAAAGGACCTACCCTTCAAGGGTGAAAACGGACAGGGGTGGGGACTTTGGCAGGGGGAAGGGCGGGGAGAGCGGCCGGCGCGTCTCGCTGACCGGTGATCCCGTGGGGTGGGCGCGGGCGTGGGTGCGTACGTCGCCCGGTACGCACATCTGGTTGCTGATCATCGGCGTCACCAGCCTGGTCATCGCGTCCGCGTCCGAAGGGCTGGGCCACTTCCTCCTCCACCGCACCAGCAGCAACATCCACGAGCTGAACGAGCATCCGCTGCCCTCGCTGCTGATCAGCGGCTTCTGGATCGAGCGGCCCGCGTCCTTCCTCCTCTACGTGGCGATGTTCGAGCTGCTGCACGCCAACATCGAGCGCTGGCTGGGCACCTGGCGCTGGCTGCTGACCGTGGGCGCCGCGCATGTCGCCGCCACCCTGGCGAGCCAGGAACTGGTCCTGCTGGCGATCGAGGGGCACCGGCTGCCGCGGTCGATGACCCACGTCGTGGACATCGGCGTCTCCTACGGCCTGGCGGCCGCGGCCGGCGTGCTGACGTACCGCCTGTGGCCGCCCTGGCGCTACGGCTACCTGGCGGGCGTGCTGCTGTTCTTCGGCGTACCGCTGACGGCCGGCGCGACCTTCACCGACTTCGGTCACGCCATCGCCCTGACCCTGGGGTTCACCGCCTGGCCGCTGACACCGGAGGGCCGGGACACGGCTTTTGACGACCTGTCAGTCGAACCGTCAGTCGAGCTGTCAGGCGAGCCGTCAGACGACCTGCCGGTCGAGCTGTCAGACGGCCTGTCAGGCGAGCCATCAGAGGAATCGTCAGGCACCCCGTCAGGGCAACCGGACGGACCGGACCCCCCGGACCGACCGAAGCCTCAGGCCGGGTAGAGACGCTCCAGGACCTCCGCGATGCCGTCCGCGTCGTTCGAGGTGGTGACCTCGTCGGCGACGGCCTTCAGTTCGTCGTGGGCGTTGGCCATGGCCACGCCGTGCGCCGACCAGGCGAACATCGGGATGTCGTTCGGCATGTCCCCGAAGGCCAGCGTCTCCTTGGCGCGGATGCCCAGGCGGCGGGCGGCCAGTGAGAGCCCGGTGGCCTTCGACAGGCCCAGCGGCAGCAGCTCGACGATGCCCTCACCGGCCACCGTCACGCCCACCAGGTCACCGGCGATCTCGCGGGCGACCTGCGCCAGGGCGTCGTCGCCGAGCGCCGGATGCTGGAGGTAGACCTTGTTCAGCGGCGCCGCCCACAACTGGGCCGGGTCGTCGATCAGGACGTTGGGCAGCGGGCCTTCCTTGACGCGGTAGCCGGGGGTGACGAGGACCTCGCCGTCCAGGCCGTCCCGGCTCGCCGCCAGCAGCAGCGGGCCGGTCTCCGCCTCGATCTTGGACAGGGCCAGGCCGGCGAGCTGCCGGTCCAGCGTCACCGACGTCAGCAGCCGGTGCGCGCCCGCGTCGTAGACCTGCGCGCCCTGCCCGCACACCGCGAGGCCGCGGTAGCCCAGCGAGTCCAGGATGTGCCGGGTCCAGGGGACTGCCCGGCCCGTGACGACGATGTGCGCGGCGCCCGCGGCGGTGGCCGCGGCGAGCGCCTGACGCGTGCGCGCCGAGATGCTCTCGTCGGACCGCAGCAGCGTCCCGTCGAGATCCGTCGCGATGAGCTTGTAGGGCAGTGCGGGAGAGGGGGCCGAACCGGGGGCGGTCACTTGGAGAGGGGCTCCAGGATCTCGCGGCCGCCCAGGTAGGGACGGAGCACCTCGGGCACGTGCACCGAGCCGTCCGGCCGCTGGTGGTTCTCGAAGAGCGCCACGATGGTGCGCGGTACGGCGCACAGCGTGCCGTTCAGCGTCGCGAGCGGCGAGACCCGCTGCTTGCCGCCCGAGTCCTCGACGGTCTCGCGCATGCGGACCGACAGCCGGCGGGCCTGGAACTCGTCGCAGTTCGAGGCGGAGGTCAGCTCGCGGTACTTGCCCTGGGTCGGGATCCACGCCTCGCAGTCGAACTTGCGCGAGGCCGAGGCGCCGAGGTCACCGGTGGCGACGTCGATCACCTGGAAGGGCAGCTCCAGACCGGTCAGCCACTGCTTCTCCCAGTCCAGGAGCCGCTGGTGCTCCGCCTGCGCGTCGTCGGGCGCGACGTAGGAGAACATCTCGACCTTGTCGAACTGGTGGACGCGGAAGATGCCGCGGGTGTCCTTGCCGTACGTGCCGGCCTCGCGGCGGAAGCACGGGGAGAAACCGGCGTAGCGCAGCGGCAGCTTGGACGCGTCCACGATCTCGTCCATGTGGTACGCGGCGAGCGGGACCTCGGAGGTGCCGACCAGGTAGTAGTCGTCCTTCTCCAGGTGGTAGACGTTCTCCGCCGCCTGGCCGAGGAAGCCGGTGCCCTCCATGGCGCGCGGGCGCACCAGGGCGGGCGTCAGCATCGGCGTGAAACCGGCCGCGGTGGCCTGGGCGATGGCGGCGTTGACGAGGGCGAGCTCCAGGAGGGCGCCGACGCCGGTGAGGTAGTAGAAGCGCGAGCCGGAGACCTTGGCGCCGCGTTCGACGTCGATCGCGCCGAGCAGCTCGCCGATCTCCAGGTGGTCCTTGGGCTCGAAGCCCTCGGCGGCGAAGTCGCGGATGGTGCCGTGCGTCTCCAGGACGGTGAAGTCCTCCTCGCCGCCCACGGGCACGTCCGGGTGGACGAGGTTGCCGAGCTTGAGCAGCAGCGCCTGCGTCTCTTCCTTGGCCTCGTCCTGCGCGGCGTCCGCGGCCTTGACGGCGGCGGACAGCTCGCCGGCCCGCTTCAGCAGCTCGGCCTTCTCCTCGCCGGTGGCCTTGGGGATGAGCTTGCCGAGCGACTTCTGCTCGGCGCGCAGCTCGTCGAAGCGGACGCTGGACGACCTGCGCCGCTCGTCGGCGGAGAGAAGCGCGTCGACGAGTGCGACGTCCTCTCCACGGGCGCGCTGGGAGGCGCGCACACGGTCGGGGTCCTCACGAAGCAGGCGAAGGTCAATCACCCCACCAGGCTACCGGGGCCTCGCCCCGGTGCTCGACGCGATATTCGGCGGTGCGGTGGTTTGCCGGATTTGTGATCATTCATTCCCTGGCAGGGGCGACTCCCGCGCGGCGGCGGAAATGCCGGGAAAGGGCGCTCGGCGGGCGGCGGGGAAAAGCCGCCGGGGAATTCGCGCGCATTCCCGCTTTGGGGCATTCGCGGCGTCCGTGCCGGGGGATCCACTGTGCCGGCGCGGGGAGTTGGGCGGGCGGCGAGGCGGCCGTGGGCGTCGGTTCGGAGCAGGTTGTCCACAGGGTGGCGGTGTCGGGGATTCTTATCCACAGGCTGTGTGTGAAATCTGTGGAAGTCGGAACTGATCATTCCGACGTCGGAATGTTCGGCTGCGGATTCCCTGCCCAAACCCCCTTCCGGCACTCTTTCGTGTGGGATTGACTCGCTCTAAAGGATTGATCACATGAATTAGGCTGACGCGGGGCGGCGTGGGGTGCTGTGGAGCGGTGTGGGGTCGGTAGAGGGATTTGTCGACTCTGTCCGGATCCCCTGTCGACTTACCCACAGGTCGAGAACCGAGCCTGTGGATAACTTTGTGGACAACCCGGCAGCCCGCCGAAACCCCAGGTCCCGGCTCTTCCGGCCCTCGACCCGGCCCCTCGACCGGCCACTCGCCTCGGCCCTTGCGGCCGCTCAGCCCCGCCCGTCCAGGCAGCGCGCCAGCCAGTCCGACGCCTCCGAGAAGGCCGAGTCCGTCATCTCCGGCCGGACGGTCGCCGTGACCTCGTCCGCCCGCGGGTACGAGCCCAGGAACCGCACCCCGCGGCAGACCCGCTTGAGCCCCATCAGGACCTCGCTGACCCGGCGGTCGGTGAGGTGCCCCTCGCAGTCGACCGAGAAGCAGTAGCGGCCGATGCCCTCGCCGGTCGGCCGGGACTCGATCCGTGTCATGTTGACGCCGCGGACCGCGTACTCCTGGAGGAGTTCCAGCAGGGCACCGGGATGGTCCTCGCGCAGCCACAGCACCACCGAGGTCTTGTCCGCGCCGGTGGGTGCCCCCGGCCGGGCCGGGCGGCCCACCAGCACGAAGCGGGTGGTGGCGTTCTGTGCGTCGTGGATGTCGGTGACCAGCGGCTCCAGCCCGTACGTCGCCGCCGCGAACTCACCCGCGAACGCGCCGTCGTAGCGCCCCTCCTGCACCAGCCGCGCGCCGTCGGCGTTCGAGGCCGCCGACTCCCAGACCGCCTCGGGGAGTTGGGCGGCGAGCCACTTGCGCACCTGCGGCTGGGCGACCGGATGACCGGTGACCGTCTTCACGTCGTGCAGCGCCGTCCCCGGCCGCACGAGCAGGGCGAACGCGATCGGCAGCAGCACCTCGCGGTAGATCATCAGCGGTTCGCCGGAAGCGAGTTCGTCCAGCGTGGTCGTCACCCCGCCCTCGACGGAGTTCTCGATCGGCACGAGCGCGGCGGCCGCCTCACCGGCGCGCACCGCGTCCAGGGCGGCCGGCACCGACACCATCGGCACCAGCTCCCGGGTGGCCGCCTCGGGAAGCGTGCGCAGCGCGGCCTCCGTGAACGTGCCCTCGGGGCCGAGATAGGTGTAGCGACTGGCCGACATACAAAGGACTCCCTCGCGTCATCGCGGGGGCAACCCGCCGATCTTCCCCCTGCCCTCTCACGATACCGAGCCCTCCCAAGGCCCAGCGGGCTCTTTCCTCAGCCCTCCAGCAGCGGCCGGCCCACGTAGTCGCCCGGCTCCGGGGCCGGCGGCACCGCGAAGAGCCCGCTCGCCTCGTGCCGCAGGAACGGCGACAGCGCGTCACCGCGGTCCAGCTTGCGCTGGATCTGGGTGAAGGCCCGCAGCGGATCGGCCTGCCAGCAGATGAAGAGCAGGCCCGCGTCGGGGGCGCCGTCGTCGCGGAACCCGTCATGGAAGGAGAACGGGCGGCGCAGCATCGCCGCGCCCTGGTTGGACTCCGGTGCCGCGATCCGGGCGTGGGCGTTGGCGGGGATCACCGGCAGGCCGTCGGCGCCCGTCTTGTCCAGGCGCATCGGGGTGGTCTCCGAGCCGCCGGTCAGCGGCGCCCCGTCGGACTTGCGGCGGCCGATGACCCTCTCCTGTTCGCCCCGTGAACGCTTCTCCCACTCGTCCAGCAGCATCCGGATCCGGCGTACGACGGCGTACGACCCGCCGCGCATCCACTCCTGGTCGGCGTCCCGCCCCACGAAGATCCGCTCGTCGAAGTCCTCGTCCGACGGCTTGGGGTTGTTGGTCCCGTCGACCTGGCCCATCAGGTTGCGGGTGGTCATGGGGTGCGCGGTGGCGCCCGGGGTGCGGTTGAAACCGTTCATCTGCCAGCGCGGACGGGCGCTGCCGGCGGCCTCCTTCTGGAGCGCGCGCAGCGCGTGGAAGGCGACCAGGGCGTCGTCGGCGCCGATCTGGATCCACAGATCGCCGTCGCTGCGCCGGGGGTCCAGGGCGTCGGCGGAGAAGTCGGGCAGCGGGTCGAGCGCCGCCGGGCGCCGCTTCTCCAGGCCCGTACGGCCGAAGAAGCTGTGGCCGAAGCCGAAGGTGACGGTCAGCGAGGACGGCCCCGCGTCCAGCGCCACCCCGGTGTCGGCGTCCGGGGCGCGGCCGGCCATCAGTTCCTCGGCCGTCCGGGACCAGCGGCGCAGCAGCGCGGCCGCGGCCTTGCGGTCCGTGCCCGGCGCCAGGTCGAAGGAGATGAGGTGGCCGTGGGACTGGAGCGGGGTGGTGATGCCCGCCTGGTGCGCGGCGCGCGCGTCGCGGAAGGGCACCTCCGTCGAGCCGATGGTGGTGAGGGCGGCGGGGGCGGCCTCGTCACCCCCGGAGACGGCCAGGGCCCCGCCGGCCCCGCCGGCCACGAGTCCGGCCGCGCCGGCCGCGCCCATGGTGCCCAGGAGGCGGCGGCGCGACAGTTCCAGGGTGGGCGCGGGGCCCGCCGCCGGGGCGGTCGGTCGCGGGGTCGTCCCGCCCGGGTTCTCGCTGTCCGGTCTGTGCTCGCTCATCAGCCGATCTTCACGTTCCTGGTCTCGGTCACCTGGTCGATGTCGGAGGTCCGCACGAGCAGTGACAACTGCCACTGCCCGGGAACCGGCAGTTGTACCCCGCGCGCGCTCCAGTGGCCCACGCCGACGTGGTCGGTGGCGACGGGGAGCGGCCCGAGCTTCTGGGCCTTCAGTGTGAAGGAGACCTTCACCTCGGGAACGTCCATGGTCCTGCCCGACGGGTCGGAGATCCGCAGCCGCAGCTCGTTGCCGCTGCCGCTGCGTCCGGGGTCGAGGTCGACGCGGGCGGTGCCCTTGCCGCGCGGCCCGCCGGTGTCGAAGGGCAGGGTCAGCACCTGGGGCCGGCCGGCGTCGGCGGAACCCCCGGTCGCACCGGCCGCCCTGACCGCCTCCTCGGTGCGGGCCGGTTCGGTGGCGGTCAGCGCGGTCGTGACCGCGAGCAGGACCACCGCGACCGACACCTCGGCCAGCACGGACCTGCGCAGGCCCAGCCGCTCGGGGTCGGCGTCCCGCAGGCGCTTGGTCCGGGCCGCGCGCACCGCGGCCCGCTGCCGGGCGAGTTGCGCGGCCCGCCCGGGATCGGCGGCGGCACCGGCCGCGGGGGCGGCGACGCCGACGGGCTCCTCGATCTCAGCCTGCGCTCCAACCTCAACCTGCGCTCCAGCCTCCTCAGCCTCGGCCTCAACCTTCTCCGCCGGGTCCACCGCTTCGTCGCCCGCCCCCGCCGCCCGCAACTCCGTCAGCCTGCCCGTCCACCGCCGCGACAGCCAGGCCAGGCCCACGAGCACCGCCACCAGGCCGGCCTTGAGCAGCAGCAGCCGCCCGTAGGCGGTACCGGTCAGCGCGCCGAAGGTGCCGACCTGCCGCCACGACTGGTAGAGCCCGGTGGCCACGAGGACCAGCACCGAGCCGAACGCGATCCGCGAGAAGCGGCGTACGGCGCTCCGCTCCACCGGCGGGCCGCCGTACAGGGACGCGACCAGCGCCGTCAGCCCGCCGAGCCAGGCGGCGACGGCGAGCAGGTGCAGGACGTCGACTGGCATGGCGACGGCGGGCTGGAGACCGGTCGAGGCGTGTTCGGCCATCGCCCAGGTCGCGGCCAGTCCGGCGGCCACGACCACGCCGCCCACCGACAGCCCCACGGTGAGGTCCTTGCGCCGCTTGGCCTCCTCGGCGGCGTCGAGCCCGGTCCCGTCGCCGGGACCCGCCGGCTTCTCCTCCCGCGTCCGCGCGTACGCCCCGAAGAGCACCGCGACGAACAGCGCGGCGGCCGCGAGCAGCAGCAGCCGGGAGACCAGCGCGGCACCCGGCTTGGTCTCCAGGACCTGCCGGAGTCCCCCGAGATCGAACACGTCCGCCAGCTCGCCCGACCCGGTGTACGGCGTGCGCAGCAGCAGCATCGCGATGGTCGTCGCCGTGAGCACCGCCCAGCCGTGGACGACCACCCGCTGGACCGGCCGGAGCAGGGCGGCGGCCGGTCGGCAGGCCAGGATGAAGGCGGCGCCGCCGGTCAGCAGCACGAAACTGGCGTAGGCGAGATAGCGGGCGATGCCGTAGAGGGCGCCCACCAGGCCGCCGCCGGCCTCCTCCTGGGGCACCACCGCGGCGGACTTCGAGGGCGCGCCGACGGAGAAGGTGAAGGCGCCGGAGACGGGATGGCTGTCGGCCGAGACCGCTTGCCAGGCCACGGTGTACGTGCCGTCCGCGAGGCCCGGCGGCAGTCCCGTCGCGTACTTGACGGTGCCGCCGGCACACAGGTCGCGCAGTTTGCCGCGGTCGACCCGCTTGCCCTTGGGGTCCAGGACCCGGATGGAGTCGTCCCCCATCGCGACGCCCTCGGAGAAGGTGAGCGAGACCTGCTCGGGAGCCCGGTCCACCACCGACCCCCGCGCCGGGTTGCTGCCGGTCAGCGCGGCGTGCGCGGCGGCCGGCGCGGCACCGGCGAACACCGCGCCGAACAGTGCCGCCGCGACGACCAGCAGGCGCAGCGCGGCCGGCCGCCGCGGCCAGGAGGCGGTGATGGCCATGGTCCAGCTCACCTTCCCTTCTCGTTCCCTGTCGTTTACGGCCCGCGGCCGGCGTCGTCCGCCGCCGCTCCTACTCGGCCGGCTTGAAGGTGGCGGCCTTGACCGGGACCCGCACCGTGATCGGCCCGGAGGTGTCGAAGTGCAGTTCGAGGGTGACGGTGTCGCCCTCGGCGGGCTTCTTCTTCAGGCCCATCAGCATCAGGTGGTTGCCGCCGCGGGCGAGCTTCAGCTCACCGCCCGCGGGCACGGCGAGGGAGGGGACGTGCTCCATCCTGCCGCCGGCCGTCTTGTGGATCGTGACGTCCTCGGCGAGGTCGCTGGTGACCGAGGTGAGCTTGTCGCCGGCGGTCCCGGAGTTCTTGATGACGAAGAACGCGCCGGCCATGTCCTGGCTGGGCGGCTGCGGCAGGTAGGCGCCCGTGACCTTCAGCCGGGGGGCGGACTTGGCGTCCTTCGCGGCGTCTTTTCCGGCGTTGTTTCCTGCGTCTTCTCCGCCGTTCCCCCCGGCGCCGCAGCCCGCGAGGGTGAGCGCGGCGGCGAGGGCGAGGGCGGCGGAGACGGTGGTGCGGCGGTTCACGGGTTCTGTCCCTTGATGATCTTCGGCAGTGCCGAGGTGTAGTTGTCGGAGGTCGCGTCCTGCATGCCCATCCAGTGGATCCGGTCGTCCTTGGGGGAGGACATCAGCACCTGGGCGCCATGGGTGGAGAGGACGTCGCCGTTCTTCTTCTTGACCGGCTTCTCGATCCCGATGGTGACGTCGCGCGCACCGGCCTGGATCGTCTCGAAGCGACCCGTGAGACCGGTGAAGTCCTTGTCGATGCCGGCGAGCCACTTCTTGAGCGTGGCCGGGGTGTCGCGCTCGGGGTCGGAGGTGATGAACAGCACCCGCAGGTCGTCCTGTTGGGCCTTCGGCAACTGCTTCACCGCGACGGCGATGTTGGCCATCGTCAGCGGGCAGATGTCCGGGCACTTGGTGTAGCCGAAGTAGATCAGGGTCGGGTGGCCCTTGGTCTTCTCCAGCAGGTCGTACTTCTCGCCGTCGGAGTCGGTCAGTTGGAGGTCCGGCTTCTCCATCGGACTGTCGAGCGTGACGATCGGCTTCGAGGTCGAGCCGGAGACGTCGGCGGCGGGCTTGTCCTTCCCCGTGCCGCAGGCGGTCATGGTGAGGGCTGCGGCCACCGCGAGGGCGGAGCCGAGCAGGTTCGTTCTACGCATTGCAGAGAAATCCCGTTGGTCCAGGAAGCGGAGTGCCGGGCCGGCGCACGCCCGGTGCGCCGGCCCGGTCGGTGATCAGGCGCCGCGGCGGCGTCCGGCGAGCACGCCGAAGCCCACTCCGACGACGCCCACGACGATGCCGACGACGGCCAGCACACGTGCGGTGGTGTCGCTGTCGGACACGTCCTGGGCGGCGGAGGCGTTCTTGGCGTCGTGCCCGGCGCCGCTCTTGGCGTCAGCGGCGCCGGCGCCGTGCCCGTCGTCCTCGGCCGCGGTGAGCTTGAGCACCGGCGCCGGGTTCTCCGGCTCGGCGCCGCCCTCCTTCGTCGGCTCGATCCAGCGCACGACCTCCTTGTTGTCGTACGTCTGGAGGGCCTTGAAGACGAGCTGGTCGGCGTCCTCGGGCAGTTGGCCGACGGACAGCGGGAACTGCTGGAACTGGCCGGGCGCGATGCCCTTGCCGTCGGCGGTCCAAGTGATCTTCGAGGGCGCCTCGTTGATCTTCTTGCCGTGCATCTGGAGCGGCTTGGCGAGCTTGGACTTGGTGACCTCCACCTTCCAGCCGGGCACCGGCTGTGGCATGACGGACGCCAGCGGGTGGTCGGCGGGCAGGTTGACCTCCAGCTTCACCGTCGAGGCGTCGTCCCGCTCGTTGGGCACCTTGAAGTTGACGGTCGCGTAGCCGCCCTTCGCGGCCGTACCGGCGGGCTGCACGCTGACGTGCGCCAGGGCCGGGCCCGCGAGCAGCAGCACGCTGCCCGCCGCGACGGCGCCCAGGACCGGCAGCCGCCGCGCCAGTTGCCGCACGGCACCGGGGGCAGCGGCCCGGCCGCCGGCCGCACCGGCGGGGTCAGTGACATCGGCCAGGCGCGAGAAGTCGGTCATATTCGACATGTTCGACATGTGGGAAACACTCCACGAAGAAGGAGGAAGACTCGGGTGACGGTGCGGCTCGGCGCGCGCGGCGACGACGCGGGAGCCCGTACCCCGATTTCCGTGGGCGTGCTTCGCGTGACGTCAGGCCGCGAGGGCGAAGGGGGCCAGGCCGGGGGGTCCTCGCCTGACGACACTGTGCTGGAGCGCGAGCTCCTTCGGGCCGGGTTTGTCATCCCCGTACGAAACGGGGGCGCCCAGGGCGTCGGCGTGCGCCGCGCCCAGGCCGTTGAGCAGGGCGCGGACGAGCGTGAGCGCCCCGCGCAGAGCGCCGACGAGGGCTTGGGCCGCGACCTCACGCGCCGCCGGCGCCGAGATCCGCACCAGCCGCCACACGGCCGCCTCGCCCCGCCGCAGCAGCCAGCCGGCGGCCAGCGCCGCGAGCAGGTGCCCCAGCAGCATGGGCAGCGACGGCAGCAGGCAGTGCGCCATCGAGGGATCGGCCCACGGGGAACCGGCCGCCGCGCCACCGGCCAGGTCGTGCCCGGCCGCGGTGGCCGGGTCGTAACCGCCCGAGCCGAGGATCCGGCGCGCCTCGGCGCCGCCCAGCCGTACGGCGTCCAGTCCGCAGGTCACATGGCGGGCGAGGGTGATCGCCGCCTGGTCGGAGAGTCCCGCTGCGCCGCCCCCGCCGCCGGAAGCGAAAGCCGCCGACCCGGACCCGCCGGACATCGGCCGGCTCAGCCCGAACAGCGCGTGCAGCGCCAGTTGCCCGACGGCCAGTCCCAGCGCGATCCCCGGCAGTGAGCGTTCCCGCCCGGCGAGCGGGGCCGCGACCGCGAACACCGCCGCGGCGGCGACACCCAGTGACCACAAGGGGACCGTGGTGAAGGACGCCGCCATGTGCCCGGCCGCGGAGAGCGCGACACAGACCGCGGTGAACACCGCGGCCCGCAGCAGCCGGAGATCGGCGGCCGCGTGTGCGGTGGGTGCGGTGGGGGCAGTCATGGCGGCGCCATCATGCCACTGCGCCCACCGGCCGCCTACGGCAGGGCACCGCTCACCGCCGCGCCCGGGGGCCGTACCGGAGCCCGAGGGGGCGCGCGGGGGCGCACGTCCCCGGACCCGTCTACACCCCTGCGCTCGGTGCCCGCTTCCGCCGAATGAGCGGCGTCACATCCCGGACATGCTTACCGACCTCACCGCGCGGCAATACGTATCGATATGTCGAGCCGCGGCCAGGAGGCTGGAGCGATGAGCATCTGGTGGACCCTCCATCTGCGCCGCGAGGCCGCGAGCGTGCCGCTGGCCCGCCGCCTGCTGCTGGGCACGATGGAAACGGCGGGCGTCGATCCGGAGATCTGTTACGACCTGTCGGTCGCCCTCTCGGAAGCCTGCGCCAACGCCGTCGAACACGGCGGGGACACCGCCACCGAGGACTACCGCGTCACGGCCTTCATCGACGGCGACACCTGCCGCATCGAGGTCACCGACTCCGGCCCCGGCTTCCGCTCCTCGGGCGGCCGGCGCACCGCGCCCCGCACCCCGGTCCCCGCCCAGGCTCCCGCGGACGCCGAGGACGGCCGGGGCCTCTTCCTGATCGAGGCCCTCACCGACCACGTCCGCTACCGCGACCGCACGGGCCGCCCCGGCGCCGTCGTCAGCTTCGACAAGATCCTCAAGTGGCGCGAGGGCGCGGCGCTTCCGATGGCGTCATGACCGGTCGGCCGGCGGCGTCCGGCGGGCGGGGGCCGGGACTGGGCCCGCTCTGCGGGCGGCCGCCTCGTAGTAAAGTCTTTGCCCATGTCGAAGCCCGATGAGCTGCTTGTCGACATCGCCGCCAAGGTGGAGTCGGAGCAGAGCAATCAGATGTCTCTCACCGTGGTTGTCCAAGGCGCTGTCCTGACCGGACGTTTGGCACCCGAAGCCGTGTGGAGGCAACGCGTGGCCGAGGTGTTCGCGGAGTCCGAGCGGCTGCGGCCGTTCGCCGGTCTCTTCACCTCGGACCGTCCGGGCGCCGACTCAGCGCGCCGCGACGGACCGCCCACCCACCTGCACTTCCACGTCGCCCGCATCCTCCAGGGCACCCTCGGCCTGCCCGAGACGGGCGGCATGTACCGCGTCGCCATCGAGGACGTGGGCGCCTGGACGGTGGGCGACCTCAGCTACTCCGACCGCTGAGCCGCCCGCTCGCTCGGCGGACGGCTCACGCGGCGGCCGGTCGCGCGCCGGTGCCGTGTCAGTCGCTCAGGGCCGGCGATCCCAGCAGGGCGGACGCCGTCTCCAAAGGGGTGAGCGCGTTCGCGGTGACGGGCTCCGGCGCGGCGCGGCAGGTGAAGCCCAGGCGGCTCAGCGCCCGGGTCACCTCGCCGGCGGTGAAGTCGCGGCGGTCCTGCCGGGTGATGATCTCCCCGACCTGCTTGACGGGGTAGTGGCGGCGGCCGATCAGCACGGACTCACCCGTGACGGGTTCGGGCTTGACGCCCTTCATCATGTGCTGCACCTCGCTCTTGATCAGGTCGAAGGGGAAGCGGGCGATGACGCAGCGCATGGTGCCTCAACAGGGTCGAAGAGTGAGCCGGTAACGCAACGGATTGCCGGCCCGGGGTATTCACAGCGGGCGGGCGAGGACGTCCGGACGTACCGGTCCTCGCCCACCGCGGTGACGCGGGACCTACGCGGCCGAGCCGAGCGAGGACTGGCGCGGAGCCGTTCCGGTCGCGGTCCGGACCGAGCCGGCCGAGCGGCGGGCCTGGGCCGGGCGGCTGCGGCGGCCGCGCGAGGAGGAGCCGCTGCGCTTGGCGCGTTCGACGACCGGCGCGGTGATGGTGACCGGGATGCCGGACGGGGCCTGGGCGCCGGTGATGCGGTTCAGTTCGGCCTCGCCGGAGCGGACCTGCGTGCTCTGCGGGGTGATGCCGGCATCGTTCATCAGGCGGGTCATGTCCCGGCGCTGGTTGGGCAGCACCAGCGTCACGACGCTGCCGGACTCGCCGGCGCGGGCGGTGCGGCCGCCGCGGTGCAGGTAGTCCTTGTGATCGCTGGGCGGGTCGACGTTCACGACCAGGTCGAGGTTGTCGACGTGGATGCCGCGCGCGGCGACGTTGGTGGCCACCAGCACGGTGACGTGGCCGGTCTTGAACTGGGCCAGGGTGCGGGTGCGTTGCGGCTGGGACTTGCCGCCGTGCAGGGCGGAGGCGCGGACGCCGCTGGCGAGCAGGTCCTTGGTGAGGCGGTCCACCGCGTGCTTGGTGTCCAGGAACATGATCACGCGGCCGTCGCGGGCCGCGATCTCGACCGTGGTCGCGTGCTTGTCCGCGCCGTGGACGTGCAGCAGGTGGTGTTCCATCGTGGTGACCGCGCCCGCCGACGGGTCGACGGAGTGGACGACCGGGTCGGTCAGGTAGCGCCGCACCAGGAGGTCGACGTTGCGGTCCAGCGTGGCCGAGAACAGCATCCGCTGCCCTTCGGGCCGTACCTGGTCCAGCAGGGCCGTGACCTGGGGCATGAAGCCCATGTCGGCCATCTGGTCGGCCTCGTCCAGCACGGTGATGCCGACCTGGTTCAGGCGGCAGTCCCCGCGGTCGATGAGGTCCTTGAGCCGCCCCGGGGTCGCGACGACCACCTCGGCGCCGCCGCGCAGCGCGCTGACCTGACGGCCGATCGACATGCCGCCGACGACGGTGGCCATCCGCAGCTTCAGCGACCGGGCGTAGGGGGTGAGCGCGTCGGTGACCTGCTGGGCCAGCTCGCGGGTCGGGACGAGCACCAGCGCGAGAGGCTGGCGGGGCTCGGCGCGCTGACCGGCGGTACGGGCCAGCAGGCCCAGGCCGAAGGCGAGCGTCTTGCCGGAGCCGGTGCGGCCACGGCCCAGGACGTCGCGGCCGGCCAGGGAGTTCGGCAGCGTCGCGGCCTGGATCGGGAACGGCGCGGACATCCCTTCCGCGGCGAGGCACGCCAGCAGCTCGCGCGGCATGTCCAGCGCGGCGAAGGTCTCCGCCGGGGGCAGCGCGGGGGTGACGGTGACCGGCAGCGCGAACTCGCCCTGCTGTGCGGCGGGACGGCGCCCGTAGCCACCGGAGCGGCCCGATCCCTGCGAGCGGTAGCCGCCGCGGCCGGAGCCGGAGGAGCCGGCCGAGCCGGAGGAACGGGTGCGGGAGGAGCGGTCGTTCGAGCGAGCTGTGCGGTTCATGCAGAACCTTCCTCGATGCGGCACGTCGAGGAATTCCCGGCAGCCATGAGCCGCACACAAGAGAATCGCAAGAACGAACCGAAGAAAATAGATGAAGCGCGGTGGGCCGGAAAAGAACGGTCCGGGGGCGCTTCCGAAAAGGAGACCGGCACGCGCCACAAGAAGGGCGATCACGATGCCTGGTCGAGAAGCCGGGCGGCGGGCCGTCGGGCCGCGGCGCCTGGCGGGAGGGCGACCGAAGGGGCTGGGCCCGCCGCTCGTGCGGCCGTCACGGCACACACGGGGAGTCGCACAAAAAGCAACGAGCTGGGGCCCGCACCCAAGGTGCGGGCCCCAGCTTCGTCGTACGCGTCAGCGTCAGGCGGGAGTGATGTTCTCCGCCTGGGGGCCCTTCTGGCCCTGGGTGACGTCGAAGGTCACCTTCTGGCCTTCCTGGAGCTCACGGAAGCCCTGGGCGGCGATGTTCGAGTAGTGGGCGAAGACGTCGGCGCCGCCGCCGTCCTGCTCGATGAAGCCGAAGCCCTTTTCCGCGTTGAACCACTTCACGGTGCCAGTAGCCATGTTCATATCTCCTTCGGGGCAGAGCCCGGTGTCCGCACTGTGCGGACCCCGCGTCGCCGCGATGATTGCCCCGTCCGGAAATAACCCGGAAAATACAAAAGTGCTCCCGCCGTATACGACGGCGAGGGCACTTGAAGTCTTTGGGAACCACAACTGCAACTGAGATCGACAGTAGCACGGCCCCACCGGACGTGCACGGAACTTCCTCCCGCTCTTTCCGGGAATAAAAAAGCCCGGTCGCGCCGCAGAATTATTTCTGTAGTTGCGGCATTAGATATTCCTCGCCGCCGCGGGCGGCTCACGGGCCGACCGCGCCCGCGGGCTCCGTGCGGGGGCCGCGAGCGTCCGGAAAGTCTGTAGTGGACGCGGTAGATTTACTTCATGCCGCTCGCCGCATCGTCATCCACGACGCCGGATTTGCCCCTGAGGCCGGACTTGTCAAACCGGGCGAACCTCGGCAGCCGGGAAGCTGGCCGGAAATCGCTCTCGGGGCCGGACTGGGCAGCGCCGTCTCGCAGCGAGAGGACCTCCCCCGCGGCGTCCCCTGTCCTGCGAGACCGGCGTGCACCACGATTAACGCGAAGTTGCTCGCATTAACCTGTCCCGGACAATACTTGGCGTGAACCCGCACTGCAATACGGAGCCACCGTGACAGCGCACCAGGCCCCGGGCGAGAGCCGACCCGGGGGGCGTACGGCCCGCACCCGGCAGGCCGTACTGACCGCTGTACTGGAGGAGTTGGGCTCCGGGGGGTTCGCCGCGCTGACCATGGAGAAGATCGCCCAGCGGTCGGGGGTCCATCCCGCGACGCTCTACCGGCGCTGGCGCAGCGTCGAGAGAGTGGTCTGCGATCTGCTGACCGATCTCAGCGCGGATGTGCCGCTGCCCGACACCGGCACGCTGCCGGGCGACCTGCGGGCGCTGGCCCGCTCGATCGGCGCGTTCTACGGCGACGTGCGGATGCGCGGCCTGATCGAGGCGGTGGTCTCCGCCGCCGCCCGCGACCCGGAGGCGGCCGGCGTGCTGCGCGGCTTCTTCGACGAGCGGCTGACGCTGGCCGGGGAGATGGTGCGCCGCTCCATGGCGCGCGGCGAGCTGCCGTCCGACACGGATCCGGAGAAGGTGATGGCGGCCCTCGGCGCGCCCTTCTACTACCGGATGCTGATCGCGCGCCGCCCCGTGGACATGGCGCTGGCCGAGTCCACGGCGACCGCGGTGTGGGCGGCGGCCCGGGCGGGCGCGTACCGGCGGGCGGACGGTCCGGCGGCGGACTGAGCCCGCCCGGACGCGCGGCGGCCGGTGACCCCGCCGAGGGATCACCGGCCGCCGTGCCGGACGCGGTGCGGCGCTCGCCGCGCGCCCGCGGGCCTACTTGCCGAGCAGGCCGGCCATCCAGGTCTCGACCTCGTCCGACCGCCGGGGCAGGCCGGCCGAGAGGTTCTGGTTGCCGTCCTCGGTGACCAGGATGTCGTCCTCGATCCGGACGCCGATGCCGCGGTATTCCTCGGGCACCGTCAGGTCGTCCGCCTGGAAGTACAGGCCGGGCTCGACGGTGAGCACCATGCCGGGCTCCAGGGTCCCCTCGACGTACGCCTCGGTGCGGGCCGCGGCGCAGTCGTGCACGTCCAGGCCGAGCATGTGGCCGGTGCCGTGCAGGGTCCAGCGGCGCTGCAACGCCAGCTCCAGGACCCGCTCGACCGGGCCCTCCACCAGGCCCCACTCCGCGAGCCGCTCGGCGAGCACCCGCTGCGAGGCGTCGTGGAAGTCGCGGTACTTCGCGCCGGGCTTGACGGCCGCGATGCCCGCCTCCTGGGCGTCGTAGACCGCGTCGTAGATCTTGCGTTGGAGAGCGGTGTAGCGGCCGTTGATCGGCAGCGTGCGGGTGACGTCCGCGGTGTAGAGGGTGTGCGTCTCGACGCCCGCGTCCAGCAGGAGCAGGTCGCCGGAGCGGACCGGGCCGTCGTTGCGGACCCAGTGCAGGGTGGTGGCGTGCGGACCGGCGGCGCAGATCGAGCCGTAGCCGACGTCGTTGCCCTCGACGCGGGCGCGCAGGAAGAACGTGCCCTCGATGTAGCGCTCGGAGGTCGCCTCGGCCTTGTCGAGGACCTTCACCACGTCCTCGAAGCCGCGGACGGTGGCGTCGACGGCCTTCTGGAGCTCGCCGATCTCGAACTCGTCCTTGACCACCCGCGCCTCGGAGAGGTGGACGCGCAGTTCCTCGTCGCGCTCGGCGGTGACCTTGTCGGTCAGCGCGGCCTCGATCTCGGCGTCGTGTCCGCGCACGACTCGGACCGGGCCGGTGCCCTCGCGCAGCGCGTCGGCCAGCTCGCGGACGTCCTTGCAGGGGACGCCGAGCAGGGCCTCGGACTCGCTGAGGCTGTTGCGGCGGCCGACCCACAGCTCGCCCATGCCGTTGAGCCAGAACTCGCCGTTGTCACGGTTGGAGCGGGGCAGGCGGTAGAGCGTCGCGTCGTGGCCCTCGGCGCCGTTGGCGCGGGGTTCCAGGACCAGGACGCTGTCGTCGGTCTGGTCGCCGGTGAGGTAGACGTACTCCGTGGCGGCGCGGAAGGGGTACTCGGTGTCGTTCGAGCGGGTCTTGAGCGTGCCCGCCGGGATCACCAGGCGCTCGCCGGGGAAGCGCGCGGACAGCGCGGCACGGCGCCGGGCGGCGTGCGGGGCCTGCTCGATCGGCTGGAGATCACGCAGCTCGGTGTCGGCCCAGCCGCTCTTCATGTTCTCCGCGAGCTCGTCCGATACGCCCGGGTAAAGGCCGTTCTTGCGCTGCTTGATCGGCTGCTCGTCCTCGTCCGGGGTCTCCGGGGTGAGCTCGTCGGCCACAATGCCTCCTCTTGAGAGTGAACCGCCTCCCATCGTAGGTGCGAATCGGGCGCGGTCCAGGGGAGGTGCGTATGACCTTCCGGCCATTGCGGCACCTGGCCCGGGCCGGCGCCGCCGGTGCCCGCCCGTGTGCCGGCTACTCCTCGAAGTGGACGGCCAGCAGCACCACGTCCTCCTCCGACGCCGGGTCGTCCAGCCCCTGCGGCAGCATCGCGCGCACCACGTGGTCGGCGATCGCCTCCGGGTCGCGGCGGCTCGCCCTGGGGACGCCCGCCGCGGCGGCGTGCAGTCGGGCGAAGGCGCGGTCCATGGGGTCGCCGGTGCGGTGCAGCAGGCCGTCGCTGTAGAGCAGGAGCGTTTCGCCGGGCCCCGCGCCGATCTCCACGCTCGGCGCTTCCCAGCAGGCGAGCATCCCCAGCGGCGCGGACAGGGAGGTCTCGACGAACTCGGTGCGCCGGTCGCCGAGGATCAGCGGCGGGCAGTGGCCGGCCCCGGCCAGCAGCACCTTGCGCGGGAAGGGGTCGGTGATACCGGCCGGCATCGGCGGCGCGGGCGGCCCGCCCGGTGTGCCGGGCGGTGGCTCGGTGAAGGCGAACAGGGCGGTGGCGCTGCGCGCGGGTTCGGTCAGCCGCAGCAGCAGTTCGAGGTCGGACAGCACCGCGACCGGGTCCTCGCCCTCCATGACGGCGTACGCGCGCAGCGAGGCGCGCAGCCGGCCCATGGCGGCCACCGCGCTGGGCCCGGAGCCGGTCACCGACCCGACGGCCAGTCCCAGGGCCCCGTCGGGCAGCGGCAGCGCGTCGTACCAGTCGCCGCCGCCGCGCGGGCCGGTGGCGTGGCGCACCGCGAGCCGTACGCCGGGGACGCGCGGCAGCCGGCTGGGCAGCAGTTCCTCTTGGAGGGTGCGGGCGGTTCGGCGGCTGCGGTGGAGTTCGAGCAGCCGGGCGAGGTGCTCGCAGGCGTGCGCGCGGTAGAGGCCGATGAGGTGGCGCCGGCGCTCGGTGGGTTCGGCGGGTTCGTCGTAGAGCCAGACGGCGGCGCCGATGCGGCCGATCGGCTCGGCGGTCAGCGCGACGGCGTAGCTGGCGGCGTAGCCGAGGCGGGCGGCGACCTCGCGCAGGCGGGGGTCGAGGTCCTTCTCGCCGGGGATGTCGGGCTCGGTGATGTCGAGGGGGCCGTCGGGCCGGGCGGCGTCGTCGCCCGGGTCCACCTCTTCGGTCGCGCTCGGTTCGGGCAGGCCGTCCAGTATCCGCGCGTACGACAGGGCGCGGCGCGGGATGGTTTCGATGTGCCCGATGTCGGCGTGGCCCAGGCCCAGTCCCAGGGTGGTTTCCGGGCCGAGTCCGTCGGCCGGTTCGATGACGACCAGACCGCGCCGTGCCCCGGCGAGCGAGGCGCCGGCCCGCAGCACTTCCCTGAGCGCTTCTTCCAAAGTGCGGGTGTGCGCGAGCTGTTGGGTGAGATCGTGCAGCGTGGTGAGGTCGGAGATCCAGCCGGCGAGCCGGTCCTGGACGGCGGCGAGCTGGTCGACGGGGGAGAGGTCCGCGCCGGCGTCCGGCCGGGTGCCCGTGGTTGGGTCGGCGTCCGCGTCGGCGGTGGTGCCCGAGGGCGTGTCCGTGCCGGCCTCCGCCGCAAGCGGATCGGCAGTGTGCGCCGGGGCCGGAAGTGCTGGTTCGATTCCAGCCACTTTCGGTACGTGGTGAGAGGTCATGGCCGACGGCTATCGTCGCGTCTGAGATTTTCCCAGGTCAGGCCGCCTTTTGGTAGGGAGTGCGGCATTTTGTTGAGTGATCTTGTGCGGTTTCTCCGGCCGCTCAATTTCCTCAATAGCATCGCAAACCCCCATGTCATGCTGCTCAGCTATCAATGTCTCCACATCTACACGCACCCACGACACGATGTCCAGCATTGTCCTCATGGGGTTTGTGGTGTCAACGAGGTCTGTAGATTGGCCTAAAAATTGCCCCCCGAGCGTCAATTTGCGGTCGACTGACGGCGATCGACAGCGCGTCATCTCCACAGTGGCGGGTACGTACTCGGAAAGGCGCGGGGCCAGTTGGGGCCGCACCGGAACTCTCCGGCGGGCACGGACGTCTCATACGTCGACGACCGCGACGCACTCCCAAGTGGCGGGATTGCTCTACCGAAAGCGCAAGCGCCATGCGCGCGCCACCCTCCGCCACGTTCCACGCTCGGCGTACGGCGTGATGCGCTGCCTTGTACACGCGGTCACCAATGATCCACGTGGCGTGATCGACCCCCGGGTCGCATGACCAGGTCGCATGAAACGCCATACAGCGGCACGAACCGGTATGTAGTGCGATGGACATAGCCCTCGGCGTTAACGGAAAGGAACGAGCGCTCATGCGCGAGATCCTCGGAAGGCGACGCAAGCTCCTGTTCCGGCGCGGCGGAAGGTCGGCACTGCTCGGTGCGGCGCTGCACTGCGCCACCGAGTGGCAGTGGCCGGTACTCCCCGGCGTGGGACTCAGGTCCGGCGGCCGGCAGACGGGCGCCGCCCGGCTCGGCCTGGGAGAACGGGGCACGCGCCAGTGCAGTTGCCCCGACCCCGACTGTGTGGTGCCCGGCGCGCACCCCTTCGACCCCGGCCTCCTGGCGGCCACGACCGATCCCCGGATGGTGCGCTGGTGGTGGGCGAACCGTCCCGACGCCCCGATCGTCCTGGCCACCGGCGGCCGGGCCCCCTGCGCGGTCAGCCTGCCGGCCGTCGCCGGCGCCCGGGCGCTGGCCGCCCTGGACCACTTCGGCGTACGCCTGGGCCCGGTGGTGGCCACCCCCACCCGCTGGTCGCTGCTCGTCTCGCCGTACGACCTGCCAGAGTTGGGTGAGTTGCTGCACTCCCGGGACTGGGTGCCCAGCTCGCTGCGGTTCCACGGCGAGGGCGGCTACGTCGTGCTCCCGCCGTCGCAGATCGGCGCCGGCAAGGTGCGCTGGGAGCGACCGCCGGCCGCCACGTCGGCCGCGCCCTGGCTGCCGCGGGTGGCCACCATCGTCGACGCCCTGGTCACGGCGAGCACCAGCACCCCCGACGGCGGCAGCCGGCTCGCGTACTGACCGGCGCGTCGGCGGGTCACCCGTAAGGGTGTGAGTGGGCCGGAGGACTACGGGAAACGGGTGTGCGGGCGCCCGGAGCGGTCCGCGTCGACCGATAGGTTCGGCGCACCGTTCAAGCCGCCGTTCGCGGCCTATTCAACCGCCAGGTGGTCCCATGCAGCGTGCGCTGAATCCCCGCATGATCGCGCTCGTCGGCACGTCGGTGCTCGCCGTCGCCGTCCCGCTGGCCGCGGCGACGGCCGGCCCGGCGGAGCTTCCCGCCCCCCGGCCCGCGGGCGGAAAATCCGCGTCCGGCAGGGCTGTTGAGGCCGGCGGGCCGGGCAAGAGGAGCACGTCGGTC
This sequence comes from Streptomyces sp. NPDC031210, assembly GCF_055570395.1. Taxonomy (NCBI): domain Bacteria; kingdom Bacillati; phylum Actinomycetota; class Actinomycetes; order Kitasatosporales; family Streptomycetaceae; genus Streptomyces; species Streptomyces sp. NPDC031210. The sequence continues at coordinate 80,215 of NZ_JBVIHH010000010.1, forward strand.
AAGCCGGGCAAGGCCGTTATGGCGGCCGATTCCGGCATGTCCGTCACCTCCGGCGCCGCGCGGGTGTCCGGCTCGGGCCGCCGCGCCCACCCCGCCGCCGGCCCCGTACTGCCCCCGCTCTCCGGCGACCGGCGCACCGCCCGCTGCGGCCCCGAACTCGCCTCCGTCCGGGGGATCGAGGCGCAGACCTGTGTGCTCGCCGAGGAGGGACTGACGTGGGCGCGGACGTATTACCGCAACCTCACGGGTGATCCGCTGCGCGCCGTGTTGACGCTGCTGCGGCCGGACGGCGGAACGGTGCAGGTGCACTGCGAGGTGGCCACGGCCAAGGTGCCGGGGATGTGCGAGACGCCGACCGGCGCGACCGTGCGCGGGGACGGCGCGGGCTACGGCGCGGTGGCGGAGATCTCCGACGCGGCGGAGGAGCGGATGCTGCTGCGGGCCGGTAACGCGGCGCCGGGCGGCGGCCGTTCGGACGGCTAGCGGCCGGTCGGGACACGGCGGTGGGCGGTGGCTCCCGGTCGGCCGGCGGCGCGGTGAGCGCACGGGAAAGCGCGGGAGGCGCGCGGGGAAACGCGTCCGGCTCCGGACATGGAAGCGCCCGGTCGCTGGCGACGGGGGATGCACCAGCGACCGGGCTTCTAGAACCGTAACAAGAGATCGGCGGTTCGCAAATTCGATCGTGGATTTCCGGACGCGTCTTTTTCCGGATGGCCGACGGGCAGCGGTGACGGGCGCCACGGCTGCCCCCACGGCGGCGCGCGGCGTCAGCTCAGGGTGACCTGGCGGTTGGTGAGCCCGCCGCGCGACCTGCGCTCCTCGGCGGTCAGCGGCGCGTCGGAGGCGAGCGCCTTGGCGAGCCGCTCGGCGAACGCCAGGGCCGGTTCCGTGACATCCTCCGCGCTCATCGTGGAGGGCAGGTCCCAGACGGGAACGACCAGCCCGTGGGCCCGGAAGGAGCCCACGAGAGGGGCGGCGCCCGTGCCCTTGGTGCTGCGGGGGAGGGTGTCGTCACCGAGGGAGGAGGCGCCGGCGGCGTGCAGCCGGGCGAGCGCGTCCAGGAGCTGCTCCTCGGGGAACGTGGTGACCCAGCGCAGGTGGTTCTTCTCCGGCGCCTTGCACCAGTACGCGCCCTCCATCCCGGGAATCCGGGCGGTGGGGATGGCCGCGGCGTTGGCCCGCTCCAGAGAGGCGGCGACCTCACCGGTGGCGTTCTCGGCGTTCTCCACCCAGAACTCGAAACCGGTGTGGACGGTCGGCTCGAAAGCGGCGTCGGTGTCGAGCAGGTCCTGAAGCCGCGGTCCGTCGGCGGCGGCCCGCCCGGCGGCCACCGGGGTGCCGGGCTCCGCGGTCAGGGCGCGCTGGAGGGTGTCCGCCAGGTCGCGGCTGAGGTCGCCGGAGGCGGTGTCGTTCTGGAGGCCCAGCAGGACGGCGCCGTTGTCGCGGCGCAGCGCGGGCCAGGCCATGGGGAGCACCGTCGCGAGCGTCACCGACGGGACGCCCTCGGGCAGTCCGCCCTTCAGAGTCAGCTCGGCGGTGGCGGCGGGCACCAGCTCGCGCATCGCCACCCAGTCGCATTCGCCGGCCAGGCCCTCGAACGGACGCCGCACCAGCTCGGTGACGGCGTGCGCCGCGGCCCGGCCGTGGCAGGCCTTGTAGCGGCGGCCCGAACCACACGGACAGGGCTCGCGGGCGCCGACGACCGGCACCTCGCCGTCCTTGATCTGCGGTGCTGCGGCCTGGGGCTGGGGACGGCGCTTCTTGGCCATGGCGGCGGAGTCTCCTGGTCGATCCTGGGCGTACGGACGCCTTGCGTGGCGTACGGACGTGTTCCGTGGCGTACGGACGCGTTTCGGCGCGAGCCTAGAGGATCGCTCGCCCCCGAGGGCGTGTCCGGCGCGGCTCCACGGGAACGCGGCCCACAGGAACGCGGCTCCACAGGAACGCGGCTCCACGGGAAGGCGGCTCCGCAGGAAGGCGGCTCCGCAGGAAGGCCGCTCCACGGGTACGGGCACACAGGTACGGGCGCACAGGAACGCGGCTGCACAGAAACGCGGCTACGCGGGGTCGTCGAACTCCGCGAAGGCCAGCTCCGCCGGCAGCCCCGACAACTCCGCCGACAGATCCGCCGAGAGCGGCGGCAGGGCGGGCGCCAGGCGCAGCCGCGCCGCGAAGGCGTCCGGAAGGGGGAGCACGGCCCAGACCGTCACCTCGCCCGCGACGGTGTCGCGGACACCCCAGTCCTTGGCGAGCGAGCGGATGATCGCCAGCCCGCGGCCGCCGCGTGCCGTGACCGACGGAGTGGCCGGAAGCGGCCGGGTCGGGCCGCCGCCGTCCGTGACCGCGACGGTCAGCTTTCCTTGCGCGTCGATCCGCCACGAGGCCCGGATGAAAGCGGGTGGGCTACCCGGAGGGGCGTCCCGTGCGCATTCCGGCGAGCCGGGTTCGTATATCGGACGGGCATGCCGACACGAATTGCTCAACAGCTCCGAAAGAATAAGGACCGCGTCATCGACGACGCTGTCCTGAACTCCACTTGCCGACAGCTCTTTACGCATGCGCCGCCTGGCCATGCCCACACCCGCTGGTCCATGGGGTACGGCCATGATCGACGACGTCGGCACCTCTTGTGCCACCACCAACGTCACCCCCGAGACCTCCTTTGCCCCACGCCAGGGGATGAATGCCCCATTGGACTGGACCGGAAACCGGCCAAGCGGCACGCGGTGACGCACTCGGCCCGATCCATCGACAGGCCGAATGCGCCGGTGCACACCCTGTGAGGAGCTTTAGGGAGAGCTCAGTTGCTTTCGAACCTGTTTGGGGCGATTTGTAATAACCGCGTCCACGCCCATGGCCCGGCACAATTCGACGTCCGCCGCGTCATTCACCGTCCAGACGTGGACCCGGTGACCGGCACGGTGCGCCTTGGCGACGTAGTCGGGGTGCGAGCGAAGAATGCGTATACCGGGTCCCGCGATGCCCACGCCGGGCGGCAGCCGGCCGTCCCGATAGCGCGGTGTGAGGAATTGCATGAGGTAGACGCCGGGGATATCCGGCGCGGCGGCCCGTACGCGGTGCAGGGAGCGGGCCGAGAAGCTCATGACGCGCACCGCCGGCTCCGGGCCGGAGGGCATGGCCGGTTTTGTGTGGCCGAAGCGGGCGAGAAGCTCCACCAGCCGCTCTTCCACCTGTCCGGCCCAGCGGGTCGGGTGTTTGGTCTCGATGGCCAGCTCGACCCGTCGGCCGGCGTCGGCGACCAGTTCCAGCAGGCGCTCCAGCGTCAGGACGGACGTGCGCTCGGGGTCCTCGTCCTGCCGGTCGGGGGCCTCGGCCTCGTCCGGCCCGGCCATCCAGGACCCGAAGTCGAGCGCGGCCAGATCGGCGAGTTCCAGGGCGGAGACGGCCCCGCGCCCGTTGGAGGTGCGGTTGACCCGCCGGTCGTGCACGCAGACCAGGTGGCCGTCCGCGGTCAGCCGGACATCGCATTCCAGGGCGTCCGCGCCGTCCTCGATCGCCTTGCGATAGGCGGCCAGGGTGTGTTCCGGGGCGTCCTCGGAGGCGCCTCGATGGGCTACGACGGAAATGGCGGAAGGGCCCGGACGGGCGTCCTTGGCGGGGCGTGCATAGGTCACCGCGTTATCGTGCCACCCACCGCCGACGGGCCGCTCGGGCGGTGTCCGGGCACCTCACCGGGATGCGCCGGATTTGTCCGGCATAAAGGATGAGGGGAACAGTCACAGCCTCGGCTTACGGCGCCCTGACGCGGCGTGGGAAAGGCTTGGGACACCGGGCCCCGCCCGTAGCGCCGGATCCGGAATCCCGTGAATCCTGGAGTACCGGGGTCGCGGACCTGGAATACGGGTGGTGGAGAACGTGGAGAACAGAGAACCGCGAAGACGGCCACGGGGCCGTCGGCCGGCACAGTCGTGAAGCTGAGGAGAGAGCTGTGAGCACCGAGAACGAGGGAGCCGCCGTCCCGTCGGAGGCCAAGCCCCCGAACGGGCCGCAGGCGTCGGACAGCGCCCCCGCGTCCGCCTCCGGTGACCGGACTCCGGACGCCCCGCCGCCGCCGGACTTCGCACCGACCGTCGCCGCCGCCCCCGTCGGCCCCCCGGCGGCGCCCGGCCCCGCCCAGCCGCCCGCCGCCCACCCGGGAGACGGCCACGGCCCGTATGACGACCACCGTGCGCGCGACGATCACCGCGCGCACGACACCGCCCGCATCCCGACCGCGACGGCCGCCTCGGGCGGCGGCTCCACGCCCGGCTGGGGACCGCCGTCCGCCGGCGGCCAGCAGGACGGCCCGGGGGAGCCGACCACCCGCATCCCCCCGTACGCCACGGGCGGGCACGGCTCCGGAGGCGGCTGGGGCCAGCAGCCGCCCTACGGTGGCGGCGGCGGTGGCCCCTGGGGCGCACCGGGCCCCCACGCCCCCAAGAAGCGCAACGGCGGCCTGGTCGCCGCGGTGCTCGCCGCCGCGCTGGTCGCGGGCGGCGTCGGCGGTGGCATCGGCTACTGGGCCGCGGACCGCGACGACAGCGCCTCGACGACGGTCACCGCCTCCGGCAACCCCGAGGCGCTCAACCGCAAGCCCACCTCCGTCTCCGGAATAGCGCAGAAGGCACTGCCCAGCGTCGTGACGATCGAGGCCCAGGGCGCGACCGGTGAGGGCGGCACGGGCACCGGCTTCGTCTACGACAAGCAGGGCCACATCCTCACCAACAACCACGTCGTCGCCAGCGCGGCCGAGGGCGGCGGCAAGCTCACCGCGACGTTCTCCGACGGCAAGAAGTACGAAGCCGAGGTCATCGGCCGCGCCCAGGGCTACGACGTCGCGGTCATCAAGCTGAAGAACGCCTCCGGCGCCCGGCTCACCCCGCTGCCCCTCGGCAAGTCCGCCAACGTCCGCGTCGGCGACGCCACGATCGCCATCGGCGCGCCCTTCGGGCTGTCCGGCACGGTCACCACCGGCATCATCAGCGCCAAGGACCGCCCGGTGGCCTCCAGCGACGGCGGCGGCACGAGCGCCTCGTACATGAGCGCCCTCCAGACCGACGCGTCGATAAACCCCGGAAACTCCGGCGGCCCGCTCATGGACGCCGGCGGCAACGTCATCGGGATCAACTCCGCCATCCAGTCCGCCGGCAGCGGCGGCGGACTGGGCGGCGAACCGCAGCAGTCCGGCAGCATCGGCCTGGGCTTCGCGATCCCCATCGACCAGGCCAGGCGGGTCGCCCAGGACCTGATCAAGACGGGCAAGCCGATCTACCCGCAGATCGGCGTCCAGGTCGGCATGAAGGACACCGGCGACGGCGCCACCATCGCCCAGACCGGCAACGACGGCTCCGACGCGGTCACCCCGAACGGCCCGGCCGCCAAGGCCGGCCTCCAGCCCGGCGACACCATCACCAAACTCGACGACACCGTCATCGACAGCGGCCCCACCCTCATCAGCGAGATCTGGCAGCACAAGCCCGGCGACGAGGTCACCCTCACCTACAAGCGCGACGGCAAGGAGCACACCGTCCAGGTCACCCTGGGCCAGCGCACGGGCGACAAGTGACGCGCTAGTCTGATCCCGCGACACCGTTCACCGGTGCCGCGGGGAGGCTTGCCCGAGCGGCCTAAGGGAACAGTCTTGAAAACTGTCGTGGCGGCAACGTCACCGTGGGTTCAAATCCCACAGCCTCCGCAGAGGTAGTGGAAATACGCAGGTGAGAGGGGCTTCCGGCGCAGCCGGGGGCCCCTTTTGTCGTGGGTTGGGCGGGGTCGCGCGGCATCGGTCGGGGCTCGTTCGGTGTTGTAGAGGGGGAGAGGGAGTGGGTGAGATGGCTGTGCGGCGAGCGGGGGGAGCGGGCGTCGGGCGTGGGGTGGTGGTGCGGCGGGCCGGGGCGGGGGATGCCAGGCGGATCAGTCGGATGGTGCGGGGGTCGGGGGCTTACGGGGGGCCGTATGGCGCGATGGTCGAGGGATTCCGGGTGGGGCCGGATTACGTCGAGGCGCACCGGGTGTTCGTCGCCGTGGCGGACGACGGGCGGACGGTGGGGTTTTACGCGCTGCTGGTCGAGGCGGCGGAGCTGGATCTGATGTTCGTGGCGGATGACCAGCAGGGCGCCGGGATCGGCCGGGTGTTGATCGAGCACTTGCGGGGCGAGGCGCGGCGGGCCGGTCTGGGCAGTGTGCGGGTGGTGTCGCATCCGCCCGCCGAGGGGTTCTATCGCAGCGTCGGCGCGCGGTGGGTCGGGACGGTGCGGGCGAACCCGCCGGCGGTGATGTGGGACAGGCCCGAGCTCAGCCTTCCGGCGGAGGGTGGGGATGGGGATAACGTGTGACTGACGATGACTGACGGTGGCTTACGGGTTCCCGGTGACGTGCGGTGTTGCTCGCCACGGAGTCCTGGCCGCCGAACGAACAGCTCGGTCCGGCCGGTGTGTTCGAGCCGGTGGAGTATTTCCTGGGGCCGCAGCCGGAGGACGTACGGCGGGCCCGTCATCCCGAGGACGCCCGCCGGGACGCGGAGGCGGCCGGGCTGGAGGTGGTCGATCTGCGGTCGGAGTCGCTGCGGACGGAGTTCTTCGACATCGGCGCCGTGGTCTATTTCCTGCGGAAGGTGGTCGGGATGGTGCCCGGGTTCACCGTCGAGGAACACCGGGAGAAGTTGCGGGAGTTGGATGCGGTGATATGTCGGGAGGGGGCCTTCGGCGCCCACACGACGCGGTTTTTGATCGAGGCGCGGAAGGCGGCGGGGGGTGGGGAGGAGCGGCACACTCCGGCCCTGCCCTGACGAGCCTCCGCCCCTGACGAGCCTCCGCCTCCTGAGCCCCGCCTCCTCCGCCCCGCCCCCTCACCCCCGGTCCGTCACCCTTGGCCCGTCACGCCTGCGTCTTACGGCCGGGTCTCACGCCAAAGTGACCAGCTCCAAGTGGTCCGGGTTCCAGAGGTCTTCCGTGCCGTCCGGGAGGAGAAGTACGCGGTCGGGGCGGAGGGACTCGATGGCGCCCGGGTCGTGGGTGACCATCACGATGGCGCCCGGGTAGTTGTCGACGGCCGCGAGGACCTCGCCCCGGGAGGCCGGGTCGAGGTTGTTGGTGGGCTCGTCCAGCAGGAGGACGTTCGCGCCGGAGTGGACGAGACCGGCCAGAGCCAGCCGGGTCTTCTCGCCGCCGGAGAGCACGCCGGCGGCTTTGTCGGCGTCGTCGCCCGTGAACAGGAACGACCCCAGGACGTGCCGGGCCTCGCCGTCGGTCAGGTGCGGCGCCGCGGCGGTCAGGTTCGCGCGAACGCTGCGGGCCGGGTCCAGGGTGTCGTGTTCCTGGGCGAAGTAGCCCAGGCGCAGCCCGTGACCGGGTACGACGCGGCCGGTGTCCGGCGTCTCGTGACCGGCGAGGATCCGCAACAGCGTCGTCTTGCCGGCGCCGTTGAGGCCGAGGACGACCAGTCGGCTGCCCCGGTCGACGGCCAGGTCCACGCCCGACAGCACCTGGTGGGCGCCGTACGCCTTGGTCAGGCGGATCGCGCCCAGCGGCGTCCGGCCGCACGGCGCGGGCTCCGGCAGCCGGATCCGGGCGACCTTTTCGGTGCGGCGGGCCGGTTCCAGGCCGGCGAGCATCCGGTCGGCGCGGCGCGCCATGTTCTTCGCGGCGACGGCCGTCGCGACATGTGCGCGCATCTTGTCGGCCTGGGTGCGCAGTGCGGCCGCCTTGCGTTCGGCGTTGGCGTGCTCGCGGGTCCGGCGCCGTTCATCGGCTGCGCGCTGGGCGAGGTAGGCGCTCCAGGTCGTGTTGTGGACGTCGATCGTGGCGCGTCCGGGGTCCAGGTGGAAGACGCGGTTGACGGTGCCGGCCAGGAGGTCGGTGTCGTGGCTGATGAGGATCAGCCCGCCCCGGTGGCCGGTCAGGAACGTCCGGAGCCAGGCGATCGAGTCGGCGTCCAGGTGGTTGGTCGGTTCGTCGAGCAGCAGGGTGTCGTGGTCGGCGACGAGGATGCGGGCCAGTTCGACCCGGCGCCGCTGGCCACCGGACAGCGTGCCGACGGGCTGCTCCATGACGCGCTGCGGCAGGCCGACACCGGCCGCGACGCGGGCCGCCTCGGCCTCGGCCGCGTACCCGCCGCGTGCCTGGAAGTCGGCCTCGGCCCGGGCGTACGCGGCCATCGCCCGCTCCTGCGCGGCTGGGCGGGTGGCCGCGGCCATCGCCGTCTCGGCGGCGCGCAGGGCCCGTACGGCGCGGTCCAGGCCGCGGGCGGAGAGGATGCGGTTGGTGACGGTGGTGTCCGGGTCGGCGGTACGGGAGTCCTGCGCGAGGTGGCCGAGGGATCCGGTGCGGGTGATGGATCCGGCGGCGGGCCGGTCCTGGCCGGCGAGGGCGCGCAGGAGGGTGGTCTTGCCGGCGCCGTTGCGGCCGACGAGGCCGATGCGGTCGCCGGGGGCGATGTGGAAGGAGAGGTCGGACAGCAGAAGTCGGGCGCCGACGCGCACGTCGACACCGCGCACGGTGATCATGGGATAACGCTCCGGAGAAGCTCAAGGACACACGGGTGGCGTGGAAGCGGTGTCCGAGCTAGGAAATCCGGGGCGTAGACATGGGGTCAGGTTAGCGGCGGCGGTCTGGCGGGCGCATGGGGTTTTCCGTCCCGCTATCCCCGATCCCTGGGTGCCTCGTTACCTCGGTGCCTCGGTCCCCGGATCCCCCGATACCTCGGTCCGTCGATGTCGTCGCCCGCGTCTTCGCGCACGGCGTCGCCCGCGTCATCGACTGCCTGATCACCCACCGCCTGATCACCCACCGCGTCACCCACATCGCGGCGCCCGCGTCATCGCCCGCGTCGTCGTGCGCCTCATCGCCGTCCCGCCGACGCGAGGGTGGCGCGGGCCTCCTCGTCGGAGAGGCCGGTGTGGCGGGCGGCTTCCAGGAGGCGGGGGGCCAGTTCCCGGTCCAGGCCGGACTCGTGGGCGCGGCAGGCGGCCCAGAACAGGCGGGCGTTGCGTTGGCCTACGGGGGACGTGCGGACGAAGCGGACGAGGGCGCCGGCCGTGTGGGGCGGTCCGGCGGGCGGGGCGCTCGGGTGCGTGGAGGGTGGTGGAGGCGTGAGGAGGGCGAGCAGGGCGCGCGGTACGGGCGCGGGGTGGGGCGGGGAGCCGGGGGCGAGGACGTAGCGGCCGTGCACCGTGAGGGATCCGGGGCCGACGAGATAGCCGCCGGTGCTGCGGATGTCGATGCCGGGGGCCAGGCGGCCGACGGAGTTGGGGACGTGCGGGGCCGGTGGGGACGGCGGCCCGGTCAGCCACAGGTGGCGGCCGCCCGAGGGGGTGCGGACGGTGACGGTCGGCGGGAGCGCGAAGCGGTGCTCCTCGGCGATGAGCAGGAGGGCCGTGAGGCTGTCGGCGCCGTTCTTGGTGTCGAGGTCGATGCCGATGAGGTGGTGCGGCGCCAGCCCGCAGGCGATGCCGTAACCGGTGGCCCAGGGGGCGGCGGCGAACAGCCGGCGGATGGCGAGGGGATCGGTCGTCGCGTCGTGGACACCGTGCCCGATACGGCCGCAGGCGCCGCGGCAGGGCGGCGTCTCGGGGTGGCCGCGGTGCGGGGAGCGGACGGCGGGGAGCTTCGTGCGGGTCAGCGGAATGACGGCGTAGCCCTGCTCGGCGGCGAGGAGGGCGTGGGCGAGGGCGGCGGCGTGCGCGTCGGGATACGGGTGGCGGGGTGGGGAGCCGGCCGGGGCGGGGGAGGGCGGTGGCGCGTAGGACTGCGGGTCGGAGGGCGGTGGCGCGTAGGGCTGCGGGTCGGACTGCGGACCGGAGTGTGGTGGTGAGGGGCGGGCGGTGGTTCGGGTGTCGGGCCATGGCTCGGCTCGCGGCTCGACTGGTGGCTCGGCCCGTGGCTCGGGACGGGTCCTCGTGGGCGGTTCGGCATGGCTTCGGGGCGTGGCGGCCATGAATCTATTTTCGTACGAATGTTCGATGAAGGGAAGGGGGTCGAGCCGCGCGCCGGGGGTGGCCGGAAGGGAGAGGGGGCGGCGGCCCCGTGGGTGCGGCGCTTGCGTGGCCCGGGTGGGGCCGCATGCGACGGGGCGGGCGCGGTCGGCGGGGTCGCCAAAGGGGCGTGTGCGGGGGCGTCGGGGCGCGGTGCGGGTTTACCCGGGGTTCCTCATGCTTGCGAGGGAATCGACCCTTCGCGGCGGGTTCGCCGGGGATTCGGTGGGCAATCCTGAGTTCGCGACGTCGAGAAAGCATCGCGGTGGTTGGCCAACTACCCGGTGAACAAACGGAGTTCCGGCAGGTCAAGAGCTTCCATAAGTGGCATCGGCTGGCTGGGTGCCACAGGACCAGCGAGTTCCGGCAGATCTCCAAAAGTTGTGTTCCGTAGGAGGAATAGACATGGCAAGCATCCGTACCGCCCGCGTCATCGCTCTCGCTGCCGCACTGCCCTTCGCGGCCGCCCTCTTCACCGGCGTGGCGCAGGCCGACAACGGCGGCTTTGCGAACCACGGGTCGAGCTCGGCGGCGGTCAGCCAGGCCGGTACCGGCGTCGGCGGCAGCAACCACGGCAACTCCACGAGCACCCAGCAGGTGGCCAACGGCCCGGGCGCGGCGAACCAGAACAACACCGCCAGCGTGAACGGCTCCGGCTTCACCCACATCGACCAGGACAACGCCACCGTCAACTTCAGCGACCTCTGGTGACGGCGCGCCGCGGGTCGGCGGACCGGGCGGCGGGCCGAGCGGCGGCCGGCCGCCGGCCGACCGGGAGCTGACCGGCGGATGAGTGAGGTACGGCGCGGGGGCGTTGGGCTGCTCCGGGCTTGGCCGCGCCGGCCTTGACAGCGAGAGGGTTTCTGACGGACAGTCAGAAACCCTCTCGCTCCTGTGCGCCCGGAACCCGTACGCCCCACGCCGCCACCAGAAGGGGAGCCGCCGACGTGCACCTCGCCCCCATCGCGCGCCACTCCTGCCGGTCCCGCCGGCCCCGTCAGCACCGCCCGACCCGTCGGCCCCGCCGGTCACGTCTGACCGGGGGGCCGCGATGACGGTCGACGGGCCCTCCGACCCGCTGTACGACCGGCTGCGGCGCTTCGAGGGGCGGGCCGCCGTCACGGCGGGCGTCGGCAAGGACCCCGTCAACGCGCCGATGATCCGGCACTGGTGCGAGGCGATGGGCGATGCGAACCCCGCCTACCAGGGCCCTGACCCCCTCGCCCCGCCCACCATGCTCCAGACCTGGACGATGGGCGGACTGTCCGGCCACGCGGGTCCCACCGATCACACAGACCCCACCGACCACACGGGCGACACCGGCCCCACCGGCCGCTCCGCCGCATACGACGAACTCCTCACGCTGCTGGACGACGCCGGCTACACCTCCGTCGTCGCCACCGACTGCGAGCAGGAGTACCTGCGGCCGCTGCGCCCGGGCCACCGGATCACCTTCGACGCGGTGATCGAGTCGGTCTCTGCGCGCAAGACCACCAAGCTGGGCGCCGGGTACTTCGTCACGACGCGGATGGACGTACGCGCCGACGGCACGCTCGCGGGCACCCACCGCTTCCGGATCCTCAAGTACGTGCCCGCCGCCAGGAAACCGGCGGGCGGGCGGCCGGGCGGGCCGTCCCCGCGCCGCCCCCGACCCGTCGTGAACCGGGACAACGCCGGATTCTGGGACGGTGTCGCCGCGCACGAACTGCTCATCCAGAGGTGCCGCGGCTGCGATAGGCCCCGCTTCCCCTGGCTGCCCGGCTGCGCCGCGTGCGGATCGCCGGAGTGGGACACGTTCCGGGCGAGCGGCGCGGGGACCGTCTTCTCCTACGTGGTGATGCACCACCCGCCGTTCCCCGCCTTCACCGAGTCCAAGTACAGGTCCGAGTACAACTCCGAGTCCGACGCCGACACCGACACAAGCGAGCCGGGCGGCCCCTACGCGGTGGCCCTGATCGAACTCGCGGAAGGGGTGCGGATGGTCAGCAACGTGGTCGGGGTGCCGTACGACGCGGTGCGGATCGGCATGCCCGTACGGCTGGAGTTCCGGCGCGTCGACGGGGAGTGGGACCTGCCCGTCTTCCGGGCGGAGGGGACCGCTGACGTGGACCGCACGCCGACCCGGGAGCGGCGGGTGCCGGGCGGACCGGCGGCGGAAGGCCGTGCGGACGGGGCCGGGGGAGGAATCCGGAAGACCGGGCGCCCGGGCCGGCCCCCGTTCGTCAGCCCCGGTGACGAGTTGCCGCCGCTCACCGTCCCCGTCACCCGCACGCTGATCGTCGCGGGGGCGATCGCCTCGCGCGACTACCAGGACGTGCACCACGACGCGGAGGCCGCGCGGGAGAAGGGTTCGCCGGACATCTTCATGAACATCCTGACCACCAACGGCCTGGTCGGCCGCTACATCACCGACCACTTCGGCCCCCGGGCGGTGCTGCGCGAGGCCGTCATCCGGCTCGGCGCGCCCAACTACCCCGGGGACACCATGGTGTTGAGCGGCACGGTCACCGCCGTCGACGGTGCTGCCGCGCGGGTGCGGATCGTCGGCGCGAACGGTCTCGGCCACCACGTCACGGGCACGGTGACCGTCACGGTCCCGGACCACCCCACAGAGGCCGCCGCCCCGGAGGTGGCCCCATGAGCCTGCGCCGCGCGGACTCCCTCGGCGGCCGGGCCGCCATCGTGGGCATCGGGGCGACCGAGTTCTCCAAGGACTCCGGCCGCAGCGAGCTGAAACTCGCCGTCGAGGCGGTGCGCGCCGCCCTGGACGACGCCGGACTCACGCCCGCCGACGTGGACGGCATGGTCACCTTCACCATGGACACCAGCCCCGAGATCACCGTCGCGCAGGCGGCCGGCATCGGCGAGCTGTCCTTCTTCTCCCGTGTCCACTACGGGGGCGGCGCGGCCTGCGCCACCGTCCAGCAGGCGGCGCTGGCGGTCGCGTCCGGCGTCGCGGAGGTCGTCGTCTGCTATCGCGCCTTCAACGAGCGCTCCGGCCGCCGCTTCGGCGCGGGCGTGCAGCGGCGCGAGCCGACCGCCGAGGGCGCGGCGCTCGGCTGGAACCTGCCGTTCGGCCTGCTCACCCCCGCGTCCTGGGTCGCCATGGCCGCCCAGCGCTACCTCCACGCGTACGGGCTGACACCGGAGGCGTTCGGGCACGTCGCCGTCACCGACCGCCGCCACGCCGCGCGCAATCCGGCCGCCTACTTCTACGGCAGGCCCCTCACCCTCGCCGACCACGCCGCCTCCCGCTGGATCGTCGAGCCGCTGCGGCTGCTGGACTGCTGCCAGGAGACCGACGGCGGCCAGGCGCTCGTGGTGACCTCGGCCGAGCGGGCCCGCGATCTGCGCCGCCCGCCGGCGCTGATCACGGCCGCGGCGCAGGGCGCGGGCCGGGCGCAGGAGCAGATGACCAGTTTCTACCGTGACGATCTGACGGGCCTGCCCGAAATGGGCGTGGTGGCCCGCCAGTTGTGGCGTACGGCGGCGCTGTCACCCGCCGATATCGATGTCGCGATCCTCTACGACCACTTCACGCCGTTCGTGCTGATGCAGCTTGAGGAGTTCGGCTTCTGCGGGCCCGGCGAGGCCGCCGGTTTCGTGGCCGCGGACGCGCTGCCGCTCAACACCCACGGCGGGCAGCTCGGCGAGGCGTATCTGCACGGCATGAACGGCATCGCCGAGGCCGTACGCCAGGTGCGCGGCACCTCCGTCAACCAGACCCCGGACGCCGCCCGCGTCTTGGTCACCGCCGGCACGGGCGTCCCCACGTCGGGCCTGATCCTCACCGCCGAGGGCGGGGCGGCGCCATGACCGGCGCGGTGCGCCCTCCCGCCCGCGAACGCGCCGGGCCGCCCCGCTCCCGGCGGGCGCTGGCGGCGGGGTCGGTCGGCAACTTCATCGAGTGGTACGAATTCGGCGTCTACGGCTACTTCGCGACGGTCATCGCGGCGAACTTCTTCACGCCCGACGGCGGGGGCGAGGTGGAGGCGCTCATCAAGACGTACGCGTCCTTCGCGCTGGCGTTCTTCTTCCGCCCCGTCGGCGCCGCACTCTTCGGCCGGATCGGCGACCGGATCGGGCGGCGGCCGACGCTCGTCCTGGCCGTCCTGCTGATGACCGGGGCGACGACCCTCATCGGCCTGCTGCCGACGTACGCGACGGCGGGCGCGGCCGCCCCGTGGCTGCTCACGCTGCTGCGCGTCGTGCAGGGACTGTCGGCGGGCGGCGAGTTCGGCGGTGCCGTGTCGCTGATGACGGAGTTCGCGCCGCCGGGGCGGCGGGGCCTGTACGGCGCGTGGCAGTCGTTCACGGTCGCTCTCGGCCTCCTTGGAGGCGCGGGCGCCGCCGTGCTGCTGACCACCGTGCTGACGGAGGCCGAACTCGGCGCCTGGGGGTGGCGGCTGCCGTTCCTGCTGGCCCTGCCGATGGGGCTCGCCGCGCTGTGGCTGCGCCTGGGACTGGAGGAGACCCCCGCCTTCGACCGTACGGAGCGGAAGGCCGCCGGGCCGGCCGGGGAGGTGCCACGGGCCGGGGAGGTGCCACGGGCCGTGGAGATGCCCCGGGCAGGGGAGGTGGCTCGGGCGATCGTCCTGGGTATCGGACGGCTCATGGGCTGGTCGGCGGCCGGTTACACCTTCCTGGTCGTGCTGCCGTCGTACCTCCGGAGCACGCTGAACGCGGGCCTCCAGGAGGCACTGGTCGCCACCGTCCTGGCCAACCTCGGCTTCGCCGCCGTCCTCCTGCCGGCCGGCGCGCTCAGCGACCGGATCGGGCGGCGTCCGGTGATGGCGGCCGGCGCCGCGCTGGTCGTCGTCCTCGCCTTCCCGCTGCTGCACCTGCTCCAGGACGCCGGGGCACCGGCCCCGGCGAAGGCGTGCGCGGTGCTCGCCGCGGGTGCCGTCGTCGGCCTCATGGCGGGTCCCGGGCCGGCCATGCTCGCCGAGATGTTCCCCACCCGCGTCCGGTGCACCGGCCTCGGTCTGTCCTACGCGCTGTCCAACGCCGTCTTCTCGGGCTGCGCGGGACTCGTCATCACCGAATTGACCAAGCGGACCGGCGATGCCGACATACCGGCCTACTACGTGGCCGTGACCTGCGCCGTCAGCGTCGCCGCCCTGCTGACCCTGCGCGGCGACGACCACCGCCGCCCGCTGCCCGACTGAGCCCGGGCGGCCGGCGGACCGGCCCGGGACGGCCGACTGACCACACGGCCACCGAGGAGACGAGAGCGATGCGCGTGATCGGCCTGATGTCCGGGACCTCCTACGACGCGATCGACGCCGCGGCCGCGGACCTCACCCTCGACGGCGACCGCCTCGCACTGACCCCGCTGGGGCTGCTGAGCGAGCCGTACCCGGACGAACTCCGCGCGGCGCTCGCCGCGGCGCTGCCCCCGGCGACGGCGAGCATGGAGCGGGTGTGCCGCCTCGACACCGGTGTCGGCCGGGCCTTCGCGTCCGTGGCCGCCCGCGCCGACCGCGTCCTGTGCGGCGGGCGCGCCGAGTTGATCGTCTCGCACGGGCAGACCGTGCATCACTGGACGGAGGACGGCCGGGTGCGCGGCACCCTCCAGATCGGGCAACCGGCCTGGATCGCCGAGGTGACCGGCCGTCCCGTCGTGTCGGATCTGCGGGCCCGCGATGTCGCGGCCGGCGGCCAGGGCGCGCCGCTGGTCAGCATGGTCGACACCTTGTGGCTGCGGGGCCGGCCCGGCGTCCCCGTCGCGCTGAACCTCGGCGGGATCGCCAACCTCACCGCCCTCCCGGAATCCGGCGATCCGATCGCCTTCGACACCGGCCCCGCCAACGCCCTCGCCGACGCGGCCGTCCAGCACTTCACCGGCGGACGCCTGCGCTACGACACCGACGGCGCGCTGGCCGCCCGGGGCACGGTCAGCGCCCGTCTGCTCGGTCTCCTCCTCGACGAGCCGTACTACGCCCGGCCCGCCCCGAAGACGACGGGCAAGGAACTCTTCCACCTGCCGTATCTCCTCGCGGCCCTGGACCGGTGCGAGCCGTTGCCACCCGAGGACGTCCTCGCCACGGTCACCCTCCTCACGGCCCGCACCGTCGCCGCCGCGGTCCGGTCCGCGGGAGCCACGGAGGTGATCGCCTCGGGCGGCGGCACGCGGAACCCGACCCTGATGGCGCTGCTCCGTACGGAACTCGGCGGCGTTCCCCTGCGCACCTCCGACGACCTCGGTCTGCCGGCCGCCGCCAAGGAGGCGTACGCCTTCGCCGTCCTCGGCTTCCTCACCGTCCACGGTCTGCCGGGCACCGTCCCCTCCTGCACCGGCGCGCGCCGTCCCACCGTCCTGGGCTCGCTCACGCCCGGCTCGGGTGGGCTGCGCCTCCCGCCGGCTCCGCGTACGGCACCCACTCATCTCGTGGTGACGCCGAGCGGGTGAGGCGGTCCGGTCCGGGGGCCTCACTCTCCCCTGGAGCCTCGCCCCCAGCCCCGTCCTGGCCCCTCCTCGCGTCCCTACTCCCGTCCCCGCTCCCGTCCGCCATCGCGGCGAGCCCGCGCAGCGTCTTCGCCGTGAACTCGTCCAGCGGGTAGAACAATTCGATCGCCAGCTCCGACAGCGTCACATCGGCGGGCGCGCCGAACGTGGCCATCGTGCTGAACATCGACAGCTCACCCAGCGGGGTACGCACCCGTAGCGGCACCTGCACCGGACCGGGCCGCGCCCCCGGAACCCCGGCCGCCGCCCCCTCCTGGGACGCTTTCCCCTCCGGGGCGGCTTCGCCCTCCGAAGCGGCTTCCCCGCCCCCTCCCGCCGGCAGGGGATACCCGCACACCTCCTCGTACAGCGCCCGCAGCTCCGCGTCGCCCGTGGCGTTGACCTGGCGCAGCAGCCGCTTGAGGAACAGGTCGCGGACCTCGTCGAAGTTGACCAGCCGCGAGGCGAGTCCGTCGGGGTGCAGGGTCAGCCGGAACACGTTCGGCCGCGGTGTCAGCAGATGCGGCGGAACGCCGTCCATCAGGACGGACATGGCCCGGTTGCCGGTCAGCAGGTTCCAGCAGCGGTCGACCACGACGGCGGGGTACGGCTCGTGCGTCGTCAGCATCATGTCGAGTGCGGAACGCACCGAAGCCATCTCCTCGTCGTCGAGGCTGCTCTCCCGGTAGGCGGGGGCGTAACCGGCGGCCAGCAGCAGGGTGTTGCGCTCGCGGAGGGGGACGTCCAGGGCGGCGGACAGACGCAGCACCATCGTCCGGCTGGGGAGCGCGCGGCCGGTCTCCACACAGGACAGGTGCCGCGCGGAACTGTCGGCGAGGAGGGCCAGTTCCAACTGGCTGAGCCGGCGGCGCCGACGCCACTCCCGCAACAGGGTCCCCACCCGTGACGTCTGCTTCGCATCCATGGCCGGAGGATATCCAGCCGCTGATCACCGGAGCCATGACCTCGGAGGTCATTGAGCCCATGCCTCCTGTGCTGCACCGTTTCCCCGGAACCGGTCAGCACCGTCCGCTCTCTGAAGGAGACGCCCCCATGAATCCCACCGCCACAGCCACGTCCACCGCCACCGCCTCCCGCCGCCCGTCCGCCGGCGGCCCCGCGTCGGACCCGCTGCGCACCAGCCTTCGCGTCGACAGTTGGAGCACCGCCGCCTTCGGCGTCTTCCTGCTGGTCGGCGGCGGCCCGCTCAGCGGCCCGCTCGGCCTGCCCCTCACCTGGTCCGTACCGTTCGGGGTCGCGATGCTGGGTGGCGCCGCCGCTCTGGCACTGATCGCCGGCTACCCCCGCATCCCGTCGCGCCTCGCCGTGACCGTCATCGCGGGCAACGCCCTGTCCTGCGTGGCGCTCGTCCTGCTCGTCGCGACGGGCCTGATCCCGCTCACCGCCCTGGGGACCGTCTTCCTGCTGATCGGCGCCCTCGTCGTCGCGGTCTTCGCCGCGCTCGAATTCGTCGGCCTCCGCCGGTCCGGTGGCGCGCCCACCGGAGCGTGACCCGGAGGGCAGGCCCTAGGGGACCGTCCCCGCCCCTCCGCCCTGAGGAGGTGGAGCGGGCCCCACCTGTACAACTTGAGAGGGAGGGTGTTTCGGCACCTTCGGGCGATCCCCCGACCCCTCCGCCGCTTCTAGCGTGGAGCCATGACCACGCCAGTGTGCACAAGCGCCTCGACCGCCGCTGTGTTCCCGTCGTTCTCGTCCTATGTACGGGCCCGGGGGCCGGTGCTGCTGCGCGCCGCGCGGTCGCTCTCCGCCAATCCGAACGACGCCGAGGACCTGCTCCAGACCGCGCTCGCCAAGACCTTCTTGGCGTGGGAGCGCATCGAGGACCACCGCGCCCTGGACGGCTACGTCCGCCGCGCGCTGATCAACACCCGTACGTCCCAGTGGCGCAAGCGGAAGGTCGAGGAGTTCAGTTGCGAGGAACTCCCCGAGCCGGACCCCACCCCGGCCCCCGACCCCGCCGAGCTCCAGGGCCTACGGGACGCGATGTGGCGCGCGGTCATGCGGCTGCCCGCCCGTCAACGGGCCATGGTCGTCCTCAGGTATTACGAGGACCTGAGCGAGGCCCAGACCGCCGAGGTCATGGAGGTCTCGGTCGGCACGGTCAAAAGCGCCGTCTCCCGCGCCCTGGCCAAACTCCGCGAGGACCCGGAACTCTCCCTGACGCTGTGAGGCCGCGCCGGCTTGGCTCCCGGAGGGGATGGGCTCGGGCGGAAGAGATACGAGGCGGGGACGGAAAAGACGCGAGGCGGGGACGGAAAAGACGCGAGGCGGGGACGGAAAAGACGCGAGGCGGGGACGGAAAAGATACGAGGCGGGAAAGAACACATTCCGGGGGCGTGACATACCGGCTGGTATGCGCCGACAATCACAGCACCACTACCCGCCCGTAACAAGCGGAGGCACCCGGTGCTCAGCACGATGCAGGACGTACCGCTCACGGTCTCGCGAATCCTGACCCACGGGTCGACCGTCCATGGGAAGTCGCAGGTCATCACCTGGACCGGCGCGGACCCGCACCGGCGCACATTCGCCGAGATCGGCCGCCGTGCCGCCCGGCTGGCCCACGCCCTGCGCGACGAACTCGCGGTCGCGACCGACGAACGCGTGGGAACCCTCATGTGGAACAACGCCGAGCACATGGAGGCGTATCTCGCGATCCCCTCCATGGGCGCGGTGCTGCACACCCTCAACCTCCGGCTGCCCGCCGAACAGCTCACGTGGATCATCCGCCACGCCGAGGACCGGGTCGTCCTCGTCAACGGCAGCCTGATCCCGCTGCTCGCCCCTCTGCTGCCCAAGCTGACCGGTGTCGAACACCTCGTCGTCGTCGGCCCCGGCGACCGCTCGCCGCTGGCCGGCGCGACGCAGCGGGTGCACGACTACGAGGAACTGATCGCCGACCGGCCGGACACCTACCGCTGGCCGGACATCGACGAACGACAGGCCGCGGCGCTCTGCTACACCTCCGGCACCACGGGCGACCCCAAGGGCGTGCTCTACAGCCACCGTTCCCTCTACCTGCACTCGATGCAGGTCAACAACGCCGAGGCGTTCGCGCTGGGCTCCGGGGACCTCGCGCTGCCGGTCGTCCCGATGTTCCACGTCAACGCCTGGGGCCTGCCGCACGCCGCGTTCATGGCCGGGGCCTCGCTGCTGATGCCGGACCGCTTCCTCCAGCCCGGCCCGCTCGCCGAGATGATCGAGACGCTGCGGCCCACCATGGCCGCCGCCGTACCCACCATCTGGCAGGGCCTGCTGGCCGAACTGGACGCCAAGCCGCGCGAGGTGTCCTGTCTGCACACGGTCGTCATCGGCGGCTCCGCCTGCCCGCCCGCCCTCATGCGCGGCTTCCAGGAGCGCCACGGCATCCGCGTCGTGCACGCCTGGGGCATGACCGAGACCTCTCCGCTGGGCACCGTCTCCCATCCGCCGGCCGGGGTGAGCGACGAGGAGCAGTGGGCCTACCGCGCCACCCAGGGCCGCTTCCCCGCCTCCGTCGAGGCGCGGCTGATCGGCCCCGGCGGCGAGGAGCTTCCGTGGGACGGCGAGGCAGCGGGCGAGCTGGAGGTACGCGGGCCGTGGATCGCGGGCGCGTACTACGGCGGCGCCCAGGGCGAACCGCTGTGCCCCGAGGACAAGTTCAGCCCCGACGGCTGGCTGCGCACGGGTGACGTCGGCACGATCACCCCCGACGGCTACCTGACCCTGACCGACCGCGCCAAGGACGTCATCAAGTCGGGCGGCGAGTGGATCTCGTCCGTCGAGCTGGAGAACCACCTCATGGCGCACTCGGATGTCGCGGAGGCCGCGGTGGTCGCCGTACCGGACGACAAGTGGGGCGAGCGGCCGCTGGCGACGGTGGTCCTGGTCGAGGGCGCGACCACCGGCTACGAGGAGCTGAAGGCGTTCCTCGGCGAGCGCATCGCGCGCTGGCAGCTCCCGGAGCGGTGGGCGGTGATCCCGGCGGTGCCGAAGACGAGCGTCGGCAAGTTCGACAAGAAGGTGCTGCGCAGGCAGTACGCGGAGGGGGAGCTGGAGGTCACGCGGCTGGGCTAGGGGTGGCGGGGCTCGGGGCCCGGGGCCGGCGGCTCAGGGGTTTCTGTGGGCGGCCGCCCACAGGAATCCCTGAGCCCGGTCAACTGACTGCTGGCATCTGGGCGTTGTCAGCCGTCAGCCGTCAGCCGTGAACCGGCAGTCGTGAGCTGACAGCCGTGAACCGTGAGCCGTCAGTTCGTCCCGATCTTCGCCAGCAGGTCGACGATCCTGGCCTGCACCTCGGCGCTCGTTGAACGCTCGGCGAGGAAGAGCACCGTCTCGCCCGCCGCGAGCCGCGGCAACTGGGCCGGGTCCATGTCGGCCGAGGTGTAGACGACCAGGGGGGTCCGGTCGAGCAGCCCGTTGGCGCGCAGCCAGTCCACGACGCCGGCCCGTCGCCGACGTACCTGCATCAGGTCCATGACGACCAGGTTCGGCCGCATCTGCGTCGCCAGAGTCACCGCGTCGGTGTCCGCGTCCGCCCGGGCGACCTGCATGCCGCGCCGCTCCAGTGACGTCGTCAACGCGCCCGCGATGGCGTCGTTCTGCTCGATCAACAGCACGCGGGCCGGGTGGTGTTCGCTGTCGCGCGGGGCGAGCGCCTTGAGGAGTACGGCCGGGTCGGCGCCGTACGCCGCTTCCCTGGTGGCCTGCCCCAAACCGGCAGTCACCAGGACGGGGACCTCCGCCGCGCCCGCCGCCTGGCGCAGCGACTGAAGCGCGGTGCGGGTGATCGGCCCGGTCAGCGGGTCCACGAAGAGCGCCGCGGGGTACGCCGCGATCTGCGCGTCCACCTCCTCGCGGGAGTTGACGATCACCGGGCGGTAGCCACGCTCGCTGAGCGCCTGCTGGGTGGAGACGTCCGGGGCCGGCCAGACCAGCAGCCGGCGCGGATTGTCCAGCGGCTCGGGCGGCAGCTCGTCGTCCATCGGCAGCCTCGGACGGTCCATCACCTCTATGGCGCCGTTCGGGCCGTCCAGCGGCTCGGGGCCCTCGCTGCCCTCGTCCGGCGCGGAGATCGCGAAGGCGCGGCCCTCGCTCGCGTCCATCAGGTGCGGCTGCGGCTGGCCTTGCGGGGAGGCGGGCGGCGGCTGCGACCCCGGGTGGCCTCCGGGCTGGTCTCCGGGCCGGCTTCCGGAAGGCGTCCCGCCCGGTGCTGCGGGCTGCGCACCGGGCTGAGCTCCGGTCGGCCCTGCCGGTGTCCCCGCCTGCGTTCCCGCTTGCGTTCCCGGGTGCGGGTGCGCGTCGGTCGGCGTGGCCTCGGCGGCCGCGCCCCGCTCGTCGTCCCGTGGCGGTGCCGCGAGCTTGCGACGGCGGCCGGAACCGGCGGACGTACCGCCGGGCGGCGTGCTGCCGGGCGGCGCCGCGGCCGGACGCTGCTGGTCGGCGATCTGCTGGGCGAACGGCACGCCCTGCCCCAGCGTGCGCACGCTGAAGGCCCGGTTGTGGGAGTGACCGCCGTCGTCCTCGGCGGGCGGCAGCGGCTGCCGCGGCACCGGGGCGGACGCCTGCCCGGCCGGCTGACCCTGCCGCGGGTCGGGCACCCCGGGGGCCGCCTGGCCGTGGGCCGGGGAATGCTGCGGCGCCTGGCCGGCTGCTTGTTCCTCGACGGGGCTGGGGCGGCCGCGCCTACGACCCGTGGGCGCGGGGGCGTCGGGCGTGGCGGCGTCGGGGGCGGCAGGCGTCGCCGGTACGCCGGGGGTGCCGGGGACGGCGGGGGCGCCTGGTGTGCCGGGAATTGTTGAGGCCGCTGGTGTCGCGGGGGCTGCTGGGGTCGCTGGGGTCGCGCCCTCCGGCACCGGTGCGGCACCCGGCGTACCGGGAGCCCCAGGGGCCCCAGGGGCCAGAGGAGCCGTACCCGCCCCGTCGGCCGCCTCGGCGCCCTGCGCCACCAGCCCTTCCGGGCCGGCCACGAACGTGCCCGACGCCTCGGCATCGGCCATCGCGGCCGCCGCCCGTTCCTCGGCGGCTGCCCGCCTGGCCCGCCGGCGGCCGGTCGGCTCTCCGTTGTCCACGTCGTGCGCGTCAACGGCGGGGGCGGACGTTTCGAGTTCGTACCCCGGCTGCGCGCCGGGCGCCCCCTCCACGCCACCGGCGACCGGACGACGCGCCCGGCGCCGCCCCGTACCGACGCCACCCTGCTGACCGGCTGCCTGGTCGGCGACCGCGGGCAGGGCGGGCAGGGACTGCGGAGTCTGGTCGGCCGCGGCGGGCGGCAGCGCGAAGGCGCTGCGCGGCCCGGCGGGCGACAGCGCTTCCGCGCCCGTGGACCCGCGCGCGTGCCCGGGAGCCAGGCCGCCGTCCGCGGTCCGCTCGGGCGCCTCGGCCAGCGCCCGGCGCGCCCGACGCCCACCCGGCTGCACCGGCGCCAGGCCGTGCGGCCCGCCCGCCGTCTGACCGTGGTGCTCCACCTGGGGCTGGGCGTGCTGCTGAGCCGACCCCGGCCTCTCGACCTGCACCTGGGACGGACCTTGCCCCAGCGTCCGACCTGGGCCCTGGCCCTGACGCCGGCCCTGGGCTTGCGCGCCCGCGGGCACCGATGCGGGTGCCGCTCCCGGCGCCCGCTCGTACTCCCCGGACGACGTGCCACCGGCGGGCAACGCGGGCAGCGCACCCTCGTCGGCAGACGCCTGCCGGGCCCGCCGCCGCCCGCTCGGCGCTACGGCTTCGGCCTCCGCCATACCCGGGGCCGGTCCCGTACCACCCGGGCCCGCCGCGCCCTGCGGCCCACCACTCACCGGCCGCCCGGCGCCGTGAGCCCCGCCGGCCGCACCGCCCACGGCCGCGCCGTCGCCGCCCGTACCGCTCGAACCGTGTCCGGCCGCCGCACCCGCGTCCGGCACGTTCGCCGAACCGTTCCGCGAACCGTCCGCCCGACCGTTGCGCGGGTCGTTCACCGCGCCCGACGCCTGCTGCCCGGCGGCCGTACCCGCGGCCTGCTCCACACCGGAGTGCCGCGCCCGCCGACGCCCGGTCGGCTGGGCACCACCCCCCTGCGCGGCCAGTCCCGCACCACTCTCAACACCGGAGCCACCAGAGCCACCCGGGCCACCGGAGCCGTCCGTACCCCCGTCACCACCATCGGCCCCGTCGTCACCCTCCGGCCCGACACCACCAACACCGGTCCCAGCACCAACACTGACCCCGCCACCAACGCTGGCCCCAGCGTCACCGCCGACCCCAGCGTCACCGCCGGCCTCGTCGCCACCCCCGGCCCCCGAGGCCGCACCGAGACCGGGCTCGTGCCCCGTCCCGCTCCCGTCCGTTCCCTCGTCACCGCTCCCGGCCGCCTGCGCGTGCGTTCCCCGCGCCCGGGCGGCCGGTACCGGCATCACCGTCGTCTCGTTCCCGGTCGGCGGCTCACCGCCGGCCGCCTCCCGCGCCCGCTCCGCGCCACCGGTCGCCGAGGCGTCCGCCGCCATCGGCAGTTCCAGGACGTACGCGCTGCCGCCCGCGCCCGGCGTCCCCGGCATCTCATGGCTCTGGAGCAGACCGCCGTGCTGCCGCACGATCCCGCGCACGATCGGCTCGTGGACCGGGTCGCCGCCGCCGTACGGCCCGCGCACCTCGATCCGTACGACGTCCCCGCGCTGCGCCGCCGCCACCACGATCGTCGAGTCACCCGGGACCGGACCGAGCCGGCCGCCCGGGCCCGCCGTGCCGTCACCGACCGCCATCCGGCCCGTGGAGTCCACGCCCGCGACATCCGCGATCAGGTGGGACAGCGCCTGCGCGATCCGCCCGGCGTCGACCGTGGCCTCTATCGGCGGCGCGTGCACCGCGAACTGGGCGCGGCCGGGCCCGATCAGCTCGATCGCGCCCTCCACACCCGCCGCGACGACGCCGTCCAGCGACACCTTGGCGCGGTTGAGCCGCTCGGTACCGGTGTCCAGCCGCTGGTAGCTCAGGACGTTGTCCACCAGCGTCGTCATCCGGGCGTGCCCGGCGGCGAGGTGGTGCAGGATCTGGTTGGCCTCGGGCCAAAGCTGCCCGGCCGGGTCGGAGGCGAGCGTCGTCAGCTCGCCCGTCAGTTCCTCCAGCGGCCCGCGCAGCGCCTGTTCGAGCACCGCGAGCAGTTGGGCGTGCCGGGCGGCCAGCGCGTCGTAGGGGCGCCGGTCGGTGAACGTCATCACCGCGCCGACGAGCTGATCACCGTCGCGGACCGGCGCCGTCGTCAGATCGACGGCCACCGCACGCCCGTCCTTCGCCCACAGCGCCTGCCCGCGCACCCGGTGCTTGCGCCCGGACTTCAGCGTGTCGGCGAGCGGCGTGTCCTCCCACGGCAGCGGAGAACCGTCCGCCCGCGAGTGGTGGATCAGCGGATGCAGTTCCTTGCCGCCCAGCTCGCTCGCCCGGAACCCCAGGATCTGCGCGGCGGACGGATTGACCAGGACGACCTTGCCCTCGGCGTCGACACCCACCACACCCTCGGCTGCGGCCCGCAGGATCATCTCCGTCTGCCGCTGCTGACGGGCCAGCTCGGTCTCGGTGTCGAGCGTCCCCGTCAGATCGCGGACGACGAGCATCAGCAGCTCGTCGCCGGTGTAGCCGGTCCGGTGATCGGCGTACGCGGCCTCGAAGGCGGACTCGTACGGGGTGCGGCCGTCCTCAAGATTGGCGCTGGTCACCTCGACCAGCAGCTCCGTGCCGTCCGTACGCCGCGCGACCATCCTGGTCGGCTTCGTCCGCGGGCCCTCGATCTCCTCGTCGCGGCGCCGCATGGAGCCGGGGATCCGCTTGGAGTCGAAGGACGGCAGCAGATCGAGCAGGCCGCGCCCGACCAGGGCGGTGCCCGGCGCCTCGAAGGTCTCCAGGGCGATGGCGTTGGCGTTGACGACCGTGCCGTTGCAGTTGACGAGCAACAGCGCGTCGGGGAGGGCGTCGAGTATGGCTGCGAGGCGAGCAGCGCCTCGGGATGGCCTGCTGCTCACGACGACGCTTCCTCCCTGTTACCGCACCTTGCCGACCCACCGCGGCGGATCGCTGGGATGGAGTCTACGGGCACTTGCCCGCGACGCGGAGGCGGATGACGAGGAGCTAATACCCCGCCTGTGGGCGACTCACCGCACGCCGGACATGTGCCCCGCGTCCTGACCTGCCGCGCTACTCCGCCATGAATCGGACCGGGGGAAGCGCCGGGCTCCTGGGCGGCACGGCACCTGTTATGCCGAAGCACGACTCACACGGATCGACGGGGCCTTCGCGCGGGCCGGCCCCCGGACCGCCCCCGGGCCCACTCCGATCTCCGCGCCTTGCCACACTTCTCTGCGCTCTTCTGCACTCTTCTGCGCTTCTCCGCGCTTCTCCGCGCTCTCAGGACTCGGCTTCCCCGCGCTCTCAGGACTCGGCTTTCCGGGCTCTCAGGACTTGATGGCCGGGAGCAGCGGCTCATAACGATCCCAGCGCGCGATCTGGCACCCGTCCGTGCGCCGGAAGCGGGCGTCGACCGGCCGCCCCGCCCACGTCCCGGTGACATGCGCGGTGGCCGGACCGCCGTGAATCATCGTGCACCGCGCACCGGCGGGTACGGGCGCGAACGGGTCCTTGCCCCACCTCGTCTGCCGGTCGACGGCGGCGCAGGCGGCGGCCGGCGCCTGGTGGCTGCCGCCGTTCGGGTGGCAGTACAGCTCGAACGTGCCGTCGGTCCGCGGGGAGCCGGAGTGCGCGACGGTCACCGTGAGGTGGTCCTTGGGCGCCCGGCCGTGAAGGACCCGCGCCAGGCCGACCGGGGCATGGTCCTGCGCCAGCGGGATCGGTCCGGCGTACGACCCGGCCGGGGCGAGCGGAAGGGGGTAGGCGGAGAGCCGCTCGGGGGCGAGCGGGATGGGGGCGGCCGAGGCCATCGGTGCCAGAGCGAGGGCGGAGGCGGCGGTGGCGGCGGACATGGCGGCGGTGACGGCGGTCGCGGCCGCGGCGAAGAGGGACGTCCGGCGGTGCGGCATCACGGGCTCCAAAGAGGCGAGTGCGGGGCGGGCACGCGGTACGTACGCGCCGGGGGCGTACGTACTGCCTCGCTGTACGGCCCCGACACTCCTAACGCGCCGCCGACCCCGACGTTGCGCCGCAGGAACGTCTTTGCCGGGTGGGCCGCCCGCCGAGTACCGTAGGGGGCGATTGGTGACAGCCCGCAGAGCTGTGCCATCATCTGGACACGCCACAGCGCGCTTGCGCGCGTGGGGTGTGTGGAGGCGTCGCCTAGTCCGGTCTATGGCGCCGCACTGCTAATGCGGTTTGGGTCTTACCACCCATCGAGGGTTCAAATCCCTCCGCCTCCGCTTCTCTTCCGTTCAGGCCCCGGTCCCACAGGACCGGGGCCTGAACGCATTTCCCACAACGCTTGCCCGCACTCCCGCCGGGCACTCCTCTTACGGGACACGGGACACGGGACGCGGGACAAGGGCGCGGGGCGCGGGACACGGGGCCTGGGATCCCGCGTCGCCCGCGATCTGGTCGTCTTCACCTGGTCGCCTTCACCCTCGCCGCCCGCGGGCCTCCCCCTGCCACCTCGCCCACGCCGAGACCCGCAAGATCGCCCACCGCAAGATCGCCCACCGCCTCGGCCCCCGACCTTCGGCAGCGGTGAAGGCCGACCGCCTCCACCCCTTCGAAGAGGGCTACACCCGCCCGAACTTCGTCCGGATCATCGAGGACTCCCCCCGGAAGCAGCGAGCCCCAAAGCCCGCCCATAAGCACGTTTCCGCAGGTCAGAGGGGCTACAGGGAATGGATTTCGCCTCACGGCGCAGGTCATGTAATGTTGTTCCCGCAACGCCGACCGGCCAAGAAAAACCGCCGGAAAGCCAAGCGCTCGTAGCTTAACGGATAGAGCATCTGACTACGGATCAGAAGGTTGCAGGTTCGAATCCTGCCGAGCGCACACAGGTCAAAGGCCCCCTGGACATCGTCCAGGGGGCCTTTGGTGTTTCTCTTGACGGCAGTGATTGACGGCAACCGCCTCAGGCAGTCGGAGCGAGGTCGATCAGGTGGCTACCGGGACTCCGTCCGTGCCGTCGTCATCGTCCGGTGGGTTGCCGTCACCCCTCAGCGCGTCTCCCACGCGGTCGAAGGCGGAGCGCTGGGCGTCGAGCCGCACCAGGGTGCGCGGTGCCGTGCTGACGGACCTTGTGGCGATCGGCGCCAAGCGGCGTGACCCTGACCAGCTGCTCACCTTCGGCTGCCAGGCGCTGCAACTGGCTCAGGAATCTTCCTCCGGATACGTCGCCCGGAGACTTCAGGGCCTACGAGCTGAGTTCGGCCCCTTGGTCGGTGACGGTCGTGTGGCCGGGCTGGGGTCAGAGATCCGAGCACTGAGCACGACGTGAGGAGAGGGCTAGGCATGTCGCAGACCGAGGACGCCCGACTGTTCCGGGAGACGTCGATCGCGGGTGTCGTGAGCAGAAGAGCCGCATGGTCGCGACGTGCTGGACGGCCCAGATGTACAAGCACTTCGACGACCCGAAGCCCGGCTACGTCGCGGAGTGGCCGAAGCTGCCCGGGTGGCAGCAGGAGACCGACGCGGACATCTTCGAGGCCATCGAGAAGTCCCTGAACTGACGTATGTGCGTGGCAGTTCCGTGGGGGACCGCACGACAGTTCTCCGCTGAGCTTTCTGGTGCTTCATCTGCCGTGACCTGCAGTGAAGACGCATGCCTGACGCCAAGCCCCACGGCTCTGAGCGCAGGTTGGCATCAGGCCCGGCTGCCCGGCGATCTGATGGGACCCCGTTTGGCCGGTGAGACACATCCCCGGATCGTGCGCCGGAGTGCATCACCCGTATTCACTGACTTTGCACCATCGGCGTGTTTTGTTCGAATGGTTCGGTCCCTGTGGGCATGGTGTAGGAGATGCCGCCCGGCGGGCTTGCCGCGCTCTTCATCTGCGGACGGATCTCACGGGCTCCGAGATATGCGGGTTGGGAGCGACGCGATGACGACGACAGACAGAGCGAGGGAGGCGGGGTCCACCGGGGAAGGCCGGTCTCTGGACGTCGCCGTGGTGGCGGCTCTGCTGGCCAAGGTCCAGCAGCTCGGCGCCCAGAAGGGACACGTGGTCAAGGCCCCGCCGGCCACGTATGCCTACAAGGTCGACCACTTGCGTTTCTCGGCGCAGCCCGCGACCCACGAGCAGAAAGTCACGTACGCCGAGTTCTCCCAGCTGGTCAACCGGCTGCCGGAGGCTACCCCGGGCGGATGGAAGCACGCGGGGTACCTGTGGGACATCTACGGGTTCGTGCTCAACGCGAAACTCGCCAAGAGCGATCTGACAGCCGATGAGCAGAAGAGCTACGACGGGGCTCGGAATTACCTGTACACCGAGGTGAACGGGGAGACCAAGCCGTCGAAGAACCTGTTGGACTACCGGAAGTACCGGGACACCTACTTTCACGCCGAACTTGCCTACCACCAGGCCGAACAGGCGGCCGCCAACTCCCACAACCCCGAGGTCAAGAAGCGGTGGAAGGAAGTCGACGAGCCGCGGCTGGCCGCAGCGCGCAACGACGCCCGCAGTGACTGGCAGAACCTCGGCCACAAGGAGGCCGTGGAGAAGCACGTGCAGATCCTGTCCGCTCTGGGCAGTAAATCGCCCGCCCAGGAGTGGCGGCGTTTCCGTCAGTGGTTCGACCCCGCGCGTCCGAGTGACTGGTACACGGCCCCCAACGGGGCCAGGTACGCGCCGAGCCCGTTCGCGCCAGGTGAGGCACTCGACAAGGACTGGCCCCGCCGACGCGTCGGCCGCCAGGAACTTCTCGACCTCCTCAAGGCCGGAGAATCGGGTATCAACCCGAGTTCGGTGGACCCCAGGATCACCAGCTTCACGTTCGACTACTGCCCCGTCGATGTCGTGCGGTCCTGGTTCGAGCAGCCCATGACCATGTTCGGCTCGCGCGCCTGGAAGTGGTGGCGTGACGACGAGGAGGCCCTCAGCGACGGGGGAACGCCGCCCAAGGGACGCTGCCCTGGATACGTCGAATCGGTGGCGATGACCCGGAACATCACCGTGTACCGCACCTTGACCGGCAGAGAGGGCGACCCACAGGAGCCCGCCGCCGCTCACGAAGGTGTCCCGGAACTCCCGCTCCATCCCGCGCCGGCGGAGGGCCGGATGGAGGAAGAGATGGACGTCCGGCGCACCGGCGATCAGGTATGGAGTAACGGGTACGCCCTTTCTTTGGAGACCGGCCTCCATCAGCGCCAGGATGTCGGGTGGGAGACCAAGACCGACTGGTGGCTTCGGATCTGCCTCGAAAACGTGATGTGGTATTACCTGACGCTGGCGCCTTCCGTTGGCTGGGGATACCTCCCCAAAGAAGCCACGTACGAGAGTGCCACCTATCAGCAACTCAAAAAGGTCAGCTTCAAAACGGAATCATTGCGCTTCGAGAGAGGCACTTCCCTTAGTAAGGGGGTTCTCCTCGCGATCAAAACCCGCTCCGGTGATCTCGCCAAAGTGGTGTTTTCCGCGATCGGTGACGACGACTGGTTTCCCAAAATTAAGTGGACGACCTATACCAAGGTCGGCCGGGAATCCACCGACCCCGACACCGTCTACCTCGCGGCCTTGAAGTGTCGGCTGCTGCCCAAGAGCCCGGATCCCGATCCCCATCTCCCCTGGACCTGATCGACCAAATCGCCACCGAACAACGCAAGGAGCGGGCATGTCCCCAGGAAAATACACGCTGCAAACGATCGGCGAGGCCCTCCAGAGCCAGCTGTACTACGCCGTCGCCAAGGGCACTGATGGCAACACCGACCCACGGACCTTCCTGACCTGGTGCATGCCCGGTCTTCCCTACCGCGCCGGTGACTTCGACTTCGCCACCAAAGGAATGACGGGCGCTACCGCGGAGGAGACCAAGGCCCGCTCCGTGGCGGCGTTCAACTTCTCGATGCTCACCAACGTCGTGCCCAGCCATAAGTCCGTCCTCAACGGGGTCGGTGTCTGGACGATCGACAGCGGATCGCGCCTTCACGTCAAGTACGACCGTGTCCTGAAGGGCTCCAAGGTCGCCGCGCAGACTCTCACCGAGGACGAGAAGAAATCCGTGGACAAGGCGCGGAAGGTGATCTTCACCGTAAAGAAGGAGGGTGAGGACGAAGTATGGGAATTCACAGCCAAGTACAAGAAGTACAAGAAGTACATGGAGGAGTACGCCGAAGCCGTCCAGGAGTACAACCGCAAGCGCCTACGGCCCCTGACCTGCCAGAATAGCGAAAAGAATCAGTGGGAGACCGACTGGCAGGTCAACGGCGCATCGTATCTGCAGAAGGTCAACACCGCCTTCAGCGAGTGGGAAACGGCCGGCTTCAAGAACGAGATCGAAGGCGCCTTCGCCACCGTGGCGCAATATGAGCAGCGCGCCCTCAAACTGTGGAAGAAGGAGATCCAGGACACCTACCGCGTCCACCAGTTGACCCTCTCCGGGCAGCCGACGCAGTACCCTTTCACCACACTCACCCCGGCCAACGTCTCCGCCAGCGACGGGTGGACGAAGTACACCCTCAAGCACCAGCAGATCGACGACAACAGGGTGACCACTTATTCCGACTGGCAGGTCGGCGCGCGTGGCAAGTGGAGCATGTGGTCCGCCTCGGGCGGGGCGTACCAACAGTCCAGGAAACACACCGAAGAGCACAAGGTCGACGAGTTCGAGGTCTCGTTCGAAATCACCCAGGCTCAGATCATCCGCCCTTGGTTCTATCCCGAGTTCCTTGAGGGCCGGGGCTGGATGCTGCCCGATAGTTGGCAAGACGGAAAATTGTCGGATGGCAAGAAGCCACCGAACGGCTTCATGGTCGCCTACCCCCTGCACATGATCTTCGTCAAGGGGCTGAAGATTAAGTGCAAGGAATTCGTCACCGCCCTCAAGGAGGAGATGCAGAAGGCGGGCGGCGACGCCTCCGTGGGGTACGGGCCCTTCAGCTTCCAGGGCAAGTACAACGGCGGAAAGGACGGCAAGAGCTTCCATTCTACCTTCGACGAGAGCACCGTCGAGGTACCCGGGATGCAGATCATCGGGTTCAAGAACCACTTCTTCCAGCAGGTTACGCCCAATCCCGGCGCCGGCCCCTGGGAGTAAGGGCTTGCAGAAGAACAAGACACCGATTTCCAGGCCCGGTTGAGCCTCTGTGGTAATGGGCGCCGACCTGCTGCGAAGTTTCATGCAGCAGGGGGATGCGATTCTCCAGGTCCCATCGATGCGCCTCCCTGTGGCCTGGGTGGCTTGGCTCATTGACGGCAACGTTGACGGCAACGACGGCAAACGAAGACCGACGATCACGAACGTCAGTGATCAGCCCGGAAGCAGGCGGAGCCCTAGCGCAACGAGCTGCCCGCTCCTACGGATCAGAAGGTTGCAGGTTCGAATCCTGCCGAGCGCACAGCAGCAAGAAGCCCACCCGGGTCGCCGGGTGGGGCTTTTTGCTGTTTGAATCCGGGTCGCGCGGCGACTCGGTGGCTCGATGGGAACGCGGGCTGGTCCGCGTCCGGCCCCCTTCCGCCCGCCTTCGGCCTCGTCTCAGAATCGCGGCATGTCGTCCACCACCCCACCCCTCCCTCACTTCGTCCGGTTTCAAGGCGCCACGCGGAGTCCCCGGGGCCACTTTCCCGGTGTCTTCGCGCTGGTCAACACGCTTGCCAAGGAAGGCCGGCTCACGCCCGGCCAGGAACGCTTCCGGCGTGTGAACAACGACTGGTACGACGCGAACTACCCCGATCCCTCCACCGTCGACCCCACCGTCTACGACGCAACCCTGAACCCCGGTGCCGTGGCCTGGTTCAAGTCCTCGGCTCACCACTTGATCAGCCGCGTGGACGGCTACCTCGCGATCCTCGCGGCGCACCGGATCCCCTGCCGCCGGGTCCATTCGGTGGCCCCCGGCCGCATCGTCTACGAAGACAGCTACCAGGTGGTCGTCACCCCATCCGCCAACCACCCGTCCGGGCCCATCAGTTGGTCGCCTTCCTCGCGGCCGTGAGCGGAAGCGGAGAGGGGGCACGCCGGCGGGCGTAGGGGTGGGGCAGGGAAAGGATTAGGTGCTGGTGTGGTTGTCGCGTAGTGTCTGGTCTACCGACGCGGGGTGGAGCAGCTCGGTAGCTCGCTGGGCTCATAACCCAGAGGTCGCAGGTTCAAATCCTGTCCCCGCTACGAACGCCGCAGGCCGGTGGATGAAAATCCACCGGCCTGCGGCTTTTTTGCGTCTGGTGGACGCCGGGGCTCAGGGCGGGCTGGTTCAGGTGGGCGGTGGTGGTCAGGTGTGGGGTGGTGGGGGCGGGGTTGTGTAGTGGGCGGCGGGGCCGGGGTGGGAGGCGGTGGCCAGGTGGGGGTGGAGCAGGAGGTCGTCGTCGTAGTCGCCGGTGTTCTGGTGGCGGAAGGCGAGCGGCTCGGTGGTGGGGAGGGTACGCAGGCGTTCGCGTAGCCGGGCGGTGGCCGTTTCGTAGTAGTGCGGGATGGCGCGGTCCGCGCCGGGGATCAGGAGGGGCGGGACGACGGTCATGCCCGTGTACCAGAGGGTGCCGTGCTGGAGGGGGAAGAGGAGGTCGTTGAGATCGCCGTTGACGCCGCGCGGGCCGAGGGTGGCGGCGCGGGCTCCGGCCGTGACGACGACCATGGCGCGCTTGCCGGCCAGCTCTCCGTCTCCGTAGCGCCGCGGCCGCCCGGTGGCGGGGTCGGTGAGGCCGAAGGCGAAGCCCTTGACGAAGACACGGTCGAACCAGCCCTTGAGGATGGCGGGCATTCCGTACCACCAGAGGGGGAACTGGATGACGAGCGTGTCTGCCCACGCGAGTTTTCGTTGTTCGGCGCGGATGTCGGGGCTCAAGTGGCCGTGGGTGTAGGCGCGTTCGGAGACCTCGCCGACCCGTAGGCGGGCGGCGGGGTCGTGGGCGTAGTCGTCGGCCCCGACCACGGGGTTCCATCCCATGGCATGCAGGTCGGAGACGCGGTGCTGGTGGCCTTGGGCGTCGAGGGCGCGCAGTCCCTCGGTCTTGAGGGCGCCGCTCAGCGAGCGCGGGTCGGGGTGGGCGAACAACCAGAGGACCTTCATACGTACCACTGTCGGGTGGCGTGCGGGGCGCGAACGAGTGGCTGGATGACCATACTGTGCAAGGATCGGGCCAAGGCGACATGGGGCGAGGAGCGGGCTGGGATGAGTGACGTGAGTGGTCGTAGCGGTGCGGGCGGTCCGAGCCGGCGGGTGTTTTCTGGGGATGGGCGGCATCGGGTCGCGGTGCTGGTCCGGGACGGAATGCTGCCGATCGAGGTGGGGATCGCGCACCGGATCTTCGGCGAGGCGCGGTCGGTGGTGGGGGAGCGGGGCTTGGGGCGGGCGCCCGAGCGGGTGCTGGAGCGGGTCCCCGAGCGGGTGGGGAAACGAGTGGGGGAGCGGGGCGGGGAACGGTCTGCGGACGGGGTGGGGGGCTGGGTGTCCGGCCGAGTGCCTGGGCAGGTCTCTGGTCGGGTGTCTGGCCGGGCGGTGGACGGTGCGGTGGGCGGGGTGGGGTTCGGGGCGGTTGGCCGGGTGGTGGATCGGCCGGGGGAGAAGCTGTATGAGCTGGTGACCTGTGCCTTGGAGCCGGGTGAGGTGCGTACGGACACGGACTTCACGGTGAATGTCGCGCACGGGCCGGAGGCGCTGGAGGAGGCCGACACGGTCGTCATCCCGGCCTCCGGGGCCGACTACGACCTGCGGGCGGAGCGCGGCGCCGGGCTGCTGAGCCCCGCGATGGCCGACGCGTTGGGCCGGATCCGGCCGGGGACCCGTATCGCGTCGATCTGCACGGGGGCGTTCGTGCTGGCCGCGGCGGGTCTGCTCGACGGGCGGCGGGCGACGACGCACTGGCGGTCGGTGGCGGACTTCCGGCGGATGTTCCCGGCGGTCGAGCTGGACGCGGACGTCCTGTACACGGAGGACGGTGATGTTCTGACCGCGGCCGGGGTCGCCTCGGGCATCGACCTGTGTCTGCACATGCTCCGTCGCGATCATGGTGCGGCGGTGGCCAATGACGTGGCTCGCCGCACGGTCGTGCCGCCGCACCGGGAGGGCGGGCAGGCGCAGTACATCCGGCGGCCGGTGCCGGAGCCACAGGTGGCGTCGACGGGTACGGCACGGGCGTGGGCACTGGAACACCTCGACCGGCCGCTGAGCCTGCGGGAGTTGGCGGCGCGGGAGGCGATGAGCGTACGGACCTTCACCCGGCGGTTCCGGGAGGAGGTCGGGATCTCGCCGTTGCAGTGGCTGACGCAGCAACGCATCGAGCGGGCGCGGCAGTTGCTGGAGGAGACGGACCTGACGGTGGAACGGATCGCGGCGGAGGCCGGGTTCGGCACGTCGGCTTCGCTGCGCCAGCATTTGCAGGCGGCGCTGGGGGTCTCGCCGCGGGCTTACCGGAGCACGTTTCGGGGGCCGGAGGGGGCGGGGGTCGCGTAGGGGTTGGGGTGGTGGGTGGGTGCGTGAGTGGGGGTGGGCGCCGGCCGGCTAGAGGGCGGGTTCGCGGTGGCCGGTGTGTGTGCTGTTCGGGTGGTGTGCGGGCGGGGCGTCGGGGTGTGGCCGGGCGGCGGGGGTAAGGGCGGGCGCGGCTCGGGGCCGGGTGGGACTGGCGTAGAGCTGGACTGGCGTAGAGCTGGACTGGCGTAGAGCTGAGGGCTTGGGACAGGCGCAAGGGCTCAGCGCTCACAGTTGGTGGCTGGTGGCTGGTGGCTGGTGGCTGGTGGCTGGTGGCTGGTGGTTGGCGGCTGGGGGCGGGCTGGTCTGGGCTGGGCGGTCGGTCGTCGGGTATCGGTCGTCGGGTGTGCGGACGGCGGGGTGTGTCAGTGGCCGGTCGTACGCTGGCGGTGTGTGGCGTTGTACGGGGCCGCGCTGGTCGGGCGGCGGTGGGTCGGGGCCGGCGGGGCGGTATGAGCAGCGGCTCGGCTGGTACTGCGCCGAGCGGCGCGAGACGCGGGTGAGCCTGCTCCCCGCCGGCAAGGTGCTGGCCTTCGCCGCGCGGGAGGAGCGGCGCTGCCTGGGGGTGTGGCGGGCGGGTCGCTGGATCGTGTGCCCGTACGCAGCGGTGCTCGACGGCGCGAGTGCCAAGGACCAGTGCGCGCCGTGCGCCCAACTGGACCGGTCGCGGTCGGTGGCCGCGGACACCATGGCCGACGATCCGCGTCCGTATGGCGTTTACCTGGCGTATTTCGGTCCCGGCCTGCTGAAGGTGGGGATCACGGCCGCCGAGCGCGGGCCGGTGCGGCTGGTGGAGCAGGGGGCGGTGGCGTACGCGTGGCTGGGGCATGGGCCCCTGATGGCCGCGCGGCGGGCCGAAGCGCTGTTGGGGAGCGCGCTGGGGGTGCCAGACCGGTTCGGGAAGGCGGCGAAGCGGGCTGCGCGGGCGGCGTTGCCGCCGCTGTCCGAGCGGGTGGGCGCCCTGGCGCAACTGCATGGTGACGCACGGTGTTTGAAAGGGTGGCCGGAGACGCTGGAGCCGGCGGAGTTCGACTGTACGGACCATACGGAACTGTTCGGGCTGGACCGGATCCGGGCGGATGCGGCGGAGCTGGGAGGGATGGCGGCGGGGGCGCAGATCGTGGGCGAGGTGGTGGCCGGGGTCGGGTCCGATGTGTATCTGCGGTTGGTGGAGGTGGAAGGGCCGGGGAGGCTGGAGAGATCGGAGAGGTCGGCGAGGCTGGAGCGGCTGGAGCGGCTGGAGCGGCTGGAAGGGGCGGAGGGGGCTAACGAGTCGGAGGCGCCGGGGAGGGGCGTGGTCGCTGTGTTGGATGCCCGTCTGTTGTCCGGGTGGGTGCTGGGGCCGGCTGAGGGACGGGCGACGACGGTGCCGGTGCGTGCTGGGAAAACGAACGGGGCGTACGGGGTGTACGGGGCGGGGGCGAGCCCGGGGAGTGGGGACGGAGGGCAAGAGGGATTGTTCTGAGGGGCGCGGCCTGCACGGTGGTCGGAGGAAGGGGAGGGCCGGGGCGTGGCGGAGGGTGATGAGCGGGTCGGCAGGTTCTGGCGGGAGCTGGGGCTGCCGGGGTTGATCGACGTGCATACGCACTTCATGCCCGAGCGGGTGATGGCCAAGGTCTGGGCGTACTTCGACGCGGCCGGGCCGCTGGTGGGCAGGGCGTGGCCGATCGCCTACCGGTTCGAGGAGGAAGAGCGGCTGGCGGTGCTGCGTGGCTTCGGCATACGGGCCTTCACGTCGATGGTCTACCCGCACAAGCCCGGCATGGCCCAGTGGCTGAACGCCTGGGCGGCGGATTTCGCGGCCCGTACGCCGGACTGCCTGCGGACGGCGACGTTCTACCCCGAGGACGGGGCGGGCGTGTACGTGCGGAAGGAGCTCGCGGACGGTGCGCGGGTCTTCAAGGCTCACGTGCAGGTCGGCGGTTACGACCCGGCTGACGTGCTGCTCGATCCCGTGTGGGGCGCCCTCGCCGAGGCCGGGGCGCCGGTCGTCATCCACTGCGGCTCGGGCCCGGCGCCCGGCAAGCACACGGGCCCGGAGCCGGTCGCGCGACTGCTGGCACGCCACCCGCGACTGCGCCTGATCATCGCCCATATGGGCATGCCCGAGTACACCGATTTCCTGGACCTGGCGCAGCGCTATCCGGGCGTTTACCTGGACACGACGATGGCGTTCACCGACTTCGCCGAACGTTCCGCGCCGTTCCCGAGCGCGGAACGCGGCCGGCTCGTGGATCTCGGCGACCGGGTCCTGTTCGGCAGCGACTTTCCCAACATCCCGTACGGGTACGCCCACGCACTGGACGCCTTGGCGCGGCTGGACTTGGGAGAGGAGTGGCTGCGGGGAGTTTGTTACGGGAACGGGGCGCGGTTGTTCGGGATTTAGGAGCGTTGGTGGGCGCGGGGGAGGAGGGGGCCGGGGGAGGGCGCGTTGCGGCTGTCGAACCCGCATCCGCATCCGCATCCGGATCCGCATCCGCATCCGGATCCGCATCCTTCTTCGTCTCCGTCTCCGTCTTAGTTGAGGCCGTTGGTGGCTGACGCGGCTGACTTGGCTGCTGCGAGGGTCAGTTGAGCCATGGCGTCGCGTAGGTCGGCGAGGGTGGCCTCGTCCGAGACGCGGTCCGTGGTGGGGTCGATCTTGGGGCCGATGGCGGGTATTTCGCGGCAGGCGGCCGTGATGACGTCCCCGGTCATCATGCGCAGGGTTTCGCGCAGTTGGGCGTTCGCGTGGTCGCCGCCGGAGGGGAACGGTGAGGCGGTGATCACCGCGACCGGCTTGTGGACGCATTCGCCACTGCTCACCAACCAGTCGAGAGCGTTCTTGAGGACGCCGGGGACTCCATGCGCGTACTCGGGGCTGACGAGGAGGAGCGCGTCGGTGGCGGCCACGGCGGCGCGTAGGGCGGCTACGGAGGCAGGGGGAGTGGCACCCTCGCCGTCCAGGTCGGGGTTGAAGTGCGGGAGCGCGCCGATGTCGGCGGTGGTGGCGGGGCCGTCGAAGGCGTCGAGGGCGGAGCGCAGCACGGCGCCATTCGAGGAGCGGGCACGCAGGCTGCCGGAGAGGGCGAGGAGTCTCATGTGGCGACCGTACGGGTGGCGGCGGCGGTGGTGGGGTTGAGGGGGGAGCGGCGGAGGGCCGTAGAAGCTGTGGGTGGGGGCGGGGTGGAAGGTGGGCGCTCGGAGGCTGAGGGCACGGAGTTGAGGGGGGGCGGTGGCGCCGATGTTGTGATCGAGGACCGGTTGGGGAGCGGTGGTGGGGTGTCAGGGGATGTGTTCGGCTGGTCAGGGGAATTGTCAGTGGTGGGTGCGATGCTGACGGAGTGGTGATCGGACTGGACCGCGCGGGGGGCGGCCCAGTCCGGTTGCCGAGCGGGGGGGGGAGTGGGCTGGGGGCGGGGGTGGAGGGGGGATTCTCAGGAGATTCACAGGGAGCGGCAAGGGGGCTCTCACGGGGAGTGGCCACGCTTGGGGGCATGACCGTGACTCCGTTGTCTTCTGCGGTGCCTTCCGGGACGGCTTCGAGGCCGTCATCGGTACCGCCTTCCGGGCCTTCCGGCGAGTCGGTGGCGACGCCGTGTTCCGAGGCGCCTTCCGTGTTGGCCGGTGTGTTGTCCGCGCCGGCCCGGCGGGTGTCGGCCGTGGGGACTGATGGGCCTGTGGCCGTGAAGGGGGCGGTGGCGCGGGCGGCCGGACGGCGGCCGGAGATGTTGCGGGCGGATGGCAGTCCGGTGCGGGTGCTGGTGGTGGACGACGAGTCCTCGCTCGCCGATCTGCTGTCGCTGGCCCTGCGCTACGAGGGCTGGGATATCCGGTCGGAGGGCGACGGCGCGGGCGCCCTGCGGTGTGCGCGCAACTGGCGGCCGGATGCCGTACTGCTCGATGTGATGCTGCCCGACATGGACGGGCTGACCGTGCTCGGCCGGCTGCGGCGTGACCTGCCCGATGTTCCGGTGCTGTTCCTGACGGCGAAGGATGCCGTAGAGGACCGGATCGCCGGGCTGACGGCGGGGGGCGACGACTACGTCACCAAGCCGTTCAGCCTGGAGGAGGTCGTGGCGCGGCTGCGGGGGCTGTTGCGGCGGGCGGGGGCGGCTGCCGCGCGGAGCGAGTCGTTGCTCACGGTGGGCGATCTGGTGCTCGACGAGGACAGCCATGAGGTGTGGCGGGGTGGACAGGAGATCCGTCTGACGGCCACGGAGTTCGAGTTGCTGCGGTACCTGATGCGTAATCCGCGCCGGGTGCTGAGCAAGACGCAGATACTCGACCGGGTGTGGAGCTACGACTTCGGTGGCCAGGCCAATGTCGTCGAGCTGTATATCTCGTATCTGCGACGAAAGATCGACGCGGGGCGGGCGCCGATGATCCACACCCGGCGGGGCGCGGGCTATCTGATCAAGCCGGGTGAGTAGGGGAAGCGGTCGGAGTAGGGGAAGCGGTCGATGACGCCGTCCGATCGCGGTACCGGCAGCGAGCCTGAGGTTCGTTTGGGTGCGGGTGCGGGTGCGGGTGCGGGTGCGGGTGCGGGTACGGCGGGTGCGGCGGGTCCTGGGCCTGGTGCCGGTCCTGGGCCTCGGCCTGGTTCTGGGCCCGGCCCCCGTTCTGGGCCTGGATCGGGGCCCGGTCCTGGGCCTGGGCCCGTTGGCCGTTCCGGCGGTGAGGGGCCCGCCTCTGGCCGTACCGCCGCCGCTGGCCGTTCTCCCGCCTCTGGCCGTACCGCCGCCCCTGGTCGTACTCCCGCCTCGGGCCGTACCGCCGCCCCTGGCTGTGCATCCACCCCCGCCCCCCGTCGCTGGTCTTTGCGGACGCGGCTGGTGGTGTCGGCGGTGGGGTTGATCGGTGTG
This sequence comes from Streptomyces sp. NPDC031210, assembly GCF_055570395.1. Taxonomy (NCBI): domain Bacteria; kingdom Bacillati; phylum Actinomycetota; class Actinomycetes; order Kitasatosporales; family Streptomycetaceae; genus Streptomyces; species Streptomyces sp. NPDC031210. The sequence continues at coordinate 119,973 of NZ_JBVIHH010000010.1, forward strand.
GTGGCGGCGGTTATCGGGGCGGTGACCACCATCGCGTTGCACTCGTACCTGCAAGACCGGTTGGACGCTCAGTTGAAGGAGTCCGTCGTTCGGGCGCTGGGGCCGAGGCCGCATGATCCGACGCGGGGCGCCGGCCTTGAATTCGTCGCGATGGGTGGTCAGCCGGTGGCGACCGTGGGCGCGCGGGTCGGGCCGGGCGGCACGGTCGAGGAGGGGGTCCGCAGCACCAACTCGCCCAGCCGGCTGCCCACCGACCGCCTGGCCGAACTGACCGCCGGACAGACCGCCGCCCTGAACGCCGTGAGGCGCGACGGCGCACCGCACACCACCGAGTTGCCCGGCCTGGGCGACTACCGCGTCCGGTCCGCGAAGGACGGTTCGCTCGTGGTCGGCATGCCGCTCGGGACGGTTCAGAGCACCGTGGGGCGGCTCGTCGCCGTCGAGGCGTGTGTGACGGTCGCCGGGCTGGTCGCGGCCGGGATCGCCGGAGCGGCGATGGTCGGTATCGCGTTGCGGCCGCTGCGGCGCGTCGCGTCGACCGCCACCCGGGTTTCCGAACTGCCGCTGCATCGGGGGGAGGTGGCCTTGCATGTGCGGGTTCCGGCGGCCGAGGCGGACGCGCGGACGGAAGTGGGGCAGGTCGGTGCGGCGCTCAACCGGATGCTGGGCCATGTCGGTGCCGCGCTCTCGGCGCGTCAGGAGAGCGAGACGCGGGTGCGTCGCTTCGTCGCCGACGCCAGTCATGAGCTGCGTACTCCGCTGGCGTCGATCCGGGGTTACGCCGAGTTGACGCGGCGCGGGCACGAACAGCCCGGGCCGGAGACCCGGCATGCTCTGGGGCGTATCGAGTCGGAGGCGGAGCGGATGACGGGGCTGGTGGAGGATCTTCTGCTGTTGGCCCGACTCGATTCCGGACGGCCGCTCTCGTACGAGAGCACTGATCTCTCGCCCTTGGTCGTGGACGCGGTGAGTGACGCGCGGGCCGCCGGGTCCGGCCACCGTTGGCGGCTGGAGCTTCCCGACGAGCCGGTGGTGGTACGCGGGGACGCCGCGCGGCTGCACCAGGTTCTCGTCAACCTGCTGGCCAACGCCCGTACGCACACCCCGGAAGGGACCACGGTCACCGCCCGGGTGCGCGGCGCGGGACGGGGGAGCGCCGTACGGATGGAGGTGCGGGACGACGGGCCGGGCATCCCCGCCGCCCTGCTCCCGCACGTCTTCGAGCGGTTCGCGCGCGGTGACGCCTCCCGTTCGCGTGCCGCCGGGAGTACGGGCCTCGGCCTGGCCATCGTGCAGGCGGTGGTCACCGCGCACGGCGGCACGGTGGAGGTGGAGAGCGAGCCGGGGCGGACGGTCTTCACGGTGACGCTGCCAGGGGTGGGCGATCTGGGTGCGGGTGATCCGGGTGATCCGGGTGAGCCGGGTGTGAGGGAGGCTGTGGCTGCGGGTGCCGCCGATGCCGGTGCGGGAGTGCGTACGGGGCCGGGCTCCGGTGCGGATGCGAACGCGGATGTGGATGCGGATGCGGACGTAGGTGTGCGGGCGCGGGCGGGTGCGTCGCCCCTGTAGTCGGTCACCCCTGTAGTCGGTCACCCCTGGCCCGTCGTCCCCCGTAGTCGGTCACCCTGTCCCCGTCGACCCGGTAGTCGGCCAGCCCCTCCCCGTTCGCCGACCCCTGTAGTCGGTCACCCCGTCCTCCCCACTCACAGCCCCGGCACAGGCTCGGCACACCCTCATGACAGCGGGCGCGGCGAGTGTCGTTGGCATGACGACGACACAGCCGGCCCGCGCACCGCTGGGCTCCCTGCCGCCACGCGCGCATCTGCGTCTCGGCCAGATCGAGACGGTCCTCGATGTAGTGATTCCCGTCTACAACGAGGAGGCCGACCTCGAACCCTGCGTGCGGCGGCTGCACGACCACCTTACCCGCACCTTCCCGTACGGCTTCCGGATCACGATCGCCGACAACGCGAGCACGGACCGTACTCCCGAGGTCGCCGCCCGGCTCGATGACGCGCTCGACGAGGTCACGGCCGTACGGCTGGAGCAGAAGGGGCGCGGCCGGGCGCTGCGCACGGTGTGGACGCACTCCAATGCGCCGGTGCTCGCCTATATGGACGTCGACCTGTCCACCGACCTCAACGCCTTGCTGCCGCTGGTCGCGCCGCTGATCTCCGGCCACTCCGATCTCGCGATCGGCTCGCGGCTCGCGCGCAGTTCGCGGGTCGTACGCGGGCCCAAGCGCGAGTTCCTCTCGCGTACCTACAACCTCATCCTGCGCGGCTCGCTAGCGGCCCGGTTTTCCGACGCGCAGTGCGGATTCAAGGCCGTACGCGGCGATGTCGCCGAGCGGCTGCTGCCGATGGTGGAGGACACGGGCTGGTTCTTCGACACCGAGATGCTGGTGCTGGCGGAGCGGGCGGGGCTGCGGATCCATGAGGTGCCGGTGGACTGGGTCGACGACCCGCACAGCACCGTGCACCTGGTGCGTACCGCCGCCGAGGATCTCAAGGGAGTCTGGCGGGTCGGGCGGGCGCTGGCGACCGGTCGGCTGCCGCTCGACCGGCTGGCCCGGCCCTTCGGTGACGACCCGCGCGACCGTGAGCTGTCCGGGGTGCCGGGTGGGCTGGCGCGCCAGGTCGTCGGCTTCTGCGTCGTCGGCGCGCTCAGCACGCTGTTGTATCTCGGCCTGTACTCCCTCTTCCGGCTCGGAGTGGGCGCTCAACTGGCCAATGCGGCGGCACTGTTGGTCTCCGCCCTGGGCAATACGGCCGCCAACCGTCGGCTGACGTTCGGGGTGCGCGGGCGGGACCGGGCGGTCCGCCACCAGGCGCAGGGGCTGGTGGTTTTCGCTATCGGACTGGCCCTGACCAGCGGCTCCCTCGCGGCTCTGGACGCGGCTACGGGAAGCCCGGCGCACGGCACCGAACTGGCCGTGCTGGTCGCCGCCAACCTCGCGGCGACGGTGCTGCGGTTCCTGCTCTTCCGCGCGTGGGTCTTTCAGGAGGGGGAGCGGGAGCGGGAGCCCGAGCGGCGTCACCCCCTCACCCGGAGCCACCCCCTCACTCCCGATAAGCCGCTCTCCCCCAACCACCTCCCCTCCCTCAAGCAACCCCCCTCCCCCAACCAACCCATGAGCCCCTCTGAGACCCTCGCCCCCAACACCCCACCAGGAGCCCTAAATGACCCCGCAGCCGCCCGCTACTCCCGCCGATCCGCCCCACCCGCCACCGCTCCCCGCGCAGGAAAGAGCGCTGGCGTCGGTCGCCGTTCCTCGGGAGACGTCCGCGTCGGAGCCCGCCGTGGAGGCGGCCGCAGGGAAGGCGGCCGTGGCGCCCGCACCGCCCGCACGTGCCCACGAGCCCCGCAGCCAGCCGCGCGGTCCGATCGAGCGGATCGTTCGCGGGCGGCCGATGGATCCGCGTGGGGCGCGGCTCGCGCTGCTGGCGTTGTTGCTGGTCACGGCCGTGCTCTATCTCTGGAACCTGTCCGCCTCCGGTTACGCCAACCAGTTCTATTCGGCCGCCGTGCAGGCCGGCAGCGAGAGCTGGAAGGCGTTCTTCTTCGGTTCGTCCGACGCGGCGAACTCCATCACCGTCGACAAGCCCCCCGCCGCACTCTGGCCGATGGCGCTGTCCGTACGGCTCTTCGGTCTGAGTTCGTGGGCGATCCTGGTGCCCGAGGCGTTGATGGGGGTCGCGACGGTCGGCGTGCTGTACGGGGCGGTGCGGCGCCGGTTCGGTGCGGCGGCCGGACTGCTGGCGGGCGCGGCGCTGGCGCTGACGCCGGTCGCCGCCCTGATGTTCCGCTTCAACAACCCCGACGCGCTGCTGTGCCTGCTCATGGTCTGTGCCATCGCCGCCGTCCTGCGCGCCCTGGAGGACGGGCGGACCAAGTGGCTGCTGCTGGCCGGGCTCTGTTTCGGGCTGGGCTTTCTCACCAAGACCCTCCAGGCGTGGCTGATCCTGCCGCCGTTGGCCGTTGTCCACGCAGCATGCGCGCCGGTCGCGCGGCGGCGCCGGTTCGGGCAACTGCTGCTCGCCGGCCTGGTGATCGTGGTCTCCGGCGGCTGGTGGGTGGCGATCGTCGAGCTGTGGCCGGCGTCGTCGCGTCCGTACGTCGGCGGCTCGCAGCACAACAGCTTTCTGGAGCTGACCTTCGGTTACAACGGACTCGGCCGGATCAGCGGCAACGAGACCGGGAGCGTCGGCGGGGGTGGCCCCGGCGGTGGCACAGGGGGTGGCGGCTGGGGCGAGACCGGCGTCACCCGGTTGTTCTCGTCCGACATGGGCGGGCAGATCTCCTGGCTGCTGCCCGCCGCGCTGATCCTGCTGGTCGCCGCCGTGTGTGTGCTGTGGCGGGCGCGGCGCGCGGATGCGGCCCGGTGTGCGGACGAGGCCGGTCAGCGGTCGGACGCGGCCGAACAGGCCGGTCAGCGGGCGGAGTTCCTGGTGTGGGGCGGTGCGCTGCTGATGACGTTCGTGACCTTCAGCTTCATGTCCGGGATCTTCCACCAGTACTACAACATCGCGCTGGCGCCCTACATCGCGGCGCTGGTCGGCATGGGCGCGACGCTGCTGTGGCGGCGCGGCGGACGGCTCGCCCCACTTGTCCTCGCGGTGACGGTCGCGGCGACCGCCGGATGGTCGTACGTGCTGCTGAACCGTTCGCCGGACTGGCTGCCGTGGCTGCGCTGGACCGTACTGGCGCTCGGACTGCTGGCGGCGCTCGGATTGCTGCGGGCGCCGGGTCTGCCGGCGGCGGCACGGGGCGGCCGTACGGCCAGGGGCGGCCGTGGGGTCGCGATGTTCGCGGCGGCGCTCGGGGTGGCCACGGCGCTGGCCGGACCGCTCGCGTACACGCTCAGCACGGTCAACACCCCCAAGGGGGGATCGATCATCACGGCCGGGCCTTCGGTCGTGGGTGGCCGGGGCGGCCTGGGTGGCGGGGGCGGATTCCCGGGTGCCGGTGGAGGGGGCGGCCGGATGGCCGCCGACGGTACGCCGCCCGGACCGCCCGGACCGCCCGGCCAACCCGGGACCGGGCAGGGTCGGAACCAGGGCCTGCCCCCAGGAACTGCCGCAGGCCCCGGCCGCAACCAGGCCGGCGCCCCGCAGGGCTTTCCCGGCGGCGGCCCGGCGGGCGGATTCGCCGAGCGGGGCGGCCGGATGGGTGGCGGCATGGGCGGTCTGCTCAACGGCAGCAAGGTGAGCGGCGCGGTCAAGGCGCTGCTGGCGCACGACGCGGACGACTACACCTGGGCGGCCGCCGCCATCGGTTCGCAGAACGCCGCGAGCTACCAACTCGCCACCGAGAAGCCGGTGATGGCGATCGGCGGCTTCAACGGAAGCGATCCCTCGCCGAGCCTCGCGCAGTTCAAGAGGTATGTGGGGGAGGGGAAGATCCACTACTTCATCGCGGGCGCGCAGGGCGCGCAGGGCGGTCGTGGCGGTCCCGGGAGCGGCGCGGGCGGCGCGTCGAAGATCACCTCCTGGGTGGAGAAGACCTTCAAGAAGGCCACCGTCGGCAGTGCCACCGTCGGCAGTGCCACGTCCGGCAGTGCCACGTTCTACGACCTGACGCGGACGGTGGACTAGCCGGCCGAGCCTCCCCAGGGGCCCAGCCCCCAGACACGAGTCCTCAGACCCTCAACCCAAAAACAAATGTACGGCGTATAAGTAACCCCTGTACGGTGTAAAGCACCCCGCCCGCACCGTACAGGGAGCCGCATGCCCACCCCCTCCCCCTCCACCCCGACGGAAACCCCGGCCGGTACCGCCCCTCCTGCCCCTCCCACCCCACCCACCCTTCCCACTCACGCCACCCGTTGGCTGATCCTCGCCGTCATCTGCGTAGCCCAGCTCACCGTTGTCCTCGACAACACGGTGCTCAACGTCGCGGTCCCCTCGCTCACCCGGGGAATGGGCGCGACCACCGCCGACGTCCAGTGGATGATCAACGCCTATTCGCTCGTCCAGTCCGGACTGCTGCTGACGGCCGGCAACGCCGCCGACCGCTACGGCCGCAAGAAGATGCTCGCCGTCGGCCTGGTCCTCTTCGGTCTCGCCTCGCTCGGCGCCGCCCTCGCCCAGTCGCCCGGCCAACTGATCGCCGCCCGCGCCGGCATGGGGGTCGGCGGCGCGCTGCTGGTGACCACCACGCTCGCCGTCGTCATGCAGATCTTCGACGACGCGGAGCGCCCCAAGGCCATCGGCATCTGGAGCTCGGTCAACTCCCTCGGATTCGCCGCCGGGCCGCTGATCGGCGGCTCACTGCTCGACCACTTCTGGTGGGGTTCGCTCTTCCTGATCAACCTGCCGGTCGCGCTCGTCGCGCTCGCGGCCGTCGTCACCCTCGTCCCCGAGTCCAAGAGCACCGGCGGGGACCGCCCGGACCTGGTCGGAGCGCTGCTCTCCATGATCGGCATGGTGGGCGTCGTCTTCGCGATCATCTCCGGCCCGGGGTCCGGCTGGCTGTCCGGCCGGGTACTGCTCTCCGCCGCCATCGGCCTCGCCGGCCTCGCCGTCTTCGCGCTGTGGGAGCTGCGCGTCCCGCACCCGATGCTGGACATGCACTTCTTCCGCAACCGCCGGTTCATCGGCGCCGTCTCCGGCGGCATCCTCGTCGCCTTCGGTATGGGCGGCTCGATGTTCCTGCTCACTCAGCATCTTCAACTGGTCCTGGGATACGGCCCGTTGGACGCGGGGCTGCGGATGGCGCCGCTCGCCGTCACCGTCATCCTGGTCAATTTCACCGGCCTCGGCGCCCGCCTGACGCCGAAGCTCGGCACCCCCGGGATGATCGTCTCCGGGATGACGCTGCTCGCGGCGGGCCTCGCCGCCGTCTCCACGCTCGGCGGTGACAGCTACGGCGGCATGCTGGCCGGCCTCGTCGTGATGGGCGTCGGGGTGGCGCTCGCCATGCCGACGATGGCCAACGCCATCATGTCCGCGATACCCCCGGCCAAGGCCGGTGTGGGGGCCGGCGTCAACGGCACACTGATGGAATTCGGCCAAGGTCTCGGCGTGGCCGTTCTGGGCGCGGTCCTCAACTCGCGGTTCGTGGCGCTGCTGCCGCTGGTCGCCGCGGGCGCCGGCTCGCTGCCCGCGGCTTTCGCCCGCACCCGTACGGACGCCGAACGCGCCGCCGTCCACGACGCGTTCGCGGCCGGCATCGGCACCAGCCAGCTCGTCGGCGCGGCCGCGGTGTTCCTGGGCGGACTGCTCGCCGCGGTACTGCTGCGCCGGGCGGAACGCGGCGGCGGGGAAGGCGTCGACCCTCACCCCGGAACGGACCCCGGCCCCGGCGGAATAGCATCGGCGGTGAAGATCCGTACGGGCCGTGACGGTGACGGTACGTACGGGCCGCGACGGTGAAGATCCGTACGGGCCGTGACGGGATGGTCCGTACGGGGACGGCGCCAGATCCGTATCCAGATCCGTATCCAGATCCGTATCCAGATCCGTATGGGGCGGCGCCGGCGACCGACCGTACCTACCTCGGTGGGTCATGCACGTACCTCGGTGGGTAACGCCCGCAGGGCCCGTCCGGCAAGGGCAGCGAAGGGAAGGGGCGCCATGGCAGCGACGAACGGGCTCGGCAGGGAGCGGCCGAAAAGCGTGTGGCTGACCGAGCGCCCTCCCCTGAAACGCAAGGCGGACCAGCCGGCCGGACTGGACCTCGACAAGATCGTCGCGGCGACGGTGCGGCTGCTGGACGCCGAGGGCCTGGCGAAGTTCTCGATGCGCCGGCTCGCCGCCGAACTCGGCGTCACCGCCATGTCGGTCTACTGGTACGTCGACACCAAGGACGACCTGCTGGAGCTGGCCCTGGACGCGGTGGCCGGCGAGATGACGCTGCCCGACGAGTCGGACGCGGACGCCGACTGGCGCGCTCACCTGCGCGTCCTGGCCGTCGCCTACCGCGACATGCTGCTGCGCCATCCCTGGGCGGCGCGGCTGCTGGGCGAGTTCATCAACGTCGGCCCGCATGCGACGGCCTTCTCCAACGCCACGCTGCGGGTGATGGGCCGCAGCGGCCTGGACGCCGAGCGCACGTCCGGCGCGCTGGCCTCCGTCTTCCACTTCGTCTACGGCTTCTCCACGATCCGGGGCCTGCACGAGGCGCGCTGCCGGGCGGCGGGCATCAGCCTGGACGACTACTTCGCGCAGGTCGTCGCCGCGATCTCGGACCGTCCGGAGTTCGCCGAGACGATGGAGCTGTCCATCAGGGCCGCGTACGCCCGCGAGGGGCGCAGCGCTCTGGAGATGCTGGACAGCGAATTCGCCTTCGCGCTCGACCTCCAGATCGCGGGCATCGAGGCCATGCGGGATGGACAGGACGGCCAGGGCTGACGTATCGGCAGGACGGCCAGAGCTGACGAAGCGACAGGCCGGCCAGGGCTGTCGAGACGAAGGGGCCTGACGAGACGAGCGCCGCTGACACGACGCAGGGGCTGACACGACGCAGGGGCTGACGCGACGCAGGGGTTGACGCGACGACCGGCGCTGACGCGGTGAGCTGACGCGACGAAGGGGCGGACGAGGCGACGGAGGAGGCCGGTGAGGTGGGGGAGCTCCCCTCTCTCCCCTCCTCCCCTTATCGCGGCGTGATCGCGATGCCCTCCGGCTTGATCCCGGTGGGAAGCGTGGTGCGGACCCTCGCGATCGCCGGTTCGATGACGGACACGGTGTGGGAGTCCTCATTGGTGACCCAGACCCGGCTGCCGTCGGGGGTGACGGCGACGCCCTGGGGGTTCAGCCCTACGGGGACGCGGGCGACGATCGCTCCCCTGCGGGCGTTGATGATCAGCAGGGTGTTCGTCGCGGTGTCGACCACGTACAGGCATGACCCGTCGGGGCTGACCACATTGCCGAGCGGGGCCTTACCGGCCGGGATGGTCCGGCTCACCCTGCCCGTCTCGGTGTCGATGACCGAAATGGTTCCGGAGCCGGTGTTGGAAACGTAGAGCTTGTCTCCCCCGGTGGTGGCACTGATGCCGCTGGGGAAGTCCCCGACCGGGATGACCCGGTCCGCGTGGTGGTCGGGATCGATGGCGGTCACCGTGTTGGAGCCGCTGTTCGTCACGTACGCCCAGCCGTCCGGGGTGGTGGCGACGCTGTGCGGGAGGCGGCCGACGCGCACCTTGGCGATCACGCGGCGGGCGCGGACGCTGATCACGGAGACGGTGTCGGCACCGAAGTTGGTCGTCAGCACCTCGTCGCCGTCCCGGGTGGGCGTCGCGGCGAAGGGCCGGTCGCCCACGGGCACGGTGGCGGTGACCATGCGGGTGGCCGTGTCCAGGAAGGAAACGTTGTCAGACTGGCTGTTGGCGACGTAGACGGTGTTGCCGTCCGGCGCCGCGCCGACCCCGGTGGGGGCCGCCCCCACGCGCGTGGATCCCAGCGGGCGCTCGGGGCGGGTGTCGTACACCGAGACGGCGTGCGAGCCGCTGTTGGCGACGAAGGCGTTGATCCGCGCCGGCCACTGGGCCTTGGCGGAGTTCTCTGCGGTGCTCGCCCCGGCCGGGCCCATGACCGCCGGCAGGGTGGCCAGCACGGCGATGGCCGTGACCAGCCACCGCGTTCGGCGGTGACGCGGGGGCGGTGCGGACGCTGCCCGGTGGGGTGGCAGGCCGAGGGACGAGGAGGCGGGGGAAACGGTGGGTCGTGGCACGCGGGGTCAGTCCTTCCGGGGCGGCGGCTTGAGGGGGGAAGCCAGCCGCAGTCGAACACACCGATACAGACATTCGCATCCGTATGCGCCCATGCATCCCCTTGCTGCCACGCGGGAGGATTACTCGGGCCGGGCGGGTGCCCGCCATCCGGCCCTCACTCAACGTCGCCAGAAGTCCGCGGAAAACGGCAAATCGTTGCACAGAGTGACAGGAGGGTGCTCTGAAGCCATCCGGAGCAGCCGGCCCGCCGTCGCCGCCCGCCCCACGCTCCCCCGCCGCTCACCCCATCGGCAGCCTCTCCCCCCGCACCGCCTGGATGTCCAGCTCGACCTTCAGCGTGGTCCCGATGGCCGCGATGCCGGCCGCGACCACCTGGTTGTAGTTCATCTTGAAGTCCTCGCGGCGCAGCTCGGCCGTGGCCCGGAAGGCCGCGCGGACGCCGCCCCACGGGTCGGGGCCGGTGCCGAGGTAGCTCAGGCCGAGGTCCACGGGCCGTACGACGCCGTGCAGCGCCAGCTCGCCGTGCACCGTCCAGCGGTCCGGGCCGGCCGGTTCCACGCCGGTGCCGCGGTAGGTGATCTCCGGGAACTCCGCCACGTTCAGGAAGTCCGCCGACCGCAGATGGCCGTCGCGCATCGCGTTGCCGGTGTCGATCGACGCGGCCTGGAGGGACGCCTGGACCGTCGACCTCGCCAGGTCCTCGGCGATCTCGATCCGGCCGCCGAAGTCGGTGAACCGGCCGTGCACGCTGGAGATCCCCAGATGCTGGGCGACCGCGGCCACCGTCGAGTGCATCGGGTCGATCGTCCAGGCGCCGGGGGGCGGGAGTTCCGCGCCGCCCTGCCGCGCGAGCACGACCTGGCCGACGTCCATCCGGCCGCTCGCCGTCACGATGGCGGTGGAGGCGACCGGCGCGTAGCCGACGGCGGTCACGATGACGGTGTACGGGCCGGCGGGCACCGGCCGCGCGCTGCGTACGGCGCCCTCGTCGTCGGCCGCGACGCGCAGCACCTGCGCGCCCGTCATGTCGGTGACGGTCAGCACGGCGTGCTGGACCGCCCAGCCGTCCCGCGTCCGGATCTGCGCCCGCACGCCCGCGGTGCCCGCGCCGGCCCCCGTGCCCGCGCCCGTCCCGGCTCCCGACGCCGCTACGGCTCCCGATGCCGCTCCGGTGTCCGATCCGGCTCCGCTGCCCGCTCCCGCGCCCGTCGAAGTCATTACCTCTCCCGTTGTTGCCTGATGGGGTGCCCCGGCACATGGGGGCTCCCCGCTCGGAGCGAAGCCGAGAGTGGGGAAGCCGAGAGCTCGGGGGAGTGTCGGGCTCCGGGCGGCGGCGTGCAGGCCGTCCCCTGCCTGTGCGCACGGCCGCCGCCGGAGCCCTGTGGTCCGGGCCGGGGCGCGTCTCCGCTCGACGCGCGCCCCGGCCCGGGGTTTTCGCCGCCCGGCCGGTCGTGCCGGGCGTCCGGGTCAGTCCCCGGGGTGGGCGAGTTCGATGTCGTAGCCATCGACCCCGTGTGCCTCGACGGCGAGGCCGGTGGCGACCGGCGGGTAGCCGCTCGCGATGACCGTGTAGTCGCCGGCGTCGAGGTCGGTGAAGGCGTACGCGCCGTCCTCACCGGTGGTGGAGGTGGCGACGACGTTGCCCGCCGCGTCCACCAGCGTGACCCGGGCGTCGGGCAGCGGGCGGCGGGTGCCGCTCGGGCTGCCCGCGCGCACGGTGCCCTGGAGCCGGGCGCCGGCCAGCAGTTCCACCTCGATACGGGTGGTGCCCTGGCCGCCGACCTCGACCGGCAGCGCGGTGGGCCGGAAGTCCGGCGCGTTCACGGCGACGGTGAAGGTCCCGGTGGTCAGTTCGTCGAAGGCGAAGTGGCCCTCGGCGCCGGTCTTTCCGGTGGCCAGCACCTCCCCGCGGACATCGGTGACGACGACCATCGCGCCCTCGACCGGCTCCCCGGTGACCGCGCTGCGGACCTGGCCGCCGAGGCCGCTGGTGCCGCTGAGCAGGATGTCGTAGCCGTGCGGCTGGTCGCCGACGACGACCGTGGACGCCTGCGGCTGGTGGCCGTCGGCGGCCGCGATCAGCACGTACGAGCCGGCGCCGGGGGCGTTCAGGACGTACGAGCCGTTGGCCTGGGCGACCGAACGGCCGAGCTGGCGCCCGCCGAGCGAGATCAGCGTGACCGCCGAGCGCGGTACGGGATTGCCCTCCGCGTTGCGCACGAAGCCGTGGATCGCGGAACCGGTCGGGGCGCCGTCACCGCCGCCGGCCGACGCCTGCGCCGCCAGGGGCTGGGTGGCCGCCGCCGCGGCCGGCTGTGCCCAGGACGGCGTGCGGCCGTCCTCGCCGGAGGAGTCGGAGCCGGCCGGAGGCGCGCCGACGAGTGCCGGCTCCCGGTCCTCGACCGGCGCCGGGGCGGCGGTCGAGGCGGCAGCGGTGGCGGGCGCCGTGGCCGCGGCCGTGCCGCCCTCCTCGCCGCTCGCGCTCTGCGCCAGTCCGCCGCGGGTCTTCAACGCGACCTCCTTGATGAACAGGGTGAAGAGGAAGGCGAGCAGCGCGCAGGGCGCCGCGTACAGGAAGACGTCGCCGACGCCGTGGCCGTACGCGCTCTCCATGACGGTGCGCAGCGGCGCGGGCAGGGCGTCCAGATCCGGGATGCCGCCGCCGGTGCCGCCCTGGGTGGCCGCCTTCGCCGCCTTCGGGCCGAGTTCGCTCAGGCCGTCCTTGACGTAGTGGGTGACGCGGTTGGCGAGCACCGCACCGAGCGCCGAGACGCCGACCGCACCGCCCAGGGAGCGGAAGAAGGTGACGACGGACGAGGCGGAGCCGAGGTCCTGGGGGGCGACCTGGTTCTGCGTGCACAGGACCAGGTTCTGCATCATCATGCCGATGCCCAGGCCCATCAGGGCCATGAAGAGGGCGATGTGCCAGTACTCGGTGTCGTAGCGGATGGTGCCCAGCAGGCCCAGGCCCGCCGTCACCAGCACGCCGCCGGCGACCAGCCACGCCTTCCACTTGCCGGTCTTGGTGATGATCTGGCCGGAGACCGTCGAGGAGATGAACAGGCCACCGATCATCGGGATCGTCATGACGCCCGACATCGTCGGCGACTTGCCGCGCGCGAGCTGGAAGTACTGGCTGAAGAAGACGGTTCCGGAGAACATCGCGATGCCGACGAACAGGGAGGCCAGCGAGGCCAGGGTGATCGTCTTGTTGCGGAACAGCCGCAGCGGGATGATCGGTTCCTTCGCCTTCGACTCCACGAAGACGAAGATCGCGCCGAGCACGACCGAGCCGCCGACCATCGCGGCGGTCTGCCACGACAGCCAGTCGTACTTGTCGCCGGCCAGCGTCACCCACACCAGCAGCAGCGAGACGGCCGCGCTGATGAAGAAGGCGCCCGCCCAGTCGACCTTGACGCCCTCGCGCTTGACGACGGGGAGCTTGAGGGTCTTTTGGAGCACGATGAGCGCGATGACGGCGAACGGCACGCCGACGTAGAAGCACCAACGCCAGCCCAGCCAGCTCGTGTCGGTGATGACGCCGCCGAGCAGCGGGCCGCCGACGGTGGCGACGGCGAAGGTGGCGCCGAGGTAGCCGCTGTAGCGGCCGCGCTCGCGCGGGGAGATCATCGCGGCCATCACGATCTGGGCCAGGGCGGACAGACCGCCCACGCCTATGCCCTGCACCACACGGCACGCGATCAGCATGCTGGTGTTCTGCGACAGCCCGGCCACGACGGAGCCCGCGACGTAGATGACGAGGGCGAACTGGACCAGCAGCTTCTTGCTGAAGAGGTCGGACAGCTTGCCCCACAGCGGGGTGGTCGCCGTCATCGCCAGCAGCGAGGCCGTCACGACCCAGGTGTAGGCGCTCTGGCCGCCGTCGAGATCGTGGATGATCTCCGGCAGGGCGTTCGAGACGATCGTCGACGACAAAATGGCGACGAACATGCCGAGCAGCAGCCCGGACAGTGCCTCCATGATCTGACGATGCGTCATGGGCGCCCCGTGGGAGGCGCTGTGGCCCCCATGCTTGGCGTGGCCGCCCCGCACACCGGCTGGTGTGGTCGTAGCCATGTGGTTCCTTTTCATCCTGCGGGTGTACGGGTGGTGGAGTCGTGATGCGCCCGGGTGCGGCAGTCGCCGAAGCTCGTACGGAGCCTGGCGAGCAGCTCGATGAGGTGCCCGACGTCGGCGTCGGTCCAGTCGTCCAGATACCGGGCAAGCGACTGGGTGTACCGCGCGGCGAGCTCCGCGAGGAGCTTCTTTCCGCTCGGCGTCAGGCGCAGCAGCCGCGACCGCTTGTCCGCCGGGTCGGGCTCACGCTCGATCCAGCCGCGATCCGCGACATGCGCGACGTGCCGGCTGGTCACCGACATGTCGATCGCGAGCAGCTCGGCGAGCTGGCTCATCCGCATCTCGCCGTGCCGGTCGAGGAGGGTGAGCACTCCGGCGGAGGCCGGCGGGCAGTCCTGGGGCAGGACCCGGCCCATCTCCCGCTTCACGGCACCGATGGCACTGAGTTGCCTGGCCAGCTCCTCGTACTGACTGTGAGCGGCCATGGGCTCCTCCCCGCGATCTTTTGTTGCTTTAGGCAACCATAGATTGGTTGGTTGCTGAAGGCAAACGATTCGGGGCCGGGGTGGGTAAAGGGAGCGAAAAGTCTGGGGTGGCGGCTGGTCAAATCGCGTATGCGAGGTGTAAAGGGCCTGGTCAGACGATGTGGCGTCGCAGCCCCCGCCGTTCGCCCGCACCTGCGCCCCGTACCCCCGACGCGCGCCCCAGGGGTGCCTCCCCGCCCCCCGTTCGCTAGGGTCCTTCCCCATGGCGACCAACCCGCAGAACCCGGCCGACGGCAACTACGATCCGGCGGGCAGCACCCAGATGTTCCGCGCCTTCGTGGACGAGGGCGGCCCCGCCCCGGCCGGCGCCCGCCGCGCCGCGGCCGCGCAGCAGTCCTCTTCGGGCCCGCGCGTGGGCCTCATCGCCGGCGTGATCGTCGCCCTCCTGGTCGTGGCGGGTGCGGCCTGGCTCGCCCTGTCCTGACCCGGCCCGCCGCCACGGCGCGCGAGAGCCGAGGGGCGACCGGCGACGGACGGCCCGGTCGACACCCCGCCACACGAACTTCCGCACACAAAGGGGCCCGGCACCGCCGGGCCCCTTTCACGTCAGTGCGTCATGCCTGGTCGGCGGCGGCCTGGAGGGCGGCGATGTCGATTTTCTTCATGCCGAACATGGCCTTCATGGCGCGTACGGCGCGCTCCTGGTCCGGGTCGTTCAGCATCTCCGCCATACCGCCCGGGGCGACCTGCCACGACAAGCCGTACTTGTCTTTCAGCCAGCCGCAGGGTCCCTCCTCGCCCCCTTCGGTGAGCTTGGCCCAGTAGTAGTCGATCTCTTCCTGGTCGGCACAGTCGATCTGGAGGGAGATCGCCTCGCTGAAGGAGAACTCGGGGCCGCCGTTGATCGCGATGTACGGCTGGCCGTCGAGCTCGAACTCGACGGTCAGTACGGTGCCGGCCGGCCGCGGGCCCGCCTCGTTGTAGTGCGTGACGTCCGTGATCTTCGAGTTCGGGAAGACCGAGCAGTAGAACTCGGCGGCTTCCTGGCCCTCGGTGTCGAACCAGAGGTTGGGGATGATCTTCGGCATGGTCTTCTCCCTGTAGCGGTGTCGCTGCCGTGCCTGTGCCTGTCCCTCTTTAGACCGTCGCACCGGTCGGAAGTCATCGCTATCCCAGGAAGCGGTTCGGTCGACTGAGGCGGTTCGGCGGGCCGGATCTCAGGATCGGTCTCCCGGTGGGTCTCCGGGGCCGGTCTCCGGGGCGGGCCTCCGGGGCTCACTTCCAGGTGAAGGACACGTCCTGGGTGTCGATGTGCATACCCAGGGGCACCCGCCAGGCGTCCACGCACAGTCGCCAGGTGGCGGTCTGCCGCTCCCCGGGGGCGAGCGGCAGGGGGAGGTCGCGGGTGGAGCGGATCGTGGCCCAGTCGACCCCGAGGCCGCCGATGACGTGGGTGCCGAACGCGACGGTGCCCCTGGTGACCGGGCGTCCGCCGGTGTTCAGGAGAACGAACGAGACCCTTTCGCACCAGCGGACGCCGGTGTCGGCGAGGGCGGGCCTGCCGATCACCAGGCCGGCGGGGGCGCCCGGTCCGGCCGGAACGGTGGGGGAGGGGGCGGGTGGCAGGGGAGTGCCCGGCCCGTCGTCCGCGCCGCCGTCGGAGGGGCGGGAGGGGTTGGAGGGGCTGGATCCGCCAGGTGAGGATGGCCGGGAATCGCCGGGCGGGGAAGGCGCGTTGGGGGAAGCCGGGGAACCGGGAGGCGCGGGTGACGTCGCGGGCGCGGGGGAGCCGCCGGTGCGGTGGCCGTCCGAAGCGGCGCCGGGGCCGTCCTTGCCGTTCTCGCCCGTCCGGGAGGAGGCGCCCGGCCCGGTGCCGGCGCGTCCGCCGTCGTCACCGTCCAGGGGCGTCAGCTCGACTCCGCCCGCGGGCGGGCCGGACTTCGCCGGGCCGCGTCCCTCGTCGGGACCTGCGGCGCCGACCGCCGCGTAGCCCTGCTCCGGCGCGCTGCCGCAGCCGGTGAGCAGGACGCTCAGGCACGCCAGGGCGGCCGTGGCGGAGGCAACAGTCGTCGTCCGTCGCATGCGGCCAGTGTTGATGACGGGCCGTCAGAAGTACAGGGGCGCGCAAGGGGCCGCGTACGGGTGCGGTCGTCGGGTACGGGTGCCGGCGCGGGAGCCGGCAGTGGTTCGTCGAGTTGTCCGCCGAGTGGCGCGAGAGGCGAGGTGCGAGTGGCCCCTCGGCGGACCGGACCTCAGTCGGCGATGAGCCCCTCGCGGAGCTGCGCCAGCGTGCGGGTGAGGAGACGGGAGACGTGCATCTGGGAGATGCCGACCTCCTCGCCGATCTGGGACTGCGTCATGTTGGCGAAGAAGCGCAGCATGATGATCTGCCGCTCGCGGGGCGGGAGTTTGGCCAGCAGCGGCTTGAGGGACTCGCGGTATTCGACGCCCTCCAGCGCGGTGTCCTCGTAGCCGAGGCGGTCCGCGAGGGAGCCCTCGCCGCCGTCGTCCTCGGGGGAGGGCGAGTCGAGGGAGGAGGCGGTGTAGGCGTTGCCGACCGCCAGGCCGTCGACGACGTCTTCCTCCGACACCCCCAGGCACAGGGCGAGTTCGGGGACGGTCGGGGAGCGGTCCAGCTTCTGGGCGAGCTCGTCGCTGGCCTTGGTGAGGGCGAGCCTGAGCTCCTGGAGCCGGCGCGGCACCCGCACCGACCAGGACGTGTCGCGGAAGAAGCGCTTGATCTCGCCGACGACGGTCGGCATCGCGAACGTCGGGAATTCCACGCCGCGTTCGCAGTCGAAACGGTCGATTGCCTTGATCAGGCCGATGGTTCCGACCTGGACGATGTCCTCCATCGGCTCGTTCCGGCTGCGGAAGCGCGCCGCCGCGTAGCGGACCAGCGGGAGGTTGAGCTCGATGAGGGTGTCGCGGACGTACGTCCGCTCCGCGCAGTCCTTGTCGAGCGTGGCCAGCCGCAGGAAGAGGGAGCGGGAGAGCGTGCGGGTGTTGATGGCGTCGTCGTCATGCACGTGCGGTGCTGGCGCGGGAATCGCGGGAAGCACCTTCGAGCTGCCCAGTTCTACGGACATGCCACCCCCTTGAGGTCGCGGTCGGGTCGCTGCGGCGTCCCCGGACCGAGGCGGACCGGGAAGTTATGCCTCCACCTGAATACCGGAAGCAGCGCCACGGCAAACGCGGTTCCTGCAGAATGTCACATGTCGGCAACACGCTGTAGCGCCAAGTCGACATATCTGCGCAGGACTGCGTCGCTCGTCCCGGTTAGGCTTCGATCCTGTTTGCGGACCTGAGACGGGCGAAGCTCCGCGACAGTAGCCGCGAGACATGCATCTGCGACACCCCCAATTCCGCGCTGATCTGTGACTGCGTCAGGTTGTTGTAGTAGCGCAGGAGCAGGATTCGCTGTTCGCGTTCGGGAAGCTGGACGAGGAGGTGGCGCACGAGGTCGCGGTGCTCGACGCCGGCGAGCTCGGGGTCCTCGTAGCCGAGGCGGTCCAGCAGGCCCGGCAGCCCGTCGCCCTCCTGGGCGGCCTCCAGAGAGGTCGCGTGGTACGACCGGCCGGCCTCCAGACAGGCCAGCACCTCGTCCTCGCCGATCTTCAGGCGCTCGGCGATCTCCGCGGTGGTGGGCGACCGTCCGTGCAGCACGGTCAGGTCCTCGGTGGCCCCGTTGACCTGCACCCACAGCTCGTGGAGCCGGCGCGGTACATGGACCGTGCGGACATTGTCTCGAAAGTAGCGTTTGATCTCGCCGACGACGGTCGGCATCGCGAAGGTGGGGAACTGCACGCCGCGGTCCGGGTCGAACCGGTCGATGGCGTTGATCAGCCCGATGGTGCCGACCTGGACGACGTCCTCCATCGGCTCGTTCCGGCTGCGGAAGCGCGCCGCGGCGTAGCGGACCAGCGGCAGGTTGGCCTCGATCAGGGCGGCGCGGACCCGGGTGTGCTCGGGGGTGCCCGGTTCGAGACCCGCCAGTTCCGCGAACAGCACCTGCGTGAGCGCCCGCGTGTCCGCGCTTCGGCTCTCGCGGGATGGAGCCTTGGGCGCAGTACGGGCCGTCACGGTCACGCCACCCTTCAGTGCATGTATCCGGCAAAAGCGGTCATAGCATCACAAGACATGTGCACTGTGTGCAAGCACCCCATAACTCCGTGTTGGGCGCAGAGTTGGCTGAGGAGAGGGTGGCGAGTGTGACGTGAGGGGTGCATGGGGAAGGTGGGCAGCGCCAGGGAGGGTCGTGGCGCGCCGGTACGGGGGCGGCGCGGCCCGCTCAGCCCTCCGAGTCCCCCGGAGGGGCGAACGGGGTGCGAGGGCGCGTACGGGCCGTACGGGGGCGCGGGAGGCCGGGTGCGCGCGGGTGGGAAGTCGCCACGGCGGCATGACGAAGCCCCCCGCCCGTAGGGGCGAGGGGCGGTGGCGCGTCGGGGTGACGGCTCAGAATTCGTAGTCGGCGATCACCCAGGTGGCGAATTCTCGCCACTGGCCCGCGGCCGCCTGGTGGGCCGGGTGCTCCAGGTAACGCTTGAGGGCGTCGGTGTCGGCCACGGCGGAGTTGATCGCGAAGTCGTAGGCGATCGGGCGATCGGTGACGTTCCAGCCGCACTCCCAGAACTGGAGCTCCGGAATCAGCCCTTCCAGCTCCGCGAACGCGCGGACGCCCGCCTGTACGCGCTCCTCGTCACGGGAGACACCTTCGTTGAGCTTGAACAGGACCAGGTGGCGGATCACTGGGGCCTCCGTGCGGCGAACGAGACGAGCCTGCCGCGCCGGCCGACCGGGCGCAGCCGGTCTAGCTGATCAGCTGGGTCATGAACTCGCCGACGCCCTGAGCGGCGGACGAGATGCCCTCGAAGCCTATCTGGACCAGGTCGGCGGCCCGCTGCGGGGACGTGATGATCGTGTAGAGCACGAAGACGATGACCAAATACAACGCGATCTTCTTCGCCTGCACCATCAGTCCCGTCTCTCCTATGGCCGTACCCGCAGTTCCCGGACGCAGTCGGGCGAGTGTAACCACACGTGTTCGACCGGCGGCAGCCGAGCCCACCGCCGAGGGGCGGCGCGGCCGCGGGCGGCCCGGCCCCCGATCCCGCCTCCACGGGCGGAAGGTTGCCAAGGCGGGTGGCGCGCCCGCCTCTTGGGGAACGCGGGGGTCGCCCAGGGGGAGTACGGACCCCGACCCGACCCGCCGCCGTGCAACCGGCCGGACGGCGCCCCGCGTCCCTCACCCCGTACGACGAGAACCCGCACGAGAACGCCGACGTGATCCGCCCCGGTGGCCCGCCACTTCGCCGGCTTCCGCGGGGATGCCCGTGCTTGCCCATAATGGCTGAGCCACATCATCCGAGGGGGAAGACTTCCATGCCCATGAACTCCGCACACCGCGAGGCCCGTTCAGGTGCCGCCGGACGCTCGGCGCGCCGCCGGCCGGCCGTCGTCCTGGCCCTGCTCATCGGCCTGTTCGCGGCGGCCGCCGCACCCGCCGCGGCGCACGCGCCGTCCGCCGCCCCGCACACCGTCACCGACGCGCGGACGACCGCCGCCACCACCGACCGGGCCGCCGCCGGCTCCGCCGGCCTTGTGAGCACCTCTTCGCACGCCCGCCTCTCGAAGGCGACGTGGGAGTCGGATGCCAAGTCGAAGTCCAAGTCGAAGTGGAAGTCGAAGGTGAAGAAGAAGCGCGGCTTCTTCAAGAAGCTCGGCATCTTCGCCATCGTGCTCTTCGTCGTCTTCCTGATCCTCGCCGTCGCGGCGGTCTGGCTGATCGTCCACTTCATCCGGCGCGCACTGCGCCGCGGGTAGCGGCGGAAACGGCGAAGGCCCCGATCCCAGCGGATCGGGGCCTTCGCCGTCTCATCGCGGCCGACTGCCGCCCGAGCCGTGTCACTTGGTGCGGAAGCGGCCCAGCAGGGTCTTCAACGTCAGTCGAAGTGACTGGTTCTTCTGCTTGAGGATGCGGGCCTGCTCCTGCGCGAGGTCACCTGAGCGCAAGATTCCGGCGCGCTGCTCCATATAGGCGGCCGGGTCGGCCTGAAACTCCCCGATGCGCGGGTCGGTTTCTAAGGCCACACCGTTCCAGACACCTGCAGTCGTACTCATGACTGAATCCCCCCAGGATTCTGCATCGCGTGCGCGTTTGTCGCGGTGGCTGGGCACAGGTTCCATCCCTAACCCCCGAGGTGAAGACCCGTCGCGGCCTGTTCCTCCGCACCACGGCGAGATCACTACCACTGCCCGCTCATGTTCCGATCATGAACGGTCATGATCACGACGTGCACACTGGGTAAGCCGAGCACATCGTCCTTACCTGCATCACACACTAGCCGAGGGATACCCGAACAACCCCGGAACTAAACGGATTTCGCCCAATGGAACTACTCTGCGTGTATCCTGCGTGACAGCACACACAGCAGCCTTCGGTTGGGGACAGGGGAGGGGTTGCACATGGGGTGGGGTGCGTTTTCCGCCGGCGCGCTGGCGGTGCTGGCATATGTGGCGCAAATGGTCATCGGCCTGGATATGGCCACGTGGCTGTTCTGGGTGATCACGGGTGTGGGAAGTGTGGCCACAGTGGCCACCGTTTGGCTGGCCAGTCGCCGGGTGACCACCGCCAACGAAGCGGCCACGGCCGCGACGAAGAATCAGCGGCGCGCCTTTGAGGACGTACTCGTTCCGCTCGCGGCCAACCTCGGACAGATCGTTTCGGCCTCCACCAAGGCCGAACGGATGGCGCTCCAGCAGCAGACCAAGCAGGCGATCGTTTCCCTCACCGCCTCTTTGATCGGCCCTCAGGACGTGCGGGCCTGCTTTCTGGAGCAGGTGCCCGGTACGCCGCCCGGGCAGCGCGAGGTGAAATGCCGTAACAGCCTTTGGTCGGGCCGGAATGTGGCACCGGTGACGACGTTCCGGGAGACGGATCTCCGGGGCAAGGAGTTATTGAAGCTGCTCGATGACGGCACCAGTACGTTTGTCGAAAACGTGGACCAATTACCCGACGCGTTAAAGCCCGACAGCGACACCTACAAGTCGTATATCGCCTGTGCGGTGACGGCGGGGGACGAATCGTTCGGAATACTGGCGGTCGACTGTCTCCGGCCGGGAGACCTGCACCAGGACGATGTGACCATGGTCGGGGTCTTCGCCCGCATGCTGGGCGTCGCGCTGGCCGTGAAGAAGTAACCGGGAGACCGGTCGAGCGAAGTCCGACGGGGGCGCCGGCGCCATGATGCGCCGGCCTCGTCGTGTGTGCGTACGCCGCACAAAAAACACCCCTCCGACCGCGTTTCCGCAGGTCGGAGGGGTGTTGCTGGCGGTAGCGGTGGGATTTGAACCCACGGAGGAGTTGCCCCCTCACACGCTTTCGAGGCGTGCTCCTTCGGCCGCTCGGACACGCTACCGAGAGAGAGCTTAGCCCACGGGGGGCCGTGCTCCGAAATCGGATTACGGGTGGGGGCCGGCCGGGACGTCAGCGGTCGCGGAAGAAGGCGGTGAGAAGGGCGGCGCAGTCGGCTTCGAGGACGCCGGTGATGACCTCGGGGCGGTGGTTGAGGCGGCGGTCGCGGAGGACGTCCCAAAGCGACCCGGCGGCCCCGGCCTTGGCGTCGCGGGCGCCGTAGACGACGCGGTCGACGCGGGACAGGACGCTCGCGCCCGCGCACATCGTGCACGGTTCCAGGGTGACGACCAGGGTGCACCCGGTCAGCCGCCAGTCGCCCGGCCGCCGGACGCCGCCCTCCTGGCCGGGAGTCGCACCCAGGGCTTCCTCCCGCAGCGCGCGGGCCGCCGCGCGCAGGGCGAGGACCTCGGCGTGCGCGGTGGGGTCGCCGGTGGCCTCGCGTTCGTTGTGGCCGGTGCCGAGCACCCGGCCGTCCGGGGACAGCACGACGGCGCCGACCGGGACGTCGCCGGTTGCGGGCGCGCGCGCGGCCTCCGCCAGCGCCCGCCGCATCGGTGCGATCCAGGGATCGCGCAGCGGATCGGGGCCCGGTGCGGGCTCGGGGGAGTGCGGGGAGGCGGAGGAGTGCACGGTCATGTCCCCAGTGTCGGGGACGGGCGGGGCGGGGCAGGAGGCCCGGGCCAAGGCGTGCCGGGCTGGGTGGACAGGTGGGGCGACGGGGGCGCGGCGGCTCGCGCCCGACCCCGTGGGTAGCGCACGGACCCGGCACGTGGAGCCGTGCCGGGGTCGGTGCGGTCGGTGTGCCGGGCCGTGCGCGGTCGACACGGGCCCGGCCGGGTCAGCGCACGGCTTCCAGGACCTCTGTGCAGCCCAGGAGGTCGACGATGGTGGAGAGGGCGTCGCTGTCCAGCGTGAGCAGCTCTTTGCCGCTGACGCCGAGATCGGTCAGGAGCTCGGCGTCGCCGAGCGGGCCGGCCGGCGGTACGAGGCCGGTCGGGCCGCTCACCGGGTCCGGGGTGTTGTCGTCATCAACGTTGTCGTCCGATTCGGGTTCGCCGTCCTCCGTACCGTCGAGGTCGAGGCTGTCGAGATCGGCCGCGTCGTCCTCCTCGCGGCCGAGGAGCTCGTCGGTCAGCATCGCGCCGTACGAGCTTTTGGCAGCGGCGGCTGCGTTGGAGAGGAAGACCCGGGGGTCGTCCTCGCCGTCCACCCGGATGACGCCGAACCAGGCGCCCTCCTGCTCGATGAACGCCACCACTGTGTCGTCGTCGACCGCCGCCTCTCGGGCCAGATCGGCCAGATCGGTCAGGGTCTCCACATCGTCGAGCTCCGTATCGCTCGCTTCCCACCCGTCTTCGGTGCGCGCGAGCAGTGCGGCGAAGTACACCGTGACTCTCCCACTGGTCATAGGCGTGCCGGGCCGGGCGGGGCGACGCTGGTGCGCCGCGGGACCCGCCCCTTCGGAATCGTGGCAGAAACAACGCGTTCGCGCGGGGTCTTCGGCGCTGCGTCGTGAGCTGGTTGTGAGAGATGTCGCTCACGTGCCGGAGCGTGAGCGGGGGCGCGGGGGCGTGCGGCTACCAGCGGAAGGTGCGCATCCGCATGGCCTGACGCATGCGGGCGGCCCGGGCGCGGCGCGGCTGGACCCGGTCCCGCAGCTCCTTGGCCTCGTGCAGTTCGCGCAGGAACTGCGATCGGCGCCTTCGGCGCGCCGCGTCGTCCTCGCTGTCCCGGGCGCGGGACGGGGCGCTTCGTATGTCGTCGGTCCGCTTGCGATCGGGCACGCGCACACACCACCTCGGCCGAGGTTCTCGCCCGATGCCGAGACGACTAATCGGGCGTACGTGCCAACTTTCCCTCCATTCGGTGGTTTGATGCCAGCGATACCGCGTACCCGGGACGGCCACCGGGTACAGCGCGACGGGCACGGGGTGCCTTCCGGCTCGGCTACTGTCGATGCCATGCGGATCCACGTCGTCGACCACCCGCTGGTGGCGCACAAACTCACCACACTGCGCGACAAGCGCACCGACTCCCCGACTTTCCGGCGGCTCGCCGACGAGCTGGTCACCCTGCTCGCCTACGAGGCCACCCGTGATGTGCGCACCGAGCAGGTCGACATCGAGACGCCGGTGACGGCGACCACCGGCGTGCGGCTCTCGCACCCGAAGCCCCTGGTCGTACCGATTCTGCGGGCCGGTCTGGGCATGCTGGACGGCATGGTCCGGCTGCTGCCCACCGCCGAGGTCGGCTTCATGGGCATGGTCCGCAACGAGGAGACCTACGAGGCCCACACCTACGCCACCCGGATGCCCGACGACCTCTCGGGCCGCCAGGTGTACGTCGTCGACCCGATGCTCGCCACCGGCGGCACGCTCGTCGCGGCGATCAGGGAGCTGATCCGGCGCGGCGCCGACGACGTGACCGCCATCTGCCTGCTGGCCGCCCCGGAGGGCGTCGAGGTCATGGAGCGGGAGCTGGCGGGCGCGCCGGTGACGGTGGTGACCGCGGCGGTCGACGAGCGGCTGAACGCCGACCGCTACATCGTGCCGGGGCTCGGCGACGCGGGCGACCGCATGTACGGCACGGCGGGCGGCTGAGGCCCACCCGTTTCCCCCCGCCCCTCTGCACCGCTCGGGCCCCTCGCCACAGGTTGGCGAGGGGCCCGAGCGTGTGCGGTGCGGGGGCGGTGCGGTGTCAGCACTTGTCGAGGCCCGAGGGGGCCGGGGACGGGTGGGTCAGCAGGGCCAGTGACTTCTCGGCGTCCTGCGGCTTGGCGAGCGCCTTGAAGCCGTCGCCGATGATCAGGTCGATCTCGGTGCCCTTGCGCGCGTCGGTCTTCTGCTCGGTGCCGGCGAGCTGGGTGGCCAGCACCTTCATCGCGCCGCCGTCCGCGGTCCTGGGGCCGAGCAGTATCCCGGCGCCCTTGACCTTCTTGTCGTAGGCGGGCGGCGCGTTGCCCACCTTGCCGATCTTGAAGCCGCGCTTCTTGAGCTCGTCGGCGGTCTGCTTGGCGAGGCCGCCGCGCGAGGTGGCGTTGAAGACGTTGACGGTCACCGCGCCCGGCTTGGGCAGCGGCTTGGCGGCGGCGGGCTTGGCGTGCGGGCCGCCGGCGGGGGCGCCGTCCCGGCATTTGTGCTTGCCCGGGGCGGCCTGGGCGGTCCTGCCCTTGCCACCGAAGACATCGATGAGCTGCAGGGTCCCCCAGCCGACGAGGCCGAGGGCGCAGACGGCGGCCACGATGGTGAGGGCAATGCGGCGGCGGTGTCGGGGACGGCGCATCCTCGGGTACCTGTCGCCCGTGATGCGGTACTTCTTACCGCCCATGCCTGGGGGCGTCAGCATGCTCATGGGCGCAGCGTAGTGCGGGGCGGGGGCCATGCCTACTAAATGATCAACGCGTGGCGCGAGACCCAACCCAAAAGGATCAATCCGGGCAGGGGCGGGCGCCGGGCGGGCCGGGAGGGGTGCGGGGAGGGCCGGTCGCGAAGGCGCCAGGGCCGGGCGCGGGGGTGCGGCGGTCGCCGGTGGTCGGTCCGGCAGGCGGCGTTCGTCCGGCGGCGTCCGTCCGGCGGTCAGTCCAGTTCGAGGACGCGCGCGTGCAGGACCTGGCGCTGCTGGAGGGCGGCGCGGACGGCGCGGTGCAGACCGTCCTCCAGGTAGAGGTCGCCCTCCCACTTCACGACGTGCGCGAAGAGGTCGCCGTAGAACGTCGAGTCCTCGGCGAGCAGCGTTTCGAGATCGAGCTGCTGTTTGGTCGTCACCAACTGGTCGAGGCGTACCGGGCGCGGGGCGACGTCCGCCCACTGGCGGGTGCTCTCCCGGCCGTGGTCCGGGTACGGCCGCCCATTTCCGATGCGCTTGAAGATCACACGGAAAGCCTACCGGGCGAGCGGCACCGGGCGCAGCCATGCCACGGGAGCGTGATGAGCTCGAAGTGCCGCAAAACGGGTGCATTGCCCGGGTCGGTGTATCCCGTTTCCGGCCGCTGCGGGCGGCCAGGGCGCGCCGTGGCCGGTGGCGTTCGCATGCCGCCCCTCCGACACCCGAAAGAGCTACCGCGGCGTGGCGCGTTCCGGCGCCGGGCGGCGCGTGGCCCTGCGTCTCACCACCGCAGGGCGTCCGCGCGGCGCGACTGCCAGTACGTGACCTCGGCGGTGTCCCGGTCGACGTATACGGGCGCGCCGCTGTCGAGGCCGACCTGGGAGGGCGGGGTGTGGCGGGCCAGCGCGACACCGAACTGGGAGATCTTCTGGCCGCGGTCGCCGGGGATGTCCGCGCCGCCCTGGTGCGGCGTCGGGTCCGCGGCGCCCTGGTGGTGCGACCCGCCCCGGTGGGGTGTCGGGTCCGCGCCGTCCTGGTGGTGCGACCCGCCACCGGCATGCCGGCCGCCCGGGCGACCGGCGCAGGTGGTGATCGCGGCGTACGCGGTCGCGTCGGGAGCCAGCGACACCACGGCCGGCGGCGCGCTGGCCCGTATCACCGGGGTGGCCGCCCGCTGCTCCCCGTCGAAGCGCAGCAACGGATAGGGCTGGGCGGCGAAGTCGCAGGTCCGGTCGGAGAGGTTGGTGACGCTCAGCAGCATGCGGTGGGCCGGCCGCCGTACCGCGCCGGCGTGGAACCCGAGCATGTCGGGCGTGCACGCGACGCGACCACCGGGGGAGCGGGTACCGCCGTCCGCCGGTGAGGAGGCGCCGGGCGGTGCGGTGGGTGAGGTGGGGGAGACGGGCCATGTGGTGGATGAGGACGGTGGGGCGGACTGGGCGGGTGAGGCGGCGTTCGCCTTGCCGCCGTCGCCGTGACAGGCGGAGAGCGAGAGCGCGGCGGCGACCAGCGCGACGGCGGCGAACCGGCGACCGCGGCGGGTGCTGACGGAGGACGACATCTGGGCTCCCCTGGGACGGGCTTGCGGGTGACGCGAGTACGGCGGGTGCGGCCCCGCGGGCGCCGGCCGCCGGCACGGCCACCGGGGGTGACGTGTGCACGATCTTCAGCGCGGTCGCTGGCGATCCGCTAACGCCCGGCTAACGCGCGCCGACGGCGGCGCGGGCCGTGGGGTCGTATGACGAGTGACGCACGCCCCCGGGGGGTCGGTTCGCCACTCGGTAGAGTCCCGCGCATCGGCATCGTCGCTGCGAGGGGGAAGCAGACCATGACAACTGAGGGATCGCACCGGCCGGACGGGGCGCATGGGGTGGACGGGACGGACGGGGTGGAGAGGCCGGACGGGCTCTCCGGGGACGCCCCCATGATGCAGGTCGGTCGCATGGTGCCGGTGGGGGAGGTCGAACTGTGGACGGAGGAGTACGGCGATCCGTCCGATCCGCCGGTGCTGCTCCTCATGGGATCGATGTCCCAAGGGCTGCTGTGGCCCGACGCACTCGTCGGCCGACTGGTCGCCGGCGGCCGGCGCGTCATCCGTTACGACCACCGCCTCGACCTCCCGGGACTTCGCCGCGCACCCCTACACCTGTGCCGCCCTCAAGGATGACGCGGTGGGCCTGCTCGACGCGCTGGGCATCGAGCGGGCGCATCTCGTCGGCCACTCGGCGGGCGGGCTGTTCGCCCAGTGGATCGCGGCCGAGCATCCCGAGCGGGTCGCGACGCTGACCACCATCGGGGCGTCACCGCTGGGCGGCCGGGAGGGCCGGGTCGTCATGCGGGCGCTGACCGGTGAGCCGCAGCCGGCGGGCAGCCTTCCGGTGCCCCTGCCCGCGTTCGTCGAACTGTTCGCCAAGGCGGCGGTCGCTCCGCCGCCCGCCGGACGGGACGAGCTGATCGACTTCCAGGTCGAGGTGGCCCGGGTGCTGCACGGCACGGCCCTTCCGTTCGACGCGCCCGCGCAACGGCGCTTCGAGGAGCGGCTGTTCGACCGCGCCCGGAACCCGGCGGCGGTGGCCAACCACCGCCTCGCCTGGGCCGCCGACCCCGACTTCGAACCGGCCGGTGCGCTGGGCGGCGTACGCGCCCCCACCCTCGTCATCGAGGGCACCGAGGAACCGGTCAAGCCCGGGCACGGACGCCTGATCGCCGAGGCGATCCCCGGAGCGACGTTCCTCGCCGTCGAGGGTATGGGCCATACGCTCCCGCCCGAGACGCACGGCGAACTGGCGGCGGCGATCGTCGCGCACACGGGTGCGCCTACGGCCGTGTGAGCGGGCCCGCGGGCGGGCTGCGTTGCTGCGGGCCAGGGTGGCCCGCAGCCCGGGGCGGGGCCGGTCAGCCCTGCGGGTCGATCAGGCCGAGGCGGTGGGCCTTCGCGAGGCGGCGCGGGACCTGGTAGACCGAGCCGTCGACGGTGACGGGCACGAGCTGGGGCGGGGTGGCCTTCCACTGGGCGCGGCGGTGGCGGGTGTTGCTGCGGGAGAGCTTGCGCTTGGGTACGGCCATGGATTCGGGCCTCCTTCGGGGCGGTGGGCGTCCGAAGGTTAGGCTATATGGAAATGGGTACCGTTTTCAAAGAGTCCCCGGAATGCCGCCGGGGACCGGCGTGCCGAGGGGTCGCGGCACACAAAGCGCCCGGGGCGGCCCGTCGCAGGCCGCCCCGGGCGTCGTCCCCGCCCGTCAGATGGTGGAGGTGTCGATCACGAAGCGGTAGCGCACGTCGCTGGCGAGCACCCGCTCGTACGCCTCGTTGATCCGGTCCGCGCCGATCACCTCGATGTCCGCGGCCAGGCCGTGCTCGCCGCAGAAGTCGAGCATCTCCTGCGTCTGCGGGATGCCGCCGATCATCGAGCCGGCGAACGACCTGCGCTTCGGGATCAGCGCGAACGGCGCGATCTCGAGCGGCTTCTCGGGGGCGCCGAGCTGGACCAGGGTGCCGTCGGTGCGCAGCAGGCCCAGGTAGGCGTTCAGGTCGAGGTCCGCGGAGACCGTGTTGAGGATCAGGTCGAAGGTGTCGGCGAGCTGCTCGAAGGTGGCCGGGTCGGAGGTCGCGTAGTAGTGGTCCGCGCCCAGCCGCAGGCCGTCGTCCTTCTTGCGCAGCGACTGGCTCAGGACGGTGACCTCCGCGCCCATCGCGTGCGCGAGCTTCACGCCCATGTGGCCGAGGCCGCCCAGGCCGACGACGGCGACCTTCTTGCCGGGGCCCGCCTGCCAGTGGGCGAGCGGGGAGTACAGCGTGATGCCCGCGCACAGCAGCGGGGCGGCGGCGTCCAGCGGGATGCTCTCGGGGATGCGCAGGGCGTAGTTCTCGTCGACGACGAGGTGGGTGGAGTAGCCGCCGTAGGTGGGCAGGCCGTCGCGGCCGGTGGCGGCGTAGGTGCCGACGTTGCCGAGCTCGCCGGTGCAGTACTGCTGGAGGCCGGCCCGGCAGTTCTCGCACTCGCGGCAGGAGTCCACGAAGCAGCCGACGCCGACCCGGTCGCCCACCCGGTAGCGGGAGACCGCGGAGCCGGTCTCGGCCACCACACCGGCGATCTCGTGGCCGGGAACGATCGGGAAGGTCCCGCCGTCGCCCCACTCGGCGCGCACGGTGTGGATGTCGGAATGGCAGATACCGGCGAACTTGATGTCGATCAGGATGTCGTGGGCACCCAGCTCGCGGCGCGGAATCGTGGTCCGCTCCAGCGGTGCCTTGGGGGCGGGCGCGGCGTACGCGGCGACAGAGGTATGGGTGGTCATGGCATCGAGAATGAGCCGTTCGCGGATGCCTAACCAGTGCCCCGTTCAACATATGCACGCTGTTCCTACTACTGACGGGACCACCCAGCCATCCAGGAAGCGCCGCATACTTTCGGCCATGGACCAGCGCACCGAATTGAGCGAGTTCCTGCGCTCACGGCGGGCCCGGCTGCGGCCGGGGGACGTCGGCCTGCCCGAGCGCGGCGGGCTGCGGCGGGTGCCGGGGCTGCGGCGCGAGGAGCTGGCGCAGCTCGCCGGCGTCAGCGTCGCGTACTACATCCGCCTCGAACAGGGCCGCGGCCGGAACGTCTCGGCCGCGGTGCTGGACGCCATCGCCAACGCGCTGCGGCTGACCGACGCCGAGCGGGATCACCTGAGCCACCTGGCCCGCCCGGTCTCCCACCGGCTGCGGCCCGCCGGGCGGACCGGCGCCGGCGGCCGTTGCGCGGCGGCCGGGAACGGGGTGCGGCGCGCGGTGTGGGACCTGATCGACGCGATGGAGGGCGTGCCGGCCTACGTCGTGGGGCGGCGGCTGGACATCCTGGCCTGGAACCGGCCGGCCCGCGCGCTGCTCGGCGATTTCTCCGCCCTGCCGCCGCGGCAGCGGAACATGGCCTGGCTGGTGTTCCTGGACCCCGCCGCGCGCGAGCTGTACGAGAACTGGGACGACAAGGCGGCCGATGTCGTCGGCTTTCTGCGACGTGACGCCGGCCGAGATCCGGACGATCCCGAGCTGGCCTCGCTGACCGGCGAACTGTCGGTCAAGAGCGCGGAGTTCCGCCGGCTGTGGGCCAGGCACGACGTCCAGGACAAGGGCTTCGGCGTCAAGCACCTCAGGCATCCGCTGGTCGGCCGGCTGTCGCTGGCCTACGAGACGCTGACGCTGCCCGCCGACCCGGGCCGGCAGTTGATCACCTACCACGCGCGGCCGGGATCGGCGTCGGCCGAATCGCTGCGGCTGCTGCTGTCGTGGACGCTGGACGCGGATGGTCCAGGGCGCGGCCGCCGTGGGCCCGAAGATGCGGCGGGCCCCTCGTAGGTCAACTCCCCTGCCGTGCCGCATCGTTGGCGCCGTCGTCCCCGTGCCGTGCCCGCAACACCGCCGCGACCCGCAGGCACCAGTCGTGGGTCTCCCGCTCGAATCCCACACCCCGCAGACACGTCAGATACGGGCCGATCCGCGTGCCGTGCGCCAGGAACGCGGCCTCGTCCCGGTCGCCGCGCAGCCGGGTCAGCAGCTTGTCCAGCACCTCCACCTTGGCGGCGGCGACCGCGGCCCGCTCGGTCAACTGGGCGATGACCGGGGCGGCGTCGATCCCGTCGACCGCCTGCACCTTGACCAGCAGGTCGTCACGGATGAACGACGGCTTCGAGGCGGCCGCCGCGAAGCGCTCCAGCTCGGCGAGGCCGGCGTCGGTGACCTGGAACAGCCGCTTGTTGGGCCGGGTCTCCTGCACCACCTCGCGGCCGGCGACCAGCCCCTCCGACTCCAGCCGGGCCAGTTCCGCGTAAAGCTGCTGCGGCAGCGCGTGCCAGAAGTTGGCGACACCGGCGTCGAACGCCTTGGCCAGTTGGTAACCGCTGTACTCACCGTCCAGCAGGGCCGCCAGTACCGCGTGCTTGAGAGCCATCGCGCGACCTCCTCCCCGTTCCCTCTTCCCATACTCAAGAATCTGACTAATCATATCCATGACTAGCGGCTAGCGGGCTTCGGGCAGAGAGAGGCAGGCGTCATGGCGACGACGACGGACCGGTTCAGGGCAGCGGTGGAAGAGGGACGGCTGGAGGCGCTGGAGGAGCTCTTCACCGAGGACATCCGCCTCTTCAGCCCGGTGAAGTTCACGCCGTTCGAGGGCCGGCCGATGGTGCTCGGCCTGTTCGGCGTGCTGCTGCGTACCTTCGAGGACTTCCGCTACGTGGGCGAGCTGACCGGCGACGCCGAAACGGCGGCCGGCGCGGACGCCGGCCGGGCCGAGTCGGCGGTCCTGATCTTCCGGGCCACCGTGAACGGCAAGCAGATCCACGGCATCGACCTGCTGCAGTTCGACGAGGCCGGCCTGGTCAAGGAATTCACGGTGATGGTGCGACCGCAGTCGGCGGTGCTGGCCCTGGGGGAGGCGGTACTCGCCGGCCTGGTCGCCGACGGGCTCGTGCCGCAGCCGTAGCGGAGCCGAGGGGTGCGGTGTCCCGGAAAGCGGGACCGGTCCTTCCGCGACGGGGGACGCGGAAGGACCGGCGTAGAGGGGTGGGTGGGGGCGGATGGGGTCAGGTGCGGCGGGTGGCGTGCGGCAGGGCCGGCAGCAGGGCCGAGATCGACGCGGACAGGACGACGTTGAAGACGACGGCGACGGTCAGCGCGTGGCCGTACGCGCCGGTGTCGTTGTGCGCCGCGCCGCCCAGGGCGCTGTAGTAGAGGACACCGACGAGCGCCACGCCCACCGCGCCGCCGACCTGCTGGCCGGTGGAGAGCACGCCGGAGGCCATGCCCACTTCCTTGGGGCCGACGTTGACGAGCACCGCGTTGAGCAGCGGGGTGACCAGCAGCCCGTTGCCCGCACCGACCAGGACCAGCGTCGGCGCCAGCGACCAGGCGGTCAGCGCGGAACCGGCGCTCACGGCCAGGCCGATGGTGGCGAGGAAGCCCACCGCGCCCACCAGCGCGCCCAGTTGCAGGACGCGGCGCCCGAAGCGGGCGAGTCGGCCGGCGACGAGGCTGGCCGCGAAGAAGGCGACGGCGAGCGGGGTGTAGACCAGGCCGGCGCCGAGCGCGTCCATCCCCAGGCCGTCCTGGAGGGTGAGCGAGAGGATGAGGAAGAAGGAGTTGATGCCGGCGTACGCCAGCACGACCAGGGTCATGCCGACCGCGAACGGCCGCTCGCGCAGCAACTGGAGCCGGACCAGCGGCGCTCCGCCCGCCGCGTCCACCCGCCGCTCCACCAGGCCGAACGCCGCGAAGGCGAGGACGCTGCCGGCCAGGCTGAGCCAGGTCCACAGCGGCCAGCCGTACGAGCGGCCCTCGACCACCGGCACAACAAGCAGGAACAGGGCCACGGTCAGGACCAGGGCGCCGGGCAGGTCGAGCCGCCGGGCCTCGGGGGCCCGCGACTCCGGGACGAACAGCAGCGCCAGGAGGATCGTGGCCACCCCGATGGGGACGTTGACCCAGAAGACCGGGCGCCATGAGGAGCCGAAGAGGTCGGCGGAGATCAGTACGCCGCCGAGCAACTGGCCGACGATCGTGGACATCCCGATGACCGCGCCGAGCGCGCCGAACGCCTTGGGCCGCTTCTCGGCCGGGACCAGTACCTGGATCATCGCGAAGACCTGCGGGAACATCGCGGCCGCGCTCAGCCCCTGCACCAGCCGGGCGGCGATCAGGCTGCCGGGGTCGGGGGCGAGCGCGCAGCCCACCGAGGACAGCGTGAACAGCGCCATGCCGATCACGAACATCCGCCTGCGGCCGTAGCGGTCGCCGAGGCGGGCGCCGGTGATCAGCGCGATGGCGTAGGTGAGCTGGTAGCCGGCCAGGATGAGCTGGATGTCGGCGGCGCTCGCGTGCAGGTCGGCCTGGATGGCGGGGGCCGCGACGAGCACGATGAACGTGTCGAGAACGGCCATGAAGGCCCCGACCAGCACGATGGTCAGGGCCCGCCACGGCGCCGCACCCCGGTCCGCACCGGATCGCCGGTCGGCCTCAGGCACCGCCGGTGACGTCGGCGCGGCCTGCTGCCCGGTGGCGTCTGAGGGTTGGGTCTGGGTCATGCCGCAAGGGTCGTTGAGGCCGGACCGGAGATACAGAGACCGCTTATGCTGGTGTCGCTACCACCCCCTTTCCGTGTCCGGGCCGCGGTCCGGCCGGCACCGGCGGAGACGGCTGCGAACGGGAGCGCGATGGCTGACCAGGAGCGACGGCGCGCTCTCGCGGAATTCCTGCGCTCGCGCCGGGAGCGGATCACGCCGAAGGACGCGGGCATCCCTGCCGGGCCCCGGCGGCGTACGCCCGGGCTGCGGCGCGAAGAGGTCGCCCAGCTCTCCGGGGTCAGCGTCACCTGGTACACGTGGCTGGAGCAGGCGCGGGACATCACCGTCAGCCGGCAGGTCCTCACCAGCCTGGCGCGCGCCCTGATGCTCAGTTCGGTCGAGCGCCGGCACCTGTTCGCGCTGGCCGGTGTGCAGGCGCCGGAGCAGCCGGTCGGCCGCGGACCGGGGCCTGCCCTCCAACGGCTGGTGGACGCGCTCGAACCGCATCCGGCCTACCTCCTGGACGCCAACTGGGACCTGGTCGGCTGGAATCGCGCCGAGGCGGGCCTGATCGGCGACCCGGGCACGCTCGCGCCGGACGAACGCAACCTGATCTGGCTGGTGTTCACCGATCCGGCGATGCGCACGCTGATGGTCGACTGGAAGGCGCAGGCGCGGAATCTGCTCGCCCAGTTCCGGGCGGACACCCAGCGGCGCCTGGGCGATCCGCGCTTCCAGCGGCTCACGGCCGCGCTGCGGGAGGCGAGCGCGGAGTTCGGGGTGTGGTGGGAGGCGCACGACCTCGCGGACTTCGGCAGCAACCGCCGGGAGTTCGACCACCCCTGGGTCGGGCGGCTGGCCTTCGACTACGTGAAGCTGGCGGCGCTGGACGCACCCGGCGTCAAGCTCTTCGCCTGCATGCCGGGGGACGCCGAGACGGCCGGGAAACTGCCCGCGCTCCAGCGCTGCGCGGCGGGCGCGGCGGCTGCGGCGGACGCCGTGGAGGAGCTGGCGGCCTCGCGCGCGTGATGCGCCTGATCACCGCCCGGGCGGTGGTGGGGGCGGAGTGAGGAGGCGGCGGTCTCCCGGGAGCTTACGGGCGGCCGCCTGCCCCCTCCCGTACGGCGACGGCCTTGAAGAACGTGTAGTGGAAGCTGCCCCCGTCGTCCGCGGCCCGGCGCAGGTCGGCGATCCCCCGGTCCCAGTCGGCGGCAGTGGTCAGGCCGGCGCCCAGCGCTCGCTCCCGCACGGATTCGATCATGGCGATGAAGGTCTTCCGGGTGAGGCCGTCGACCAGCGCGGGCCTGCTCCCGTCGGCGTAGGCGGTCCTGGGACGGACCGCCACCTGTCCGAACCCGGCGGCGGTGAGCAGCGGCCGCAACCGCCGGCCGATCAGCGCGTCGCCGCCGGCGGCGGCTTGCAGGCGGACCTGGTGGGCGATCACGTCCCGGGCCCGGCGGCTGTCCGGGTGGAAGAGGGCCGAGCCGTGGTCCCCCTCGATCACGGTGAGCGTGCCGCCGGGCCGCAGCACACGCCGCAGTTCGACCAGTGCCCGGACCGGGTCCGGCAGGTGTTCCAGCACGAAGCACAGGAAAACGTGGTCGAACGAGCCGCCGGTGAAGGGGAGTTGGAGCAAGTCGGCCCTCTGCCACGTCACGTTCGCCGCGGGTGCGTGGGCCGCCACGTGTGCGCGCGCCCGTGCGAGGGACGCCTCGTCCCGGTCCACCGCGACGATCCGCGCCCCGGGGCTGCTGCCGGCCAGCCGCACTGTCTGTGAGCCCACCCCGCAGCCCGCCTCCAGTACCCGGCTGCCGGCCGGATACGCCGTGCCGTCATGGAGGAGAGCCGCCAGCGTGTCCGCCTGGTCCGCCAGCCGCCGCGCCTCGTCCTCGGAGTAGCCGTGCACGTATCCGCTCGCGACCGCCCGTACCGCCATGTCGGCCATGTCTTCCCTCGCTGTGTCCATGGGTTCACCGTGGTCCCACAATGGCCCGGTGAACAGGTCCAAAGATCACCTCGATGACCGGTCCATAATCGACGCGTCCGGCGCGCCCGCCACCACCGGCGGCTCCGACTTCCTCCAACTCGCCATAGAGGACGCGCCGGCCGGTGGGCGCGCCGACTGGCTGGCCCGGCACCTGCGGCTCGCCATCGCCGACGGCCGCCTGCCGGTGGGGAGCAGGCTGCCCGCCAGCCGAGTGCTCGCCGCCGACCTGCGCGTCTCCCGAGGTGTGGTCACCGAGGCGTACCAACGCCTGAGCGAGGACGGGCAGGTGGCGGGGCGGGGGCGCGGCGGAACGGTGGTCGTGGCCGCACCCGTCACCGCTCCGGCCGCGCACGACCTCGCGCCGGGCGGTGCGTCCCCGGCCGAAGCCGCGCCCGCCGCCCTGTTCGACGCGGCGCCCGGCGCGGACGTCTACGACGCCCTGCGCGCCGCGCCCGCCCGGATCGATCTCACGCCGGGTGTCCCCGACCTGACCGCGTTCCCGCGCGCGGCCTGGCTGCGCGCCGAACGCGCGGTGCTCGCCGACCTGGCGGCGGCCGACCTGGGATACGGCGATCCCCGGGGCGCCCCGGCGCTGCGCGTCGCCGTCGCCAACTGGCTGGCCCGTAACCGCGGTATCAGGGCCGACCCGGGCGAGGTGCTCGTCGTCGCGGGCACCGCACAGGCACTTGGGCTGATCGCGGGGGTGCTGCGCGCCGACGGTCTCGACGCCCTCGCGGTGGAGGACCCCGGCTCGCTGGGAGCCCGTCAGCACCTGCGGTACGGGCGGATGGCGACGCCGCCGGTCCCGGTCGACGCCGAGGGGGTACGCGTCGACGCGGTGCGCGCCTGCGGTGCGCGAGCCGTCCTGCTCACCCCGGCCCACCAGTTCCCGACCGGGGTGGTGCTCAGCGGCCCCAGACGTCGCGAGTTGATGCGCTGGGCCGGCGACGGCGGCCTGGTCATCGAGGACGACTACGACGCCGAGCACCGCTACGACCGGGCTCCGGTGCCGGCCCTGCGCGCCCTGCTCCCCGAGCGGGTCTGCTACGCCGGCAGCGTCTCCAAAATCCTGGCGCCCGCCGTGCGTGTGGGCTGGCTGCTCGCCCCGCCTCAGTACCGGGACGCGTTCATCGAAGCCAAGCGCTTCGCCGACCTCGGCAACCCCCTCCTGCCCCAACTGGTCGTCGCCCGGCTGATGGAGTCGGGCGAGCTGGAACGCCGCCTGCGGCTGGTGCGCGGCCGGCACCGCCGCCGCCGGGACGCCATGACCGACGCGATCCGTCGACATCTGCCGGGCGCCCGCGTGCACGGCGCGGCGGCGGGCCTGCACCTGACGATCACCTTCGCGGCCGGAGGGTTCGCCGACACCGACCTGGCCGCCGCCGCCCTGGAACGGGGCGTGAAAGTCCAGCCACTGTCCTGGCACACCCAGCGCCCGGCCCACCCCGGCCTGGTCCTCGGCTACGCGGCACGCACCCCCGACGACCTCACCGAAGCCATGGCCACCCTCGGCACGGCGCTCCGCCCCCTGACGCGCGGACGCACATGACGGACCCCCGTCCTTCCTCTCATCGCACGGGAAGCGCGGCGCCTTCCCGTTCCTCCGCCGGGCGCGGGCCGAAGATGCGGCGCTCCGCTTCCCCGATCGGAACGTCGTGGATGCCGGCCTCGCGGCGCCGCATCAACCCGTCCGGCGCGAACTCCCACAACTCGTTGCCGTGGCTGCGCCACCACTGGCCGCCGGCGTCGTGCCACTCGTACTGGAACCGCACCGCGATCCGGTTCCCGCTGAACGACCACAGCTCCTTGCGCAGCGCGTAGTCCAGCTCGCGCGCCCACTTCCCGCGCAGGAAGGCGACGATGGCCTCCCGTCCGGTCAGGAACGTGTCGCGGTTCCGCCAGACCGAGTCCTCGGTGTACGCGAGCGCGACGCGTTCGGGGTCGCGGGTGTTCCACGCGTCCTCGGCGGCCCGCACCTTCCGTCTCGCGCTCTGCTCGTCGAACGGCGGAAGGGGCGGACGGGGCGGAAACGGTGGCCGTGGTGACATGGCGGACTCCTCGCTCGTGTGGACAACCGGAAGAGGAGAGGGAGAACGGTCGTTCTCCATCCCGTCCGGCTACCCTAGAGAACGTTCGTTCTCCTGGGAAGGGACGCCGGGAGCCGAACGTCGGAAGCCCGGAGACCTGGCAGCCCCGGATGAGACCCGCCCGAGCGAGGAGGCTCACGATGGACCACGAGGAAGCCCGCACGCGGATACTCGACGCCGCCGAGAAGCTGTTCTACGAGCGCGGCATCCAGGCCGTCGGCATGGACGAACTCCGCGCCGCCGCCGGGGTCTCCCTCAAGCGCCTCTACGCCTGCTTCCCCTCCAAGAACGACCTGGTCGAGGGCTACCTCCGCCGCCGCGACACCCGCTGGCGCGCCTCCCTCGCCGCGTACGTCACCCAGCACGCCGCCACCCCGCAGGACCGCCCGGCCGCCGTCTTCGACTGGCTGGCCGCCTGGTTCGCCGAGCCCGGCTTCCGCGGCTGCGCCTTCATCAACTCCTTCGGCGAACTGGGCCCCACCTCACCCGCCGTCACCCACGCCGCCCGGACCCACAAGCACGCGCTGCACGCCTACCTCACCGACCTCGCCCGCGACCTCCCCGTCCCCCACCCCGCCCACCTGGCCACCCAACTCGCCCTCCTCATCGACGGCGCCCTCACCACCGCCGCCCTCACCGGCGACCCCACCACCGCCGACCACGCCCGGGCGGCGGCGGGGGTGTTGGTGGCGGCGGCGGGCGGATGAGGGGGCCGGCCCGGGAGCCGGCCCCCTTCCGCTACCCCAGCGCCCGTTCCAAGCCCGCCAGGGCCGACTGGAGTTCCTCGTGGGTGATGGTCAGGGGCGGGGCGAGGCGGATCGTGGAGCCGTGGGTGTCCTTGGCGAGGATGCCTTCGTGCAGGAGGCGTTCGCTGAGGGCGCGGCCGGTGCCGAGGGCGGGGTCGATGTCGACGCCGGCCCACAGGCCGCGGGTGCGGAAGCCGGTGACGCCCTTGCCGGTCAGGGCGGCGAGGCCGGTGCGCAGGACCTCGCCCAGTTCGGTGGCGCGGCGCTGGAATTCGCCCGTGTTCAGCAGGTCGATGACGGCCGAACCGACCGCGGCCGCCAGGGGGTTGCCGCCGAAGGTGGAGCCGTGGGCGCCGGGGCCGAGCACCTCCAGGACCTCGCGGCGGGCGACGACGGCGGAGACCGGGACGATGCCGCCGCCCAGCGCCTTGCCGAGCAGCAGGACGTCGGGGACGACGGATTCGTGGTCGACGGCGAGGGTGCGGCCGGTGCGGCCCAGGCCGGACTGGATCTCGTCGGCGATGAAGAGGCAGCCGGCGCGCCGGGTCAGGTCGCGTACGCCGGTGAGGTAGCCGTCGTCGGGGATGAGGACGCCGGCCTCGCCCTGGATGGGCTCGATCAGCACCGCGGCCGTCGTCTCGTCGAGGGCGGCTTCGAGGGCGGCGAGGTCGTTGTAGGGGACCACGCGGAAGCCGGGGGCGAAGGGGCCGAAGCCGGCGCGGGCGGTCTCGTCGTCGGAGAAGCCGACGATGGTGGTCGTACGGCCGTGGAAGTTGCCGGCGGCCACGACGATGGTGGCGCGGTCCGCCGGGACGCCCTTGACGTCGTACGCCCACTTGCGGGCCACCTTGATGCCGCTCTCGACCGCTTCGGCGCCGGTGTTCATCGGCAGCACCATGTCCAGGCCGGTCAACTCGGCCAGGGCGGCGGCGAAGCCGGCCAGGCGGTCGTGGTGGAAGGCGCGGGAGGTCAGGGTGAGCTGGTCGAGCTGGCGGTGGGCGGCCTCGATGAGCGCCGGGTGGCGGTGGCCGAAGTTGAGGGCGGAGTATCCGGCGAGCATGTCGAGGTAGCGCCGGCCCTCGACGTCCTCGACCCACACGCCCTCGGCGCGCGCGATGACGACGGGCAGGGGGTGGTAGTTGTGCGCCAGGACCGGCTCCTCGGCGCGGATGACGGCCGCGGAGGAGGAGTAGGGGGAGGAACGTGGGGTGGGGGTGGTGGTGGCGGGGGTCGGGAGGGGCGTCGCCTGGGTGCCGGTGACGGACGTGGGAGCGGTCATGGACGGATCTCCTGGGTGCAGCATTTGATGCCGCCGCCGGCCTTGTGGAATTCCGACAGGTCGACGGGGACGGGGACGTAACCGCGGTGGGCGAGCTGGTCGATGAGGGCCGTCGCACCGGGCGCGACGAAGACGTGGCGGCCGTCGGAGACGGAGTTCAGGCCGAAGGCCATGGCGTCGTCCCGGGTGGCGAGCACGGCATACGGGAACAGGCGGCGGAGCACCTCGCGGCTGCCGGGGGAGAAGGCTTCGGGGTAGTAGGCGACGCGGGGGCGGGCGGGGTCCGGCGGGCCGTCGTCGGCGGACGGATCGAGGACGAACAGGGCGGTGTCCAGGTGGTAGAAGTACGGGTCCACCAGTTGCAGTCCGATGACCGGGACGCCGAAGAACTCCTGGACCTCGGCGTGGGCCGCCCGGGTGGTGCGAAAGCCCGTGCCCGCCAGGATCCAGCCGCCGGCCGGTACGAGGTCGCCCTCGCCCTCGCAGGCGGACTCCGGCCGGTGGACGTCGTAGCCGGCGGCCCGGAACCAGCTCTCGTACGCTGCGGACTCCGGCCGCCGCTGGGGCGCGTGGAAGTGCGAGCCGAAGACCCGGCCGCCCAGCACGAGGGCCGAGTTGGCCGCGAACACCATGTCCGGCAGGCCGGCCACCGGCTCCACCGTCCGCACGGTGTGGCCGTGGTCGCGGTAGGCGCGGACCAGGGTCTCCCACTGGTGGCGCGCGCGAGCGGTGTCCACCCGCGCGTCCTCGCGCATCCAGGGGTTGATGGCGTACCGCACGTCGAAGTGGCGGGGTGCGCAGACCAGGAACTGCCGGGGGAGCGCCTCGCGCGGTGTGGGCTGCGGGACGAGGGCCGCGGCGCCGTCCGGCGGGGCGTCGGCGGGGAGGGTGCCGGTGGGGAGGACGCCGGGGGTGCCCGGGGGCAGGGGGTCGGGCGGCAGATCCGGCGGCAGGTCCGGTGGCAGGAGGCTCGTCGGCAATGAAGGATCCCTTCGCTCGCTGCGGGATGCCCGGAGACGGCCAGGGGTGACGGGCGGTGTCCGGGTGTGTCCCCACGGTAAGGAGCGAAGTCGTCGCGCGACAAGCGTCGAACGCTGCGTGCCGGCGCCGGAATCCTGCGTGATCTGCCTGGTCAGCGCAGGTTTGCTGCGTCGGCTGGGGCGGACGGGTGACGGGCCCCGGCCTCCGGGCTCTCCGGCAGCAGGTGGGAGAGGACCATGTAGCTGATCGTCTTTCGGATGAAGGGCTCGGCCCGGATGCGCTCCAGCACTTCCTCGAAGTGCTCGACATCGGTGGCCCTGACGTGCAGCAGCGCGTCGGCCCCGCCGGTCACGGTCATGGCGGCGGCGATCTCGGGATGGTTGCGGACGACCTCGGCCAGCCGCCGGGGCGGTGCGGCGCTGTCGCAGTACACCTCGACGTACGCCTCGGTGAGCCAGCCGAGCGCGGCGGGCCGGACCGTGGCGGTGAAGCCGGTGATGACGTCGGTCTCCCGCATCCGGTCGACGCGGCGTTTGACCGCGGTGGCCGACAGGCCGATGGCGGCGCCGATCTCCGCGAAGCTCGCCCGGCCGTTCTCGATCAGCGCCGCGACGATCTTGCGGTCCAAGTCGTCGAACGGCGCGGCCTTGGTGGTCATGACGGGCGACCCTCCTGTTCCACTCCGCGATCGTCGGCGCTCCCCCATCGGGTGTGATCGGCCCGGAGTCGCCCCACGGTAGCGATACGGCCGGGGCGCGGACGCGGCCGACACCTGGGGGAACGAGACCCGGGCGCGGGCGGGGGAGCGAGACCCGGGCGCGGGCGGGGCGCGGGTTCGGGGGCGGCGTGCCCGGTGGCGTTGCCCGCGCCGCGTACGCCGGACCCGCAGGTCAGGCATCGATGCAGGTCAGAGTGGGTGGCGTAACCTCGCCGCAACGTCGGTCGCCTAGCGTCGGGGCCGCGGGGGTGTCAGTCAGGGGAGGGGAGGCGCCATGGACGGGCCGACGGCGGGTGCGGGCGCGCCCGGTGAGCCGCTGACGCGGGCGGACCGGGCCCGGCGGGTGGCGCACGTCCTGCGCGGGCAGGTGCTGGGCGGGGCCTTTCCCACCGGTGTGCTGCCCGACGAGCGGGCGCTGGTCGCCGAGTTCGCCACCTCCCGCAACACCGTCCGGGAGGCGCTGGGGCTGTTGCGCGACGAGGGGCTGGTGGTGCGCCGCCGGGGCGTGGGCACGGTCGTGGCCGGGCGCACGTACGCGCATCCGCTCGGCGAACTGTCCGGGCTGGCCGAGGTCCTCCAGCGGCACGGCGTGGTCGTCAACGAGGTCCGCGAGGCGCGGACCGTACGGCCGCCGGGGTCGGTCGCCCGCCGGCTGGGCCTGCCCGAGGGCGGCCCGGCCGTGTATCTGGAACGACTGCGGCGGGTCGACGGCGTGCCGCTGTCCCTGGACTGCACCTACCTCCTCCCCGAGGTGGGCGAACCGCTGCTGGCGCTGGCCCGGGACACCCTGGAGCACCAGGACGTCTTCGACCTGATCGAGTCGGCGGCCGGGGCGCCGCTGGGCACGGCCGAGGTGTCGGTACGGGCCGTGGTCGCGGATCCGGCGACGTGCGCGGTGCTGGCGATGCCCGAGGGCGGCGCCGTGCTGGCCGTCGAACGCCTCACCCGGCTCGCCGACGGCCGGCCCGCCGACCTGGAGTTCATCCACCTGCGGGGGGACCGGCTGACCCTGCACGCGACGATGGCGCGGGGGAAGTAGGGGGCCTCGGCCACCCCCGTGATCGGGGGGGCGGCCGAGCCCGGGCCACTCGTGATCGTGGCGGCGGCCGAGGCCCGGACCTCCGTGACAGGGGGCCGGGCCTCCGTGACAGGGGTCAAAGGGGTCGGTTCACTTGGGGTCGGCTCACTTGAGGGGGCGGCTCACCTCGGGGACCGGCTCACCTCGTGGGCCGCCGGCTCACCTCGGTTCGACCCGCTGGATGTTCGCCCGGCGTACCACCTCAGGACCCGTCTTCGCGGCCCGCGCCACCAGCGCCGGCCCGTCCCAGTCCGGCGGCCAGCCGTGCCACAGGCGCAGGCGGCCGCCCACGACGACCGCGGCGATCTGGTCGCGGTTCGCCAGGCGAACGAGTTCCCACCCCAGGTCGTAGGAGGGCGTGAGCTCGGGGACGTCGATGTCGACGACGAGGAAGTCGGCGGCCTTGCCCACGGCGATCGACCCGGTGACGCGGCCCAGCCCGAGGGCGTCGGCGCTCAGGGAGGTGGCGTGCTCCAGCCAGAGCCGTCCGGTGCCGCAGACGGAGTCGCCCGCCCCCATGCCGTACGCCAGCCGCTGTGCCGTCTCCGCGGCGTCGATCAGCCGGAAGCCGTCGCCGCGGGTGCCGTCGGTGCCGGTGCCGAACCGTACGCCCATCGCGGCCAGCATGGTGGCGTGGGTGACGCCGTTGCCCTTCCAGGCGCTGGCCACGGGGTTGTAGCTGATCGCCGCACCGGAGTCGGCGAGCAGGCGCATCTCCGAGGGGGTGAGCAGGGTGGCGTGCGCGCCCAGGGTGTGCGGCCCCAGGGCGCCGATGTGGTGCAGGTACTCCAGCGGCCGCCGGCCCACACTCTTCAACGACCGTTCGACGGAGGCGAGATGTTCGTTGACGTGGATCTGGAGCACCGCGTCGGCGTCGGCGCACAGAGCCGCCGTCCTCTTGATCACCTCGGCGGGCGCGTCCTCGGGGACGGCTATCGCCAGCGAGGGATGGACCAGCGGATGCCCGTCCCAGCGTCCCAGGTGCGCCGGACCGCCCTTCCCGTCGGAGACGATCTTGGACAGGACGCACCGGATGCCGGCTTCCTCCGTGCCCTTGGCCACCGCCGCCACGTCGACCGGCGCCCGCGTCCCGGCATCGGCGACGGTCGTGAAGCCGCCGCGCAGCGCCTCCAGCGCGGCCAACTTCGCCGACAGATAGGCGCTCTCCTCGTCCAGCGCATGCTCCAGCGGCTCCCAGACGGTCTTGAAGATCTCCGACGGCTGCCCGAACGACTGGGCCTTGCCGAAGCTCTGGGTCAGGTGGTGGTGCGCGTCGACGAAGCCGGGCATGAGCAGGTGGCCGTCCAGGCGCACCGGCCGCAGCGAGGGGTACTTGGCGATCAGCCGCTCGGCCGGACCGATGTCGCGGAACCTGCCGCCCTCGACGAGTACGGCCCGCCCGCGCGCGAGCCCGTCCGGCAACAGCAGCAGCTCGGGCACGAGCAGTTGCTTCGCGCCGCTGAACTGCTCGGGCCGCGGCGTACGCGCCCTGCCCGGTGCCGGGGGCGGCGTGGCGGCGGCCGCGCTCCCGCCACCGGCCACCGACGCGCCGAGGAACCCGCCCGCGCCGGTCAGCCCGGCCTTGACGAGGAACTTCCGCCGGTCGAATCGGCCGGGTGGCGCGGCCGGGGCCGGGTCCTGGCCCGCCGGGTCCGCCTGGCTCGCCGGGCCCGCCGGGTCCGCCCCCTCCGCCTGGTTCACGCTCTCCGGCAGATACGCCCACTCCTGACGGTCCGTTCCGTCCCGCCGGTCCGTTCCGTCCCGCCGGTCCGTTCCTTCCCGCCGGTCCGTTCCTTCCCGCCGGTCCGTTCCGTCCCGCCGGTCCGTTCTCTCCGGCCGCTCGCCACCCGACGGCATTCCCTGGTCCTTCTCTTCGTTCGCCAACCCGCTCGCCCGCTTCCGGTCCTTCTGACCAACTAACTGGCCTGCGATTTCACTGAGCACGTTCGTCCCTGGGGCGTCCGCGCACGGGCAGCAGCGGGGTGGTGCTGTGCACGCGACGAAGCCCGGAAAACACCCGTGAACGAGGTCAGCCGCGCCGGGTGGCCCGACCCTAGAACCGCCCCAGAAGCGGAACAAGGCTTCCGGCATGCGGGATTTTCGCTTCGGGGCGGGCCGGTGGCGCAACGCTCGACAGCCTTCGACGCGCCCCTGGTCAGGCCCGTCGTCCCGCCTTCCCGAGGTGGCGTAACTTCGCCGAAACACGCGGAGCGGCCGGTGAGCCGCGCCCGCTTCCCCGTGATCGACGCACGGGAACGCATGGGATGCTCGTACGTTGGATCTGCCGGACGGACGGTGGACGTGCGGCGATATTTCGAGGATGTACCGATGAGACTCTGCTTCCTGGTGGAGGAGCAGTACCGCTACGACGGCATGCCGCTGGACGTGATCCGCCAACTCACCGCCTGGGGCCACCAGGTGGACGTCCTGCGCCCCGGCCGCTCGCTGATCCGCATGTCCGAGGCGATACGCGCGGGCAGCCATGACGCCTGGGTCCTCAAGACCGTCTCCGGCGGGCCCGGCCTGACGCTGTTAGAGGCGGCCGCCGCCGTCGGGCTGACCACGGTGAACGACGCCCGGGCGATCCGCGGCGTACGCGACAAGGCGCTGGCCGCGGTCATCGCGCGCGGCAGC
The DNA here is from genome assembly GCF_055570395.1 of Streptomyces sp. NPDC031210. Taxonomy (NCBI): domain Bacteria; kingdom Bacillati; phylum Actinomycetota; class Actinomycetes; order Kitasatosporales; family Streptomycetaceae; genus Streptomyces; species Streptomyces sp. NPDC031210. The sequence continues at coordinate 164,502 of NZ_JBVIHH010000010.1, forward strand.
GGGCTGCCCGTTCCCGTCACTTACGCGGCGGCCCGGCCCGAGGAGTTCGCCGCGATACCCGAGGCGGACTTCCCCCTGGTGGTGAAGCCCGCCGACGGCAGTGCCGGGCGCGCCGTACGCCTGGTGGCGACGCCGGACCGGCTGACCGGCCCGGAGGCGGAGCCGGCCGGTGGCGGCCTGCTCATCGCCCAGCCCTACGTCCCCAACTCCGGTACGGACCTGAAGGTCTACTGCGTCGGCGGTGAACTCTTCGCGACCGAGCGGTGCTCCCCGCTCCACCCCGGCCGTACGGTCCGCGAACGCCGGGTGCCGCTCACCCGCGAAGTCGCCCGGATCGCCACCGACATCGGTACGGTCTTCGGCCTCGACCTCTACGGTGCCGACATCCTGCTTGGCCCCGACGGGCCCGTGGTCGTCGACATCAACGACTTCCCCAGCTTCCGGCAGGTCCCGGACGCGGTCGCGCGGGTCTCGGCGGCCGTGCTGCGTCTCGCCCGTACGGGAACGGGGGCGGGAGTGGGACCGGGGGCGGGCAGGGGCCCGGCCACCGAGCCGCTCCCCACCGAGCCGCTCCCCACGGAGCCCGAGCCGCTTCCCGCCCGGTCCGCCGCGGCCGTAGGCGGTGCCTGATGCGGATCTGCCTGATCACGCCCGAGCCCGGGCACCCGCTGCTGGCCGCCGCCACCGCGCTGCTGACCCCCCGGCACCGGGTCGAGCACCTGGACCCCGGCGCGCCCGGCCGCGTACCACCCGGCGCGCCGACCGGTTCGGCCGCGCCGGCCGACGTCTACCTGCTCAAGTCCCGTACGCCCCGCGCGCTGGCCCTCGCCGCCGCCTTGGAGGCGAGCGGCGCGCCGGTGCTCAACTCGTCGGCGGCCACCGCGCTCTGCCAGGACCGGGTCGCCATGGCCCGGCTGGCCCGCGAGGCCGGTCTGCCGTTCGCCGGGACCACCGCCCCGACCACGCTGGGGCGGTTGGCGCGGGACGGCGAACCGGCCGGTCCGCTGGTGGTCAAGAGCCGGTTCAGCCGACGCCACGACCTGGTGGTCCTCGCCGACACCGCCGCGCGCCTTCGGGAGTTGGCCGCCGTCTGGCCCGAAGAGCCCGTGATCACGCAGCGCTTCACCCCGAACGACGGCTGGGACCACAAGCTGTGGGCGATCGGCGGGCGGCTCTTCGCCGGCCTGCGCCGCTCGGAGCTGGCCCCCGGCGGCCGTGGTCCGACCCGTCCCCTCGCGCTCGGCGAACTGCCCGACGGCTGGGCCGACCTGGTGCTTCGCGTAGGCGAGACCTTCGCGCTCGACGTCTACGGCGTGGACCTTCTCGACGCGGGCGACGGCACGCCGCTCATCGTCGACATCAACGCCTTCCCGGGCATCCGCGGCCAGTCGGGCGCGCCCGAGGCGCTTGCGGACCTGGCCCTCAGGGCCGCATCGGGACACCACAAGGCGCCGACACCGGCGGGAATACCGAATACGCGTACGAGCGTGCCCGAATTTCCTTAGCAACAACCCACCCCCGCACGCAAGTTCGCGAGCAGATGAGTCTACTTTCCGGCCGCCCCGGGTAGTGCTGTGCCGTCAGGGGGGCGTACCGCCACGCCTTCCTTCCGCACGCATCGCGAAAGGCCGGCAACAGTGACACAGCCATTCGAATTGCCGAAGTTCTACACGCCGCACCCGGCGCGGTTGAATCCGCACCTGGAGGAGGCGCGCGCGCATTCGAAGGCGTGGGCCCGTGGCATGGGAATGCTGGAGGGCTCGAATATCTGGGAAGAGCGGGACCTCGACGCCCACGACTACGCGCTGCTGTGTTCCTACACCCACCCGGACGCCCCCGCCCGTGCGCTCTCGCTCGTCACGGACTGGTATGTCTGGGTCTTCTTCTTCGACGACCATTTCCTGGAGAAGTTCAAGCGGACCCTGGACCGCGAGGGCGGCAAGAAGTACCTCGACAGGCTGCCGGCGTTCATGCCGATGGACCTGGCCACGCCCGTCCCCGAGCCCACCAACCCCGTCGAGGCGGGCCTGGCCGACCTCTGGGCCCGCACGGTGCCGGACATGTCCCTGGAGTGGCGGGCGCGATTCGCCGAGAGCACCGAACATCTGCTCAACGAGTCGCTGTGGGAACTGTCGAACATCAATATCCATCGCGTCCCCAACCCCGTCGAGTACATCGAAATGCGCCGCAAGGTCGGCGGGGCGCCCTGGTCCGCGGGCCTGGTGGAGTACGCGACCGGCGCCGAGGTCCCGGCGGCCGTCGCCGAATCCCGGCCCCTGCGCGTCCTGAAGGACACGTTTTCCGACGGTGTGCATCTGCGCAACGACCTTTTCTCCTACCAGCGGGAAACCGAGGACGAGGGGGAGCTGAGCAATGGCGTCCTCGTCCTGGAGAAATTCCTCGGCTGCACCACCCAGGAAGCCGCGGACGCGGTCAATGACCTCATCACCTCACGTCTCCAGCAGTTCGAACACACCGTCGTGACCGAACTCCCCGCGCTTTTCCTGGAAAAGGGCCTCGACCCGCACGCCTGCGCGGATGTCCTGGCGTACGCGAAGGGGCTCCAGGACTGGCAGTCCGGAGGCCACGAATGGCATATGCGCTCCAGCCGTTACATGAACGGCGGCGGCACCGCGGCCGGACCCGCCGACGCGTCCGCGCCCTGGTCGCCCTTCGCCGTCGGCGGACTCGGCACCTCGGCCGCGGACCTGAGCGCAGCCCTCGCGACCGCCGTGGGACCCCGCCTGCGCGGCCACAGCCACGTGCCGACGCGGGTGGGGCCCTCCCGGATCCCCGACATCCACATGCCGTTCGAGGCCCGGCTCAGCCCGCATCTGGACGCCGCCCGGCGCAACATCGTCACCTGGTCGCACCGCATGGGCCTGCTGGAGCCGCAGCCCGGGGTGCCGTTCTCCGACATCTGGGACGAGGACGCGCTGGTGGGGTACGACCTGCCGCTGTGCGCCGCCGGTCTCCACCCCGACGCCACCCCCGAGGAGCTCGACCTCGGCTCCCAGTGGCTGACCTGGGGCACGTACGCCGACGACTACTACCCCGCGGTCTTCGGCCGGACCCGTGACCTGGCCGCGGCCAAGGTCTGCACCGCACGCCTGTCCGCCCTCATGCCGCTCGACTCCGCCACCCCGGTGCCGGAACCCGTCGGCGCCCTCGAACGGGCCCTGGCCGACCTGTGGGTCCGCACGGCCGGACCCATGGCCCCCGACGCACGGCGCACCTTCCGCGCCACCGTCGACACCATGACCGCGAGCTGGCTCTGGGAGCTGGACAACCAGGCGCAGAACCGTATCCCCGACCCGGTGGACTACATCGAGATGCGCCGGGCGACCTTCGGCTCCGACCTCACGATGAGCCTGAGCCGCCTCGGGCACGGCCGCGAGGTGCCGCCGGAGATCTACCGCACCGGTCCGATGCGCGCTCTGGAGAACGCCGCCTCCGACTACGCGGCCCTGCTCAACGACGTCTTCTCGTACCAGAAGGAGATCGAGTACGAGGGCGAGGTCCACAACGGCATCCTCGTCGTCCAGAACTTCTTCGGCTGCGACTACGCCACCGGGCTGGCCGTCATCCACGACCTGATGAACTCCCGCATGCGCGAGTTCCAGCACGTCGCCGCCAACGAACTGCCCGTCGTCTACGACGACTTCAAGCTGTCGGCACAGGCCCGCGCGACCCTCGACGGATATGTGCGGGAGCTGGAGAACTGGCTGTCGGGCATCCTCACCTGGCACCGGGAATGCCGCCGCTACCGCGAGGAAGACCTGCACCACGCACCGGGCACCCCGTCCTGGCTCCCCGGCCCCACGGGCCTGGGCACCTCGGGGGCGCGCGCCCCGTGGCCGGCTCTGCGGGCGGGGTAGCGCCCGCGGCCGCACGGCCGCACGGCCCGTCGAGGCCGGAAGCCGTCTTCCGGCCCGCCCGAAGAGCTTCGGGCGGGCCGGGGCGGCCCCCGCCGCGTCCGGCCCTCCGAAGAAAGCCCTCCCACTCTCCCGAATCTCCCGAATGTCCCGATTACGGGTAAAAATGGGGGACCGGCGCCGGAACCGGCCGTCGGGACCTTCAGCCGGGACCCTCAGGAGGGGCGGTGACCGTGGATGCCCGAGCTGCCCGATGTCGAAGCGTTCCGCGAGATCCTCGACTCCTGTGCGCGGGGCAGGCTGATCCGGCGGGTCGACGTGCACGACGCGGGCGTGCTGCACGAGGTGAGCGCCCGGCGGCTGCGCCAGGCGCTGGAAGGCCGCCACTTCGCCGAGGCGCGACGGCACGGCAAGTGGCTGCTCGCCCGCACCGACGGCCCCACCGTGCTGCTGCACTTCGGGATGACCGGGCGCCTGGTGTGCGCCGATCCCGGCGACCCGCCCCACCCCCACGACCGGATCACGTTCGCGCTGAGCGGCGACCGGCAACTGCGCTACCGCGACCAGCGCAAACTCAAGGGCCTCTGGCTCGCCGACGACGAAGCCGGCATCACCCGGATCATGGGGCCGCAGGGACCGGACGCCGCGACGGTGACCCGTGCGGCGTTCGAGGACGCGCTCGCCGGGCGGCGCGGCAGCGTCAAGGCCGTCCTCATGGACCAGTCGATCCTGGCCGGTCTCGGCAATCTCCTCGCCGACGAGATCCTCTGGCGCGCCCGACTGCACCCCGCGCGCCGGTCCGGTGACCTGACGGGCGACGAACGGCGCCGCCTGTATACGGACATGCGCCGCACGCTGCGGCCGGCGGTCCGCGAGGGCTGCGTCCCCCCGCACCCGTCCTGGCTCACCGGCCACCGCGACGACGCCCGCCCGGCCTGCCCACGCTGCGGCGAGACGCTCGGCCGCGCCCGGATCGCCGGCCGCGGCACCCTGTGGTGCCCCCGCTGCCAGCCCCAGGCTCCCTGAGGGCGAGGCGGCCTTTGCCCGTATGAGACCGGCAGGTGATCCGAGAAAGGAGCGCGGGCGATTGACACGCGAGAGAGGAGTGCGGGCGATGAGGCGCGAGAAGGAGCGCGGACGATGACGAAGGAGCCCGAAGTGCGGGAGTGCGGGAGTGCGGATGATGACGAGCGACCCTGAAGTGCGGGAGTGCAGACGATGACGAGCGAGCCCGGAGTTCCCGCCCCCCAGGTCACCGCCGTACGAGGCACCCTCGTCCACTTCCGGGCGGACCCGTTCCGCACCCCCTACGAGGAGGCGTTCGCGTACGAGCCCGACGGCCTGCTGATCTGCGAGAACGGCCGGATCACCGCGGCGGGCGACCACACCGCCCTGCGCCCGCGACTGCCGGCCGGCGTCACGCCCGTCCACTACCCCGGCCAGGTGATCAGCGCCGGATTCGTCGACACCCACCTGCACTACGTACAGACCGGCGTCATCGCCTCCTTCGGGGCCGAACTCATCGACTGGCTCAACCGCTACACGTACGCGGAGGAACTGCGCTTCACCGACGGCGCCCTCGCCCGCCGCCGCGCCGCCTCCTTCTGCGACGAACTGCTGCGCAACGGCACCACCACCGCGCTGACCTTCGCCGCCTCCGCCCCCGACTCGGCCGACGCGCTCTTCGAGGCGGCGTCCGAGCGCGGTATGCGCCTGGCCACCGGCAAGGTCCTGATGGACCGCAACGCCCCCGAGGGCCTCCTGGACACCGCGCAGCGCGGCTACGACGAGTCCAAGGCCCTCATCGAACGCTGGCACGGCAAGGGCCGCAACCTGTACGCGATCACCCCGCGCTTCGCCCCCACCAGCACCCCCGACCAACTGGCCGCGGCGGGCGCCCTGTGGAAGGAACACCCCGGCACACTCGTCCACACCCATGTGTCGGAACACGCCGACGAGATCCCCTGGGTCGGCTCACTCTTCCCCGACCGCCGCGGCTATCTGGACGTCTACGACCACTACGGCCTGCTCGGCCCCGGCGCGGTCCTCGCACACGGCATCCACCTCACGCCCGCCGAACGCGACCGCTGCGCCGAGTCCGGCACGGCCCTGTCCCACTGCCCGACGTCCAACCTCTTCCTCGGCAGCGGCCTGTTCGACATGCGCGAGGCCAAGGGCGTACCCGGCCGGCGCCACCAGAAGCTCGGCCTGGGCACCGACATCGGCGCGGGCACCAGCTTCTCGCTCCTGACCACCATGAACGAGGCCCACAAGGTCGCCAAGCTCTGCGGCTACCCGCTCGACGCCATCAAGTCCTTCTACCTGGCCACCCGCGGCGGCGCGGAGGCCATGGGCCTGGACCACCTCATCGGCTCCCTGCAACCGGGCCACGAAGCCGACTTCGTCATCCTCGACCCCCGCGCCACCCCTCTCCTGACCGAACGCACCGCCCACGTCGAAGACATCGAGGAACTTCTCTTCATCCTCGCCACCCTGGGCGACGACCGCACCGTACGCGCCACTTACGTCGCGGGCACCCTCGCACACGACCGGGACGCCGGACGGGAGCAGCGGGCGGACCAGTAGGAGCGGTGGCGGGGCTCCACCTCCATGAGCTCGCCGCTGCCCGGCAGGGTGAGGACGCCCTTCGGGTCCTTCACGCCCTCGGCTGACGCGCCGCGGGGATGAGCCGCCACGGGTGCGCTTCCAGAACCCGCCGGATCCGGCCCAGGCACCGCAGCGAGCTGACACGCAGGTATCTCTTCATTTCCGCAGTCCCGTCGAGCAGGTGGCGCGGGGGAACAACGCGACGCTCATTCTCCGGCTGGGAGAGAGGGGCCCGTTGCCGAGGTTCAAGGCCGCCCAGTGAGGGCGCGGCTCAGCCGGCGGAGGTGTTGGCGGCGTACGACACGAAGGCGGTCCAGGGGCCCGGGGGGAAGGCGAGTCGCGGGCCCTGGGGGTTTTTGGAGTCGCGGACGTGAACCGTGCCGGAGTCACGCGCGATCTCAACGCAGTCGTTGGGGTTGCTGCTGTCGCTGTAGCTGCTCTTGAACCACTCCAGCTCGGAACCATCCCCGGTGAAGAGCTTGTGGATCATGATTCTCCCAGCACTTGCTCGATGAAGGCCAGCGACTCCGCTGGCGCGAGAGCCTGAGCCCGGATGATGCCATACCGCAGCTCAAGGATACGGAGCTGCCTGGGATGGGAAACCGGACGACCAGCAAACTCGTCGTCAGCGCGCCCGACAGCCGAACCGTCAGCGAACTTCAGCACCTGAATCCGCCCGCCCGTACCAGGATGATCCCAGCGGGAGGTCGGCATCACCTGGATCTCCACGTACGGCAACCTCCCAACCTCCAGCAGCTTTTCGAGCTGGTGGCGCCAGACCATGGCGCCCCCGATCGGGCGGCGTAGGGATGCTTCCTCCTGCACAAAGCTGAGCTCAGGGGCAGGCGCCCGATCGAAGATCGACTGCCTGGCCATGCGCGCCGCCACCGCCCGCTCCAACTCGTCCTGGGAAAGTGCGGGACGCCGCGTCCCGAGCAGCGCCCTGGCGAATTCCTCTGTCTGCAACAATCCGTGCAGATTGTGGCTGCCGTATGCCGCAAGCTCCACCGCCCGTTCTTCCAGCTTCGCCAGCTCCCGGATCTTCTTCGGGTACCGGACCTCCGCCAGGTCCTGCTTCATGGCGGCGATCTTGCCGCCCGCGCCCAGTACCTCGTCTGCCCTGTCCAGGAATTCGGGGCGGGGAATGCGGCGCCCGCCCTCCACCTTGTAGACCAGGTCTTCCCCGTATCCGATGGCCGCGCCGAACTCGCCGGCCCGCATGCGCGCCGCCTCGCGCCACACCTTGATCTGGCGGCCCACGGCCGCCACCACCGCCGCACCCGACTCGTCGTCCGGATCGACGTCCCAGCCGGGTTCATCCGCCCCGTTGTCCCGGTTGTCCCCGTTGTTCCCGCTGTTCACGTGCTCGTCGTCCACGCCCATCCGTGCCCACCTCCGAGGTGCCGTCCTTCGTCAACGCCTCCCTCCCCGCCATGTCACTCCGGACAGTCAGGACAACACTGGACAAGCGCGGGACAGTCTCCGTACGCAACGGTGTCATCGCTGTTCACGGTAGGCGGGCGTGGCCACGCTGAGTGACATGAATCGAGAAGTCGTCAAAAATGACGCTGCCGTCCGGCAGTTCGCTGTGCAGCTTTCCGCTACCCGGCGGGGGGCCCGGCTTGCGCGGCTGCTGGCTACTGAGCAACTTCGGTCGTGGGGGCTGCCTTTGGAGGCCGCCGCTCATGTTGTCGCAGAGCTGGCCGCCAATGCGGCCCTTCACGGGCGTGTGCCGGGGCGGGACTTTCGGATCATCCTCACCGTGCGCGGCGGCACCCTTCGTATCGAGGCCACCGACGCGCGGGCCGAACGGCTGCCCGTCCTCGCCCTCGAAGCGGGTGACGGTGAGTCCGGGCGGGGGCTCCTGCTCGTCGAGGCGTTCGCCGACCGCTGGGGAGTGGTCGGCGGGCCCGTGCCCTGCAAGACGGTTTGGGCGGAAATCGACCTGCATACCGGATCGCATGTGCCGCGACCCGGTGGAGTGCGACGCGGGTGACCGCGACGCGGTGTTCCGCGACATCAAGTCTTTAAAGGCCAGGGGAAAGACCGGGGGAAGTACCCTTCCCGGCCCTTCCGGGGCTGCTGTCACTCGCACGGGTGACGTTGGCCAACTGGGCTGGATTTTGGGCGGGTTGGCTGGCATATGCTCGCCGCGACAAACACCAGACATGCGACGGCCCCCGGCCGGGACGGCAATCCCGATCGAGGGCCTGACCACCGAGGAAGTCGAGCCTTCCCGATGGCTTTGAAACAGCCTAGCGCGCCCACGCGCGCCTCGTCAGTCGTTCCCCGCCCTACCGCCCGATCCGGTGTCCTCCACGTCAACACCCGGCACACCACCCGCTATACGGTCGTCGGCAACCACCTCGCCCAGCACCGCGCTCTCTCCCTCCTCGCGATCGGGCTCGCCGTCCACATCCAGTCGCTGCCGGCCGGTGCCCTGGTCGGCATCAAGTTCCTGGCGGCCCGCTTCCCCGAGAGCGAGCACCGCATCGCCGGAGCCCTGCGGGAGCTCGAATCGCACGGCTACCTGGAGCGCACCCGGGAACGCCTCCCGAGCGGCAAGGTCGTCACCCGCACTGTTTCGTACAACCAGCCGGGCGGGGCGGCGGACAGGACGGCGGGCGGGGCGGCGGGCGGGGTGGCCGAACCGAGGCCGGTGCCCGAATCCGCGCGGATGCCTGAGCCGGCCCCGGAGCCCGCGTCCGCACCCGTACGGCCCGAGGAGCCCGCCCCCGCGCCCCGCCCCGTCCCGCGCCCGCCGCTCCCCGAACCGCACACCCCCGACCTGGAACGTCACCGCATCGCCGCCGCCCTTCTCACGGATCTGCGCCGGCACGAACCGCGGCTGCTGCTCGCCGAGCGGGACGTGCGTCGCCTGGTGCCGGCCGCGGCGGCCTGGCTGGAGCGCGGCGCCGACCCGGACGCCGTACGCCGCACCCTGACCGCACGCCTCCCGGACGACCTCAAGCATCCGGCCGCCCTGCTCGCCCACCGCCTCACCGACCTGCTGCCACCACCCCTGCCCACCGCCCCGGCAGCCGTACGCCCCGACCCGCTCCAGACCTGCGAGGGGTGCGACCGCGCCTTCCGCGCCCCTGCCCCGGGCCGCTGCCGCGACTGCCGGCCGTCAGGCAGAGAAGCCGCATGAGACGAAGAACCCGAAACTGAGGAAGGGGGCGGAGAGGGGGGAGGGGAAGTGGCCGGAAGTGGTTGCGGGGCCTGGGGTGCGAGGCGGTGCGAAGGCCCGTGACAAGGGTCTATACCGTGCGCCGCCTGGGTGTCCCTGGCGGTTGCCCTGGCTGGTAAGCGCAGTACTGTTGGGCCCCAGACCCCAGCAGAGGCGCCGATCATGGATCCAGTTGCCGCGGCACCGAGACCCGCCAGAGGCATCAGCCTGCGTCAGTTGCTGATGGCGCTGGGCGAGCCCCTCGTGGAGTTGCAGGCCGCCCCGGCGGGGCTGGACGTCGAGATCCGTAGTGTCGCGCTGCTCGACCCGGAGGATCCGCCGGTCGCGCATCCCGGTGAGCTGATGCTCGCCATCGGCGCCCGGGGGCGCGCGGCGTTTCCCGCGCTGCGGGTGGGCGGACGGGACGGGGCCGCCGCCGTCGCGGTGAAACTGGACGCGCCCGGGCAGGCCGCCGCCCTGAGCGAGACCGCCACCGAGGCGGGGATCGCGCTGCTGTCGATACGCGGTGACACGCGCTGGGAGCAGGTGGACGCGCTGGCCCGCGCGGCTCTGGAAGACGCGCCGCAGGGGCGATCCGGCGAGGGGCCCGAGGAGGGTGACCTCTACGCGCTCGCGCAGACCACCGCGATCCTCACCGGCGGCATCGTCAGCATCGAGGACACCGCGAACCGGGTGCTGGCCTACTCCCGCTCCACCGACTCCGACGAGGTCGACGACCTGCGCCGACTGTCGATCCTGGGCTGGCAGGGCCCGGAGCCGTACTTGGCGTGGCTGCGCAAGCGAGGCGTGTTCCAGCGGCTGCGCGCCTCGGACGACGTGATCGCCATCGAGGGCCATCCCGAGTTGGGCATCCGCCGCCGCCTCGCCGTGGCCATCCGCTCCGGGGAGCGGCAACTGGGCACCATCTGGGTGCAGGAGGGCGCGACGCCGCTGACGGAACGTTCCGACCAGGCGCTGCTCGGCGCCGCCCGGGTCGCCGCGCAACACCTCGTACGCCGCCGGCGGGAGCTCTCCGCGGACCTGACGCTCACCCGCACCCTGTCGGCCGGCCTCCTGGAGGGCAGTACCGGCCCCCAGCCGCTGGCCACCCACCTGGGGCTGGACGCCACCCGCCCGGCCGCCGTCCTGGGCTTCTCCTACGGGGCGACCGAGGCCGCCGGGCCGGAGCTGACGCGCGCCGAGGTCGCCAACCTCATCTCGGTGCACACCGCCGCCCGGCACCGCAGCGCCCTGGTCACCCAGGTCGATCACCGCATCTACGTGCTCCTGCCGCAGCTCCCGCGCAGCCTCGACCTCGGCACGCTGCGCGGCTGGGGCGAGGAGATCACCGACGCGGCACGCCGCCACCTGGGGATGTCGCTGCGCGGCAGCGTCGGCTGCATCGTGCCCGGACTGGGCGAGGTGCCCGAGTCGCGCCGGGAAGCGGACCGGATCCTCGACGCGATGGCCGGCGCCGGGGTCACCGCCTCGGTCGCCGCGCTGCCGGACATACAGGCGGAGGTGCTGGTCAGCGAGCTGCTGGCGTTGCTGTCGGCGCGTCCGGACATGCGCGATCCCCGTCTGACGGCCGTGGTCACGCACGACCGGCGGCACCAGGGGCAACTGGGCGAGTCGATCCTGGCGTACCTGAACGCGTTCGGCGACGTGCGGGCGGCCGCCGCCCAACTGCACGTGCACCCCAACACGCTGCGCTACCGGATCCGCCGGGCCGAGCAACTGACCGGCCTCGACCTGGGCCGCCCGGACCAACGGCTGCTGGCCATGCTCCAGCTCAGGCTGCCTCCGTCGGCTTTGTGAGGTCCTCGTGGTGAGGGTCCTCGTGGTGAGGGTCCTCGTGCGGGCCGTGTGCGGGATGTGTGCCCGGCGGCGTGGCCGGCCGTATGCCCGGCGGCGTCCCCGGCCGTGTGCCGGGGCCTTCGTTCCGGCCTCCTGCCCGCCCTCGCGTGAGGCCGCGCTCCCGCACCGCCGTGAGTCCGCGCCCTTCCGCCGCGCCCCTGCTCCCGGCGTCAATCAACCTAGAATGGGACACAGGTGCCATTGAGGGTGACGGCTGGCCATGAAGACTTCGGAAAGTGCCCTGCCGGATGCGTCGGGCCGAGCATGCGACATAGCGAACGCGGCTACGGCCGAACTGGACGCCCGGGGACGGGTCGTCGCCTGGAGTCGTGCCGCCGAGCGGCTCCTGGGCTACCGCGTCGACGAGATCCTGCACCGTTCCGCCGCCGAACTGCTCGCGATCCCCGGCGACGAGGCGCGGGCGGGTGCGGTCGCCCAATGGTGCCGGGCGGGTGACGGCTGGGGCGGATCGGTGGCGGCCCGCCACCATGACGGGCGAGCGGTCCAGCTAGCCGTTCAGGTCTCCCCGCTCCTCGACGGATCCGACGGCGAACGCTGGTCCGTCCTCGCCCTCGAAGAGTGGCGGCTGCCCGGCGGCGGCGTGAACCAGCTCATGCTCGAACCGTTCCTCGCGCACGCCCCCGTAGGGATGGCCGTCCTGGACACCGAGCTGCGCTACGTCTGGGTCAACGACGTCCTGGAACGCCTGATCCCCCTGGAGCGCCGGCTGGGACGGCAGGTCAGGGACGTCCTGCCGCGCCTCGAAGCGGAGGCGTTCGAGGAGCGGATGCGGAAGGTCCTGGCGAACGGCACCCCGGTGATGGACTACGAGTTCCGCAGTCCCACCTACGCCGACCCCGAGCAGGAACGCGCCTACTCGGCTTCCTTCTTCGGCCTGGCCGACCCCCGCGGCCTGACCGTCGGCATCTGGTACATGGTCATCGACGTCACCGAACGCTGGCGGGCTCAGGAACGCCTGGCCCTGCTCAACGACGCCAGCGCGGGCATCGGCAGCACCCTGGACGTCATGCTGACCGCCCAGGAACTCTCCGATGTCGCGGTGCCGGCGCTCGCCGACTTCGTCGCCGTCGACCTCCTGGACTCCGTCATCCGCGGCGAGGAACCCGAGGCCGGGCCGGTCAACGGCACCCCCATCCTGCGCCGCTCGGGACAGAAGTCGGTGCGTGAGGGCTGCCCGGAGGCGAGCCTGGCCGTGGGGGAGACCGTCCGGCGCGCGCCCTCCTCTCCGGTGGCCCGCTGCCTGCTCGAAGGCAGACCCCTCGTCGAACCGGTGCTGGACCCCGCCACCAGCGCCTGGGTCGCCGACGACCCGGCGCTCGACTCCGTCATCCGCGCCTACGGATTCCGCTCGGTGATGGTCGTGCCGGTGCGGGCCCGTGGCGTCACCCTGGGCGCGGCGACCTTCGTACGGTCCCGGCGGCAGGGCCCCTTCGAGGACGACGATGTTCGGCTCGCCGGGGAACTCGTCGCCCGGGCCGCGGTCTGCGTCGACAACGCCCGCCGCTTCACCCGCGAGCGCGCCGCGGCCCAGGTGATGCAGCGCAACCTGCTGCCGCACGAACTGGCCGGCGGCTCCGCCTTGGAGGTGGCGTCCTGGTACTTCCCGGCGGACGCGCCGAGCGGCGTGGGCGGCGACTGGTTCGACGTGATTCCGCTGTCCGGGGCCCGCGTCGCGCTGGTCGTCGGGGACGTCGTCGGGCACGGCATCAACGCCGCCGCCACCATGGGGCGGCTGCGCACCGCCGTCCGCACCCTCGCCAACCTCGACCTGCCGCCCGACGAACTGCTGGCCCGCCTGGACGATCTGGTCATCGGCCTCATGGAGACGCACAGCGGGGACGCGTCGGCGGCGGCCGAACACGCGCGGGTGGCCGCCACGTTCATGGGCGCGACGTGCCTCTACGCGGTCTACGACCCGGTCAGCCGGCGCTGCACCCTCGCCCGGGCCGGCCACCTCCCGCCCGCGATCGTCAGCCCGGACGGCGCCGTGAACCTCCCCGACCTGCCCGCCGGGCCGCCGCTGGGACTGGGCGCGCTGCCCTTCGAATCCGTCGAGCTGGAACTGGCCGAGGGCAGCCTGATCACCCTCTACACCAACGGCCTCATCGAGACCTGCGACCGGGACATCGGTGTCGGACTGTCCCGGCTCAGCCACGCCCTGTCGGTGCCGGCGCCGACGCTGGAGGAGATCGGCGCCAGCATCGTGAAGGCACTGCTGACCGGGCCGCCGTCCGACGACGCGGCCCTGCTGCTGGCCCGCACCCGCGCCCTGGGCGGCAGCCAGGTCGCCTCCTGGGACCTGCCCAGCGACCCGGCCGTCGTCGCCAGCGCCCGTACGCTCGCCGGCCGGCAACTGTCGGAGTGGGGCCTTGAGTCGCTGCTGTTCACCACCGAACTGGTCGTCAGCGAACTGGTCACCAACGCCATCCGCCACGCCACCGGCCCGATCACCCTGCGCCTGATCCGCGAGGGCGCCCTGATCTGCGAGGTCTCCGACGCCAGCAGCACCTCACCGCGCCTGCGGCACGCCCGGACCACCGACGAGGGCGGGCGGGGCCTGCTGATCGTCGCCCAGCTCGCCCACCGGTGGGGGACGCGCTACACGCCGACCGGCAAGGTCATCTGGGCGGATCAAGGGCTGCCGTCACCGGAGGCGGGTGAGGCGGTGTGAGACGCGTGAGGTGGCGTGGGACGGCCTGATCGGGAGGCGGTGTGATCGGGAGGCTGGGCGGGGCGGGTGTGCGGGGCGCCGGGCGGGCGGTGACGTGCGGCTGCCGGTCGCCGCTGGTCGCCTGCGGCTGCCTGTCGCCGCTGATCGGCTGGGTGCTCCGGTCGGGGGCGCGGGTCACCTGGCGGGCGGCACGGCCGGGTGGGTGGCCGGGCGGGGGGCGCGGGTATCGGCGGCTACGGCGGCGGCTCGGGCGGTGGGCGCGGCGTGCGGTCCCGCGTCGGGTGAGGCGTCGGGTGCGGCGGTCGCTCCCGCGTGGGCTCCGGCCGAGGCGACGGCCTCGGCTCCGGCGTTGACGCGCGCGTTCGCCGCCCCCTGGCACAGCGGAATCGGCTCGCGGAACGGCGCGATCCGCTTCGCCGGTCTCGCGCATTGGCCGGTCGGACAGCCATCGAGGGCGAATTTGTCGGGTTTCACAAATACGCCGCCCGTCCTTTCCTCATACGCTTGCGCAAATTCATCCGGCAGTGATGCGGCTCACCTCTCACGAGGAGGCTGGGCAGAGCGCGGTCGTGCGGTAAACCGCTCCGTCACTCGCGCCGGCACCCGAAGAACGCGGTCCGCGTCTCGCCGCCACATCGAAATCCGTCAGGGCCACGGTCGACACCCGTCCCCCAACCGGCCGTCCGCGTGCCCGCTCCCGAGGCGATCCCAGCAGTCACCCCGCTCATGACCCCTCCCACCACGCAATGGATGTCGAGATGACCACACGTCCCCCTGCTCCCATGGCCGCTCCCCCCGCTCCCCCGGGGAACAGCCAGGCTCCACAGGAGTCAGGTCTTCAGTCCGGCCTGAAGAACCGCCATCTGTCCATGATCGCCGTCGGCGGTGTCATCGGTGCCGGTCTCTTCGTGGGCTCGGCCTCGGGCATCGCCGCGGCCGGTCCCGGCATCCTGCTGTCGTACTTCCTGGTCGGCGCGCTGGTCGTCTTCGTCATGCGGATGCTCGGTGAGATGGCCGCCGCCAACCCGACGTCCGGTTCCTTCTCCGCGTACGCCGACCGGGCGCTCGGCCGCTGGGCCGGCTTCTCCATCGGCTGGCTCTACTGGTTCTTCTGGGTCGTCGTCCTCGCCGTGGAGGCCACCGCGGGCGCCGTCATCCTCGAAGGCTGGGTGCCGGCCGTACCGCAGTGGGCCTGGGCCCTGATCGTGATGGTCTTCCTCACCGCCACCAACCTCGCCTCGGTCGCCTCCTTCGGCGAGTTCGAGTTCTGGTTCGCCGGCATCAAGGTCGTCGCCATCGTCTGCTTCATCGCCCTCGGCGGCCTGGCCATCTTCGGCCTGCTGCCCGGCTCCGACAACGCCGCGACCGGCTTCGGCAACCTCACCGCGCACGGCGGCTTCCTGCCGAACGGGCCGAGCGCCATCCTCACCGGTGTGCTGATGGTCGTCTTCTCCTTCATGGGCAGCGAGATCGTCACCCTCGCCGCCGGCGAGTCGGAGGACCCGCAGCGAGCCGTCACCAAGGCCACCAAGAGCGTCATCTGGCGGGTCGGCGTCTTCTACCTGGGCTCGATCCTCGTCGTGGTCTCCCTGCTGCCGTGGAACGACCCGTCCATAGCCAAGAAGGGCAGCTACGTCGCCGCCCTGGACACGATCGGCATCCCGCACGCCGGCCAGGTCATGAACGTCATCGTGCTGACCGCGGTGCTCTCCTGCCTGAACTCCGGTCTCTACACCGCCTCCCGCATGGCCTTCTCGCTCGGCCAGCGCGGCGACGCCCCCAAGGCGTTCGCCCGGACGAACGTCCGCGGCGTCCCGCGGACCGCGATCCTGGTCTCCGTCGTCTTCGGCTTCGTCGCCGTCGGCTTCAACTACGTGTGGCCGGACACCGTCTTCCAGTTCCTGCTGAACTCCTCGGGTGCGGTCGCGCTGTTCGTCTGGCTCGTCATCTGCTTCTCGCAACTGCGGATGCGCGGCATCATCCTGCGCGAGAACCCGGACAAGCTCGTCGTCCGCATGTGGCTGTTCCCGTACCTGACCTGGGCGACGATCGCGATGATCTCGTTCGTTCTGGTCTACATGCTCACCGACGACAGCGAGGGCGGCGGCCGCATCCAGGTGCTGCTCTCGGTGCTGCTGGCCGCGCTGGTGGTCGCCGTCTCCCTGATCCGCGACCGCGTCGGCGGCCGCCGGGCGGACGAGAAGACCGGCATCACGGCCCCGTAGGGCCACGGCTGACAGGGCGGGCGGTGTGCACCGACACACCGCCCGCCCTCGCATGAGCGGAAGCGGGCCGGCGACCCGCGCCCGGACCGTCCGACTCTCCTCCCCCCGCCTCCTCTCGCCGACTCCTCGCCCCGCCTCCTTCTCCGACTCCTCGCCCCGTCCCCTCAACGGAAGGCCGTCGTAGCCATGTCCGCCTTCAGGCGCCGCAAAGGCAGCCTTCCCCGTATCGCCCACGAACTCGACGACACCGACCTCGGCCACGTACGGCGGCGCCTGGACGCCGCCTGGTCGCGTGGCGGGCTGGACATCACCGTCGTCGCCAGCGTCGCGCAGGTCATCGAGGCGGCCGGTACGGACTGGGACCGCAAGGGCCACCGGCTGGAGGTCCTGGCCGGAGCCGCCGGGCGGGCGCTGCCGGGAATCTGGCGGCGGCACCACCCGAACGACCAAGGCGCCCTCCTGCTCCAGGCGTGGTCCGACCTCCTCCAGGCCCGCAGACAGGGTGGGCCCGTCGACCTGAGCGAGACCCGGCGCACCTGCCGGCTCGCCGCCGACCTGCTCCCCGCCGACCCCCTGCCCTGGATCCTGACCCTGGCCACCTTGCGGCTGGAGCGGCGCCCGTACGCGGACCTGTCGGGGGTGTGGCAGGAAATCAAGGCCCGCGACCCGTGGAACCGGGAGGCCCACCTCCAGGCCATGGGGTATCTCTCGCCCGACGAGTGCGGATCGACCGCGCAGGTGCTCGACCTGCTCGACGGGATGCGCTCGGTGATGCCGCCCGACGCCCCGACCGCCGGCCTGGAGCTGACCAGCATCGTCCAGAGCTACCAGCGCGCCGCCGCCGGCGGTGGCCTGACCTCGCTCGGCGCCGGCGAACTCTGGCGCCGCCCCCACGTGACGAAGGCCCTCGACCTCGCGTCCCAGAACTGGCCGCAACCGGGCTTCCTGCGCCACGCGGCGGCGGTGGCCGACCTGAACATCCTGACCTACGCGCTGGTCAAATCCGCCCGCACCGCCGAGGCGGCGACCGCCCTGCGGGCCACCCACGGCATCGCCACCCCCTGGCCCTGGAACGCCGAGGGCGACCCCCTGGAGACCTACACCCACTGGCACGGCCGTCTCTCGGACACGGGCCGGTAGCGGGGGAGGGCCGGGGGTGGGGCTCGTGGGCACGTCTCGGCCGCCGGTTCCGGGCCGCCGGTTGGGGGCCTCCACGGGCGGCGGCCGCCTCCGGCGTCAGCCGCGAAGGCCCTCCACCGGCGGCGCGACCGGCTCCCGCGTCAGCCGCGAAGGCCCTCCGGCCGCGCCCCGCGCCGTACGTACAGCCCTCCGCCCACGACGAACGCGCCGACCGCGCACGCCCATGCCGCGGCCTCCGTCCCCGGCGGCCCGGCCGGGGCGGGCCCGGACACCGCACCCGCCACCCAGGCCCCCATCGTCACGGCCCGGCCGGGGACGCCGCTCCCGGCCAGGTACACCGCGCCGAGACAGCAGACCGGCGCCGACCAGCTCAGCCGGGCCCCGATCACGGTGGCGGCCGCGGCCGTGAGTCCCACCGCCCCCACGACGCCGCGCACCATGGCCAGGGCCGCGACCCCCGGGGCGTGCGCCGACACGGCGAGCCCCAGACCGCCGGCGGCGAGCGCCGTCAGGGCCGTCAGATGCGCCAGCCGCCGCAGCCACCCGGGGCGCGCGGCCGTCCGCTCCAGCTCGGGGGAGTGCTGGTAGAGGCCGGTGCCGATCGCCGCGGCGGCGAGCAGGGGCGCGAGCGCCACGACGGGCACCCGCGGGAGGGGACCGCCGACGGCGGCGGGCAGCCGATGCGCGCCGACGGCGACCAGGAGCGCGGTGCCCAGGAGTACGCCCACGGTGAGCGGCAGGGCGCGCGAGCGGCAGTGGAGGACGATTCCGTACGCCGGGGGAACGGCGGCCTTCCCGCGGCTCACAGGGCGGGCACCCCGCTCGTGGCGCACGTGCGGGCGGTGGCGAAGTAACGGCCCAGCCAGGCGCGCCGCCGGTCCTCGCTCATGGCCCTGAGACGGCCCAGCGCCCGTGCGTCGGCCGCGGTCTCGGCGGCCCTGTCCGGGGCACCGGTCTCGACGGCGACCCGCTCCCAGGTCTTCCGCCTGCGCTCGCTCAGGGCGTTGGAGACCAGCCAGTCCCGTACGGCGTCGTCGGTACGGGTGTGGGGGAAGGCGTCGCAGTCGCGCGCCACCAGCCCGGCCGCGGCCTCCCACGCGAACTGCTCAGGTTCGGCCAGCGCCCCGCGTACGACGCTCTGGCCGAGGTAGAGGTCGGGCAGTTCGGCCTCGTCGCGGCGAGGAGCGCGACGCAGGTCCTCGAAGCGGGTCGGTACGTTCGCGACCCCGGCGAGGCGCCCCGTGATCCCCGACAGGGTGCGCGAGACCTCCGGGAGCAGGGCGCGGTCCAGCGCGCTGACGCACACGCGCGGAGCGGAGTGGTCGCACACCTGCGTGTTCGCGGCCGGGTCCGGGTGCCACATGTCCTCACCCGTCCGCACGACGGGCACCGCCGCGGCGGCCGCGAGGGCCAGCGCCGGCAGGGCCGCGTACCAGTGCCGCCGGGTGGCGTGGGCGAGGACCGCCGCGACGGCGAGACCGCCCGTCCACGCCACCATCGCCCACGGCTGCCACCACACGGCCAGGACGTCGCCGCCGCCGTGGGTCGCGGCGGGGCTGAGGAAGCGAAGCGCCGACCTCTGGTGCGGGGGCAGGGCGAGCGCCAGATACGCGCAGCCCGCCAGCACCGGCGCGGCCAACCGCCACCGCACGAGCCGGCCCACGACCATGCCGCCCAGCGTCGTCGCGGCCAGGAACACCGCGTCCGCCACCAGCGGGGAGACCCGCGGCCGGCCCGATGAGACGTACGGCCAGGTGGCGGCCAGCGCCCCGGCCGCGACGAGCGCGTAACCGGCGAGGAGGCCGAGCACCACCGGCGCCGCGGCCACCAGGAACTGCGCGAGCGGGCCTCTGGTGCCCGAGAGCCGCAGCTCCGCCGTGCGCGACCGGCGCTCCCGGCCACCGTGCCAACACCCGGCGGCAGCGGCCAGGGGACCGCCGAGCAGGATGGCTGTGAGGTGCAGTCGCGACTGCGTCTCGCCCCAACTCCCCTGCCAGTAGCCGGCCGTGGTGGCCAGTGGCAGGGCGAGGGCGGCGAACGCGGCGAGTGCGGTCCACCGGGCGGGGCCGCCGCGCACCTCCGCGAGCAGCGCGTGCGGAGCGCGGCGGTCCGGCTCGCCCGCGTCGGGTGCCGGAGTGGCGGCGGATGGCCGGGAAAGGACGGGAGCGGTCATCGCCGAGCCTCCTTGGTGGGGGCAGCGCCGGTGGGTGCGGTGCCGATGGGAGCCGTACTTGTGGGTGCGGTGCCGATGGGAGCCGTACTTGTGGGTGCGGTGCCGGTGGTGGATGCGGTGCCGGCGCGGTGGTCGCGCAGGGCGGCCGTGTAGCCGCGTTCGAGGGGGCTGCCGGCGGCCTCCGCTTCCCGCGTGCGCCCGCCGAGCTCGGCGAGTGAGGCGGGCGTACCGCGATAGGCCACCCGGCCGGACTCGACGAGGGTCACCTCCGTGCACGCCGCCGCCACGTCCTCCACCAGATGGGTGGAGACGATCACCGTGCTCTCCTCGCCCAACTCCTTGAGCAGCGAACGGAATTCCACCCGCTGCTCGGGGTCCAGGCCGGCGGTCGGCTCGTCGAGCAGCAGCACGGCCGGCTCGTTGACGACGGCCTGCGCGATACCGACCCGCCGCACCATGCCGCCCGACAGCGTCTTCATCTTGGCGTCGATACGGTCCGTGAGCCCGACCCGTGCCACCGCCCGTTCGACCGCCGCCCCGGCCCCGGCGGACGGCATCTCCTTCAGCCACGCCACGTACGCCACGAACTCGCGCACCGTGAAACCCGGGTAGTAGCCGAACTCCTGCGGCAGGTAGCCGATTCTGCGCCGGGCCGCCGCCAGCTCCCGGTGCGCGGACAGGTCGTGACCCAGCAGTTCGACGCGGCCGCCGCCGGGGCGGGCGACGGTGGCCAGGACGCGGATCAGGGATGTCTTGCCGGCTCCGTTCGGGCCGAGCAACCCGTGGACCCCCGGGCCCAGTTCGAGGTCGATGCCGTCGAGGGCGACGGTCCTGCGGTGCCGGACCGTCAGCCCGGCGACGCGCACGGTGCTCGTTCCTCTCGCGCCGCTCGTCGGGCCGGTGGCGGTCGTCGGACTGGCGCCGCTCGTCGGGCCGGTGGCGGTCGTCGGACCGGCGGTGTCGGCGCTGCCGGCCGCATCGGTCGTGCTCTTCGTGGACACGGATTCTCCAGACGTCAGTGATGCGGGCCCCGGCCGTGGCCCGGGCCGAAGTCGAAGTCGAAGTCGAAGTCGAAATCGAAATCGAAGTCGAAGGAATGGCGGCGCAGCGCGAGCAGCCCGGCGCAGATCAACGCGGCCAGGGCCCAAGCGCCTTGTGCGAAGGCCCCCGAGAGGTACCGGGCCAGTTGCTCGGCGAGCGCGGTCACCGGCAGGATCCCGCCGCCGTCACCGCTCCCGCCGCCGTCACCGCTCCCGGCGGCGCTCCCGTCCCCGGCCGGGACCCCGCCTTCGCCGCCCGCCACCAGCACCGGCAGCAGGACCGCGAGCGTCCAGCCCGCGGCGACGATCCCGGTGGCCGTCCGGCACCCCGTGTACGAGCCGAGCGCGAGCGCGCCGAGCGCCAGCGCCAGCCCCGGCAGCAGCCAGGCCGCGGTGCCGGGCATCCCCGGTGGGCCGGGCAGGAAGGCGCCCACGGCGGTGAGCAGCGGCAGGCTCACGCCCAGGACGGCGGCGGTCCTGGTCAGCAGCAGCCGCAGTCCGCCGGACGGCGTCGCGGCGCCGATCTCGTACATCGGATCGGCGTGCGGCCCGTAGGAGAGCGCCACGCCGGCGAGCGGCAGCACCGGGGCCAGCGCGAGCAGCAGGGGCCGCGCCCCGTCGAATCCGGCGCCGTACGCCAGCCCGGCGGCCACGGCACACACCAGCAGCAACGCGACGAGCCACGGCCCGCGCAGAGCCGGCCCGGCCGCCCAGACCAGACGACCGAGGCGCCGGTGGGCGCCGAGGAAGCGCCCACACGAGCCCCTGACCCGGCCTCCTCCCCCCGAGGCCGCCGCCCGACCCCCCACCCCTGCCCGTTCCCCTGTCGCAATCTCCGCCGTCTCCATGACCGACCGCAGCACCGAGTCCCGTACCTCTGCCAGTGCCGCCGCCGCGTCCCCCGTCTCACCGACCGCCCGTGACACCGCGCTCGCGCACCGGCCGCACGCCTCCAGATGCTTCTCCAGGGACCACGCGTCCGGCTCGGGCAGCGCCCCCTGCGCGTAGCGCGCGCTCATCACCGCGTCCACATGCCATGCCGAGGGGGCGGCGTCCCGTCCGCGGCCCCCGGGGCGTTCGTCGTTCCACGTCATGCGAGGTCTCCCCACGGCATCGCGCCATCGGACAACTGGGACAGCAGAGCGCGCAGTTCGCGCCGGGCCCGCATGGCGCGGGTCTTCACCGTGCCCTCCGGTATGCCGAGCAGCAGCGCGGCCTCACGGGTGGTGAGGCCGTCGATCACAGTGGCGCGCAACACCGCGCGCAGGTCCGGCGAGATCCGGTCGAGGGCGGTGCCCACGTCCCCGTACTCCAGGCCGTCCAGCGCCCGGTCCTCGGCGGACGGCACCGCCGCCGGCGGTTCGTACGCGACGCGCTCGGCCCGGGCCCGCGCCCGCCGGGCGTCCACCAGCCGCCGCGCCGCGATCACCCAGAGCCAGCCGCCGCACTCGCCGCCCCGGTAGTCGCCCGCGGACCGCCACACGGTGACGAACGTGTCCTGGAGCACCTCGCGCACGGTCTCCGGGTCGCCGCACCGCCGCGTCAGCCGCGCGTGCAACCACCCGGCGTGCCGGTCGTAGAGCCCGGCCAACGCGCCCTGATCCCCCCGGGCGACGGCACGCAGCAGCGCCGCGTCGTCATCCCGCTCTCGATCGGCCCCCATGGGGCGGAACAGTCTCACGCCCCCTCTATCGCCCGACGCACCCCAGCCGGTTCACGACCCCGAGGAAAAGACCCGAGCGACGCACCGAGCGACGCACTGAGCGACGCATCGAGAGACGCGCCGAGCCCGCCCCGAAAGGCGCACCGAGCCTGCCCCGAGGAGCCCCCGATGACGACAGACCCGGAGGGCCCCTATCCCGAAGAGCCCCTATAACGACACCCACGGCGGGCCTTCGCACACTCACCTCACCCCACGGCGGGCCTTCGCACACTCATCTCACCCCACGGCGGGCCCTCGGACGATCACCCCTGGAGGGTCTTCGGAGGGTCTATCGGAGGGCCTATCGGAGGGTCTTGGCACGATCACCCCACGGCGGCAGGACGCGGATCACCATGAAAGACCTGCCGGGCGTGCCAGGACCGGTGGGCGGCGGCGATCGGCCGAGTGCCCGGCTGCGGACCGATGAGCGGGCGGCCCGAAAGCGCGACCACCTGCTCGCGGGCCGCCGCGCTCCGCCCCACGAAGTGCCGGGAGACCAGGATGCGGTGGCCCCCGCCGACGCCGAGGACGCCCTTGTCGAACAGCTTGTGGTGCAGCGCGCACAGGCGCAGCCCGTTGTCGATCTCGTCCGGACCGTCGAACGCCCACCAACGCACATGCGCGGCCTCCAGCCCGACCGGCACCGCCCCCACGCGCCCGTCGTAGCCGCAGAAGGAGCACTGGAACTCGTAGGCGGTCAGCACCAGTTCCCGCATCCGCCGATCCCGCCGCTGCCGCCCGGCCACCAGCGGTTCCGTCTCCGCCGACGCCAGCTCCAGTCCCACGGCCTCGCACAACTCCTCGTGGAGAGACGGCGGGAAATGCAGATCGAGCAGCACCCGTGCCATCCGTCCGAGCAGTGACGGTTCCCTCCGCAGCGCCGCCCTCAGCTCGGGCGCGAGCCGCCCCACCGCCCGCGTGGCCCGCAACTCCAGCACCCCGCTCCCAGGACTGCCGGGCCCCCGATCGGTCCGTACCTCCCACACCCCGTCGCTGACCAGGTGATGGAAGGGATACGCGGGCGTCGTCCTGTTGGCCGGCCCGTACTCGGCCAGCAGCCGCTTCAGGTCCGCCTCGACCGCGGTGTACCGCAACTCGCCGTGGGCATCGCCCTGGAAGCGCCCGAGAGCGTACAGAAGCAGCAACGGCTTATGGGGAGCCCGCACCCCGTTCTGCGTCCACTGCCTCAACTGCGCGGCGCGCTCCAGCCAGTCCATGACAAACGAGCGTAGGCGCTCGGGAGAAACGACCGGGCCGGCAGGCGAACCGTCCGAACTGGCCGAACCGGCCGAACAGTCCGAACCGTCCGAACCGTTGAAGCCTCCCCGCAGCGAGAGGCAGCGGGAAGGCTTCAACGGTGGCTTCAACGTCGCAATCCGACGGTGGCTTCGACGTCGCAATCCGACGCTGGCTTCGACGTCGGAATCAGGAGTGCCAGCGATTGCGGCCGTCAGAGGCCGGGCCGCAGACCAGAGGGGTGCCGGCGGAGGAGACAGCGACCGCACCGGCGGGGGCGCAGAACGAACCGGGACGCTTGACCGGTCGGCTGCCGCCGCTGTCGCCCGAGCCACCCGAGCCGCCCGAAGACGTGGAGCCTCCGGAACTGTCGGAGCCGTCGTCCTCCCGGTCAGAGGGACTCGGAAGCGGACGCAGCCTGCTGCCCTCCGACCTCGGGCACGAGGTGCCGGGCTCGGCGACCTTGAGAGACGCCGTCCGCTGCTCCGGGTCCTGGATTTCCTCGCCGGCCTCGGGCTCCTGGAAGCACACCTTCCACTCGTCCGGCTCGGCGGGCGGGGCGACATCGGTGTACGCGCCCTCCGCCTCGATGTCGGTGATTCCCCGCTTCTCCACCGACTCCGGCGCCTCGGCGAAGGTCATGCCGACCACGTCCGGCATCTTCGACCAGGGGATCGGGGCGCCGTCCTTGGCCGGGCAGGGAGCCCCGCTCCGGACCACGCCGAAGTCCAGCGTCGGCTTTGCTCCGACTTGCTTCGCCCTCGCCTGGAAGCACACGTGCCAGTTGTCGGCGTCCCACTGTCCGGCGTCGTTCTCGGACGCGTCGTGGGAGACGGCGTCGTAGCCGTCCGTGGCCGCCGCATCCTTGGCTTCCTTGAGGGTCTTCCCTACGTAGCGGGGAGGCCCGCTCCTGCTGGGCGTCGGCGACGCGGCGGCTGACCGCCCCGTGCTGGGCTTCTGCGGCGGTTTGGCCTTCGCGTCATCCTGCGGCGTCTTCGGGTCCGACAGGAGGATCACAAGGAACCAGAGCAGGGAGAGCACGATTGCGATGATCTTCTTCGCCGGGCTCCAGCGCGTGAGCCATGCCAGCACGACCCCGGCGGGCGGGAAGAAGATCAGCAAGAGGATGACTAACGCCGGGTGCTGCCACCAGCGCCGCACAGGCGGCTGCGAGACGTACGGATGTGACGGGTGCAAAGCCGTTCCCTCGGGGAGATTCGAGCGAGACTCGGGGGGTGGCCGACGAGAGTACGCAGCGGCTGGAGGCTTCGCTGCCGAACCGGGGACAACCGTCAGATCTGACCTATGGGGCCCTCGTGCCGGTGAGGCACTGGCGGAGGGTACGAGGTTCGACCTCGTGAGGCGTTGCCCCCAACACGCTTCCCCACTCTGTACGTGGCTCGCCGGGCCACGCACAGAGGAATTCCCCTGCGTCCATGGCCGATAGGCCCATGGCGTGGCCCCTGCTGCGGAGGCTTCCCGAACGGCCGTGAACGTAACTGAATGAGCCGGAAACCGAGACGGGCCCTGCCGTGCTGACTTGGAACGATCCCGTCGGGCTACAGACCGCGAAGCGCCTCGTAGAGATCGCTGTAGGCACTCCAGCAGTCGACACTGCCGTCGTCGTTGAGGCTGCCCATGTACCAGTCCTCGTCGTTGACCGGCTTCACCAGACACAGGTCATGAAACCCCAAGACGATCTCCGGGCGGATCCGTTCATGATCTCCCGGACCGGCCACCCACTCGACGGCACGTTCGATGTCGAGAGGTATGGCCTCCTGATCGCCGGAGACCTTGCGGATCTCGTCAAGGGTCCAGCCTGCGGGTAGTTGCGTGCTTGCCATGACGGGATCGTGGCACCAACTCAGCGCGTCCGGGTGCGGCGGTACTCGCCGAAGCGCGGGCGGGACTTTCCTTCGGCCGGCCACTTCATGTCGAAGCTCGGCATGCACAGGTCCGTCTCGCCCAGTCATGGGTTCAGCTTCCGCGCTGGTGCATGGGCTGGGCGGCGCGCTATCGGGCTCCGAGCGTCCGGCCCCACTAACGATGGGCATCGCAACAGGTCCACCAAGTCGCCTGCGGGCCGACGCACCCTCTGTCTGCCTGACCCTCTGTCTGCCTGACCCTCTGATCAAGCTCCTCCGGAAGCACCGGGAGACCCAGGACCGCGAGCGGCTTGATGACGCTCGTCACACAGTGGGGCCCGTTCTGCTGCTCCTCGGCGTCCCGGACGTCATGATCGACGCGATCGAGGGTCGGGAGCCGGGGAGAGCGGCCCGGGAGCGCGCTCGGTACATGCACAACACGGGCCGGCTCGGGAAGATCGCGCAGCAGAGCCCAGCAGATCGGAGACGCGCTCTGGGCCCCGCCAAGGCCGACTGAGACGAGAGATGAGACGGAGAACCCCGAAGGGCCCCACCGCAAGCGGTGGGGCCCTTCGAATCGTGCCCGGTGAGGCACTGGCGGAGGATACGAGATTCGAACTCGTGAGGGGTTGCCCCCAACACGCTTTCCAAGCGTGCGCCCTAGGCCACTAGGCGAATCCTCCGCCGCAAACAATACAAGACGTTGGGGAGTGCTCGCGAACATGATCCGGGGGAGGGGGGTGGGGCGCGGTTCGGAGGTGGGGTCGGGTCGTTTGTCGGGTGGGGGATCCGCTACTGTGGTGCGCAGCCCCTCACGTGGCGCTATCTGACTGAACTCCCCCAGGGCCGGAAGGCAGCAAGGGTAGGTCGGCTCTGGCGGGTGCGTGGGGGGCGCTTGCGTTCGCGGGCGGGTCGGTTGTCAGTGGGGCCCGATATCGTCGTAAGCGTGTCGTCCCTCGCGCTGTACCGCCGCTACCGACCCGAGACCTTCGCCGAGGTCATCGGGCAAGAGCACGTGACCGATCCGCTCCAGCAGGCCCTGCGGAACAACCGCGTCAACCACGCGTATCTGTTCAGTGGCCCGCGCGGCTGCGGCAAGACGACCAGCGCCCGGATCCTGGCGCGCTGCCTCAACTGTGAGCAAGGTCCCACTCCCACGCCCTGCGGGACGTGCCAGTCGTGCGTGGACCTGGCCAGGAACGGCCGGGGATCGATCGACGTGATCGAGATCGACGCCGCTTCGCACGGTGGTGTCGACGACGCCCGTGAGCTGCGCGAAAAGGCGTTCTTCGGGCCGGCCGGCAGCCGCTACAAGATCTACATCATCGACGAGGCCCACATGGTCACCTCGGCGGGCTTCAACGCCCTGCTGAAGGTCGTCGAGGAGCCGCCGGAGCACCTGAAGTTCATCTTCGCGACGACGGAGCCCGAGAAGGTCATCGGGACGATCCGGTCGCGTACGCACCACTACCCGTTCCGGCTGGTGCCGCCCGGGACGCTGCGGGAGTACCTGGCGGAGGTGTGCGACCGGGAGGCCGCCTCCGTGGAGGACGGGGTGCTGCCGCTGGTGGTGCGCGCCGGGGCCGGGTCGGTGCGTGACTCGATGTCCGTGATGGATCAGTTGCTCGCCGGTGCCGGTGAGGGCGGTGTGACCTATGCCATGGCGACCGCCCTGCTCGGGTACACGGACGGTTCGCTGCTCGATTCCGTCGTCGACGCGTTCGCGGCCGGGGACGGCGCCGCGGCCTTCGAGGTCGTCGACCGGGTGATCGAGGGTGGGAACGACCCGCGGCGGTTCGTCGCTGACCTGCTGGAGCGGCTGCGTGACCTGCTGATTCTGGCGGCGGTGCCGGACGCGGGGGAGAAGGGGCTGATCGACGCCCCGGCCGATGTCGTGGAGCGGATGACGGCGCAGGCGTCCGTCTTCGGTGCGGCGGAGCTGAGCCGGGCCGCCGACCTGGTCAATACGGGCCTGACGGAGATGCGCGGGGCGACCTCGCCGCGGCTGCAGTTGGAGTTGATCTGTGCGCGGGTGCTGCTGCCCGCGGCGTACGACGACGAGCGGTCCGTGCAGGCGCGGCTGGACCGGCTGGAGCGCGGCGCGTCCGCGGCGGCGCTGAGCGGCGGCGTGCCCGCCATGGGCGGCGTGGGGGGTGTGGCGCCGGTCGTCTCTTCCGGGGGTGGACCGGCGGCCGGGTATGTGCCCGGGCCGGAGGCCCATCCGGTGGCGCCTCCGGCCGGGCCGAGCGGTCCGGCGGCCGTACGGGCCGCGGTGCGGGGAGCCGTGGGCGGCGGTGCGGGGGGACCGGCGGCCGGAGCGGCTGGTGCGGGGCCGGCGGGAGTGGCCGGTGCGGGTTCGGCCGGTGCCGGGGCTCCGGGGACGAGTGGGCCGAGTGGGGCGGCGGGGGCGCCCGAGGGTGCCCAGCCCGGTGCGGAACCGCCGCAGCATCAGCGGCCGGTCGACGGTGCGGGAGCGGCGGCGTCGCAGGACGGTGTGCGGGCAGGTGCGCAGGCCGGTCGGTACGGCGCCGAGCATGGCGGTCAGCACGGTGGCCAGGCGGTCGGCGACCAGAGCGGCAGCCAGGCGGCCGGCGACCAGAGTGGTGGCCAGGGGCTCGGTGGCCAGAGTGGTGGCCAGTACGGCGGTCCGCAGGGCGGGGCGCAGGGGTCGGGAGAGGAGCGGGACGGGGGCGCCGCGCGGCCCGGGGCGTGGCCTGGTGGCGCGGGTGGCCGGCCTGGTGGTGCGGCGAGTGGTCCCGCGTCCGGCGGAGGCGCGGGTGCCGGTGCGGCCGGTTCCTCCGGACCGGCCGGTCCCTCCGGTGGCGAAGGCGCGCCCGCGCGGCCCGGGGCGTGGCCGGGCGCCGGTGGCGGTGTCGGTGGAGGCAGCGGTACGGGCGGCAGCGCCACCGGCCCGGGTGGCAGCGGCACCGGTGGCGGGCGGCAGCCCGGAGGCTGGCCCTCCGCCGTCGCGCCGGGGCAGGGCGGCCAAGGGGCTCAGGGTGGCCAGGGAGCGCCGGGCGCCCAGGGTGGGGCGCCGGCCGCTCCCACGGGGCCCGTACAGGCCGGGCCGCCGCCGCAGGGCGGAGCGGCGCCCGGAATGGCGCAGGGGGCCGCGCAGGTGCGGCAGCTATGGCCGGAGATCCTTGACGCCGTCAAGAGCCGCCGACGTTTCACGTGGATCCTGCTGAGCCAGAACGCCCAGGTCTCCGGATTCGACGGCACGACCCTGCAGATCGGCTTCCCCAACGCCGGTGCGCGCGACAGCTTCGCCAACGGCGGGAGCGAGGACGTCCTCAAGGACGTGCTCGCCGAGAAGTTCCAGGTGCAGTGGCGGGTCGAGGCGATCGTCGACCCATCGGGCGGCGCCAACCCGCCGTCGGGCGGGGCGCCCCGCAGCGGCGGTGGCGGCTACGGCGGGCCCGGTGGTGGCTACGGCGGCGGAGCGCCCGCCTCGCAGCAGTCGGGGCCGCAGCACACCGCGCCGCAGCAGTCCCAGCAGCCGCAGCCGCCGCAGCAGGGTTCGCCGGGCGCGGCGGACGCGCCCGGTGGGCAGTACGGACAGGGCGGCGCACCCGGTGGCGGTGGCCAGGGTGCGCGGCGGGCGCGGGAGGCCGTGTCCTCGTCGGTGTCCGGCGGCGGGCGGGGCGCCTCCGGGCCGGCCGAGCCTTCGTACACCCCGCCGGAGCCCCCGCCGATGTCGATCGAGTACGACATGCCGGCCGAGGACGACCCCGATCTCGTCGACTCCGCGCTCAGCGGCCACGACCTGATCGTCCGCGAACTGGGCGCCACGGTGGTGGAGGAGTACAACAACAACGACTAGCGCGGCACCGCGCGGGGGCCGGGAAATCGCCCCGCCGCGCGGCCGCGGGGGCACATCCGTGCTCCTTCGTACGGCGTAGGGCGCGCGGCCCCCGAAACACGTAGGCTCGGGCTATCGCACCAATCGTTGTCGTACGGCAGGAGTCACGTCGTGATCCCCGGTGGTCAGCCCAATATGCAGCAGCTCCTCCAGCAGGCCCAGAAGATGCAGCAGGATCTCGCGGCCGCCCAGCAGGAGCTGGCGGAGACACCCGTCGAGGGTTCCGCCGGCGGCGGTCTGGTCAAGGCGACGGTGACCGGTTCCGGTGAGTTGCAGGGCCTGGTCATCGACCCCAAGGCGATCGACCCCGAGGCCGGTTCCGCGGAGGAGACGGCCGAGACGATCGCCGACCTGGTCCTCGCCGCCGTGCGGGACGCGAACGCCAGTGCCCAGCAGTTGCAGCAGCAGAAGCTCGGCCCGCTCGCCCAGGGGCTGGGCAGCGGGGGAATCCCAGGTCTCCCCTTCTGAGGAGTAGCCAACTAGCGTACGTAGTACGGCAGAAGAGAGAGAAGACGTTCCGTGTATGAAGGCGTGGTTCAGGATCTGATCGACGAGCTGGGCAGGCTGCCCGGCGTCGGTCCCAAGAGCGCGCAGCGGATCGCCTTCCACATTCTTCAGGCCGAACCGACCGACGTCCGCCGGCTCGCGAGCGCGCTGATGGAGGTCAAGGCCAAGGTCCGCTTCTGCAGCGTGTGCGGCAACGTCGCGCAGGAGGAGCAGTGCCGGGTCTGCCTGGATCCGCGTCGCGACCGGTCGGTCATCTGCGTCGTGGAGGAGCCCAAGGACGTCGTGGCGATCGAGCGGACGCGTGAGTTCCGCGGTCGCTACCACGTCCTGGGCGGGGCGATCAGCCCGATCGAGGGCGTCGGCCCCGATGATCTTCGGATACGGGAACTGCTGGCCAGGCTCGCGGACGGCACCGTCACCGAGCTGATCCTGGCGACCGACCCGAATCTGGAGGGCGAGGCCACGGCCACGTACCTCGCCCGGATGATCAAGCCCATGGGGCTGCGAGTGACTCGACTGGCCAGCGGGCTGCCGGTCGGAGGCGACCTGGAGTATGCCGACGAGGTCACGCTCGGGCGGGCCTTCGAAGGGAGGAGACTTCTCGATGTCTGATGCCACGCTGCACAACGCGACGCAGGATCCGGACGACTTCGCCGTACAGATCTCCGATTCGATCGAGAGCTTCATCGTCGCCGTGACGGAGGTCGCCAAGGGCGACGAACCGGACAGCGCGGTGCCGTTCCTGCTGCTGGAGGTCTCCCAGCTCCTGCTCACGGGCGGCCGCCTGGGCGCCCACGAGGACATCGTCCCCGACGAGCGCTACGAGCCGGACACCGGTCCGGAGCCGGACGTGGACGACCTGCGCGAGCGGTTCGCGACGCTGCTCGACCCGGTGGATGTGTACTCCGAGGTCTTCGACCCGTACGTGCCGCGCAGAGAGCCGGTGCCCTGCCGGGTCTCCGACGACCTCGCCGACATCATCACCGACCTGCGGCACGGCCTCGCCCACTACCGGGCGGGCCGGATCAGCGAGGCCCTGTGGTGGTGGCAGTTCTCCTACCTCTCCAACTGGGGCCCGACCGCCTCGGCCGCGCTGCGCGCCCTGCAGTCGCTGGTGGCCCACGTACGCCTCGACCAGCCGCTGGACGCCCTGGACGGCCTCGACACCGACAG
This sequence comes from Streptomyces sp. NPDC031210, assembly GCF_055570395.1. Classification (NCBI taxonomy): domain Bacteria; kingdom Bacillati; phylum Actinomycetota; class Actinomycetes; order Kitasatosporales; family Streptomycetaceae; genus Streptomyces; species Streptomyces sp. NPDC031210. Next base: position 195,625 of record NZ_JBVIHH010000010.1, read on the forward strand.
CGACGCCGACGCTGACGAGGAACGGCTCGCGGAGGAGGCCGGCAAGGTCATGGCGGCGGAGATCGCGGGGCCGCTGGGGCTGCGGCGGGTGTGAGGCGCGGCCCTGCGGGTGTGAGGCGCGGCCGTGCGGGGCACTTGGGGGCCGTCCGGGGGTGCCGCTCGGAGGCTGTGCCAGGGACCGTCCGGTTGGGCGTTTGAGGCTGCCCGGAGGCCGTGCCGGGTGGGTAACAGCCGTGTGACCTGGGTTACGTTCCTGTGTGCACCGCGTGGAAGCGGGCATGTGCCACGCCGAGCAGGCGCGACGATGCGCCGTGCGGAACCGCCGCGAGACACGGCGTGCAGGCCGGTGAGGCCGAGGGATCAGTGACCTCCTCGGTGGCACGATCACCGGTGATCACCGGTGATCACCGCGCTGATCACAGCGGATCACGTCCGTGATCAGTGCGTGAGTCACGTGTCTCAGGATGTGGTATCCGTGGGGCGGGTTCCGCTCGCTCGGTAGACTGAGCCGACCGCAGTACCCCCATTTCCGGGGGTCCGGGAGGAAACTCCCGATGAGACAGTTGCGAGGAGCGCACGTGGGCCTTGTCGTGCAGAAGTACGGCGGCTCATCCGTTGCGGATGCCGAGGGCATCAAGCGCGTTGCCAAGCGAGTCGTCGAAGCCAAGAAGAACGGCCACCAAGTGGTCGTCGTGGTTTCGGCGATGGGCGACACGACGGACGAGCTGATCGATCTCGCTCAGGAAGTGTCCCCGATTCCGTCGGGGCGCGAGTTCGACATGCTGCTGACCGCCGGAGAGCGGATCTCCATGGCCCTGTTGGCGATGGCGATCAAAAACCTCGGCCATGAGGCGCAGTCCTTCACCGGCAGCCAGGCCGGCGTCATCACCGACTCCGTGCACAACAAGGCACGGATCATCGATGTCACGCCCGGCCGTATCAAGAGCTCGGTCGACGAGGGCAACATCGCCATCGTCGCCGGTTTCCAGGGCGTGTCCCAGGACAAGAAGGACATCACCACGCTCGGGCGTGGTGGCTCGGACACCACCGCCGTCGCACTGGCGGCCGCGCTGGACGCCGAGGTCTGTGAGATCTACACCGATGTGGACGGTGTCTTCACCGCCGACCCGCGGGTCGTGAAGAAGGCCCGGAAGATCGACTGGATCTCCTTCGAGGACATGCTGGAGCTGGCCAGCTCCGGATCAAAGGTGCTGCTGCACCGCTGTGTCGAGTACGCACGTCGTTACAACATCCCGATCCACGTCCGCTCCTCCTTCTCCGGGCTCAGGGGCACATGGGTCAGCAACGAACCGCAAGGGGACCAGCCGATGGAGCAGGCAATCATCTCGGGCGTCGCACACGACACCTCCGAGGCGAAGGTCACGGTCGTCGGAGTTCCCGACAAGCCGGGCGAGGCCGCGCGCATCTTCCGGGCGATCGCGGACTCCGAGGTCAACATCGACATGGTCGTCCAGAACGTGTCGGCCGCGTCCACGGGCCTGACCGACATCTCGTTCACGCTGCCCAAGGACGAGGGCCGCAAGGCCGTCGCCGCCCTGGAGAAGACCCGCGCGGCGGTCGGCTTCGAATCGCTGCGCTACGACGACCAGATCGCCAAGATCTCGCTTGTCGGCGCGGGGATGAAGACCAACCCGGGCGTGACGGCGACCTTCTTCGAAGCCCTGTCGAACGCCGGCGTGAACATCGAGCTCATCTCGACCTCCGAGATCCGCATCTCGGTCGTCACCCGGGCCGATGACGTCAACGAAGCCGTGCAGGCCGTGCACAGCGCCTTCGGTCTCGACAGCGAGACCGACGAGGCCGTCGTCTATGGCGGCACCGGACGATGATTCCGGCCGAGGCGGGCCGTCCGTCCCACGCCGTCACCATGAGGGCGGACGCCCGCCCGGCCCGTAAGCCGCATCTCGCCGTCGTCGGCGCCACCGGCGCCGTCGGCTCGGTCCTGCTCCAGATCCTCTCGGAGCGGGCCGACATCTGGGGCGAGATCCGGCTGATCGCCTCTCCCCGCTCGGCCGGCCGCAAGCTGACCGTCCGGGGCGAGGAAGTGGAGGTCGTCGCACTGAGCGAGGACGCCTTCGAAGGCATCGACGTCGCGATGTTCGACGTGCCGGACGAGGTCTCCGCGCAGTGGGCGCCGGCCGCCGTGTCCAAGGGCGCGGTGGTGGTCGACAACTCGGGCACGTTCCGGATGGATCCGGACGTGCCCCTTGTCGTGCCCGAGGTCAACGCGCACGCGGCGCGGGTGCGCCCGCGCGGCATCATCTCCAACCCGAACTGCACGACGCTGTCGATGATCGTCGCGCTCGGCGCCCTGCACGCCGAATACGGCCTGAGCGAGCTGATCGTCTCCTCCTACCAGGCCGCCTCGGGCGCGGGGAAGGCCGGCGTCGACACGCTGCGTGCGCAGTTGTCCGCCGTATCCGGTACGGAGCTGGGGACGACACCCGGCGATGTGCGGCGGGCCGTCGGCGACACGCTCGGACCGTTCCCGGCGCCGGTCGCGCTGAACGTCGTGCCGTGGGCCGGCACGCTCCAGGAGGACGGCTGGTCCTCCGAAGAACTCAAGGTCCGCAACGAATCCCGCAAGATCCTCGGGCTGCCCGGCCTGAGGGTCACCGCGACGTGTGTCCGGGTGCCGGTGATCACCACGCATTCGCTGGCCGTGCACGCGCGCTTCGAGAACGAGGTCACGGTCGCCGGCGCGCACGAGATCCTGGCCGCGGCCCCCGGCGTCGTCCTCAGCGACGACCCGGCCCACGGGGAGTACCCGACCCCGTCCGATGTCGTCGGGACGGACCCCACCTGGGTCGGGCGGGTCCGGCGCTCGCTGGACGACCCGCGGGCGCTGGAGCTCTTCGTGTGCGGGGACAATCTGCGCAAGGGAGCGGCTTTGAACACGGCGCAGATCGGTGAGTTGGTGGCGGGGGAGTTCGGCGACAGGGGCTAGCTAGCTAGCTAGGCGATGGGGCTGCGGGGCCGCGGGTCGGCGGTCTGCGGGTCTACGGCTCTATGGGTCTAGGGTCGGCGGTCTGCGGCTCTATGGGTCTATCGGGCTATGGGTCTTCTACGTATCTGCGGGCCTAGGGGGCCTGGGGCGTCGGGGAGGTCGGGGGGCGGTCCGAGTGCGGCGCGGTGGGGGCTCTAAGTGCCGTCGCTCTAGGGGAGTTGGCGGGATTGGTCGTCGCGGAGGGGACCGCGTAGGAGATACTTTGTGGGTCGTGTGAAGATCCTGTGAGCGAATTGTTGGCCCCGGCCACTTGATCTGGGCTGACGGTGTGTTCGATCATTCGCTCCCCGCCACACTGCAACCGGCAGTTGGCGGGGAGCGTCTTTGTGGCCGCCCCCAAGGGTGGCCCGGGGATGCCCGAGGCCGCTTCGGGGGTCTCGGGTATCGGGGCGAATGCGTCGGGACAAATGGTGCATTGAGGAAGAGCTGGTACGCATGAGGGCATTGGATGCATCGTCAAAAGCGGTGCCTTGCGCGTACAACCCTTACAGGGGGAAGCGTGTCCAACAAGCGTGGCAGAGGTACTCGGATTCACCATCGCCCCAGCGGGCACAGCAGGCGCGGCAGTGCGCCCGCCGCGGCCCCGCACGTCCGGGGGCATGCCAGTGATCGCCCCTTGGTCCGCCGCGCGCCCCGCGCAGATTCCTTCTCAGCGTGGGGACACTGACGACGCGATGGCAGCGGGCACAACAGTCGACCACCTCACCGAGACATACCGCGCGCACTACCGCTCCCTCCTCGGCCTGGCCGCACTCCTCCTCGACGACACCGCCTCCTGCGAGGACGTCGTCCAAGAAGCCTTCATCCGCGTGCACTCCGCCCGCGGGAGAGTGCGCGACCCCGAGAAGACGCTCGCCTACCTGCGGCAGACCGTCGTCAACCTCTCGCGCTCCGCGCTGCGCCGCCGCATCCTCGGACTGAAGCTGCTGTCCAAGCCGATGCCCGACATGGCGAGCGCCGAGGAGGGCGCGTACGACCTGCTGGAGCGGGACCAGTTGATCCAGGCGATGCGCGGTCTCCAGCGCAGGCAGCGCGAGGTGCTGGTGCTGCGTTACTTCGCCGACATGACCGAGGCGCAGGTCGCCGAGACGCTGGGCATATCGCTCGGCTCGGTCAAGGCGTACGGGTCGCGGGGCATCGCGGCGCTCCGCGTCGCGATGGAGGCTCCAGCATGAGTGGCAAGACGTTCGGCCTTCATGGGGCGTTTGAGGCGCATGGGTTGTGTGGGTCCTCTGGGTCTTCTGGATCCCCTGGGTTCCTTGGGTCCTCTGGGTCCTACGAGCCGGGCAGGGTGCGTGGGTCGGGCCGGCTGAATGGGGCGCAGGGGCTGTCAGGGCCGCGCAGTCTGGGTGGTCTGCGGGGGCAGGCGCTCCGGGAAGAATCGTTTGAGCCGCGGGGGGCGTGGACGGCTCGGGGGGCTGTGGCCGCTCGCGACGCGGTGGCCGAGGGTGACGAGGTGGCCGCTCGGGAGGGTCGTGAGGCTGGTGAGGTTCATGGCTCTCACGGTTTCCAGGGTGCTCAGGGCGGCCAGGGCGACCAAGGTGGCCAAGGCGTCCACGGGGCTGGTGTGGGTCATGGAGCTGCTGAGGGGCGGACTCGGGGGCGCCGCGGGGGCTCTGGGACTGACGAGGCCGGCCCGGCTGGTGAGGGCCGGGGCCTGGGCGATCGATCTGGCTCCGGTGGCCCGAGTGACGTAAACGACGTAAGTGACGTGAGTGGTGTGGAGAGTCCTGGCGGCCTCGGTGATTCCAGAGGCGAGCGTGGCGCGGGCGACGCCGAGGGCGCCGGTGGGGCGCCCGGTGACCGTACCGAACCAGGCGACCGTAGCCGGACCGAGAACCGTACCCAGCAAGAGGACCACATCCGTACCGAGCAAGAGGACCGCATCGAGCACTCCGGCAGGGACGACGAGCACGCCGATGGCGACGCGGAACACGCCGGCCGGGACGACGAGCACGCCACCGACGGCGATGAGCACAGCGGCCGGGACGACACCCGAGGACGCGCCGGCTTCGGCGACAGCGCCGAGGACGCCTTCATGGCCAGATTCGGCGCCAGGTCCCATTCCGCTGCCCCCAACGGTGGCGGTTCGGGCAGCGACGACGGAAACGACGGCGACGACGGCCACGCCCACGCGAGCGGCGGCGGCCTCGGCGGCGAGAACGAACTGAGGCGGCTCCTCCAGTCCCGCGTCGGCAACCTCGAACCCTCGCCCGACGCGCTGGACCAACTGCGCCGCGCCGTGCCCGCCCGCCGTCAGCGCCGTCGGCACGTCGTCGTGGGCGCGGCCGCCGCGCTGCTGCTCGGCGGTACGTCGATTCCGGCCATGGTCCACGTCGCGAACCTCAACGACGCCTCCGAAGACCGGCCCGCCAACGCCGCGAGCAGCCAGCGCGCCCAGGGCGGCACGAACGGCCGGCACGGCGAGGGCACCGAGCACGCCGGCCCGCAGCCCACCGGCAAGGACGGCCGGAAGGCCGGCGAGACGGAGCCCGGCGGCAAGGGCAAAGCCACGGAGAAGAACGGCGCGGGCCACGGCGCGGGCGCGGGCACCCCCGCCCCCGACGAGACCATGGACGTCACCTCCCCGGTCTGCGGACGCGAACAACTGGGCCAGGGCACCGGCTCGGCCGGCCCGGCGGACTCCGAGGGACGCGTCTACGGCGCGTTCCGGGTGGTCAACACCTCCACCACCGCCTGCTCCGTCGAGGGCGGCGGCACCGTCGGCCTGATCGCACAGGGCTCCACGAGCCCCGACCGCATCCACGTCGTCGACCACACCTCCGGCGACGCCGCGACCGGCCTGCCGGACCCCGCCACCACCCCTGACCAGCTCATTCTCAAGCCGGGCGAGGCGTACGAAGTGAAGTTCGCCTGGATCCCGGAAGCCGGCGGCGGCACCACCGGCTGCGTCAACCCCGGCCCCTCGCCGACTCCCGACGCGTCGACCGCGCCGGACGGCTCCCCCGACTCGGCGACCACGTCAGCGGGCGAGAGCGGCGGCCAGGCGGGCGGTGACGGTGGCGGCGGTGACGGCGGCGGAGCGGCGTCCGGCGGCGTCGTACTCAGCCATACGCCGGAGGCCGGCGAGCCCACGGCAGCCGACACCAAGATCGCGGACGCCTGCGCGGGAACGGTCTACCGCACCGAGGCCCTGGCGGCGAGCTGACACCGGGCGGCTGAGGCCGGGTGACTGAAGACGGGCGGCTGGAGCTGGGCGGCTGGAGCTGGGCGCCGGGTGACTGAAGTCGGGCGGCTGACGCTTGGCAGTCAACGGGTGCGGGTCCAGGGGGGCGGCGAGTCGGCGTGGCGACGGCCACCGGGCCGCGTCTCGGCTGCTGGCGGAACGTGCTCGCCCGCCCGCCTTTCCTCCTGCCCTTGCCTGTCGCGTACGGAAGGCGTCCCCGCTGCGTACGGAACCGCGTCGTCGCTGCGTAGGGAACCGCGTACGGAACGGTGTGCACGCCGTGTACGGAACGGTGTCGCGTCGTGGAGGGGGCGGTGCGGGCCCGCCGTTCCGGCCCCGTACCGTGGTGGTGTGTACCGGTTCCTGCTGACCCCGCGGTGGTGGGGGATCAACGTCTTCGCCGCACTGGCGATTCCCTTCTGCGTCTTCATGGGTAGCTGGCAGATGGGCCGCTTCGAGGACCGCGTCGACTCGCACCATCAGCAGGAGAACCGCTCCGCCGACGCCAAGACGGCGGCCGCCCGCCCCCTGGAGCGCCTGCTCCCGGTCGACAAGATCACTTCCGGCCGCCAGGCCGCCGCCCGAGGCCACTACGACACCGGACACCAACTGCTCGTCCCCGGCCGCACGTTGGACGACAAGCAGGGCGAGAAGCAGGGCTTCTACGTCCTGAACCTGCTGCGTACCGACAGCGGCAAGGCCCTCCCGGTCGTACGGGGCTGGCTGCCCGGCGACCCGGACTCCAAGGCCGACACGGCGAAGGTCCCGGCCCCGCCCAAGGGCGAGGTCACGGTCACCGGCGCCCTACAGGCTTCCGAGAACCAGGGCACCGACGGCGTACACGCCGACGGCGGACTGCCGCGCGGCCAGCTCGGCATGATCAGCGCGGCGTCGCTGGTCAACATCGTGCCGTACGAGGTCTACGACGCCTGGATCACCGTCACCGATGCCCAGGCCCCGCTCCGCGCCGTACCCCCGGCCGCCGCCGAGGGCAGCGGACTGGACCTCAAGGCGTTCCAGAACCTCGGCTACACCGGCGAGTGGTTCGTCTTCGCCGGCTTTGTCGTCTTCATGTGGTTCCGCCTCTTCCGCCGCGACGCCGAAGCGGCCAGGGACGCGGCGCTGGGCATCTGGGCGGAGGAGGGGGCGACGGTGGCTGGCGCAGCCGCCGATGCCCCTGCAGCCGGTGCCGGAGCCGGTGCCGGAGCCGGTGCCGGAGCTGGTGCCGGAGTCAGAGCCGGAGCTGGTGCCGGAGCCGGAGCCGGTGCCGGAGCCGGAGCCGGTGCCGCCGACGCTGCCGTTTCCGCTGTCGCAGATGCCGGAGTGGGTCCCGACGCGAGTGCGGGCGACCGGCCGACCGCGATTGTCGCCGAGGCCCCCGCCGCCGAAACGCCGGCAACCGGCGACGAGAGCGAGCCTGCGAGCCGGAGCTGAACCGAGCGGCGCCGAGCGGCGCCGAGCCGGGCGGCCCTGACGCGTCAGGGCCGGCTTTCGCGAGAGGGCGGGCTCACGTGTAAGGGTCGGCTCGCTCGGGAGATTCGGTCGACGGGGGAGGGCCGGCCGACTCTCAGCCGACACACCGCCCCATCTGCCCCATCTGCCGCACCACCCCCGGGGGGCCCTCCCCCCCCGCCCCTCCCCCCCCGCCCCTCCCCCCCCGGCCCGTTCTCCGTCAGGTTCTGGCGCCCCTGCCCCCTCCGTCCCCACCCACGTACCGCTGAGCGAATTCCAGTTCCAGGCGGACCTGCTTGATGCGTTCCTCCACGACGAGGGAGCCGTGCCCGGCGTCGTAGCGGTAGACCTCGTGCGGGTGGCCGCGCTGCTCCAGGCGCTGGACATAGTTCTCCACCTGCCGGATGGGGCAGCGTGGGTCGTTGACGCCCGCGGAGATGTAGACGGGCGCCCGCACCGCGTCCACGTACGTCAGTGGCGACGACGCCGCGAACCGTTCCGGGACCTCCTCCGGCGTTCCGCCCAGCAGCGTGCGGTCCATCGCCTTGAGGGCTTCCATCTCGTCGTTGTACGCCGTGACGTAGTCCGCGACCGGCACCGCCGCCAGGCCCACAGCCCAGGCGTCCGGCTGCATACCGAGCCCCAGCAGCGTCAGATAGCCGCCCCACGAGCCGCCCGCCAGCACGAGCTGTTCCGGGTCGGCGAGCCCGGACGAGACCGCCCACTCGCGGACCGCGGCGATGTCCTCCAGCTCGATCGGCCCGACGCGGTGCTTGAGCGCGTCCGTCCACGCGCGGCCATAGCCCGTCGAGCCCCGGTAGTTGACGCGGACGACCGCGAAGCCGTGGTCCACCCAGGCGGCCGGCGAGGAGGCGAACGCGTCACTGTCATGCCAGGTCGGGCCGCCGTGGATGTCGAAGACCGTCGGGAAGGGACCCTCCCCGGCGGGCTTCTGCACCAGCGCGTGGATACGGCCGCCGGGCCCCTCCACCCAGGTGTCCGTCACCGGCACCGAACCGGGCGCCTTCATGCCAGGCGGGTCCAGCACGACCTTGCCGCTCGTCGACCGCACCTCCGGCGGCTGCGCGGCCGAGGACCACAAGAACTCCACCGCCCCGTCGGGCCGTGCCGTCGCCCCCGAGACCGTCCCGGCCGGGGTCTCCACCCGGGTCATCACCGGGCCGGCGTCCGTGGCGACCGCCTCCCCGTCGGCATCGCCGTCACCCGAACCCGAAGCGCCCAGTTCGTACCGCCACAGCTCGCTGCGCGCCTGATACTCGTGTTCCACCAGCAGCGCCGACCCGTCCGGATACCAGTCCGCTCCCACATCGCCGGGCAGGTCGATCCGCAGGGCCGTCTCCACGCCCGTCAGCGGATCCCAGATCATCGGTTCCCAGCGTCCCCGCCGCTGGTGTCCGACCAGCAGCCGGGCGTCCCCGTCCACCGGCGCGAAGCCCATCACCGACAGGCCCAGCTCCTCGGTCCCGCCGTTGGTGTCGTCCAGCTCGGCGACGGTCGAGCCGTCGGCGCGCACGACGCGGATCGCGGAGTGCATGGCGTCGCCGTGCTCGGTGTGCTCGATGGCGATCAGCGAACCGTCATGGGAGAGGTCGCCCACACCGGCCGACTCGCGGTGGCGGTAGATCTCCACCGGAGCTTCCCCGGGCCGTACCACATGGACCGTCGAACCCTCCTCGTCCGTGGATCGCCCGACGACCGCGGTGCCGTCCCGGCCGATCGCCAGGCCGCCCGGATACGAGGCGGCGAGCCCCGGGGTGGCCGGCTCGTCCGCGCCGCCCCCGAACGGCTGCCGCATCCAGACGCCGAATTCGTCCCCGTCGGTGTCCGAGAACCACCAGATCCACTCGCCGTCCGGCGAGAGGGTGCCGTCCGTGGTGCCGTTCGGCCGGTCCGTGGCCTGACGCTGCGCGCCGGTCGCCCGGTCCCAGGCGTAGAGCTCAAAGGTGCCGGTGGCGTTCGAGACGAACAGGGAACGGTCCGGGGCGTCCTCGGCCCAGTCCGGCAGCCCGATCCGCGGCGCCCGGAATCGCTTCTCCCAGTCCGGCATCTCGGCACCCGCACCGGCCGCGGTGGCCACGTCAGGTGAGGTGGGTGCGTCGGGTGCGTCGGATGAATCAGGTGAGTGAAGGGAAGAGGGCGGGGCGGTCGGCCGGTCGGAGCCTGCGGTCTCGTCAGTCATGGGCCCATTCTGCGCCCGGCCGAAGATTTGCGTTGGCGAGGTCGCCAGGCTGTGGATAACTTCGCCGCATGCGAAGACACAACGGCCCCGACGACTGGCGAGAGGCCAACCGCGCGAACTGGGACGAGAGAGTGCCCATCCACAGCGCGAGCGATTATTACGACCGGGCCGGATTCCGCCGGGTGCGGGACGTGATCCGCGACTTCGAGATCGCGGAGGTCGGGGACGTCACCGGCCGTACGCTCCTCCACCTCCAGTGCCACTTCGGCCAGGACACGCTGTCCTGGGCCCACCGCGGTGCCGCCCACGTCGTCGGCCTGGACTTCTCGGAACCCGCCATCGAGACCGCGCGCGAGACGGCCGCCGAACTCGGCTACGGCCCGGACCGCGCGTCGTTCGTCGTCGCCGATGTCTACGACGCAGCCGAAGCCGTCCCCGACAGCTCCTACGACATCGTCTACACGGGCATCGGCGCCCTGAACTGGCTCCCGGACCTGGTCCTGTGGGCCGAGACCGCCGCCTCCCTCATCGCCCCCGGTGGCTTCCTCTACCTCGCCGAATTCCACCCGCTGTGCGACGCGTTGGACGAGGAAACCGGCTCGCGCGTCGTCCACGACTACTTCAGCCGCGACGCCTGGGTGGATGAGACCCCCGGCACCTACGCGGACTTCGACGCCCCGACGGTCAACAACCGCAGCGTCGAATGGCAGCACCCCCTCGGCGACGTCGTCACCGCCCTCGCCCGCACCGGCCTGCGCATCGACTTCCTGCACGAACACGACATGACGATGTTCCAGCGCTTCACCGCCCTACGCCGCCAGCCCGACGGCTACTACCGCTTCCCCGCCGACCGCCCCCGCATCCCCCTCATGTACTCCCTGAAGGCGAGCCGCACGGCCTGACCACGGCGGCCCGGGCCGTCCCCCGGCAGCCGCCCCCGTACGCGCCGAAGGCCGATCACCGCCTCCCGGGGCCTCCGACCCACCCCACCGCACTCCGACCGCCCGGCCCACCCCACGCCCCGGCCCACCCGACCCCACTCCTGGCCCATCACCACCCGCCATCCCCCACCCACCCCCGGCCCGCTAACCTTTCGGACCGGTCCGGCCAGCGGGCCCAGGCGGCCAGGGGTACCGATACCGGAGCCCCGACCGGCAGCCGGAACCGGCCGTAACCGTTATGGGCCCAACTCACCACTAACACCTGCCGCATGGGGAACCAGGCGGCACAGAACAACGGGGGTACACGTGCGGGTGCGACGAATGCGCATACGTATGGCCGGAGCCGCGAGTGCCGGCGCGTTCATGCTGCTGGCCGCGGGATGCGCGGGCGGGCCGGCGGCCAAGCAGGCACCTGGTGCCGCCGAGGCGGCCGCCGCCGCGAAGCCGCTGCCGATGAAGGCCACGCCCCGCCAGGCCACCTGGACGGGCACCGACGACAAGGCCCACCCGCTGCGTCTCACGCCCACCCGGCTGGCCCGGGGCGCGCAGTCCGATCTCGCGCGCATTCGGCTGGACGACGACCTCAAGGGGATGGTGCCGTACTACCTGACCTTCTCCTACACCAACACCGGCAAGGCCACGCTGAGCGGCGCCGACCCGTCGCGGAACTTCTCGGTCAACGGAGCGGACGGCCAGGCCGGCAAGCGGGTCTCGCTGTTCCAGAGCAACCCGCTCGCCACCAGTTCCGGACTGCCGGCCGGGTGCCGCGAGAGCGGCAAGGACAAGCTCGCCGCCGGTGCCGGCACGGCGGTCTGCCAGATCTTCATGCTCCCCCAGGGCCAGCAGCCGGCCACCGTCTCCTACAAGGACGGCGAAGGCGAGACCCTCCTCTGGGAGATCGACGGCGCCAAGGGCGGCGCCTCCAGCGCGGTGCTGCCCTCGGGCAAGCCCACCGAGGCCGTCACCGAAGACGTCGACAAGCACCCGGTGTCCCTCCACGTCACGCCGAAGGGCATTCGGACCGGCACCCTCGCCGACCTGAGCCGTTTCGACCTCGACGCGGACGAGAAGAAGCTGGTCCCGTACTACGTGCGCATGGAGTACCGGAACACCGGCAAGTACGACCTGCTGCCGAGCATGAACGACGGTGTGCTCCTGAGGACCGCCGGCGGGCAGCAGATCAGGAAGATGACCCTGATCGACATCGGTGGCCCCGGTGTGCCCCAGTGCCCCGCCGCCACCCCCAACAAGATGGTGAAGCCCGGCGCCACGGTGACCGAGTGCTCCATCCACATGCTCCCCAAGGGCGACCCGCCGGTCTCCCTCGTCTTCCAGGGCGACGGCAACAGCACCAAGCCGATCACCTGGCACACAAAGCCGGACACCACCAAGTAGCCAGGGGGCCTCGCACGGCCCCCCGCCCGTCCGGCTGGGCCCGATGGCGCCAGCCGACGGGCGGCGTCCCTGCCACCGCCGCGCGGACGGCGCCGGACGAACCTACCGGCGACTGCCATCTGCCGGTTGCCGTCTGCGGGCATACGCTCTGTTCGCGATGCTCCGATCCAGAAATGCATCAGGGCCGCTGACTCGCATGAGTCAGCGGCCCTGACTTCTTCCTTCAGCCGGAGTGGCGGGATTTGAACCCACGACCTCTTCGCCCCAAATGAGGTCCGGACAAGTTCCCCGCCAGCGTGAACGGGCCTCTGCGCTGGTCAGAGGCATAGTGTGGGTGGGCGTGGCGCGGACTCGGCGGGCCTCCGCGGGAAGATCATCTGTCCCGGTCGATGCGGTTCTCACGCAGTCGGCTCGCGGGACGAAGGGACGAGGGTCGACCAAAACCCTCCCCGTGGCGAGAAGCCACAGCCTAGAGCGATCCTACGCAGCGCACCCTCTCGGATTCGAGCCGATGACCTTCGCTTTACGGTCCGGGCGCATCAGTGCTTGGAGTGATCGCTCGTCACGGGAGCGGTGCACAGCCTGATTGCGGGGGTGCCACCAGTCTGCGGCCGCGACCTCTCGATGGCGCATCACACGGAGAGCCCGCCCTCTTGGGGCCTGTTCCAGGTTCGGATCATGTTGGACGGAGGCTGCGGATCCAGATCACGGCACCGCGTAAGTGGAGTCCAGCGAGGTAACTGGTGGCGGTCTTGTCGTAGCGGGTGGCCAGGCCCCGCCACTCCTTGATCTTGTTGATGCAGCGTTCGACGGTGTTGCGGTCCTTGTACAAGGCCGGATCGTGACCGACTGGGCGGCCACCACGTGAGCCCTTCTTCTTGCGGTTGGCGGCCTGGTCGGCCTTCTCCGGGATGACGCTGCGGATGCGGCGTGGCCACAGGTAGGCGAGGTTGGCGCGGGAGGAGTACGCCTTGTCCGCGGCGACGGCGCCGGGCCGGGTGCGCGGGCGCCCGACCGGGCCACGCACGCTGATGCCCTCCAGCACCGGGGCGAAGCGAGGGCTGTCTGCGGCCTGCCCCGGGGTGACGATGAATGACAGCGGCCGGCACCGGCGTTCGGCCGCGAGGTGGGTCTTGGTGGTCAGCCCGCCCCGGGAACGGCCCAGTTCAGCCGCGCGGAGCCGGGCTCTGCGCCGCCGCCGCGAACCCCGCCGCCCCCGCCAGGGGCACCCAACCCTGAGCCGCCACATCACGGCGTTGAACTGCCGCCGCAGGTCAGGAACCGGGCCGCGCTCGCCCACCGGCAAGAACGGCTCGACCAACTCCCATTCGGCATCCGAGAGATCACCACGCGCACCCTCGACAACTACCAGGCCCAGCCGCCCGGCACCGGCGAATCCCCAAACCAATGATCCGAACCTGCAACAGGCCCTAAGACCCCTGCCGACCTGCTCGCCCTCGCCAACGCGGCGGCGGCCGACGTCTCCTGAGCGGCCTTTGCGGCTTTGCGGCTGGTGGCAGCACAAGCCGTGCTTGCACGAATCCGCCTGCCGGCCGGCCCCAGTGGGCCGGCCGGCAGGCGGCGTGTAGGGCCGGGCCGGTATCGGTTCGGATGCGCCCGCCTGCGAACGCGGATGACCCAGCATGAGCGTTGTCCATCCTGATAGCCGTTGGGCTGCTTTGTTGCGTGCCCGAATCTGGCCACTCCATGGCCGCATCGATGGCGTGAGGGCCCAACTGGCAGTTCCACTGGTCGCGTTCGTATATCTCATACGGTTCGACGCGATCCCCCGCTGCGTTGTGGGCCTCCGATGCGCAGTGGCTTGGCGGAGCGAGCCGCGTAGGCCGGAGTCCAGAGGGAGGGCCTGGGCGTCTCGGCGAGACAGATGTACGCCTTCCACGGGTACTCCCGGCCGCCGGAGGCCGGATAACGGATCGCTTCGTTCTGCCAGATCCAGCCGTCCGCGTCGATGTCTCGGAACCCAAGCGAGCCAGGAAGGCTTCTGCTCGTGGACCGCTCGATCATGGGCACGCGTCGCCGTCCGAGTGGATTCGTACGAGAGCGACGATGCGGTCGGCCGCCAGGCTGGGATTCCCGTACCGGTCTCCAGGGACCGCGCGGGCCCTGGCCGGGCCGGGGACCGGCGGCGTCCTGAGTGGCTGAGTCTTGGTCCCCAAGCCGCCCTCGCAGGCGAGTTCACGGCTGGGATTGCGAACGCGCAGATGCGGTCAGCCCCGTGAGGCGCGCGCCACGCCTTTCCGGCGATCGTCTGCTGGGAGACCTCGGTCGAGATCTTGTCCCGGGTTTCTCCAAACGATCTCCAGGAACGAGTCAGGGGCCTGACCCACTGAGTGGATCAGGCCCCTGACTCGTTGTTTCTCCAGTCGGGGTGGCGGGATTTGAACCCACGACCTCTTCGTCCCGAACGAAGCGCGCTGCCAAGCTGCGCTACACCCCGAAGCAACGAGCTCTACTTTAGCGGACCGATCCCCGTAGGCGAAATCCGGTTGTTGTGGAGCCGGGGAGCGGGCCTGACCTGGTCGATCGCGATGGTGATCAAGGGGAGGAGGGAGGCGGTCAGGGCCAGGGGGAGCGCGTCCGGAGGCGGTCGGTCGGGGAGGAAGGTGAGGGCTAGGTAGAGGAGGGGGTAGGCCGGCCACTGCCAGGCGTAGGAGCGGCGGAAGCCTCGGGGGGTCGTCAGGAGCAGCCAGTCGGCGAGGGCTCCGAGGGGGGTGGCGATGGTGAGGAGCTGGATCGCGAGGGTGGGGGTGCCGGAGGGGGCGGTGCTGGGGGTGGGGACTGCGAAGGCGGTTGTGGCGTGGGCCAGGGAAGTGTGGTGGATGAGGGCGGCGAGGGTGAGGAAGACGAGGGTGGCGCCCGTGATGCGGGGGGATACGGGGCGGCGGCCCCTCCAGGAACGGTGGGCGGACCAGGTGAAGACGAGTGCCGCGGCCGTGTTCGCCTGAATGGTGAAGTGGCTGAGGAGGTGGGGGAGGGGGAGGTCGGGCGAGGCGATGGCTTGCACCCCGAGGCCGACGAGGGCGGCCGTGGCGATCAGGGCGCGGAAGGCGGCGGCCAGGGGGCGGCGGACGGTGGGGGCGACGGCTGCTGCCGGGGTCCGGTCGGCTGCGGCGGCCGGACCGGTCGCGTGGCGCGTGGACTGGGAGGTCCGGGTGGGATCGGACATCCCTCCACGGTAGGGGCCGGGAGGGTGGGTCCGGCAGCGGCACGGCCCTTCGGCCGGTTGTTCACGCCAGGTGGGTGGTGAGGGTGGGGGCGAGGGTGGGGAGGCGGGTGAGTGGGCGGGCTGGGCCTTGCGGTGCCGCGCACAAGGTGGGCCAGACCGTGCGGTGCACTGCGTAGGGCGCGTCAGGGCGCGTCAGGGCACGGGGGGCGGCCCGCCCCGTACGGGTCCGCCCAGCCTCTGCCCAATCCGTGAGCCGGTGAAGTCGTCCACGGATGCCCGGCCCCCCACTCGCCAGCCCCAGCCCCCGGCGTCCGAGTCGGCTGCCCCCTTACTCTCCTCGCCCCGTAAGGGTCAGCAGGGTTGCCTCCGGGGGGCAGGCGAAGCGGACGGGGGTGTAGCGGTTGGTGCCGCAGCCGGCGGAGACGTGGAGGTAGGAGGTGTTGCCGCCGGCGGTGTGGGTGGAGAGGCCCTTGACGCGGTTGGTGTCGATGTCGCAGTTGGTGACCAGGGCGCCGTAGAAGGGGACGCACAACTGGCCGCCGTGGGTGTGGCCGGCCAGGATCAGCGGGTAGCCGTCGGTGGTGAAGGCGTCCAGCGAGCGCAGGTACGGGGCGTGGACGACGGCCAGGGAGAGGTCGGCGCCGGATTCCGGGCCGCCGGCCACCTCGGCGTAGCGGTCGCGCTTGATGTGCGGGTCGTCCAGGCCGGTCAGGGCGATCTCGATGCCGTCGAGCTTGAGGCGGCCGCGGGAGTTGGACAGGCCGACCCAGCCGGCCGTGTCGAAGGCGTCGCGGAGGTCTTCCCAAGGGTTGTGGACGGCGCCGACGGCCGGCGCGTTTCCGTTGAGGCCGTGCCGGCCCTGGACCTTCTCGATCAGATAGCGGGCGGGGTTGCGCAGCTTCGGGCCGTAGTAGTCGTTGGAGCCGAAGACGTACGCGCCGGGGAACTCCATCAGGGGGCCGAGGGCGTCCAGGGTCTCGGGGACGCCCTCGGTGTCGGAGAGGTTGTCGCCCGTGTTGATGACGAAGTCGGGGCGCAGGCCGGCGAGGGACTGCAGCCAGCGCTGCTTCTTGCGCTGCCCGCTGACCATGTGGATATCGGAGACCTGTAGGACGCGCAACGGCCGCATACCGGGGGGCAGCACGGGCACGGTGACGCGCCGGAGGCGGAAGGAGCGGACTTCGAAGCCGGCGGCGTAGGCCAGGCCGGCCGCGCCGACTGCGGTCAGGGACAGAGGTACTCCGTATCGCGCGCGCATGTCGTCCATCGTCGCAGAGTGGCGCCCGACCCGGCGAGGAGGGAGGAGGAGGGAGTACGAGGGCCAGGGGGGCGGTGGCCGGGGGTGGGGGAAAAGGCGCGGCGGTTGTCGGTGGGGGCGGGCATACTCGGGGGTATGACCACGCTCAAGTCCAAGCTGCACGACGACCTCACCACCGCGATCAAGGCGCGTGACGAGCTGCGTTCCGCCACCCTCCGCCTCACGCTGACCGCGATCCAGAAGGAGGAGGTCTCGGGCACCGCGGCGCGCGAGCTGTCCGACGCCGAGGTCGAGAAGATCATCGCGCGGGAGGCGAAGAAGCGCCGCGAGGCCGCGGAGGCGTTCGACAAGGGCGGCCGGAGCGAGTCCGCGGAGCGTGAGCGCGCCGAGGGCGAGTTGCTCGCCGGCTACCTCCCCCAGCCGCTGACGGACGAGGAGCTGGAGAGCCTGGTCGCGGAGGCCGTGGCGGAGGCCAAGGGTGCCGGGGCCGAGGGCCCGCGGGCGATGGGCGCCGTGATGAAGATCGTCAACCCGAAGGTGGCGGGGCGTGCCGATGGCGGCCGGGTCGCCGCGGCGGTGAAGAAGCTGCTCGCGGGCTGAGGGGACTCTCCCCGAGGGGCTGGTGCCTCCTCCAGGGCTCCAGGGCTCCGGTGCTTCCAGCGCCCTGCTGTGCCCTCCACGTTGCGGGCCCCTCCGGTGTCTGCAGCGTGGGGGGCACGTTCGTATGCCGGTGCCGCGTCAGGATTCTTAGCGGCCGGCCGCTAGGGGCGGGCGGCCCCGGTGCAGGGTGGCGAGTGCCGACCGGTCGCCCTGGCCGCGCCTCGCCCTCCCGCATCACTCACCAACCCCCGTTGCCCCCACCCAGGATGTCGGGGAAGTCGGGAAGGTCCCACTTGCCGCCCGGCTTGTTGTCGCCGCCGTGGCCGCCCCGGCCCGGCTTCTGGTCGCCGTTCCCGCCGTCGCCGTCCTTGTGCCCGCCCTTGCCGGTGTCCTTCTTCGGATCGTCGATCGGGACGGTGGGCAGCGCCGGTGAGGGGCGGCCGGCGAGGGCGCCGGTCATCGCGTCGCGCCAGATGGGGCCCGGCGTGTCGGCGCCGTAGACCTTCTCGTGGTAGCTGCCGCCGATGCTGATGTCGTACATCTTGCGCTGGTGGCGCGGGTCGCCGACCCAGACGGCGCCGGCCGCGTTCGGGGTGTAGCCCACGAACCAGGCGGCGTAGCGGCTGTCGCTGGTGCCCGTCTTGCCGGCGCTGTCGCGTCCGCGGAGCCCGGCCTGCTTGCCGGTGCCGTCCTCGACGACGCCCTTGAGGAGGGTGTTGATCGTCTCCGCGGTCTTCTGCGACATCGCGCGCCGGCAACTGGAGCGCGGGACGGTCATCTCCTTGCCCTGCGGATCGGTGATCGACTCGATGGCGACGGGGGAGCAGTACCGGCCGCCGTCGGCGAAGGAGGCGTAGCCGGCGGCCATCGTCAGCGGTGACATCTCCTGCACGCCGAGCGTCATGGAGGGGACCTCCTGCAGCTTCTTGCCGTCGGCCCGCTCGATGCCCATGCGCTGGGCCATCTTGACCGCCGGGCAGATGCCCATGTCGCTGATCAGTTGCACGAAGTAGGTGTTGACCGACTTCGCGGTCGCCTCCTTCATGCCGTAGGGGCCGACCTCCCGCTTGTTCTCGTTCTGGGTGGTCTCCGTGCCCTGCCACTCGCCGTCGCAGGTCCGGACGGGGCTCGGGTACGGCATCCGGTACGGCGACGAATACCGCTGGTACGGGCTGGTGCCCTGCTCCAGCGCCGCCGCCGCGATGACCGGCTTGAAGGTCGACCCGGGCTGGTAGCCGGCGCCGCCGCCCATGTTGCTGTCCACCGACAGGTTGATCGTGGTCTGGTTCTCGCGGAAGCCGTAGGGGCGGGACTGGCCCATGCCGAGGATCTTGCCGGTGCCCGGCTCGACGATGGTCGCGGCGCTGGCGACCGGATCGTCCTTGTAGACGTGCTTGCCGATCGACGCCTGGATGGACTTCTGCGTCTGCGGATCGAGGGTGGTGCGGATCGTCATCCCGCCCTGGTTCCAGCGGTGGGAGCGGACCTTGCGGGTCTTGCCGAACGCCTTGTCGTCGAGGAACACCTCGCGGACGTAGTCGCAGAAGAAGCCGGCGCCGGTGGTGGCGGTGATGCAGCCGTTCTTCGGGCGGCTGACCGACAGTTCGATGGGCTTACGGGCGGCCGCTTCGGCCTGCGCGCGGGTGATGTCCTTGACGTCGGCCATCCGCCGGAGCACGGTGTTGCGCCGCCGGGTGGCTTCCTGGGGGGCGCTGACCGGGTCGTAGCGGCTCGGCGACTGGACGAGGCCGGCCAGCAGGGCCGCCTCCTCCAGCCTCAGGTCCTTGGCGTGCTTGCTGAAGTACCGCTGGGAGGCCGCCTCGACGCCGTACGCCTGCTGCCCGAAGAAGGTGATGTTGAGGTAGTTCTGCAGGATCTTGCGCTTGCCGAGCTCCTGCTCCACCTGGATCGCGTACTTCAGTTCCTTGATCTTGCGGCCGATGGTCTGCTGAGTGGCCTGCGCGATCTTGTCCGCGTCGTTGCCCGCCTCCTCGACGAAGACGTTCTTCACGTACTGCTGCGTCAGCGTCGAGGCGCCCTCGGAGACGCCGCCGCTGCGGGCGTTCTTGTTGACCGCCCGCAGGATGCCCTTCAAGTCGATCGCGCCGTGCTCGTAGAAGCGCGCGTCCTCGATCGCGACGATCGCCTTCCGTATGTACGGCGACATGTCCTTCAGGCCGATGACCGTGCGGTCGCGGGAGTAGACCTTCGCGATCTCGCCGCCGCCGGCGTCCAGGATGGTGGTGCGCTGGCTGAGCGGCGGCGTCTTGAGGTTCGCGGGAATGTCGTCGAAGCCCTCGACGGATCCCTTCGCCACGAGGCCGAGAGCCCCCGCGGCGGGAAGCGCGAGGCCGGCGAGCACCGCCCCGGCGAGGACGCTGACACCGAGGAACTTGGCGGCCTGCTGGGTCTTGGTAGGGCCCCCGCCGTCGCGCTTCTTAGGCATAAGGGCAGCCTACGTTCTCAATCGCCGGACAGGGGCGCACCTGTTCGCTTAGCCTGTTCACACCTGCCTCAACCGAATGGTTACGCCCCGGTTCGTCAAGCCCCTCTCCCCCTGCGGACCATGTCTCTCCCGCTCCTGTCCGTCAGCCGAAACCCCATGTGGCGGCGGCGAACTGTCCTCCTTGTGAGGAAAGTGACGGATGCCGTCGGGTCACTCCGTTGGGTGATCTGCCGCGTACGCATAGTCCGTTCGGGCCATTCAAGATTGGGCCCGAAGGGGGTGTTGCGCCCTGCCCGCCTTCCGTAACGTCCTCAACTGGCAACGGTGAATATGCCGTTTGCCGCCGTGGGGGAGCCTCGATTCGGGAGAGGACGGCGCCAGCATGAGCTGGGTAACCGACTGGAGCGCACAGGCAGCCTGCCGCACCACTGATCCGGACGAACTGTTCGTTCAGGGGGCGGCACAAAACCGTGCCAAGGCGGTGTGCACCGGATGTCCGGTGCGCACGGAGTGCCTGGCCGATGCCCTGGACAACCGCGTGGAGTTCGGCGTCTGGGGCGGCATGACAGAGCGGGAGCGGAGGGCGCTGCTGCGCCGCCGCCCGACCGTCACGTCATGGCGTCGGCTGCTGGAGACAGCGCGCACGGAATACGAGCACAGCACGGGCGTCCTGCCGGTGGGCTGTGAGGAAGAGGTCTTCGACGAGTACGCCGCGGTCGGCTAGCCGGACGAGCGGAGCGGGGCGTTCCGGGCAGGGCGCTCCGAGTGACGCCGCTTCGAGTAGAGCCCCTTCGAGTAGAGCCGCTTCGGGAAAACCGCTTCGAGCGGGCGCCATGGGACGGCAGGGTGTGGCGCCGCGTCCGCCGATGCGGCCGGCGGCTGTGGCCTGCCCTGTGAACAGCTCTTCGGTCGGTCCTGCCTACGTCCGCTGGGCCTGCCTGCGGCAGCGCTCGCGGCCTAGGGCGGTGTGGGCCTACGGCTGCGGTTCGGGGCCTCCGGCTGTGGTGGCTGTGGTGAGGGCATACGGCTGTGGTTCGGGTCGGTGCACCCGGCGCTGTGGTCAGCCGTCGGGTCAGCGGTCGTCAGAGCAGCGGTCGTCGGGTCAGCTTTCGTCCTCGGGGACGGCCGGGCCGAGGGCGAGGCGGTCGCCGATCGCGCGCAGGCCGGCCAGGTCGTGGACGTCGCCGGGCAGCGCGGCGACCTCCGTCACCGGGACCTCGGGGTGCAGTGCGGTGAAGCGGTCCCGGGTGCGGCGTTCGCGCGCGAGGACCTGCATGCGTTCGGCGTGCAATCGGAGCAGCCCGGCGGCGAGTTGCGCCGCCGAGGCCGGAGGGGATGCGAGGTGCTCCGCCGCGGCGACGGGGGAGAGGCCACCGGCGGTCTGTAGTCCAGCTTTCCCGCCGCCGAGATCCACAATGCCCGCCGGTTCAAGATTTTCGGCAGCGGCGGTGGAGGCATCCATTTCCGTCTCCACGTCCGCTTCCACGGCCGCTGCCCTGCCCGTGCGAACGGCCTCGTCGGCGCGCTCGTCGGCAGCCGCCTCGGCGTCCGCGCCGGTGTCCTCCGCCATGCGGTCCGTCAGGGTTTCCGCCGCCGCCAGGGCGCGCTCGGCGCTGAGTTGGGCCGCGCCGCTGCCGTGCACCCTGTTCAGCACCAGGCCGGCCAGCGGCATCCGCTCGGCGGCCAGCCGCTCGACGAAGTACGCCGCCTCGCGCAGCGCGTCCCGCTCCGGCGCGGCCACCACGAGGAAGGCCGTACCGGGCGCCTGGAGCAGCCGGTAGGTGGCGTCCGCGCGGGTGCGGAAGCCGCCGAACATGGTGTCCATCGCGGCTACGAACGTCTGGACGTCCCGCAGGAGTTGGCCGCCCATCAGTTTGCTGAGAGTGCCGGTCATCATCGACATGCCGACATTGAGGAACTTCATGCCGGCCCGCCCGCCGACCTTGGCCGGCGCCATCAGGATGCGGATGAACTTGCCGTCCAGGAAGGAGCCGAGGCGCTTGGGTGCGTCCAGGAAGTCCAGCGCGGAACGGCTCGGCGGGGTGTCGACGATGATCAGGTCCCACTCGTCGCTGGCGCGGAGCTGGCCGAGCTTCTCCATGGCCATGTACTCCTGCGTGCCCGCGAAACCGGCCGACAGGGACTGGTAGAAGGGGTTCTCCAGGATCGCGCGGGCCCGGTCGGCGTCGGCGTGCCCCTCGACGATCTCGTCGAAGGTGCGCTTCATGTCCAGCATCATCGCGTGCAGTTCGCCGCCCGCGCTCTCGTCCACGCCCTTGACCCGCCGGGGGACGTTGTCGAGCTCGGAGATCCCCATCGACTGCGCGAGCCGCCTGGCGGGGTCGATGGTCAGCACGACGGCCTTGCGGCCGCGCTCGGCGGCGCGTACGCCCAGCGCCGCGGCGGTCGTGGTCTTGCCGACGCCGCCCGAGCCGCAGCACACCACGATGCGGGTGCGCGGGTCGTCGATCAGCGCGTCGACCTCGAGCCAGGGGGCCGAGGCATCCAGCGTGGTGTCGTCCGAGGTCATATGGGCCCCTGTTTCCGCAGGTCTCTCGCCAGGCGGTAGAGCCCGGCGAGGTCCACTCCCTCGGGGAGCAGCTCCAATTCATAGGTGGGCAGGCCGAGGGCGGTCAGCTCGGCGTGCTGGGCGCGCTCCAGATCGACCCGTTCGGCGTGTTCGCGGGCCTGCTCAAGCAGCGGGTCGATCAGCCGCTCCGCCAGGCCGCCGCGGCGGGCGCCGCCCAGCCCGGCCCCGGACAGCGCCTTGGCGATGCCCGTACGGGCGCCCCGGGCCGCGATGTCGAGGTCGCCGGTGTCCAGCACGGCCGGGCGGGTCATGTTGATGACGACGCCGCCCACCGGGAGCCCGGCGGCGCGCAGCTCCACGACACCGTCCGCGGTCTCCTGGACCGGCATCTCCTCCAGGAGGGTCACCAGATGCACCGCGGTCTCGGGGGACTTCAGGACGCGCATCACCGCCTGCGCCTGATTGTGGATCGGGCCGATCTTCGCCAGCCCGGCCACCTCGTCGTTGACGTTCAAGAAGCGGGTGATGCGGCCGGTCGGCGGGGCGTCCATGACGATGGCGTCGTAGACGAACCGGCCGCTCTTGTCCTTGCGGCGCACCGCCTCGCACGCCTTGCCGGTCAGCAGCACGTCGCGCAGGCCGGGCGCGATGGTCGTGGCGAAGTCGATCGCGCCGAGCTTTTTCAGGGCCCGGCCGGCGCTGCCGAGTTTGTAGAACATCTGGAGGTAGTCCAGGAGGGCGCGCTCGGCGTCGATGGCCAGGGCGTGCACCTCACCGCCCCCTGGGGCCACGGCGATTTTGCGTTCCTCGTAGGGAAGCGCTTCGGTCTCGAACAACTGGGCGATGCCCTGCCGGCCCTCGACCTCGACCAGGAGGGTGCGTCGTCCCTCGGTGGCCAGGGCGAGGGCGAGGGCAGCGGCGACCGTGGTCTTGCCGGTGCCGCCCTTGCCGCTGACGACATGGAGCCTGCTCACGCCAAGGAGCCTAACCAGTCCGCGTCGCGCCTACGCACGGGATGGGCCCGGTAGACCCCCAGGTTCTGCCGGGAGGGTCTCAGGGACGGGGCCGGGGATCTCCCCTAGGGGAAGGGGCCGGGCGCGGCGGGGGCCGTGCCCGGCCGACCTGGACAGGTATTACGCTCGGCCCATGACCAAGTGGGAATACGCGACCGTACCGCTGCTCGTGCACGCGACGAAGCAGATTCTGGACACCTGGGGCGAGGACGGCTGGGAGCTCGTCCAGGTCGTTCCGGGTCCGAACAACCCCGAGCAGTTGGTGGCCTACCTCAAGCGGGAGAAGCAGGCGTGAGCGCGATCGAGGAGAAGATCGCCGAGCTCGGCCTGAAACTGCCCCAGGTCGTGCCGCCGCTGGCCGCCTACCAGCCCGCGGTGCGCTCGGGCAGTTACGTCTTCACCGCCGGCCAACTGCCGATGGTGGACGGCGCCCTGCCGGCCACCGGCAAGGTCGGCGCCGAGGTCAGCCCCGAGCGGGCCAAGGAACTCGCCGCGACCTGCGCGCTGAACGCGCTGGCCGCCGTGAAGTCGGTGCTCGGCGACCTGGACAAGATCCAGCGGGTCGTCAAGGTCGTCGGCTTCGTGGCCTCCGCGCCGGACTTCACCGGTCAGCCGGGGGTCGTCAACGGCGCCAGCGAGCTGCTGGGCGAGATCCTGGGCGACAAGGGCGTGCACGCCCGGTCCGCGGTGGGCGTGACGGTCCTGCCGCTCGACTCGCCCGTCGAGGTCGAGATCCAGGTCGAGGTCGCGGACTAGCGGGTCGCTAGAACGGCCGGGTGGACCGGCCGGGTGGACCGGCCGTCGGACGGCGGCCGGACCGGCACCGGGCCCGGGCCGTGGCCCATAAGGACCCATGGTCCCGATCTGGGCCGGAGGGCCCCTCGAACATCCGCCCGTGAGCGCATAGCATCCGGCCATGTCGTCGACGACCAATGGCCAGTGGTATCCGCCGGAATGGCCCGCCCGCATCCGGGCGCTCGCGAACGGCGAGGTGACCCCGGCCACGCCCCGGCGGGCCGCCACCGTCCTGCTGCTGCGGGACGCGCCCCCCGGCTCCACCGCGGCGGCCGCCGACGAGGGCGGCCCCGCCGTCCACATGCTGCGCAGACGCGCCTCCATGGCCTTCGCCGGGGGCGCGTACGCCTATCCGGGCGGCTCCGTCGACCCCCGGGACGAGGCGCCGGTCGCCTGGGCCGGGCCGTCGCGCACCCAGTGGGCCGTCCGGATGGGCGTCGACCCGGCGGCCGCGCAGGCCATCGTCTGCGCGGCGGTCCGCGAGACCTTCGAAGAGGCCGGTGTCCTGCTCGCCGGCGGTTCGCCCGACACGGTCGTCGCCGACACCACCGGTGAGGACTGGGAGGCGGACCGGGCGGCGCTGGTCGCCCACGAACTATCGTTCGCCGAGTTCCTGGGGCGGCGCGGGCTGATCCTGCGCTCGGACCTGCTCGGCGCGTGGGCCCGCTGGATCACCCCGGAGTTCGAACCGCGGCGCTACGACACCTGGTTCTTCGTCGCCGCGCTCCCCGAGGGCCAGCGCACCCGCAACGCCTCCACGGAGGCCGACCGCGCCGTGTGGATCCGCCCGGGGGAGGCCGCCGCCGGCTACGACCGCGGTGAGCTGCTGATGATGCCGCCGACCATCGCGACGCTGCGCCGCCTCCAGGAGTACGACACCGCCGCCGGGGCACTGGCCGCCGCGCCGGCCCAGGACCTGACGCCCGTACTGGCCCGCGCCGAGCTCGTGGACGGCCGGATCGTGCTGAGCTGGCCGGGCCACGACGAGTTCACCAAGTACATCGCACCGACGGACGACGGCCCCGGGGACGGCACCCCCGCCGCACCTGACGGCCTGTCCGGCACCACCGGCGCCCCGGGAGGGACCCCCGCATGACCGAAGCAGCAGCCCTCCCCGGCCAGCCCCGCGGCGGCGTCATCGCGGGCCGCGCCACGGCGCGTGCGTACTGCGTGCTGGCACCGAACCCGTCGGCGATGACGCTGGACGGGACCAACACCTGGATCCTCGCCGAGCCGGACTCCGACCTCGCGGTCGTCATCGACCCCGGGCCGCTCGACGAGTCCCACCTCCAGGCCGTCGTCGACACCGCCGAACGGGCCGGCAAACGCGTCGCGCTGACCCTGCTGACCCACGGTCACCCCGACCACGCGGCCGGCGCGGCACGGTTCGCCGAGCTGACCCGTACGGCCGTACGGGCGCTGGATCCGGCGCTGCGGCTCGGCGGCGAGGGGCTCGCGGCCGGCGAGGTCATCACCACCGGCGGGCTGGAACTGTGCGTGGTGCCGACCCCGGGGCACACCGCCGACTCGTTGTCGTTCCACCTTCCGGCCGACGGCGCCGTGCTGACCGGCGACACGATCCTGGGCCGCGGCACCACATTGGTCGCGCACCCCGACGGGCGGCTGGGCGACTACCTGGACTCGCTGCGCCGACTGCGCTCCCTCACCGTGGACGACGGCGTCTCGACGGTTCTGCCGGGCCACGGGCCGGTGCTGAACGACGCCCAGGGAGCGGTGGAGTTCTACCTGGCGCACCGCGCCAACCGGCTCGCCCAGGTGGAGACGGCGGTCGAATCCGGCCATCGCACGCCCGCCGAGGTCGTCGCCAGCGTCTACGCGGACGTCGACCGGTCCCTGTGGCCGGCCGCCGAGCTGTCCGTCCGGGCGCAGCTCGACTATCTGGGCGAGCACGGGCTGATCTGAGCCGTCCGGGAAGGGGCCCGCCGGGGCACGGGCGGTCCGGCCGGGGCACGGGCGGGCGGGTCCGCACGGACACCGCCAGGGCTGGCGCCCCGCTCCTCCTACGGGCGGGGTGCCTTCGGCCCGTGGACGGCCAGGTACTCGTCCGCCAGCCAGGGCGCGAGGCCGGTGAGCAGCTCGTCGAGCAGGGCGGGATCCGCGCCGGGCGTACGGGCCGCACGCGCCGCCGCGCGCATCTGGCGGGCGTGCGCCGGGTAGTAGCGGCCGAACACTTCGGCGGAGGCGTCGAGATCGCTCGTCCAGCCACCCCAGCGCGGCATGACGAGCGTGCACCCGGTGCGGACGAGTTTGCGGGCCACGGACCGGGTCAGCCGGTGCCGCTCGGCGGCGGAGCGGACCGTGGCGGCCCTCTCCCGCAGGCCGGGCAGCAGGCGGAAGAGGTCGCCGTTGGTCTCGCGGGCCAGGAGCGAGGTGGGGCGGTACCGGGGCAGCCGCTCGGCGAGGTCCGGGCCCGCCAGCGGCGTGCACAGGCAGGCGACGAACCATCCCAGGTCGTAGCGCTCCCGCTCGCTCAGCAGCCGTTCGACGCCGACGAGGAGGATCCCGGCGCCGTCGATCTGCGGGAAGGCGGCGTCCAGGGCCTCCTCCACGGCGCGGGCGGCGGCGTGGTCGGCGGCGGTCGGGCTGGTACGCGGCGCGAGCAGCACGTCCAGGTCCGAGCGGCCGGGGACGGCCGTGCCACGCGGGACGCTGCCGTAGAGGTAGGTGCTGGTGAGGCGGTCCGGGCCGAAGTGGTCGGCGAGGTGGGCGCGCAGTGCCGCGACGACGGGCGCGAAGGTCGCCGGGACGCGGTCGAGCGCCCCCTCGCGGAGGAGGTAGCCGTCGTCGTCCAGGCCGGTGCCCGAGGGCAAGCCGTCGGGTGTGGTGTCGCGCATGGCGCCACTGTGGCGGGCGGGTCGCCGGACGGCGAGCGAATTGTGCGGGGGTGGCGGGGGTGGCGGGGCAAGCGAAGGGCCCCGCCGGAGCGGGGCCCTTCGGTCACTACGGGTGGGCGCGGGGCCCGGGGTCAGCGCGAGCGCTTGGCCAGGCGTTCGACGTCCAGCAGGATCACGGCGCGCGCCTCCAGGCGCAGCCAGCCGCGGCCGGCGAAGTCCGCGAGTGCCTTGTTGACCGTCTCGCGGGAGGCGCCCACAAGCTGGGCGAGCTCCTCCTGCGTCAGGTCGTGCACGACGTGGATGCCCTCCTCGGACTGCACGCCGAAGCGGCGCGAGAGGTCCAGCAGGGCGCGCGCGACGCGGCCCGGGACATCCGAGAAGACCAGGTCGGACATCTGGTCGTTGGTCTTGCGCAGTCGGCGGGCGACCGCGCGCAGCAGGGCCGTGGCCACCTCCGGGCGGGCGTTCAGCCAGGGCTGAAGGTCGCCGTGGCCCAGGCCGAGCAGCTTGACCTCGGTGAGGGCCGAGGCGGTGGCCGTGCGCGGGCCCGGGTCGAAGAGGGAGAGCTCACCGATGAGCTCGCCGGGGCCGAGGACGGCGAGCATGTTCTCGCGGCCGTCCGGGGAAGTGCGGTGCAGCTTCACCTTGCCCTCGGTGACCACGTACAGGCGGTCGCCGGGGTCCCCTTCGTGGAACAGGGCGTCGCCGCGGGCGAGCGTGACCTCTCCCATTGAGGCGCGCAGCTCGGCCGCCTGCTCGTCATCGAGCGCCGCGAAGAGCGGTGCGCGCCGCAGAACGTCGTCCACGAGATCTCTCCTTGTCGACATGCTCCGGGGGACTGTGGTCCCCATCATGCCGGAATGCAAAACAGTGCGATCAATCACAAGTTTGCCGGACCCGTGGCCCGAGCCATACGGCAGGGGGCCGATTGGGGTCACGAATCACAGTGATCGAGTCGGATGTCAGTGGGTGGCCTTAGTCTGGCCGAGTGTCCAATACGCCGGTGAGAGCACGGGAATGGGGGCTGAGCGAGTGAGCGCGAGGCGCGATTCCGCTGTGGGCGAACACCCGTACACCAACGCGGCGGATGCGGATAAAAGTAACAAATCGCCCTCCAGGGTGATGTCCGCCCGAAGGGTGGCGGAGCGGGATCCCGGCGCGTCGGGACCGCCGGCGACGGACCCGACCGCGAAGGACGCTACCGCGAAGATCGCCCCGCGCAAGCCCGCGGTGGCCGAGATCTCAGTCGGCGGCGGCGCGGCGGACGTGCCCGTGGACACGACCGTGGACAGGACTCCGCCGGACAGCAGCCCGGCAGGAAAGAAGGCCGCCGTGAACGAAAACCCCGAGAAGCCGGCGGCGGCCAAGAAGACCGCCCCGAAGAAGACCGCCGCCAAGAAGACCGTCACGAAGAAGACCGCAGCCAAGAAGGCCCCCGCCCGCAAGCCCGAGTCGCGGGCCGCCATGGTCCGGCGGGCCCGGAGGATCAACCGCGAGCTGGCCGAGCTGTATCCGTACGCCCACCCGGAGCTGGACTTCACCAACCCCTTCGAGCTGCTGGTCGCGACGGTGCTGTCCGCGCAGACCACCGACCTTCGGGTCAACCAGACCACCCCGGGCCTGTTCGCGGTCTGCCCGACGCCCGAGGACATGGCCGCGATGGACCCGGAGCGGCTGGAGGAGCTGATCCGCCCGACCGGTTTCTTCCGGGCCAAGACCAAGGCGCTGATCGGCCTGTCCACCGCGCTGCGCGACCGCTTCGGCGGCGAGGTGCCGGGCCGGCTGGAAGATCTCGTCACGCTCCCCGGTGTCGGCCGCAAGACCGCCAACGTCGTCCTGGGCAACGCCTTCGGTGTCCCCGGCATCACCGTCGACACCCACTTCGGCCGCCTCGCGCGCCGTTTCGGCTGGACCACCCAGGAGGACGCGGAGAAGGTCGAGGCGGATGTCGCCGCGATCTTCCCCAAGACCGAGTGGACGATGCTCTCGCACCGCGTCGTCTTCCACGGCCGCCGCGTCTGCCACTCCCGCAAGCCGGCCTGCGGCGCCTGCGCCATCGCCCCGCTCTGCCCGTCCTACGGCGAGGGCGAGACCGACCCGGAGAAGGCGAAGAAGCTGCTCAAGTACGAGCTGGGGGGCCGGCCGGGCCAGCGGCTGAAGCCGCCGCCCGACTATCCGGGACAGCCCGCGCCCCCGATGGCGGCCCCATGACGCGAGCCGCGGTGCGGGCGCGGGCGAGCCACCGGGGGACCGACCATTCCAGCCAGGGCCTGAGGGGGCGCGTATGACGAGTGCACGGGAGCAGTACGGCGAGATGACCGATCCCCGCGGCGAGACGGCGTTCGACCGAAGGGTCGCGGTCACGGCCGACGGCCTGCCCGAGTGGCTGGCCCCGGTGGCCCGCGCGGCTCTGACGATCGAGCCGCGCCAGCTCAGCCGCTTCCTGCCGCCGGAGAGCGGCGGCCGGCAGTCCGCGGTGCTGATCCTCTTCGGGCACGGCCCGCGCGGCCCCGAGCTGCTGCTCATGGAGCGGGCCGGCACCCTGCGCTCGCACGCCGGCCAGCCCTCCTTCCCCGGTGGCGCCCTGGACGCGGCGGACGGTGATCCCGAAGGGCAGGGCCCGGTGCGGGCCGCGCTGCGCGAGGCCCAGGAAGAGACCGGACTCGATCCCTCGGGCGTCCAGGTCTTCGGCGTGCTGCCGCGGCTCTACATCCCCGTCAGCGGCTTCGTCGTCACGCCCGTCCTGGGCTGGTGGCGCGAGCCGAGCCCGGTCGGCGCGGTGGACCAGGCGGAGACCGCCCGGGTGTTCACCGTTCCCGTGGCGGATCTCACGGACCCGGCACACCGCGTGACGACGCGTCACCCCAGCGGCCACGTCGGCCCCGCCTTCCTCGTGGAGGATGCCCTGGTATGGGGCTTTACGGCGGGCGTCATCGACCGGCTGCTGCATTACGCGGGGTGGGAGATTCCGTGGGACCGTGACAAGCAGGTCCCACTCGACTGGCGCTCGTGAGACGGTGTCGGGCGTGAACGTCCTGGACATCTTGCTGCTGGTCGCGGCCGTGTGGTTCGCGATCATCGGCTATCGGCAAGGTTTCGTCGTCGGCATCCTGTCCGTGATCGGCTTCCTCGGAGGCGGCCTGATCGCGGTCTATCTGCTGCCCGTGATCTGGAACGAGATCACCGACGACGCGACGCCCGGCACCTTCGCGGCCATCGCCGCCGTGGCCATCGTGATCGTGTGCGCGTCCGTGGGCCAGGCGCTCACCACCCACCTGGGCAACAAGCTGCGCCGTCACATCACCTGGTCCCCGGCCAGGGCGCTGGACGCGACCGGCGGCGCGCTGGTCAACGTGCTGGCGATGCTGCTCGTCGCCTGGCTGATCGGCTCCGCGCTGGCCGGCACGTCCCTGCCGACGCTGGGCAAGGAGGTCCGTAACTCCAAGGTGCTGCTGGGCGTGTCCCGGGTGATGCCTCCACAGGCCAGCACCTGGTTCGCCGACTTTTCCTCGGTCCTGGCGCAGAACGGCTTCCCGCAGGTCTTCACACCGTTCTCCAACGAGCCGATCACCTCCGTCCCGGCGCCGGACCCGCGGCTCGCCACGAGCCCGGTGACGGCGCGCGCCCAGCGCAGCATCGTCAAGGTCGTCGGCACGGCACCCGGCTGCGGCAAGGTCCTCGAAGGCAGCGGCTTCGTCTTCGGCCGCCACCGCGTGATGACCAACGCCCACGTCGTCGGCGGCGTCGACGAACCGACCGTCCAGGTGGGCGGCGAGGGGCGCCGCTACGACGCCAGGGTCGTGCTCTACGACTGGGAGCGCGATATCGCCGTGCTGGACGTCCCCTCGCTCCGCGCCCCCGCACTGCGGTTCGCCGCCCCGGACGCGCGCAGCGGCGACAGCGCCATCGTCGCCGGCTTCCCCGAGGACGGCGGCTACGACGTCCGCCCCGCCCGGATCCGCGGCCGCATCCAGGCCAACGGCCCGGACATCTACCACCGCGGCACGGTCGGGCGCGATGTGTACTCCCTCTACGCCACGGTGCGGCAGGGCAACTCCGGTGGCCCGCTGCTCACCCCCAAGGGTGAGGTCTACGGCGTGGTGTTCGCGAAGTCGCTGGACGACTCCCAGACCGGCTACGCGCTGACCGCCGACGAGGTCCGCGAGGACGTGACCAAGGGGCGCACGGCCGAGCGGGAGGTCGACAGCCAGGGCTGCGCGATCTGAGAGGCGGGCGGCGGCTCAGCCGCGGGGATGGCGCAGGCGCGCGCTCATCCAGCGCGCTCT
Organism: Streptomyces sp. NPDC031210; assembly: GCF_055570395.1. Taxonomy (NCBI): domain Bacteria; kingdom Bacillati; phylum Actinomycetota; class Actinomycetes; order Kitasatosporales; family Streptomycetaceae; genus Streptomyces; species Streptomyces sp. NPDC031210. Next base: position 226,798 of record NZ_JBVIHH010000010.1, read on the forward strand.
GCGGCGCAGGATGAGCGGAATGCCCATCGGGGGGTGCGCCGGATCGGGGGAGCCGCCGGACCTGAGATCCGGAGCGCCCCTGTCCTGAGTGCCGACCGCAGCGGCGCTGCTGCGGCGGTTGCGTGCCACGTCACGGTAGTCGTGCGTCCAGCCCATACCCACGTCTCTGCCCGGGCCCCAAGGTCCGTAACCGCCTGGGGGGCCGCCAATTGGCCTATGCGCCAGGCAAGTGGCCGTTCGTCGGACGTATGTTCGGGTACGTCTTCGGGGCGCTTCGCGAGCCGCCGGTCCACGCCGGGGGCGCCGCGTCACCGGTCCGGTTCGGGGTCCTTGAGCCAGTTGATCAGTTCGGTGGAGAAGGCCACCGGGTCCTCTTCGTGCGGGAAGTGGCCGAGCCCGTCGAACAGCCGCCAGCGGTACGGCGCCTCGACGTACTCCCCGGAACCGGCGGCGCTGCGGGTGCTCATCACCGGATCGAGCGACCCGTGCAGATGCAGCGTCGGGACGCGCACCGGCATCTTCATCCGCCGGTTGAACTGGATTCCGTCCGGACGCGCCATCGAGCGCACCATCCAGCGGTACGGCTCGATCGAGCAGTGCGCCGTCGAGGGAATGCTCATCGCCCGCCGGTAGACGCCGACGGCGTCGTCCTGAGGGGGCCGCGGTCCGGACCAGTCGCGGATCATGCGGCCGACCAGCGCCGCGTCGTCCGCCGTCAGAGCGCGCTCGGGCAGCCAGGGGCGCTGGAAGTTCCAGATGTGCGAACTGCGCCTGCTCTGCCGGACGTCGGCGAGCATCGCCGAGCGCCAGCGCCGCGGGTGCGGCATCGAGGACACCGCGAGCCGGCGCACCAGCTTGGGGCGCATGACGGCCGCCGTCCAGGCCAGGTAGCCGCCCAGGTCGTGCCCGACGAGCGCGGCGTCCGACTCGCCCAGGGACCGGATGACGCCGGTGATGTCGAGGGCGAGGTTCGCCGGGTCGTAGCCGCGGGGGGTGCGGTCGCTGCCGCCGACGCCCCGCAGGTCCATCGCGACGGCGCGGAAGCCGGCGTCGGCGAGCGCGGGCAGTTGGTGGCGCCAGGTCCACCAGAACTGCGGAAAGCCGTGCAGCAGCAGCACCAGGGGGCCGTCGCCCATCTCGGCGATGTGGAAGCGCGCGCCGTTGGCGGCGACATCGCGGTGCGACCAGGGCCCGTCGAGCTGTACGACCGAGGTGGTGCTGTCGGGGGCTGTCATACCGATGAGCGTGTCACAGACTCCAGGACCGGGTGGTCCGCGGCCGTCACGCGCGGGTGCGGCTTGGCCTTTTGGAGTACGGCCGCGGTCTGCCGGGCCGAGTTCATGGACCTCTCCGGCTTCTTGATCTTCTTGAGCTTGACGAGGGCGACGGCCACCAGAAGGCCGGCGAGGACCAGGAACGCGCCGCCCACGATCAGGAAGGACCAGGCGAGGCCGAGGCCGAGGTTGTGGATGCCGTAGGCCGCCGCGAAGCTCAGCACCGGCAGGGCGAACAGGCCCAGCGCACCGGCCGCCATGAAGGCCGCGCTGCCGATGCCCGCCCGCTTGGCGTCCTGGCGCAGTTCGGCCTTGGCCAGGGCGATCTCGTCGTGCACCAGTGCGGACATCTCGGCGGTGGCCGTGGCCACCAGTTGCCCGAGGCTGCGGTCCCTGCCGTCGTCGGCTGCGCTCATCGCCGTCTCCCTCTTGTCGTCACCCGGATGTGCAAGCCTCTCAGATCATGCCGGACCATCGTCCCCGGCGTCCGTGCCGGCGGCCACTTCGGCAAGGCGGCGGTGTTCGGCGGCCTTCGCTTCGTGGATCGCGGCCATCCGCAGGTGGTATTCGGGGTTGTCGCGTTCGTAGATGTCGGGGATGCCGTCCTGGTCCTCGTCCCGTTCCTCTTCCTCGTACAGCTCGCGGTACTTGTTGTTGCGCAGCTTGAGCAGGGTGCCCGCGAGGACGGCGGCGAGCAGCGAGCCGATCAGCACCGCCGCCTTGATCTCGGCGGTGAGCGTGAGGTCCTCGGTGAAGGCGAGTTCGCCGATGAGCAGGGAGACGGTGAAGCCGATGCCGGCCAGAGAGGCGACGGCGAAGACGTCCGGCCACTTCAGGTCCGGGTTGAGCGTCGCCTTGGTGAAGCGGGCGGTGGCCCAGGTGCCGGCGAAGATGCCGAGCGCCTTGCCCACGACCAGGCCCAGGACGACACCGAGCGTCTCGGGCCGGGTGAAGACCGCGTGGACGGCGCCGCCGGAGAGGGAGACGCCGGCGGAGAAGAGGGCGAAGACCGGTACGGCGAAGCCGGCCGACAGCGGGCGGACGAGGTGCTCGATGTGTTCGCCGGGGGAGTGCCGCTCGCCGTCGCGGCGGGTGCAGCGCAGCATCAGGCCCATGGCGACGCCCGCGATGGTGGCGTGCACCCCGCTGTTCTCCATCAGGGCCCAGATGACCAGGGCCAGCGGAACGTAGACGTACCAGCCGCGGACGCCCTTGCGCAGCAGCAGGTAGAACACCGCGAGGCCGGCGAAGGCGAGGCCGAGGGCCAGGAAGTTGATCTGCGAGGTGAAGAAGACGGCGATGATCAGGATGGCGAAGAGGTCGTCGACGACCGCGAGGGTGAGCAGGAACGCGCGCAGCGCGGACGGCAACGACGTGCCGATGACGGCGAGGACGGCCAGCGCGAAGGCGATGTCGGTGGCGGTGGGGACCGCCCAGCCCTGCGACGAGCCGCCGCCGAGGGTGGTGACGACGACGTAGACGAGCGCGGGCGTCACCATCCCGCAGAGCGCGGCGCTCACGGGGAGGGCGGCGGCCTTGGGGTCGCGCAGTTGGCCGGCGACCAGTTCACGCTTGAGCTCGATGCCGGCGACGAAGAAGAAGACGGCCAGCAGGCCGTTGGCGGCCCAGTGCTGGAGCGAGAGGTCCAGCCCGAGCCAGGCGGGGCCGAGGTGGAAGTCGCGCAGCGCCTCGTAACTGCCGCTGAGGGTGTTGGCCCAGATCAGGGCGGCGACGGCGGCGACGAGGAGCAGGATGCCGCCGACGGTTTCGGTGCGCAGCGCGTCCGCGAGGAAGTTCCGCTCGGGCAGCGGCATGCGTCCGAGAAACATCGGACGACGGTTGGTGGACGCGCTCACGCGGGAACCTCCGGCCATTTCGGCAACTGTGTACGGCTGTTGCAGTTGCCGACCAGACTTCCCGGCGCACCCAGATTCTTAGCGTGTCATTGACGCGGTTCCACCCTACCCGTTCGGGCGCGGGGCTGTCCGGCGAACCTCACCTTACGGGCATATCGGGCGGTGGGTCGCCGGCCGTGACCGGAGCCGGGACGCCGGGAAGGCCGCGAGGGGGGGGCGGGCAGGAAAGCCAACCATCTCCCCCCCCCCCCCCCCCCCCCCCCCCACCCCCCCTCGTTCCGCCCCTGAATTGTTCCCGTGGTCAGGCCCCCACAAAGACGCCCGT
>NZ_JBVIHH010000010.1:230262-298046 GCF_055570395.1 Streptomyces sp. NPDC031210
CTCGGAGGGGGTGTTGGGGTTGTGTGTCCTTGTTGTGGCCGGGTGAGGGGCGGGGGGGGGGGCGGGGGGGGGCCCCCCCCCCCCCCCCCCCCCCCCCCCCCCCCTCGCCCCTTCCGCTCCGCTCAGTCCTCGGTGGTCGCGCTCGGCAGTTGCGCCTGGATCAGGTCCATGACGGAGGCGTCGGTGAGCGTGGTCACGTCACCGAGGTCGCGGTTCTCGGCCACGTCGCGCAGCAGTCGCCGCATGATCTTGCCGGAGCGGGTCTTGGGCAGCTCCGCGACCGGCATGATCCGCTTGGGCTTGGCGATCGGGCCGAGCTGCCGGGCGACATGCGCCCGCAGCTCCTCGACCAGGCCCTCGTCCGCGGCGTCGGCGCCGCCGCGCAGGATCACGAAGGCGCAGATGGCCTGGGTGGTCTGCGGGTCGGTCGCGCCGACGACGGCCGCCTCGGCCACCTTCGGGTGCGACACCAGCGCCGACTCGACCTCGGTGGTGGAGATGTTGTGGCCGGACACCAGCATCACGTCGTCCACCCGGCCGAGCAGCCAGATGTCGCCGTCGGTGTCCTTCTTGGCGCCGTCGCCCGCGAAATACCGGCCCTCGAAGCGGGACCAGTAGGTGTCGAGGTAGCGCTGGTCGTCGCCCCAGATGGTGCGCAGCATCGACGGCCACGGCTCGGTCAGCACCAGATAGCCGCCGGCGCCGTCCGGCACCTCGTTGGCGTCGTCGTCCACGACGGTCGCGGCGATGCCGGGCAGCGGCACCTGGGCGGAGCCCGGCTTGGTGGCCGTGACGCCCGGCAGCGGGCTGAGCATCATCGCGCCCGTCTCGGTCTGCCACCAGGTGTCGACGATCGGCGTGGCGTCCGCCCCGATGTGCTTGCGGTACCACATCCACGCCTCGGGGTTGATGGGCTCGCCCACCGACCCCAGGACGCGCAGCGACGACAGGTCGAACTTCGCCGGGATGTCGTCGCCCCACTTCATGCAGGCGCGGATCGCGGTCGGCGCGGTGTAGAGGATGGTGACGCCGTACTTCTGCACGATCTCCCACCAGCGGCCCTGGTGCGGGGTGTCGGGCGTGCCCTCGTAGAGGACCTGCGTCGCGCCGTTGGAGAGCGGGCCGTAGGTGATGTACGAGTGGCCGGTGACCCAGCCGACGTCGGCGGTGCACCAGTAGACGTCGGTCTCGGGCTTGAGGTCGAAGACGGCGTGGTGGGTGTACGAGACCTGGGTGAGGTAGCCGCCGGTGGTGTGCAGGATGCCCTTGGGCTTACCCGTCGTGCCGGAGGTGTAGAGGATGAACAGGGGGTGCTCGGCGTCGAACGCCTCGGGGGTGTGGCTCTCGCTCTGCCGCCCGACGAGGTCGTGCCACCACACGTCGCGGCCCTCCGCCCAGGTGCCGCCCGCCTCCTGGAGGTCCTGGCCGGTGCGGCGTACCACCAGCACGCTGCGGACGTTTTCGGTGCCGGGCCTGGTCAGCGCCTCGTCGACGGCGGGCTTGAGGGCGGAGGGCTTGCCGCGGCGGTAGCCGCCGTCGGCGGTGATCACGACGCGGGCGTCGGCGTCCTGGATGCGGGTGGCCAGCGCGTCCGCGGAGAAGCCGCCGAAGACGACGGAGTGGGGGGCGCCCAGGCGCGCGCAGGCCAGCATGGCGATGACCGCTTCGGGGATCATCGGCAGGTAGAGGGCGACCCGGTCGCCGGCCCGCACGCCCAGTTCGGTCAGCGCGTTGGCGGCCTTGCAGACCTCGCTTCGCAGCTCGGCGTAGGTGAGCGCGCGGGTGTCGCCGGGCTCGCCCTCGAAGTGGAGGGCGACCCGGTCGCCGAGGCCGTTCTCCACATGCCGGTCCACGCAGTTGTAGGCGACGTTGAGCTTGCCGTCGGCGAACCACTTGGCGAAGGGCGGATTGGACCAGTCGAGTGTCTGGGTCGGCTCGGTTTCCCAGGTCAGGCGCTTGGCCTGCTCGGCCCAGAAGCCCAGCGGGTCCGCCGCGGCCTGCTCGTACGCGGCTGCCGTGACGTTGGCGTTCGCGGCCAGGTCGGCGGGCGGTGCGAACCGCCGGTCCTCCTTGAGCATGTTGGAGATGGAAGGACGCTTGTCCATGTCTCGGCTCCCGGTGCGTATCGCGTGGTGTAGACCAATGACCAATTACCCGAATGCTCAGTGATCGGCGGAGGTTGGTCAACCCCCGCTGAAATCCTGGCACTAACGCACGGGCGGGTACAGCAGCCTTCCACGAGGCGGAGCGGGGAGGCGCGCGGTCCGGGGGCGTGACCTGGGCAAACGCCGAGGGATTCCCGGCGGCCCGCAGGGCGTGCGGGCCGCCGGGTGGCATCGCCCCGCAGGTCAGACCGTCACCGGCACCGGTTCCGCGCGTACCGCCGAGAAGCGGCCGGTGGTTTCGTCCAGCACGTACGCCTGGGCCTCGGCGACATGGAAGTACATGCCGTGCAGGGTGAGCGAACCCTCGGCGACCCGGCGGGCCACGCAGGCGTGCGCCATCAGGTGGTCGAGCTGCTGCCTGACGTTCACCAGGGCGAGCCGCTCGTGGTCGTCGGCCACCGGCCGTTCGGCGAGGGCGACTTCGCCCCTGCCCAGCCGCCCGATCCGCGCCATGCGGGCCAGGCTCGGCCGTCCGTGGCGCAGCCAGCGGGCGAGCGGGGTCGCCTCGGCGGTGGGGGGCGCGCCCTGGGCGTCGGGCGCCGCGGAGTTGAGCAGTGCTCCCATCGCGCCGCAGCCCGAATGGCCGCAGACCGTGATGGAGCCGACCTCCAGGACCTCGACCGCGTACTCGATCGCCGCTCCTACGGAGTCGCAGGAGCTGTCCGAGCCGGGTGGCGGGACCAGGTTTCCGACGTTGCGGACGGTGAACAGGTCGCCGGGCCCGCTGGCCGTGATCATGCTCGTGACCAGGCGGGAATCGGCACAGGTCAGGAAGAGCTGGGTGGGGCGCTGGCCCTCGCGCGCCAAACGGGCCAGCTCCTCGCGCACCAGGGGGGCGGTGTGGCGCTGGAAGGCGCTCAGGCCGCCGAGGAGCTGGCTGCCGCTGGTCTCGGCGGCGGCCTCGCGGGCGGGGGCGGGGCGGGTGCAGTGGTGGTTGCGCCACGGCGTCCAGGGCCGGCAGGCGTGCGCGCTGGCCGGTTCGGCGATCGGCCGGCCCGAGCGGCCGCCGAGCGTCACCCAGCCGCCGTGCGCCCGGTGGGCCGCCGACCAGGACCGCAGCGCCTCGTAGGCCGCGTGGTCCATGAACGAACCGCACAGTTCGACGACCACATCGGAGCCCGCGGGGACCAGGGCCAGTGCGCGGGTCAGCCGCGGGACCGCGAGGAACGTCAACTGGCCGCTGACGCGGACACGGTGGCTGCCGGACTCCTCGGTCACCGTGATGCGGGTGTGCGTCAGCCGGCGCAGCGCCAGGAAGACGGCGACCACGATGCCGGTGAGGACGCCCTGGAGCACGCCGAGGACGACGACGCCGCCCAAGGTCGCGGCGTAGACGGGGAATTCCCGGTGCCGCTGTACGTGCCGGATGTGCGCGAAGCTCACCATCCGTACGCCGACGACCATGACGAGCGCGGCCAGGGCGGCCAGGGGGATCCGCTCCAGCGCCCCGGCCAGCAGGCCCGCGCACAGCAGCACCCACACGCCGTGCAGGACGGTGGCCCGGCGGCCGGCCGCGCCGGCCCGCACGTTGGCCGAGCCGCGGATCGCGCCCCCGGAGACCGGCAGGCCGCCCAGCAGCCCGGAGACGGTGTTGGCCGCGCCCTGACCGGCCAGTTCGCGGTTGAGGCGCGCCCGGCCCACGGGGGCGCCCGGCCGCTCGGCGGCGAGCCGGTCCACCGCCACCGCCGACAGCAGCGACTCCATGCTGGCCACGAGGGTGACGGTCAGCACGGCGGCGGCCAGGGCGGGGACGGAGGCGTCCGGCAGTGCGGGCAACTCGGGCATCCGCCAGGACGGCAGGTCGACCCGGGGTACGGCCATCGTCGCGCTGACGGCCGTCGCGGCCAGCACGGCGGTCAGCGGGGCGGGCAGCAGCCGCGCCCAGCGCCCGGCGCGGCCCGGCAGCCGGTCCCAGCCGACGAGCACGGCGACGGTGAGAGCGCCGATCAGCAGGGCGGCGGCGTGCGGGTGCTCCAACTGGGCGGGCAGGTCCGCCGCGTTGGCGAGCGCGGAGCTGTCGGGGCTGCCGCCCAGGACGACATGGAGCTGTCCGATGGCGATGGTGACGCCGATACCGGCCAGCATGCCGTGCACGATCGCCGGGCTGATGGCCAGCGCGGCGCGGGCCACCCGCAGGGCGCCCAGGGCGAGTTGGACCAGTCCGGCGAGGATCGTGATCGCGCACGTGGCGCGCCAGCCGTAGCGCTGGACCAGGTCGGCCGTGACGACCAGGAGGCCGGTGGCCGCCCCGCTGACCTGGAGCGGTGCGCCGCCCAGCAGGCCGGCGACGAGACCGCCGACGACCGCGGCGACGAGGCCGGCCTGGGCCGGCGCGCCGGTGGCGAGGGCGATGCCGAGCGAGAGCGGGACGGCGAGCAGGAAGACGACGATCGAGGCGGACAGGTCCCCTCGGCGGGCCGCTCGTGCCGCTCCCTTCTCGCCGGGCTCGGGCGGGACATCGGTGCGGTGCGCGGTGCGCGGGGGGTGCTGCGGCGACTTCTCGGTCTGCTTCTCGGTCTGCGACATTCCCGTCTCCTCCGGGGCGACGCGGTCGCGCGGGGCGCGATCGTGGGCGGCGGTGTACTGCGGCGGGACGCGAGCCGGCCGGGGGACGTCGCGGTGAGTGACGGTCCGGTGACTCTCAAGCATCGGTAAATGAATCGTAATGTCGCGTAAAGGGCGGGAGAAGTCTTTTCGGGCAGGTGCACCAATCGTTCCGTCTATCGGGTGATTGTTATGACCATTGGCGTGTCGCTTCCACCCCTCTCGTTGGTGTTTGCGGTCATCTGGGTAGTTTTTCCGATTAATCACTCGGAAGGTGCTCCCAGCACCAGGAAAGAGGTGGCTGATGGCAGCCGCATCCAGGGTCACGACAGGGATCGCGGTCGCGGTCGCCGTCGCGACCGCCGCCGGCTGCTCCGCGGCGCCACAGGGCCCGCCGGAGCGGAACACCGAGAAGGGGCGGGCGGCTCCCAAGGCCCCCGCCCAGGCGGTGAAACTCATCGGCGACGGCTCGACCGCGTACACCGGGGCGCAACCCCACCAGCCCAGGCCGGTCCGGCTCAAAAAGGGCCGGCGCCCCCCGCAGTTCGTGGTGTTCTCCTGGGACGGCGCGGGCGAGGACGGCCAGAAGCTGTTCTCGCACTTCCGCGCGATCGGCAAGAAGTACGACGCGACCATGACCTACTTCCTCAGCGCCGTCTACATGCTCCCGGGCGACAAGAAGGAGCTGTACCACCCGCCCAAGCACCGGCCCGGCGCCTCGGACATCGGCTTCAACGACGTCAAGGGCATCAAGGCGACCGTGGAGCAGATGCGCGGCGCCTGGCAGGACGGCAGCGAGATCGGCACCCACTTCAACGGCCACTTCTGCGGCCCCAACGGCGGCGTCGGCACCTGGTCGCCCGAGGAGTGGAAGAGCGAGATCCGCCAGGCCGAGTCGTTCGTCAAGAGCTGGAAGACCAACGCGGGCCTCAAGAGCGAGCCGCCACTGCCGTTCGACTACTCCAAGGAGCTCGTCGGCGGGCGGGCGCCGTGCCTTGAGGGGCAGCGCAACCTGATCCCCGCGGCCAAGGAGATGGGCTTCCGTTACGACGCCAGCTCGGTCGGCGGCCTGCAGACCTGGCCGCGGCAGATCGACGGCGTATGGGATTTCCCGTTGCAGCAGATCCCGATGCCCGGACGCGCCTTCGAGACGCTCTCCATGGACTACAACTTCCTGGCCAACCAGTCGGGCACCACCAAGGGCAACCCCGCGATGCACGGCACCTGGGGCAAGCAGATGCGGGACGGACTGCTGGCCGCCTTCCGGCGCGCCTACCACGGCAACCGGGCGCCGCTGTTCATCGGCGACCACTTCGAGTCCTGGAACGGCGGCACCTACATGAAGGCCGTCGAGGACACCATCAAAACCGTCTGCCCCAAGAAGGGCGTGCGGTGTGTCAGCTTCAAGCAACTGAGTGACTGGCTGGACGCACAGGACCCGAAGGTGCTGGCCAAGCTGCGCGCCCTGCACGTGGGCGAGGCGCCCAAGGGCGGCTGGGCGTCGTACCTCTCCGACACCTCCGCCGCTTCGGCCTCGCCCGTACCGGCCCGCGCGTCGCACCACCGACGGTCCCCCGTGCCGGCCGAACCGGCCCGCGCGGAGGTCAGGCAGGCTGGGGAGTAGCCGCCCCCTCGCACAGCACGAAAGCGGGGTCGACCTGGGCTGCCAGGTCGGCCCCCGTCTTCGCGTTGCCCCAGCTCTCCGCGTTCTTCAGATGGAAGTGGACCATCTGGCGGGTGTAACGCTCCCAGTCGCGCCGCTCGTAGGCGGCATCGGCCGTGTCGTGCAGCGTGCGCAGCGAGCGGCGGTTGGCCTCCTCCAGGAGGTCGAAGCGGGCCGGGCGCCCCTTCTCCATGGCCCGCACCCAGTCCGAGTGCCCGACCGTCACCAGCAGGTCCTCGCCCACCTCGGCGTGCAGGAACGCCAGGTCGTCCGGGCCCTGGACCTTGTTGCCGACGACCCTGAGGGGGACGCCGAAGTCCCGGGCGTACTCCTTGTACTGGCGGTAGACGGCGACGCCCTTACGGGTCGGCTCGGCCACCAGGAAGGTCATGTCGAAACGGGTGAACATCCCCGACGCGAAGGAGTCCGAACCGGCCGTCATGTCGACGACGACGTACTCCCCGCGGCCGTCCACGAGGTGGTTGAGGCACAGCTCGACCGCGCCGACCTTGGAGTGGTAGCAGGCCACGCCCAGATCGGATTCGGTGAACGGGCCGGTCGCCATCAGGCGCACGGACTCGTCGTCGAGCGGCACGGTCGTGGCGCAGGCGTCGTAGACGGGGTTGTCGCCGCAGACCCGCAGCAGCCGCGACCCCTCGCCGGGCGGCGTCGTCTTGATCATCGTCTCGGCGGACGGGATCCGCGGGTTGTCGCCGCGCAAGTAGTCCTTGATCAGCGGGAGATGGGCGCCCATGGCGGGCAGCGCGGCGGCCGCCGCCTCGTCCAGGCCGAGGGCGGCGCCCAGATGCTGGTTGATATCGGCGTCCACCGCGATCACGGGGACACGGGCCGCGGCGAGATGACGGATGAACAGGGAGGACAGCGTGGTCTTGCCACTGCCGCCCTTGCCTACGAAAGCGATCTTCATGTTCACCAAGGGTAATCGTAGTATCGCTTTGGGTGAGAGGTTTGCGTGAAGAAGACCACTCCTTCGAGGGGTCCGGCCCCGTGATGCGTAGGGTCATACCCATGGCTGCAAACCCCCCGGGGACGACCCCCGAACCCCCGACCGCGAGCGACGATCCGCTCGCCACCCTGGCCTCGCTCCCGGGCGTCGCGGACGCCGTGGACTCCGTACGCAAGGGCGTCGACCGGGTCTACGGGCACCGCATCATGCGACGCCGCGGCACCGAGGTCACGGCCGAGGCGGCACTGCGCGGAGCGCGCGCCTCCGCGGCGCTCGCGGGGGCCGACTGGGCGCTCGAAGAGGTCCGGCGCCGCACGGACTTCGGCGTGGACGGCGAGCCCCGGACGGTCGGCGCGGCGCTGCGGCTGACCGCCGAGGCGGGCCAGTTGCTGAGCGTGTGGCGGCAGTCGCCGCTGCGGGTGCTGGCGCGGCTCCACCTGGTGGCGGCCGGCGGCGGCGTGGCGGACGACGCCGTGGGCCGGCCCCGGCTGGCCGGCGAGCCGGTGGAGGAGCCCCTGGTCGAGCTGCCGCTGCCGGACGCCGACGAGGTCGCCGGACGGTTGGACGGGCTCGCGCGCCTGCTCCTGGCGGGCACGCGGGCGTCGGCGCTGGTGACCGCCGCGGTGGTGCACGGCGAACTGCTCGCCCTGCGGCCGTTCGGCTCGCACAACGGGCTGGTCGCACGGGCGGCCGAGCGGATCGTCCTGGTCGGCAGCGGGCTCGACCCGAAGTCCATCTGCCCGGCCGAGGTCGGGCACGCCGAACAGGGGCGCGCGGCCTACGTCGCCGCCCTGGAGGGCTACGTCTCGGGCACCCCCGAAGGTGTCGCGGCGTGGATCGCGCACTGCGGGCGCGCGGTGGAGCTGGGGTCGCGGGAGAGCACGGCGGTCTGCGAGGCGCTGCAACGAGGGGCGGCGTAAGGGGAGCGAGCGCCTGGGGTCGCTGTGACCCGAGAGGCTTGAGGAAGCTCGGGGCCCTGTGCCCGTCCGGACAGGGTTGCGGCGGTACCAGTACGGAGACCGGTACCGCCGCTGGCACGTCTGCCGGGTTACCAAGCGTGCACGAAGTTTGCCCATCAGGTCGGAATCTTCGTCCGGTTACCTGGTGCGGCTGGCCCGTAATCGACGGGTCGGCGTCGCGTGGGTGCCCGACATTCATGCTTCGGTCCGTGGGCCTTACTGCGTTACAGGTGTTCCTCTCGGATGTCCTTGGTCTCGCGGGCCGTTAACCCCTTTGTACTACCTGCGAGGGGCAAGTGGAAGGCTATGCCTCAGATCTTTACCGTCGCCTTCAAATGCGGGCAATGTGGGCAAGGCTTTCCCGGGCCGTTCTGCGCCTGCTCGTGTACCAGACCAGTCCCGCCGTGGCGGCGGCCGCACCCACCGCGGCGACGGCGGCGAGCACCGGCCGCGAGGGCAGCGACAGTGCGGGCAGGCGTTGCTTGAGCGGCACCGGGCGGTTGAAGGAAACGACCGGCCAGCCGCGCGCGAGGGCCTCCCTGCGCAGCGCCCGGTCCGGATTGACCGCGCACGGGTTGCCCACCGCCTCCAGCATCGGCACATCGGTCACCGAATCGCTGTAGGCGTAGCAACGCTCCAGGTCATAGCCCTCGGACGCGGCGAGCTCGCGGACGGCCTCGGCCTTGGTCGGCCCGTAGGCGTAGTACTCCACCTCGCCGGTGAAGCGGCCGTCCTCGCCGACGACCATCCGGGTGGCCACGACCCGGTCGGCCCCCAGAAGGGCGCCGATCGGCTCGACGACCTCGGCGCCGGAGGTGGAAACGATGACGACGTCACGGCCGGCGGCGTGATGCTCCTCGATGAGCGAAGCCGCCTCGTCGTAAATGATCGGATCGATCAGATCGTGCAGCGTTTCGGCGACGATCTCTTTGACCTGGGCTACATCCCAGCCGCGGCACAAGGAGGAGAGATACTCGCGCATCCGCTCCATCTGATCGTGGTCCGCGCCCCCGATGAGGAACACGAACTGTGCGTATGCGGTGCGCAGAACGGCCCTGCGATTGATCAGGCCGCCTTGGTAGAACGACTTGCTGAAGGTCAGCGTGCTCGACTTTGCAATGACGGTCTTGTCCAAGTCGAAGAACGCGGCAGTACGGGGCGTCGAGTGAAGCACGGAGTGGTTTTCCACGGGGTGAGCATAGGCGCCCACCATTCGGCGTAAGGTGTGGCGCGTGGGTTTGCCTGAGAAGGCTCTCGGGTACACCATGGAAGTCACGGATCGTTCGCGACCGTGCTAACCCGGTCCGACTCCTCCCCCCCCGAGTCGGCCGTGGGGACGACCCCCGCTCTCCCCCCCGGCGGGGGTCGTCGCATGTCCGGACGCGTTTTTGAACCGCCGGACGGGCCTTCCCTCCTCGCCTTTCCCGGACGCCGTCGCCCTCGCCGACGCTTCCGTGCGCTTACTTACCGTAGTTGGAGCGCTGCTCTACGGAATCCCCTCTTCGCCTTGAGAAGAAGCCCCGCTAGCCGGAATAGGTGACAGGGATATTCACAGGGCGGAAGTTGTCCACAGTTTTGGGTCAAGATCCCCGCGATTTTCCCGATCGCTGCACCGTAAAAGTCCGCGGAGTCCACAGAGTTCGCGGATGAGTGTGTTGTGTGGCGATAGGGGACAGAACGTGGCTGGATCCATGGCATCCGACCGGCCGTCTCATGCGGGCCGGGAGCGGGACGCGGGCGAGGAGTGGGGTGCGGGCGGCGAGGAGTGGGGAGCCGGTAAGGGGCGCGGTGGCGGCGGGGAGCCGGGGCCGGGAGCCGGTGAGGCGGGCGGTGGCGGCGGGGAGCCGGGGTGGGGGGAGCGGCGCGGGCCGCTGATCATCACCGAGGACGAACGGCTCCTGGACGATCTTCTCCGGCTGTGCGCGGCGGCCGGCGCGCTGCCCGAAGTCGCGCATGGGCTGCCGGCGCGCCATCCCGCCGGTGGGGGCGGCTGGGATGCGGCGCCGCTGGTGATCGTCGGTGATGACTGCGCGCCCCGGTTACGCGGCGCCGCGCGGCGTCCCGATGTCGTCCTCGTCGGACGGGACGCCGACGATCCCGCCGTGTGGCGGCTGGCCGTGGCCCTCGGCGCCGAGCGCGTCCTGACGCTCCCCGACGGAGAACGCTGGCTGGTGGACCGGATCGCCGACGCCACCGAAGGTGTCGGCCCGCCCGCGCTCACGGTCGGGGTCATCGGCGGCCGCGGCGGCGCCGGGACCAGCACCCTCGCCGGCGCGCTGGCCGTCACCGCGGCCCGCACCGGAGCCCGCACGATGCTCGTGGACGGTGACCCGCTCGGCGGCGGACTCGACGTCCTGCTCGGCGGGGAGAAGGAGAAGGGCCTGCGCTGGCCGGCCTTCTCCGAGTCGCGCGGCCGGGTGGCGTGCGACGCCCTGGAGGAATCCCTGCCGCGCGTGCACTCCCTCCGGGTGCTCAGTTGGGACCGGGGCGCGGAGGTCGCGATCCCGCCCGAGGCCATGCGGGCGGTCATGGCGGCGGCGCGCCGACGCGGCGGCGTCGTGGTGGTGGACCTGCCACGCCGGGTCGACGAGGCGGTGGCGGAGGCGCTGGCCCAGGTCGACATCGGGCTGCTGCTCGCCCCCACGGAACTGCGCGCGACCGCGGCGGCCCAACGGGTCGCGGCCGGCACGCAGATGGTGCTCCGTGACCTACGCGTCGTCACCCGCACCACACCCGCCTCCCACACGGACCTGTCCCCCGAGGAAACCGCCCGCCTCCTGGACCTCCCCCTGGCCGGCGACCTCCCCTGGGAACCGGGCCTGCCCTCCGACCTCGCCCGCGGCCTGCCCCCGGGCTCAAACCCCCGCGGCCCCCTGGCCCGCTTCTGCGCGGAGTTCTGGCGGCGGGTGGGGGCCGGCGGCGGGCGGCCGGGTTCGGGAGACGCGGGGGGTGAGGGAGATGCGGGCGCTGCGGGGGGTTCGGCGTATTCGGGGATTGCCGGGCGGCGGGGCGGGGGCTGAGTGGGGCGGGGTGTGAGGTCGGGTGCGCTGGGGCTGGGACGACGTGAGGTGGGGCCGGTGGCGGGGGCGGCGGGATGAGGCGAGGGCACGGTCGGCCGAGGGAGCGGGGGCGTGCCGAGTGGTGGAGCGGGCGGGGACGAGCGGGTTGGGACGGGCGTCGGTTGGCGTCGTGAGTGGCTTCGGCGAGAACGAGGGCGTGGCGCCGTGAGCCGCGTGGCGTGGCAGGAGGGGCGGAGGGGTGTCGTGAGCAGTTTTGGGATGAGGCGGCGGAACGGTGACGGGAGGAGAGCAGGGATGAACCCGATGGCGAACGGTGCGGGGCAGAGGCCGGGGGCCGGTGTGTCGAGCGGTGCGGGTGCGAATTCGGGGGTCGGCGGGGTCGGCGGTGCGGGGGCGAGCACAGAGGTTGGTGGGGTGAACGGCGCGGGGACGAACCCGGAGGTTGTCGGTGGGGTGAACGTGGCCGGTCGGGGCCGGTCTGGCGATGGCATCGGGCCCGGTGTCCCGGTGTCGGGGCTGTCGTGGTGGGTGGTGCGCCGGTGGCTGGAGGAGCTCTGGTGCGGTGCGGCGTGGTGGTCCGGCGTGCAGAGGGACGGGGCGGGCCCGGGCCGTAGGAGGCCGGAGCGCGGCCCGGCGGGTCGCTGGCGGGGGCTGCTAGGACCGCGGTCGCAGCCGGACGGTGGCGGGTGCGTGACTGCCGCCCCGAGCTGCGGCTCGACGAGCCAGGGGCCGCAGCCGACGGGCCCGGGGCGGACACCGGCGGACACCGGGCGAACCTCGGCGAGCCCGGACCTCGGGCTGCCGGGCACGGGCGGCCGGGCGCCCGTGCGCGCCCGGTGGTGGCCGTGGAGCCCGGGCTGGTGGCCGACGCGGACGACACCGGCACCGGTACCGGGTGGTCCCGGTTGGGGGCCGCCGGGCGGGCGCTTCGCGTGCTGTGCGGACTTCCGGGCCTGGGCCGGTGGCCGGTCATGAGCCGGGAACTCCTGGACGGGGTGCGCAGGCGGCTGGCCGAGGCGGGTGAGGAACCGACGCCCTCCCGGGTAGCGGTCGCCCTCCGCGAGGAGGGACGGCTCCTGGGCGATGCCGAAGTGCTGGGCGTGGTGGCCGCGTTGCGGTCGGAGATGGTGGGCAGCGGACCGCTGGAACCGTTGCTGGCCGCGCCTGACGTGACGGACGTACTCGTCACCGCACCGGACGAGGTCTGGGTGGACCGCGGCGCCGGCCTCGAACGTACGCCGGTCCGCTTCCGGGACGCGGCGGAGGTCCGCAGGCTGGCCCAGCGGCTGGCGGCGGTGGCCGGACGCCGACTGGACGACGCCCGGCCGTGGGTGGACGCCCGCCTCCCGGACGGCACCAGGCTGCACGCCGTGCTGCCACCGGTGGCGGTCGCCGGAACCTGCCTGTCGCTCCGGGTGCTGCGGCCCCGGGCCTTCGACCTGACGGAGCTGATGGCGGCCGGCACGGTCCCGCCGGGAGGCGATCGGCTGCTCAGGGCGGTGCTGGCGGCCCGGCTGTCGTTCGTGATCAGCGGCGGCACCGGCTCCGGCAAGACGACGCTGCTGAGCACCCTGCTGGGACTGGTGGGGCCGTCGGAGCGGATCGTGCTGGCCGAGGACTCCTCCGAACTGCGCCCGGACCACCCCCATGTGGTCCGCCTGGAGACCCGCCCCGCCAACCAGGAAGGCATCGGCCGGGTGACGCTGCGGGATCTCGTACGGCAGGCGCTGCGGATGCGGCCGGACCGGCTCGTGGTCGGCGAGGTGCGCGGCCCCGAGGTCACGGATCTGCTGGCGGCCCTCAATACAGGCCACGAGGGCGGCTGCGGCACCGTCCACGCGAACGCCGCGAGCGACGTCCCCGCACGCCTGGAGGCCCTCGGCTCGACCGCGGGCCTGGACCGGGCGGCCCTGCACAGCCAGTTGGCGGCCGCGCTCTCCGTCGTACTGCATCTCGTACGCGACCGCGACGGCCGCCGGCGGATCGCCCAGATCCACGTCCTGGGGCGCGACCCCGCCGGCTTCGTGGTGACCGTGCCGGCGGCGGTCTGGGCCCCGACGGGCTTCCAACAGGCGGAGGGATGGGACCGGTTGATGGCGCTGTGCGAGCGGGGTGGCGGCTGAGAAGAGGGGCGAGTTGGCGAGGTGACGACGTGACGTGGGAGGTGAGGTCCGGTGATCTTCGGAACGGGGGCTCCCGAGACGGGAGCGCTATCGGCGGGCATGGCGATGATGTCGGTGATGGCTGTGCTCTGCGCGGGGGCTGCGGGGTGGCTGGCCGGTGGCGATCGGGGTGATGTGGGGCGACGGGCGCGGGCTTTGCTCGTCGGTGGCACGGGTGGCACGGGTGGCACGGGTGGCACGAGTGGCACGGGCGGTCCAGGGCATGGACGGCGCGGCAGTGACCGGGCGGGCCGTGCTGAGGACGGTGATGACCACGCCGGTCGTGGCGAGGCTGGTGGCGCCCATGCCGGTCATGACGAGGGGTTCCGTGCGCGGGTGGCGATCCCCGCCGCCCTCGGCCGCGGCCCGGGATGCGTCCGCAGAGCGCACGGTGCGGGCGGTGCACCTGGTGGCGGCCGTGTGCGACGCGTGAGTTGCCGCCCCGGGGAGGAGGTGCGGAGGTGGCTCAGGGGGCGCCTGGTGGAGGGAGACGCGGGCCCGAGGTGGCGTGTGGGGCGTTGGGGGGAGGTGGGACGCGAGGCTTGGTGCCTGCCGGTGGGGATCGGACTCGGACTGCTGGGCGGCTCCGTAGTGCCCGTGCTCCTCTCCCTACTGGCCGTAGGGGTCGTCCGCCGTCGGCTGAGCGCCCGTGGGGCGGAGCGTGTGCGGGACCGGCGGGCCGCCGCGGTGATCAACCTGTGTGCGGCGGTGGCGGGCGAGCTGCGTGCCGGTCGGCAACCGGCCCATGCGCTGCTCGCCGTGGGGACGCACGGCCTGGGCAGCGCGGGCTCGGCGGTGGTGGCGGCGGCGCGCTACGGAGGCGACGTTCCCCGCGCCCTGCGTGCGGCGGCGCGGCTGCCCGGAGCCGAGGGGCTGACCGGCATGGCGGCGTGCTGGCAGGTCGCGGTGGAGGGCGGCGCCGGACTGGCCGCCGGGCTGGAACGCATCGCGTCCGGACTGAGGGCTCAGCGTGATCAACGCGACGAGCTACGCGCCCAGTTGGCGGGCCCCCGGGCCACGGCGCTGATGCTCGCACTCCTCCCCGTCTGCGGGCTCCTCATGGGCAGCGCGCTGGGCGCCGACCCGCTGCGGGTGCTGCTGCACACGCCGGCCGGCTGGGGCTGCCTGATGCTCGGCGGCCTCCTGGAATGGGGCGGCGTGGCCTGGACGGCCCGGATCGTCGCCGAGGCGATACCACCGTCGTCGCCCGCCACCGATGCCCGCGCCGCGGGGAGGTGACCGGCGGGGCGGACGAATAGGCACGGACAGGGGCGGACGGGGATGGACGGCGCGAAGTGGCGAACGAAACGAAGAGAGCGCAACGAAGAGAACGCAACGAAAAGGAGAGGAGGGGCGAGACGAGTGTCATGGAGTCCAGAAGTTATCCACAGGGTGGGGATGACGGTCTGCGTCATGGTGGCGGTGCTCTGCGCCGTGGCTTGGACAAGGGAGGCGCGCCGCGGGCGGTTCGTAAGGAGACGGGCGTCGGCCATCTGGGGCGCCGGGCTGAGTCGGCGCGCCATCGGTGCGGGAGGGCGTCGCCGTCGGCTGACGGGCCGACCCTCGCGCGCGGGTCGTGGGAGGCGTGCGGAAAGCCGTCGCCTTGAGGAACTGAAGGGATGGGCGGGGCCTCTTGGGGCGGCCGGCTTCGTGGCCATTGTCCTGGGCGGGGCGGCCGGAGCGGGCGCGGGGCTCGCCGTCGGCTTCGCGGCGCATCGCTGGATGGCCCGGCAACGCACCGCGGAAGCCGACCGGTTGGCGCGGGCACGGGTGCGGGAGGAACTGGCGCCCGCCGGTGACCTGTTGGCCGCGTGTCTCGCGGCGGGGGCCGGCCCTCGGGAGGCGGCCGAGGCGGTGGGCCGCACGCTCCAGGGGACGGTCGCCGAGCGGCTGCGCCATGTGGCGGCCGAATTGCGGCTCGGCGGCGAACCGGCCGTCGTGTGGCCCCGGTTGGCCGCCCTCCCCGGAGCCGAGGGGCTCGCGCGGTACATGGAGCGCGCCGGGATATCGGGGGTGCCGGCCGTCGAGTCGGTATCGCGTATCGCGGCGGAGTTCCGGGCGGAGTGGGCGCGCGCGGCGGCCGCACGCGCCCGCCGAGCGGGGGTGCTGGTCACCCTGCCGCTGTCGGCGTGCTTCCTGCCGGCGTTCCTGACGCTCGGGGTGGCACCGGTGCTGATCGGGTTGGCCGGCGGCCTGCTGGGACGTAACTGATCTTGTGGACAAGCGAATTCAAGGGGGATGGCGATGTTTCGACGGTGGTGGCGGGAGCTGCGTACGGCGGGAGGGGACCGGGGGATGACCACGGCGGAATACGCCGTGGGAACGCTCGCCGCGTGCGCCTTCGCGGCGGTGCTCTACAAGGCCGTGACGAGTGGACCGGTGCAGGCGATGCTGCGGTCGGTGATCCAGAGGGCGATCGATGTCCAGTTCTGACGGCGGGGGCGTTCGCGGGGGCTTGCCGAGGCGGGGGCGCCGCCGACCCGGGCCCGCCGGGCGGCCCACGGCTCGGGCACGGCCCACGCCCAGGGGAGCGGCGATGTCCAGCAGAGCCGTCCCGTGCGGCAGAGCCCTGCGGGGCAACAGCGTCCTCCGGTGCGACTGGGCGGTCCCGGGCGCGGGCGAGGGCCGCTCCCGGGGCCACCTGGCCGGGCGGATCGCTCGCGATGCCGGATACGTGACGGCGGAGACGGCCGTGGTGATGCCCGTGCTGGTCGCCGTCGCGGCGGCGCTCATCTGGGGCCTGATGGCGGTCTGTGCCCGCATCGAGTGCGTGGACGCGGCACGGGCCGGAGCGCGGGCGGCGGCGCGTTCCGAGCCGCGGGTGGCGGTGCTTCGGGTGACCCGGGGCGCGGCTCCGCGTGGTGCCCGGGTCGCGTTGGCACGGGAGGGGGAGCTGGTGCGTGTGCGAGTGGTGGCCGACCTGCCGGGGATGGGGCGGCTGGGGGTGACGGTCGGTGGGGAGGCGGTGGCTCTCGCGGAGGAAACGGTGGGGCGATGAGGGTTCCGCGACGGTGTGGACGGTCTTCGCGGCGGCGGCGCTGTGCGCGGTGTTCATGGCGCTGATCGCGATGGGGCAGGCCGTCACCGCCCGCCACCGGGCCGGCGGAGCGGCGGACCTCGCGGCGCTGGCCGCCGCGGATCACGCGCTGGAGGGGCCCGCCGTGGCGTGTGGGGCGGCACGGCGGGTGGCGGCGGCCCAGCACGCCCGCCTCGTGCGCTGCTCCGTGGTCGCGGCGGTCGCCGACGTATCGGCCGAGGCCGGCAGCAGCCCGTTCACGTCCCGCGTACGGGCTCGGGCGGGTCCGCCCCTGACGACGGACCCGCCGAGCCGTCACGCCGGAGCGGTGGCGACCCGGCGGATGTCCTGGCGCCCGGCCGGACGCCCCCGGGACGCCCTCTTCGCTCACACCTCCACGCGTCGCCCACACCGGCCCGACGCGCTGCCCGGGGCCCCGGCCAGGGCCCCGGGCGCCCCCGCCCGGTCGCCACCGCGCCGCTTCCCCCAGGCCGCGCCGCTTCCCTGAGTGCTCTGGTGGGTGGGAGGAGAGGCGCTCAGTTCATGCCGTTGGGGCCGAAGAGCCCTCCGTTGTCCCAGCTTCCGTTGTTCAAGTCGGGCATCTGGGGGTTCGAGTCGGCGGTCTGGACGATGGTGCCGTGAGGTCCGTCGCCGGGGTCGGCGGCAGCCGTTCCCGCGGTGGCCAGGATGGCGACGGCGGCCAGGGCGACGGCGGTCAAGTGAGTACGTACTCGCATGGCGCTCTCCTATCAGTAGGTGTAAAATGACCCGTTTCCATCGCATTTGGGGTCCATGCCGTCGGTGGGAACATGCACACGAATGAGTGACAGGGGCTGCCGCCAGGCGACACAGCGCGCCACGGCAGCACAGGCCACGCAGGTTCGCCGGGTAAGTCGGCCCGCACCCGGCCCCCGGCGGCGACCTCCGCTCACGCCGCCGCCCGACGGGCCTCCGCGGCCCGCCGCCCGCCCCGCCCGAGCCCGTCAGCCCGCTTCCCCCGAAGCCGCCTCGTCCCCCGCCTCCCCCGGCACCCCCCGCAGCAGCTCCCCCAGCAAGCGGATGGCGCCCCGTTTGTGGAGGGGGTCGTTGCCGTTGCCACATTTGGGGGACTGGATGCAGGAGGGGCAGCCGGCGTCGCACTCGCAGGCGGCGATGGCGTGGCGGGTGGCGGTAATCCAGTCGGCGGCCGTGTGGAAGGCGCGTTCGGCGAAGCCGGCGCCGCCGGGGTGGCCGTCGTAGACGAACACGGTCGGGAGGAGGGTGTCGGGATGGAGGGGGACGGAGACGCCGCCGATGTCCCAGCGGTCGCAGGTGGCGAAGAGCGGCAGCATGCCGATGGAGGCGTGTTCGGCGGCGTGCAGGGCCCCGCCGAGCTGCTCGGGATTGACGCGGGCGGCGTCGAGTTGGTCCTCGGTGACGGTCCACCACACGGCGCGGGTGCGCAGCGTACGGGGCGGCAGGTCCAGCTTGGTCTCGCCCAGGACCTCGCCGGTGATCAGCTTGCGGCGGAGGAAGGAGACGACCTGGTTGGTCACCTCGACGGACCCGAAGCACAGCCGCGCCTGGCCCCACGGGATCTCGGTGTCGGTTTCGAGGATGGAGATGGCCGTGGTGTCGCGGGCGGTCGTCGAATAGGGCGGGTTGGCCTCCTGGACGAGGGCGACGTCGTCCTCCAGGTCGAGGCGGTCGACGACGTACGTGCGGCCCTGGTGGAGGTGGACCGCGCCCTCGTGGACGGTGGTGTGCGCGGCGCCGGCGTCCACCGTGCCCAGCAGCCGCCCGGTGCCGGCCTCCACGATCTGCACCGGCGAGCCGCCCTGGCCGCGGATATCGGTGAGGTCGACGGCCCGCTCGCGGCGCGTCCAGTGCCAGGCCCTGGCGCGCCGGCGCAGCAGGCCGGCGCCCTCCAGTTGCGGCAGCAGCTCCGCCGTCTCCGGTCCGAAGAGCGGGAAGTCGGCCTCGGTCAGCGGCACTTCCGACGCGGCGGCGCACAGGTGCGGCGCGAGGACGTAGGGGTTGTCGGGGTCGAGGACGGTGGATTCGACGGGCTGGTCGAAGAGCGCCTCGGGGTGGTGGACGAGGAAGGTGTCCAGGGGATCGTCGCGGGCCACCAGGATGGCGAGGGCGCCCTGTCCGGAGCGGCCCGCCCGGCCGGCCTGCTGCCACAGGGAGGCGCGGGTGCCGGGGTAGCCGGCGATGACCACGGCGTCGAGGCCGGAGACGTCCACGCCCAGTTCCAGGGCCGTGGTGGCGGCCAGGCCGAGGAGGTCGCCGTTGTGCAGGGCTCGTTCGAGGGCGCGGCGCTCCTCGGGCAGATAGCCGCCCCGGTAGGCGGCGATGCGGGCGGGGAGCGCGCGGTCCACCTCCGCGAGCCGCTCCTGCGCGATCAGCGCGATCAGTTCGGCGCCGCGCCGGGAACGGACGAAGGCGACGGTGCGTACGCCCTGGACGGCGAGATCGGTGAGGAGGTCGGCGGTCTCGGCGGTGGCGGTACGGCGGACCGGCGCGCCCTGTTCGCCGTGCAGGTCGGTCAGCGGCGGCTCCCACAGCGCGAAGACCAACTCGCCGCGTGGCGAGGTGTCCTCCGTGATCTCCACCACGGGCAGCCCGGTCAGCCGGGTGGCCGCCCGGGCGGGCTCGGCGGCGGTGGCGGAGGCCAGCAGGAACACCGGTTCGGAGCCGTAGCGGGCGCAGATGCGGCGCAGTCGGCGGATGACCTGGGCGACGTGCGAGCCGAAAACGCCCCGGTAGGAGTGGCATTCGTCGATGACCACGTAGCGCAGGGCGCGCAGGAAGGAGGCCCAGCGGGGGTGGGCGGGCAGGATGCCGCGGTGCAGCATGTCGGGGTTGGTCAGGACGTAGTTGGCGTACTGGCGGACCCATTCGCGCTCCTCGACGGGGGTGTCACCGTCGTAGACCGCGGGCCGGATGGCGGTGCCCAGGGGGGCGGCCAGTTCGCGTACGGCGCGCCGCTGGTCGGCGGCCAGCGCCTTGGTGGGGGCCAGGTACAGCGCCGTCGCGCCCCGCCCGTTCGGCGCCTCGGAGCCGTCCAGGAGGGTGGACAGGACCGGCGCGAGGTAGGCCAGGGACTTGCCCGAGGCGGTGCCGGTGGCGACGACGACCGACTCGCCGCGCAGCGCGTGTTCGGATGTACGTGCCTGGTGGGCCCAGGGGCGCTCGATTCCGGACGAATGGATGGCGGCGATCACTTCCGG
Source organism: Streptomyces sp. NPDC031210 (assembly GCF_055570395.1). Taxonomy (NCBI): domain Bacteria; kingdom Bacillati; phylum Actinomycetota; class Actinomycetes; order Kitasatosporales; family Streptomycetaceae; genus Streptomyces; species Streptomyces sp. NPDC031210. Next base: position 249,974 of record NZ_JBVIHH010000010.1, read on the forward strand.
CCGGATCTGTTCGGGCCAGTCGGCATGGCTGCCGATGCGCGGGGGCAAGTGCTCCGTATGAGTGATGCGTGCAGCGCGGGTCGCTCCCCGGGCGAGACTGTCGAGAATCATGCCTGGGGTGGGTCGCGCGCCCGCGTCCGGCGGAAGTCGATTGGAGGCCATCGGCACCGAGTGTGTCACCGGAGTGACGGACAATGCTGACAAGGCGTCGTGCGCGCCTGCTGGTAAGTGATTGAATGCCATCGCGGCTGCCGATCCGCCCCCACCATGGTGGGGAAGCCCCAGGGGGGCGACCGCTCGATAGCAAGGTGCTGGAGGATCCGTGGACCTGTCCCTGTCGACCCGGACCGTTGGCGACCGTACGGTCGTCGAGGTCGGTGGCGAGATTGATGTATACACCGCGCCCAAGCTGCGGGAGCAGCTGGTCGAGCTTGTGAACGACGGAAGCTACCACCTCGTGGTGGACATGGAGCGTGTCGATTTCCTGGATTCCACGGGGCTCGGCGTGCTGGTCGGTGGGCTCAAGCGGGTGCGTGCCCACGAGGGCTCGCTGCGCCTGGTCTGCAACCAGGAGCGCATTCTGAAGATCTTCCGTATCACCGGACTGACCAAGGTGTTCCCGATTCACACCTCGGTGGAGGAAGCCGTCTCGGCGACTGACTGACGGCTTCACGGTGCCCCGCGTCCCAGGCGCGGGGGAGGAAGTAGTGGGGGGTTCCGGACCTGGCGGTCCGGCCCCCTGCGTTGCACGCCCGCATATCGAGGGGGATGGCATGGCCACCGTCGAACTTCGTTTCAGTGCCCTTCCCGAGCACGTCCGGACCGCGCGTCTGGTCGCGGCTGCCGTGGCACGGCGCGCGGGGGTGGACGAGGCCGTGCTCGACGAGGTGCGTCTGGCCGTCGGTGAGGCGTGCAGTCGCGCCGTCGGGCTGCACGCCAGCAACGACATCGACGACCCCGTGCGGGTGCTGCTGATCGAGGACGAGAAGAAGTTCTCGATCGAGGTCGGCGACGGCGTCCGCACCGCCGCGGCCGGTGCGCCGGGCGCGGCTGGCGCCGGGCCCCAGGGCGCCGAGAGCGACGCCGAAGGCGAGGACGAGATGGGCCTCGCGGTCATCAGCGGACTGGTCGACGACGTCGAGGTCTCGACCGGCGAGGGCGGCGGCGTGATCCGCATGACCTGGTCGACGGCGCCGGCTCAGGTCCTGCCGTAGCGGGGGCTGGGGGCGTCCCTTGGCCGCCCCGCTGCCGCCTCTCGCGGGGTAGCGGGCTCCGGTCGGTCGCGGCGCGCGAGGAGCGTACGTAGGAGCCGCCGAGAGCCCGACGAGGCGACGCCCCGATGCGGCGGGCCCCGACGAGGCGACGCCCTGACGCGGCGGGACTCCCGACACGGCGAGGCCCCCGACACGGCGAGGCCCCCGACATGGCGAGGACGCGGCCACAGAGCCGCCCCGAGCCACAGAGCCGCCCCGGCCACGGACCCGCCGCACCCCCACCCTCACCCTTCCGGCCCCGCCCCGCCGTCACCCTTCCCACCCCACCCCGCCGATCTCCCATACCGATCAGGACTCAATCTGACGCGCCATCACCGGCCGTCGGGTGCCGACGCGTCCTCGCCCGCCACCCGTTCGGCGGTAGCCAGGACGATCAATTCTCTTCCTCGTCGCGCCGGACGCGGGGGATGCCGGGCGCGGTGGCACGTCTTTGAGCAGCGGCGATCAGTAGGACATCGAGATCATCGGGCCGTGGTCAGCGAATTCGTCGCTTTCCTTCGTGCGGGCGAATTCTGTGGCCGCCATCCTTTTGATCTTCGAGGCTGCGGGCGAATTCCCTTTGACGCGTACTGTTTTGATCTAGTGCGGCTCCCTACAATCCGTCCACATCTTGCTCAGGACGCCTGAGCGTGCTTCCGCGCGCCCATGTGCCAAACGTCAAGGAGGACGAATGGCGGGGCCTTATACCCCTCAGTTGTTGGACACCCCCTCTCTGCTGGCCGGACCGTCACTGACGTCGGGCAACCGCACCCTTGTGCTGGTGATCGCCGTCGTCGCGCTCGCGGCGCTGGCCGTCGCGGCGGTGCTGGTGCGCCAAGTGCTCTCGTTCGGCGAGGGAACCGACAGTATGAAGAAGATCGCGGCCGCCGTGCAGGAAGGCGCGAATGCCTACCTGGCCCGGCAGTTGCGGACCCTTGGCGTATTCGCCGTCGTGGTGTTCTTCCTGCTCATGCTGCTGCCCGCGGACGATTGGACGCAGCGCGCAGGACGCAGTGTCTTTTTCTTGATCGGCGCCGGATTCTCCGCGGCCACCGGCTATATCGGCATGTGGCTCGCCGTGCGCAGCAATGTGCGCGTGGCGGCCGCCGCCCGTGAAGCGACGCCGGCCGAGGGCGATACCCGGGAAAGGGATCTGACGGCCGTCTCGCACACGGCGATGAAGATCGCTTTCCGTACGGGTGGCGTCGTCGGCATGTTCACCGTGGGGCTCGGCCTGCTCGGCGCGTCCTGCGTGGTGCTCGTCTACGCCGTCGACGCGCCCAAGGTGCTGGAAGGTTTCGGCCTGGGCGCCGCGCTGATCGCGATGTTCATGAGGGTCGGCGGCGGCATCTTCACCAAGGCCGCGGACGTCGGCGCCGACCTCGTCGGCAAGGTCGAGCAGGGCATCCCCGAGGACGACCCGCGCAACGCCGCCACCATCGCCGACAACGTGGGCGACAACGTCGGCGACTGCGCCGGCATGGCCGCCGACCTCTTCGAGTCCTACGCCGTCACGCTGGTCGCCGCGCTCATCCTGGGCACCGCGGCCTTCGGCGACGCCGGGCTCGCCTTCCCGCTGCTGGTGCCGGCCATCGGCGTGCTCACCGCGATGATCGGCATCTTCGTCGTCGCGCCCCGGCGCTCCGACCGCAGCGGCATGACCGCCATCAACCGCGGCTTCTTCATCTCCGCGGCCATCTCGCTCGTCCTGGTGGCCGTCGCGGTCTACACCTACCTGCCGTCCACCTACCGGGACCTGGCCGGCGTCACCGACGGCGAAATCCTGAGCCACAGCGGCGATCCGCGGATCCTGGCGCTGGTGGCGGTCGCCATCGGCATCGTGCTCGCCGCGCTGATCCAGCAGCTCACCGGCTACTTCACCGAGACCACCCGGCGGCCCGTACAGGACATCGGCAAGACCTCGCTGACCGGCCCGGCCACCGTCATCCTCTCCGGCATCTCGATCGGCCTGGAGTCGGCGGTCTACTCGGCGGTGCTGATCGGCCTGGCCGTCTACGGGGCGTTCCTGCTGGGCGGCACCTCCATCATGCTGGCGCTGTTCGCGGTGGCGCTGGCCGGCACCGGCCTGCTGACCACCGTCGGCGTGATCGTGGCGATGGACACCTTCGGCCCGGTCTCCGACAACGCGCAGGGCATCGCCGAGATGTCCGGCGACGTGACCGGCGACGGCGCCCAGGTCCTCACCGACCTCGACGCGGTCGGCAACACCACCAAGGCCATCACCAAGGGCATCGCCATCGCGACGGCGGTGCTGGCGGCGGCCGCGCTCTTCGGCTCCTACCGGGACGCGATCGCCACGGCCGTCCGGGACGTGGGCAAGGCCGCGACCGGGTTGGGGCTGAGCCTGGACATCTCCCAGCCCAACAACCTGGTCGGACTGGTGCTGGGCGCCTCGGTCGTCTTCCTGTTCTCGGGCCTGGCGATCAACGCGGTCTCGCGGTCGGCCGGCGCGGTGGTCTTCGAGGTGCGGCGGCAGTTCCGCGAGCACCCCGGGATCATGGACTACACCGAGCAGCCGGAGTACGGCCGGGTCGTCGACATCTGCACCAAGGACGCGCTGCGCGAGCTGGCGACCCCCGGGCTGCTGGCGGTGCTCACACCCATCGCGGTCGGCTTCGCGCTCGGCGTCGGCGCGCTCGGCTCGTTCCTCGCGGGCGCGATCGGCACCGGCACGCTGATGGCGGTCTTCCTCGCCAACTCCGGTGGCGCCTGGGACAACGCCAAGAAGCTGGTCGAGGACGGCCATCACGGCGGCAAGGGCAGCGAGGCGCACGCCGCGACGGTCATCGGCGACACGGTCGGCGACCCGTTCAAGGACACCGCGGGACCGGCCATCAACCCGCTGCTGAAGGTCATGAACCTGGTGGCCCTGCTGATCGCGCCGGCCGTGGTGAAGTTCAGCTACGGCGACGACCAGAGCAGCGGCGTACGGATCGTCGTCGCGGGGCTCGCGATCGCCGTCATCGTCGGCGCGGTCTACGTCTCCAAGCGGCGGGGAATCGCCATGGGTGACGAAGGCAACTCCGAAGCCGCCGACAAGAGTGCCAAGTCGGCCGAGACGGTGGTCGCCTCCTAGCCGGAGGAAGGCGGAAAACCGCTCAACGGGCGGGTGGACGGCGCACCTTACGGGCGCCGGCCACCCGCTCTCTTCGTGCCCGGGTGGCCCTGCGCTCCTTGGTGCAAATGGCTGCAATGAGGGGCGGCCGGGATGCCCGACCCCTCGGCCGGGCTCTTTTGGCGTGTATGTTCCGGGGCCGAGAGCCATGGAAGGGACCAATCCGGTGAACAAGAAGCTTGTGGCTGCACTGTCCGGCGGTGCGGCACTCCTGCTCGCGCTGACCGGTTGCAGCGACGACAGCGGCAAGAAGCTCGACGACTGGGCGAAGAAGTTCTGCGACCCCGCGCAGGCCCAGTTCAAGCAGATCCAGGACGCCAACGCCGCCATGCAGACGGCGGACGACGGCAACACGGACTCCAAGAAGGTCCAGCAGACCGACTCGGCGGCCTTCCAGAAGATTTCCGTCGCCTACTCCTCGCTGGCCAAGTCCCTGGACAAGGCGGGCCCCCCGCCCAGCGAAGGCGGCGACCAGGCCCAGAAGAACGCGGTCAAGGAACTCAACTCCCTCTCCAAGGGGTACGCGGACCTCAAGAAGCAGGTCGACGGCCTCGACACCAACGACAAGCTGAAGTTCGCGGACGGCCTGCGCAGCCTGTCCGACGGCATCAACAGGCTCAACAAGCAGAGCGAGGCCGCCTTCAAGAAGCTGGAGTCCGGCGACGTCGGCAAGGCCATGGCCAACCAGAAGGGCTGCCAGAGCCAGACCGCGTCCGGCTCCCCGTCCCCCCAGCCGTCGAAGAAGGCGTAGCGGGGACACCGGTCGGTACGACGGTCGGCCACGCGGCCCGGCGACGCGCCCGAGAGGGCCCGGCGCCGGGCCGTCGCCGATTGTCGGTGGTTGGGCTGACAATGGGGGAGTGAGTACGCACCTCCCCACCGCAGATGCCCAGGACCCCGAGAGCGCCGCCCGCACCGACCGGCTGCGCGAGGCGCTGCTGGCCGCCGCCTTCACCGCCGACGGGCTCCTCGACCTGCTCGGCGCGCCGGCCTATGCCGCGCTGGCGCGCAGCGAGACCGTTCCCGCGCTGCGGGCGACGCGCGGCGACGGCCCGCTGGAGACCCTGGTGCGGCTGTTCCTGCTGCAGCGCCCCGTTCCGCTGCGGCGGGCGCGGGCCGCGCTGCCGGTGGCGGACTGCCTCGCCGACGGCTGGTTGACGCAGGACGGCGAGGAGGTGCGCGCCAGTGTCGACGTCCGCCCGTACGGCGGCCCGGAGGGCCAGGACTGGTGGATCGTCTCCGACCTGGGCTGCGCGGTCGGCGGCGCGGGCGGCATCCGGGGCATCGAGGGGGCGGACCGCTCGGAGCTGGTGCTCGGCGTGGGCGGCGCGTCCACGACCCTCGCCGGGCTCACCGTGCGCCGGCCCGTCGCGAGCGCGCTCGACCTCGGTACGGGCTCGGGCATCCAGGCGCTGCACGCCGCCCAGCACGCCACCCGCGTCACCGCCACCGATCTCAACCCGCGGGCGCTGCGGATCGCGGCCCTGACGCTGGCGCTCTCCGGGGCCGGGCCGGCGGACCTGCGGGAGGGCTCGCTGTTCGAGCCGGTCGACGCGGGGGAGCACGGCCCGCGGACGTTCGACCTGATCGTCTCCAACCCGCCGTTCGTGATCTCCCCCCTGGTCACCGGCCGGGCGAACGCCGGCGCCCGGCTCACCTACCGCGACGGCGGCATGGCCGGCGACGACCTGTGCCGCACCCTCGTCCAGCAGTCCGCGGCGCATCTGACCGACGGCGGCTACTGCCAGATGCTGGCCAACTGGCAGCACGTGGAGGGCGAGGAGTGGTCGGACCGGCTGCGCTCCTGGGTCCCGCGCGGCTGCGACGCCTGGATCGTGCAGCGCGAGGTGCAGGACCCCACGCAGTACGCCGAGCTGTGGTTGCGCGACAGCGGGGACCACCGTGCCGGGGAAGACACCTACGCCGCGCGGTATGACGCCTGGCTCGACGAATTCGAGGCCCGCAAGACGAAAGCCATCGGCTTCGGGTGGATCACCCTGCGCAAGTCCGGCTCCGACGCGCCCTCCATCACCCTTGAGGAATGGCCGCATCCGGTCGAACAGCCGCTGGGGGACAGCGTCGTGCGCCACTTCGAGCGCCAGGACTACCTGCGGGCGACGGATGACGCGGCGCTGCTCGCCGGCCGTTTCCGGCTCGCGGACGAGGTGGTGCAGGAGCAGGTCGGGCTTCCCGGGGCGGAGGACCCCGAGCATGTGGTGCTGCGTCAGAACCGCGGGATGCGGCGCGCGACGAAGGTGGACACGGTCGGCGCGGGCTTCGCGGGGGTGTGCGACGGATCGCTGCCGGCCGGGCGCATCCTGGACGCCATCGCCCAACTCGTCGGCGAGGACCCGGTCCTGTTGCGTGACCGTACGCCGGAGTCCATCCGGATGCTGATCGAGCAGGGGTTCCTGGAGCCGGTGGTCGCGGCGGGCTGAGCGGCCGGTGGCCTGGAGGCGAGCGGCGTGTCGCGATCCGTGCCGGCGGGGGGCGCCCGAACAAGCGGACGGCGTTCATCCGCCGTTCGCCCGGGCGCCGCCCGCAGGTGCCACGCTGCCCGCATGGAGAATGGACCCGAGGCTTTCGCCGGCGCGGCCTTCGCACTCTTCGGCGCCGGACTGCTGATGTGGACGGGCGTCAGCGTACGCACCGGCGCGCCCGTCGCGGAGGGCGTCAGCCGGCCCCTGGGCACGACCGTGGCGGTGCTGTTCGCGGTGGCGTTCCTGGCCGCCGGGTGGGGTCTGCTGGCGTCTCTTTAGCGGGTCCGGCGACTCAGGGGTCCGGCGACTCAGGGGTCGGGCGACTCAGGGGTCCGCCGACGTTCCCTCGGCGACCGTCTCGGCGTCTGCCGCACCCGTCCCGGCTGCCGTACTCCCTTTCGTTTCCGGCCAGTTCGCCGCCGAGTGGCCTGAGTGCGCGGGTCGGCAGGAACCTTCGTCCGATTCCGTCCGTGTTCCTGGGTGAAGGTCGTCAACAGCCCAGCAGTGAGGAATCCGGCATGAACCGTGCACTTCGCCACACCACCGTCGGCGTGGTCGCTCTCGCCCTGTTCGCCGGCGGCTCGGCCGCCGCGTTCGCCGCGCCGGCGCACGTCCACTCGCCCACCCCGGTGGTGGCCACGGCACCGGCGGCGGCCGGGCTCACCGCCAAGGCCAGTGCGAGCACGGTCAACGCCTGGCAGGAGTTCCGGATATCCGGCGCGGCCAAGGGCCTCGCCGCGGGCACCAAGGTCACCGTGCAGCAGAAGCAGGGCGCCAAGTGGGTCTCGCTGCCCGCCCAGGCGCCGGTCAACTCCACCGGTACGTACTCGGTGCGCGTCAAGCTCGGTCTCAAGGGCGTCAACCAGCTCCGGATCGCCGCCGGCGGCACACTCTCCCCGGTGGTCGCGGTCACCGTCCGCTGACCCCGGCGGGCCCCGTCCGCGCCGGTGTCAGCCGACGAGGTTGCGGGCGACCATCCACGTCGCGGCGATTCCGGCCACGACGGCGCTGCCGCGGGTGGACAGCCGTAGCCGCGAGGGCCGCCCGCGCAGCCCCGCGGCGAGGCGGTGGACGACGAGATATCCGACGGCCGGCAGCCCCAGCGTCAGCAGCACGGCGTTGTCGTGGAAGGCCGCCAGGACCTCGCCGTGCATCAGGTCGTACGCCATCCGCGTTCCGCCGCACACCGGGCACAGCAGCCCGGTGGCCCAGGCGAACGGGCACGGCGGCAGCAACTGCCCGGGCTGGTGCGGATTGGTGTGCCAGAGATACACGGCGCCGAGCGTGCCGGCGCCGAGGGCCGCCGCCGCGCCGAGCAGGGTACGGCGGCGGACCTCGGCGGGCCCGGCCGGCTCGGTGGGCCGGGCGGGCTCGGTGGGCCGGGTGGGCTCGGCGGGCCGGCCGGGCCCGGTGGGCTCGGCGTGACTCACGCGCTCAGTGACCTGGCGTAGTTGACCTGGTTGAGCACGAACATGACCTGCTCACGGGACTGCACGGGGATCATCGTGGAGTGGTGCCGCCCCCCGCTGTTCACCGTGACCTGCACGAAGCCGGTCGTGGTCTTCTCCTTCATCAGCAGGAAGAGCAGGCCGAGCAGGCAGAAGAAAAAGAAGACGATGGCGAGTACGACGGCGTGCGGCGGAATCTTCTCCTCCGTCCGCGACATGTCCGTCGCCGTCCACACCGCGCCCCTGAGCGGCATCGGACCGGCGGGCGTCATGATCGTGTTACCGGTCACGGCGATGTCACCCAGCGAGAGGGCCATGCCGCCACCGCCCGGCGCGGGCTGCGGGGCACCGAACCCGCCGGGCGCGGACTGCGGCGGCGCGCCCGGCGCGAAGCCCGGCGCGGCCGGCTGGCCGGCGTCCTTGGGATAGCCGTATCCCGGCTGCGGCGCGGCCTGCGGGTAGCCGTATCCGGGCTCGCCCGGGACGCCGCCCTGCGGATAGCCGTAGCCGCCGTCGGCCGGCTGGCCGCCCTGCGGCGTGGCGTACGGATTGTGGCCCGGCTGCTCCGGCGGCGGTCCGGGGTATTGGTTCGCCATGGTGTTCCCCCCGAGAGTGCGTGATGACGGCAGTCCTCGGCTCCAGCGGTGAGCCGTGCCGCGTCCATCCTGCCAGTCGCCTTCGGGGCCGTATCAAGACAACGGCGACATCGGCGGCCGCCTTATGACAGGCGGAGGGGCGGTCCGGGGCCGCACCGGGGGGCCGGACCGGGTGGGCACCGTCACTGTGAGAGATCACCGACAGGGGCGGGGCGGCGGCCGGCGCGGGGCGGCGCGGGGTACGTCTCGGGACGCCGGACGCGCCGGAGAAGATCGTCCAGGGCCCGCGGGGAGTGCCCGGAGCGGTCCGGGCGGCATGAAGGTATGTAGTCGGGTTACCGTTCGAGTGGCGTTGCGGGGTTTTTCCGTTTGACACGGGGCCGGGAGGTACCGTCACACTCCGCAGCGTCAAGCGTCACCGCAGTACGCCCCGAGCGTCCGGCCCGGGAGCATCGAAAGCGTCGACCGGAGAGAAGAGCGAAGTTGTCCCCGACCAGCGAGACCGCAGAGGGCGGCGGCCGCCGACTCGTCATCGTCGAGTCGCCTGCCAAGGCGAAGACGATCAAGGGCTATCTCGGCCCGGGCTACGTGGTCGAGGCCAGCGTCGGGCACATCCGCGACCTTCCCAACGGCGCGGCAGAGGTCCCGGCGAAGTACAAGGGCGAGCCCTGGGCCCGTCTCGGTGTGAACGTCGACGCCGACTTCCAGCCCATCTACGTGGTCAACAGCGATAAGAAGGACCAGGTCAAGAAGCTCAAGCAGCTCCTGGCCGAGTCCGACGAACTCTTCCTCGCCACAGATGAGGACCGCGAGGGCGAGGCCATCGCCTGGCACCTCCAGGAGATCCTCAAGCCCAAGGTGCCCGTCCACCGGATGGTCTTCCACGAGATCACCAAGGACGCGATCCGCGAGGCCGTCGCCAACCCGCGCGAGCTGAACCAGAAGCTCGTCGACGCCCAGGAGACCCGCCGCATCCTCGACCGCCTCTACGGCTACGAGGTCTCGCCGGTCCTGTGGAAGAAGGTCATGCCCCGGCTGTCGGCCGGCCGTGTCCAGTCGGTGGCCACCCGTCTCGTCGTCGAGCGGGAGCGCGAGCGCATCGCCTTCCGCTCCGCCGAGTACTGGGACCTGACCGGCACCTTCTCCACCGGCCGCGAGGGCGACCGGACCGACCCCGCCACGCTCACGGCCCGGCTGACCACCGTCGACGGCCGCCGTGTCGCGCAGGGCCGGGACTTCGGCTCCGACGGCCGCCTCAAGAGCGAGGCCGTGCTCCACCTGGACGAGGGCGGCGCCCGCACGCTGTCCGCCGCCCTTGAGGACTCCGCGTTCGCGGTGCGGTCGGTCGAGTCCAAGCCCTACCGCCGCTCGCCGTACGCCCCGTTCCGTACGACCACCCTCCAGCAGGAGGCCAGCCGCAAGCTCGGCTTCGGCGCCAAGGCCACGATGCAGGTGGCGCAGAAGCTGTACGAGAACGGCTTCATCACCTACATGCGTACGGACTCCACCACCCTGTCCGACACCGCGGTCGCCGCGGCCCGGGCGCAGGTGACGCAGCTCTACGGCGCCGACTACCTGCCGGACAAGCCGCGCACGTACGCCGGCAAGGTCAAGAACGCCCAGGAGGCGCACGAGGCGATCCGCCCCTCCGGCGACCGCTTCCGCACCCCGGCCGAGACGGGCCTGAGCGGCGACCAGTTCCGCCTGTACGAGCTGATCTGGAAGCGGACCGTCGCCTCCCAGATGAAGGACGCGGTCGGTAACTCCGTCACCGTCAAGATCGGTGGCCGGGCGTCCGACGGCCGGGACGCCGAGTTCAGCGCGTCCGGCAAGACCATCACCTTCCACGGCTTCATGAAGGCCTACGTCGAAGGCGCCGACGACCCCAACGCCGAGCTGGACGACCGCGAGCGGCGGCTGCCGCAGGTCTCCGAGGGCGACGGGCTCGCGGCCCGCGAGATGACGGTCGACGGGCACGCCACCAAGCCGCCCGCCCGCTACACCGAGGCGACGCTCGTCAAGGAGCTGGAAGAGCGCGAGATCGGCCGCCCGTCGACGTACGCGTCGATCATCGGCACGATCCTCGACCGCGGCTACGTCTTCAAGAAGGGCACCGCGCTCGTCCCCTCGTTCCTGTCCTTCGCCGTGGTCAACCTGCTGGAGAAGCACTTCGGCCGGCTCGTCGACTACGACTTCACCGCCAAGATGGAGGACGACCTCGACCGCATCGCGCGGGGCGAGGCGCAGGCCGTGCCGTGGCTGCGCCGCTTCTACTTCGGCGAGGGCGCCGAGGGCGAGACCGGCGCGGCCGGTGCCGCCGACGCCGGCAACGGTGACGGCGACCACCTCGGCGGTCTCAAGGAGCTGGTCGAGGACCTGGGCGCGATCGACGCCCGGGAGATCTCCTCGTTCCCCGTCGGCGGCGGCGTGATGCTGCGGGTCGGCCGCTACGGCCCGTACGTCGAGCGCGGCGAGAAGGACTCCGAGGGGCACCAGCGCGCCGACGTGCCCGACGACCTGGCGCCCGACGAGCTGACGGTGGAGTACGCCGAGGAGCTGCTGGCCAAGCCCAGCGGCGACTTCGAGCTGGGCATGGACCCGGCGACCGGCCACCAGATCGTCGCCAAGGACGGCCGCTACGGCCCGTACGTCACCGAGATCCTGCCCGAGGGCACCCCGAAGACCGGCAAGAACGCGGTGAAGCCGCGCACCGCCTCGCTGTTCAAGTCGATGTCCCTGGACACGGTGACGCTGGAGGACGCGCTCAAGCTGATGTCGCTGCCGCGCGTCGTCGGCAAGGACGCCGAGGGCGTGGAGATCACCGCGCAGAACGGCCGCTACGGCCCGTACCTCAAGAAGGGCACCGACTCGCGCTCCCTGGAGAGCGAGGACCAGCTCTTCACGATCACGCTCGACGAGGCGCTGGCGATCTACGCCCAGCCCAAGCAGCGCGGTCGGGCCGCCGCCAAGCCGCCGCTGAAGGAGCTGGGCACCGACCCGGTCAGCGGCAAGCCGGTGGTGGTCAAGGACGGCCGCTTCGGCGCGTACGTGACCGACGGCGAGACCAACGCGACGCTGCGCCGGGACGACGACGTCGAGACGATCACTGCTGAGCGCGGGTACGAGCTGCTGGCGGACAAGCGGGCCAAGGGGCCGGCGAAGAAGACCGCCAAGAAGGCGCCGGCGAAGAAGGCCACCACGGCCAAGAAGGCCACCACGGCCAAGAAGACGACGGCCAAGAAGACCGCGGCGAAGAAGACCACCGCGGCCAAGAAGACGACGGCGAAGAAGACGACCGCCAAGAAGGCCACCGCGAAGACGGCGGCGGCCAAGAAGACGGCGGCTTCGGCCGAGGACTGAGGCGGCACGGCGCCGGCGGCCCGCGAAGCCGTCGGCGGCGGGCGCCGAGGACAGGACAAGGGCGGGCAAGGCGGACAGTGATCCGCCGCGCCCGCCCGTTTGTTCGGGCGGGCGCCCGTGGGCGCGCACCGTCCCGATAGGCTGGCGAAATGACGCGTGCCGAGCAGCCAACGGTCGTGACCCCCACTTCAGGCGCCCTTGCCGCGGACTCCCGCGAGCGCGCCGTGCGAGCCCTGTTGCGCTTCCCCCCACTGAAGCGACTGTGGAGCGCCCAATTCGTCGGGGGCATCGGCGATGCCCTGTCCATGCTTGTCCTGGTACTGCTCGCCCTTCAGGCGGCGCTGTACGTACCGGTGGGAGGCGAGGCCGTCTTCGGCGGTGGCTATCGCGGCGCCGCCCTCGCCGTCACCGTGGTCTTCGCGGCCAGGATGCTGGCCACCCTCCTCTTCGGAGCCGTCCTCCTGGGGCCGCTGTCCGCGCTGACCGCGCCCGCCGGACCGCTCGACCGACGCTGGACGATGATCGGCGCCGACGGGATCCGGCTGGCACTCCTGGTCATCGCCCCCCTGTGGATCGACTGGACGCCGGGCGACGCCCTCGCCTGGCTGCTGATCACGGTCTTCGTCGTCGGCGTCGCCGAACGTTTTTGGACGGTCGCCCGCGAGAGCGCCGCGCCCGGCCTGCTGCCCGCGCCGCCGCCCGAGGGCGCCGCCGTACGGCCGCTGCCGGACAACATGGACGCGCTGCGCCGGCTCTCGCTGCGCACCACCTTCGTGTCGCTGCCCCTGGCGGCCGCCGCCCTGGTGGTCGTCACCCTGATCGGCAGGCTGCTGGGCACCGGTGTCGACTGGTTCCACACCCACCAGGCCGCGCTCGGCTCCTACGTCGCCGCCGGCCTGTTCGCGGCCTCCGTGTCGATCCTCTACTTCATCGAACTCCCCGGTGTCCCCACCCCGCGTCCGCGCTCCCCTCTGGAGGGGCTGCGCCGGCCGAAGGCGGCCTCCGGGTCCGGCGTCGACAAGGGACGTACGGGCGCCGTCCCGCTGCTGGTGCTCGCCTGCGCCGCGGTGGCCGCCGCGATCGCCGCGGCCGTCGCCCTCGCCGCCCTGCACGCCTTCGACCTGACCGGCGGACCGGTCACGTTCGCGCTCCTGGTCCTCGCCCTGACCGGCGGCACGGTCGCCGGCATCCGCGGCGCCCACAAGGTGCTGCCCGCCCTCTCCCGGCGCCGGCTGCTCGCCCTGGCGGTCGCCGTCACGGGCCTGGCGCTGCTGGCCATGGGTCTGGTCCCGGACCAGACCACGGTGCTGCTGCTGGGGCTGCTGGCCGGCGTCAGCGCGGGCATCGCGGCCAACACCGGCCACATCCTGCTGGAGCAGGAGACGGAGGAGTTCCGTACGGCCCGGATCACCGGGCATCTCCAGGCCGTCGTCCGGCTCGCCGTCGCGCTGGCCGTCATCGTCGCGCCGCTGCTGGCCGCCGTCATCGGCCCGCACCGCGTCGGCAACGACACCTTCGACTTCGCGCACGGCGGCGCCGCGTTCACCCTGATGCTGGTCGGCGCGCTGCTGCTGCCGGTCGCCGCGTGGGTGCTCGGCAAGACCGACGACCGGCAGGGCGTACCGCTGCGCCGCGACCTGCGCGAGGCGCTGCGCGGCGGCGACCCGGACCAGGCGCCCGCCGCCACCGGCTTCTTCATCGCCCTGGAGGGCGGCGACGGCGCCGGTAAGTCCACCCAGGTCGAGGCGCTCGCGGAGTGGATCCGCAACAAGGGCCACGAGGTCGTGGTGACCCGCGAGCCGGGCGCCACCGCCATCGGCAAGCGGCTGCGCTCGATCATCCTGGACGTCTCCACCTCCGGGCTCTCCGACCGCGCCGAGGCCCTGATGTTCGCCGCGGACCGCGCCGAGCACGTCAGCAGCGTCATCCGGCCCGCGCTGGAGCGGGGCGCGGTCGTCATCAGCGACCGCTACATCGACTCCTCGGTCGCCTACCAGGGCGCCGGGCGCGACCTCTCGCCCACGGAGATCGCCCGCATCTCGCGCTGGGCCACCGACGGCCTCGTCCCGCACCTGACGGTGCTGCTGGACGTCTCGCCGGAGACCGCCCGCGAGCGCTTCACCGAGGCACCGGACCGGATGGAGTCCGAGCCCGCCGAATTCCACCAGCGGGTACGCGCGGGCTTCCTGACCCTGGCCGCCGCCGACCCGGCGCGCTATCTCGTCGTCGACGCCGGACAGGAACCGGAGGCCGTCACGACCGTCGTACGCCACCGGCTCGACCAGGTCCTGCCGCTGTCCGAGGCGGAGCTGAAGGCCCAGGAGGAGGCCCGCAAGGCCGCCGCGGAGGAGGCCCGCCGCAAGGCCGAGGAAGAGGCCGCGCGCAAGGCGGAGGAGGAGCGCCTGGAGCGCGAGCGCCAGGAGCAGCTCGCCCGGCTGCGCGCCGAGGAGGAGGAGCGCAAGCGCCGGGAGATCGAGGAGGCCAAGGCGCGGGAGGCCGCCCGTCAGGCCGAGGAGGCCCGCCGGCGCGCCGAGGAGGCCCGGCAGGCGGCGGAGGCGGAGCGGCAGCGCCGCGAGGCCGAGGAGCGGGCCCGCCAGGCCGAGCAGGAGCGGCTGCGCAAGCAGGCGGAGGAAGAGGCACGGCTGCGGCGCGAGGCGGAGGAACGCCGCCTGGAGAAGCAGCGCAAGGCCGAGGCGGCGCTGCTGCGCGCCGAACAGGCCCGGGTGGCGGCGGCGGAGGCGGCGGCCGCGGAGGAGGCCCGGGCGGCGGCCGAGGCGGCCGAGGCGGCGGACGCGCCTACGGCGGAGACTCCGGTGGCGGATCTGCGGAAGCGGGTGGCGGAGTCGGGGCCGGGGACGGAGTCGGAGTCGGGGCCGGAGGGTGCTTGGGGCGGTTCTCGGGGCGGTGCGGGGGAGACCTCCCGTGACGGCTCCGGGGAGGGCTCTTGGGGCGGTGCGGGGGCGGGCTCCCGTGACGCCGCCGGGGACAACTCCCGAGGCAGCTCCCGGGACAGCGAGCGGACGGCTTCGCTGCCGCGGCCGGAGGCGCACCAGGCGCCCGGCGCGGGCGAGGAGACGACGGTCCTTCCTCCGGTGCGCGATGCCGGTGCGGGGGACGAGACGACGGTCCTTCCGTCGGTGGGCGACGCCCGGCATACGGGCCCGGCGGCGGACGAGACGGCGGTGCTGCCGCCCGTACGTGACCGGGGTGAGGGCGGCGGCCACGGGTACGGCCAGGAGTCCGCGTATGGGGCTTCTGGGACCTCTGGGGCCCACGGTGCCGCCGGCGCCCCCACTCCCCGTCATCAGGACGCGGCGCGCGGCGGGGACCCGGCCGACCGGGTGCCGCCGTGGATGTTCCGTAAGCAGGAGCCCACGGACACGAACGAGGCGGCGGCTCGCCGCCCGGCTGAGTCCGGCGTCGAACGGACCCGCGAACTCCCGCAGATCGATCCGGCGACCGGCCGCCCCACGGAGCAGCGCGCACGCCCCCGCCCCGAGTGGGCGGAGGAGACGCCGCTGGACGATCTCCCCACGCTGGCCGACGAACTCCTCGGCCCGCGCGGCGACGAGGACCCGGACGCCGGCGCGCACGGCGACGACGGTCGCCACGGCCCGGAAAACGGCAGGCGGCGCGGCCGGTAGCCGATCGCCCGCAGGTGACACCGGCCGTGGGGGGGGGGGGGGGGGGGGGGGGGGGGGGGTTGGTGAGGGGGGGGGGGGGGGGGGGGGGGGGGGGGGGGGGGGGGGGGGGGGGGGGGGGGGGGGGGGGGGAGGGGGGGGGGGGGGGACGACTCCCCCCCCCCCAAACACCCCCCCCCCCCCCCCCCCCCCCCCCCCCCCCCCCCCCCCCCCCCCCCCCCCCCCCCCCCCCCCCCCCCCCCCCCCCACGGCCGTTTCCGGTGCCGGGGGGATGGTGCCGGGAGGGTGTGGCGGCGGAAGGTGTGGCGGCGGCCGTGGCGGTGGCCGTGGCCGGCTCCCGGGATTCGATTGTCAGTGGGTTGCACCACAATGGGTCCCACGCGGGTACTCCGGGGGTCCGGGCAGGTCGGACGCACGGCGGTGCGCCGCGGGCGTAGGGCGGGCGTGGCTGGGGGACTCGCGGGATGGCGTGCCTCACGGGCGGGCTCGTGTCTCACGGGAGGCGCATGTCCCACGGGACGTGGGTGACTCACGGGCTGCGTGGGAGGCACCGGCGTGGGTGGTTCGCGGGCTGCGCGTGAGGTACCCGGCGTGGGTGGTTCACGGGCGGCGCGCAAGGCACCGGACGCGGGTCCTCATGGGTCCGCGCGAGGCACCGGCACGCGCGGGACGTACGACCGACGCGGGTGACGGGTGACGGGTGACGGGCGACGGGTGACGGGTGACGGGCGAGTGCTACGTGCGTGCTACGTCTGGCGCACGGCTGCACGGCTGCACGGCTGCACGGCTGCACGGCACGCGACCCGGGCCCACAGCGCAACGAACAGGCACGCAGGCAGGACGGACAGGGACAGGACGGCGGGCAGCGCGATGACGGTATGGGACGACGTGGTCGGCCAGGACCGGGTGACGGAGAAGCTGGCCGCCGCCGCACGGGACGCCGACGCCCTGGTGACCGCCGACCGCGCGGCGGCCACGGCGTCCTCCCGCGCGGCGGCCGCGCCCGGCGCCCCGGTGACGCCCGCGCGGATCGGCGCCTCCGAGATGACGCACGCCTGGCTGTTCACGGGCCCGCCCGGATCCGGCAGGTCGACCGCCGCCCGCGCGTTCGCCGCCGCGCTCCAGTGCGTCAGCCCGGACCGCGCGCTCGGCGGCGCACCGGGCTGCGGGTTCTGCGACGGCTGCCACACCTCCCTGGTCGGCACCCACGCCGACGTCGAGATCGTCCGCACGGACCTGCTCTCCATCGGCGTCAAGGAGACCCGCGACCTGGTCCGGCGGTCGTCCCTCTCCCCGGCCGGCGGCCGCTGGCAGGTGATCGTCCTGGAGGACGCCGACCGCCTCACCGAAGGCGCCGGCAACGTCCTGCTCAAGGCCATCGAGGAGCCCGCGCCCCGTACGGTCTGGCTGCTGTGCGCCCCCTCCATCGAGGACGTCCTGCCCACCATCCGCTCCCGCTGCCGCCTGCTCACCCTGCGCACGCCCCCGATCAGCGCGGTCGCCGACGTCCTGATCCGGCGCGACGGCATCGAGCCGGGGGCCGCCGCCCTCGCCGCCCGCGCCACCCAGGGGCACATCGGCCGGGCCCGCCGCCTCGCCACCGACGAGCGGGCCCGCGCCCGCCGCGCCGCCGTCCTCAAGCTCCCGCTGCGCATCGACGACATCGGCGGCTGCCTCAAGGCCGCCCAGGAACTGATCGACGCGGCGGGGGAGGACGCCAAGCAGGTCGCCGAGGAGGTCGACACCAAGGAGACCGACGAACTGCGCGCCGCGCTGGGCGCCGCCTCCGGTACGGGCGGCCGGCTGCCGCGCGGCACGGCCGGCGTCATGAAGGAACTCCAGGACAAGCAGAAGCGCCGCTCCACCCGTACTCAGCGCGACAGCCTCGACCTGGCCCTGATCGACCTCACCGGCTTCTACCGCGACGTACTCGCCGTCCAGGTCGGCGCCACGGTCCCGCTCGCCAACGAAGAGGTCCGCGACAGCATCCAGCGCATCGCCGCCACCTCCACCCCGGAACGCACGCTGCGCCGGATAGAAGCGGTCATCGCCTGCCGCGAGGCCCTCGACCGTAACGTCGCGCCCCTCCTGGCCGTCGAAGCCATGACCGCCGCCCTACGCGCCGGCTGACGGCCCTCCGGACGACTCCCGCCGCCCCTTCACACTCCGAAGACGGCCGAGGAGTCCGCGCGCCCCAACGGCCGTTCGCCGCCTCCCTGCCCGCCGCCGTTCGCCACACCAGCCACAGCCAGCCACAGCCAGCCACAGGCCCAGCCGCCACCAGGGTTACGACCGCCGGCGTCACCGCCGCCACGTCACCACCCCCCCGTCAACGCCGCCACGTCACCCCCCCCGTCAACGCTGCCCGTCACCTCGCCCGTGACCGCGGCCCTCGCGCCCCTCCCCTCCCCCCCGGGTTCGGAACCCGATCGCCACCCAGATCGAGCCCGACACCAAGCCCGAGATCGACAATGAGATCGACAATGAGACCGAGACCGTCCGGATCAAGATCAAGATCGAGACCTAGGGACGCCCATGGCCACCAGCCGCCCGCTCCGCACCGTCGCGACCGCCGTGTTCGCGGTCACCGCCCTGCTGACCTCCGGCTGCTCCTCCGGGGGTGAATCCCCCGGCACCGGGGAACCTTCCGGCCAGGAAACGGGAAGCGGCGACGGGCGTGCCACCCCCGAGGGCGACCCCTCCCTCGGACCTCTCCCCGCCGCCGCCCCGGCCGCCCTCCGCCCGTACTACGCCCAGAAACTCAGCTGGCGCGACTGCGGGGTGTCCGGGTTCCAGTGCGCGACGATGAAGGCGCCCCTGGACTACGCCAAGCCCGGCGCGGGGAAGGACATCAAGCTCGCGGTGGCCCGCAAGAAGGCCACCGGCCCCGGTAGCCGCATCGGCTCCCTGATGGTCAATCCGGGCGGTCCCGGCGGATCGGCGATCGACTACCTCCAGCAGTACGCGCCGCAGCCGGCGGCCGTCCGCGCCCGGTACGACATGGTGGCGATGGACCCGCGCGGCGTGGCCCGCAGCGAGCCCGTCGAATGCCTCTCCGACAAGGAGATGGACGCCTACACCCGGACCGACCAGACCCCGGACGACCAGGGCGAGATCGACAAGCTCACCGCCGCCTACCGCGACTTCGCCAAGGGCTGCCAGTCCCGCTCCGGCAAGATCCTCCCGCACGTCTCCACCATCGAAGCGGCCCGCGACATGGACGTGCTGCGCGCCGTCCTGGGCGACGAGAAGCTCACCTACGTCGGCGCGTCCTACGGCACCTTCCTGGGCGCGACGTACGCCGGCCTCTACCCCTCCCGCGTCGGCCGCCTCGTCCTCGACGGCGCGATGAACCCGGCGATCAGCTCCCGCGCCACCAACATCGATCAGGCGGCGGGCTTCAACACCGCCTTCCTGGCGTTCGCCGCGGACTGCGTCAAGCACAGCGACTGCCCGCTGGGCACCAAGAGCCCCGAGGACGCCGGCAAGCAGCTCTCCGCGCTCTTCAAACAGCTCGACGCGCACCCGGCCGAGACCGGCGAGGACCGCCCGCTCACCGAATCCCTGGCCACGAACGGTGTGGTCGCCGCCATGTACGACGAACAGGCATGGCCCCTGCTGCGCGAATACCTCGCCCAGGCCCGGAGCGGCAACGGCCGCGGCCTGCTCAGCCTCTCCGACAGTTACTACGAGCGTGACTCGGACGGCGCGTACGCCAACCAGATGTTCGCCAACCCCGCCGTCAACTGCCTCGACCTACCGGCCCCCTTCACCAACCCCGCCCAGGTACGCGCCGCCCTGCCCGCCTTCCGCAAGGCGTCCCCGGTCTTCGGCGACTCCTTCGCCTGGGCCGCCCTGAGCTGCGCCTACTGGCCGGTCAAGGCCACCGCCGTCCCCCACCGCATCGAGGCCAGGGGCGCCGCCCCGATCGTCGTCGTCGGCACCACCCGCGACCCGGCCACCCCCTACGCCTGGGCCAAGGGCCTCGCCGCCCAGCTCTCCAGCGCCACCCTCCTCACCTACGAGGGCGACGGCCACACCGCCTACGGCCGCGGCAGCGACTGCGTCGACACCGCCATCAACACCTACCTCCTGGAAGGCACCACCCCACCCAGGAACAAGCGCTGCAAGTGACCCACCCCACACCGCCCACCCCACCCCCCTGACCAGCCCGTAAACCGGTGCCAAAGCACCCCCTGGCCATGTGTAGACTAGGCCGCGCACCACGCCGCCTTAGCTCAGTTGGCCAGAGCAACGCACTCGTAATGCGTAGGTCTCGGGTTCGAATCCCGAAGGCGGCTCTGTAGAAGCCCCAGGACTCACTCGCCGTGACCTGGGGCTTTTGCTTTTCTCGGATGCGCCGGCGGGACAGTCGCTCGACTCGGCAGCACTGGTAGAAGGAGACGATGAAGCCGTCATCGCCGCGCGAGCGCCTGCGCGATGCCCTGCTGCACGTCGGCGAGAGGGGAGACGCTTCCGAGGCGGAGCTCAGGGCCCAAGTCGACGTCGCGCTGCGGGAACTGGGCGAGGAGACGCTGGGTGAGCGTTCCCGCGTCGGACTTGTCACCGTCGCCGGCGAGGATCACAGATGGGGTCGTAGCCTCGGTCTGCGGCTCGCGAGCTATGACGTAGGGCTGCCACACCTGCTCTGGAGCGCAGACGGGAGCGATCTCCCACCGCAGGTGCGGCAGGGCTGCCCGACGATGGGGCAGGACGAGTGGGAAGCCGTGCTGCTGGTCTCCAAGCTCATCCTTATGGTGCTCGAGCCGGAGCCGGAGCCTGTGCCTGTGCCCGACGATGCCGGCCGGCAGCGGGGGCGCTCCATGAGGTCGACCCGGTCTGTAGCCAGAGAGCGGTTTTGTCAGGCGCTTGCCGCACTTGCAGAGCGAGCAGACCGGCACCACGACGAGCTCACTGCCCGGCTGCGGCGATGCTGGATTTCGCGTCGGAGACTCCCGACAACCGGGACGCCGCTCAGCACGTCAGCGTCCAGGAGACAGGGCTGCGGCGAGGGGTGCGCCTGTGCCTCAGCAGCTCGGGGTTCGCCTTCGCGCAGGTCCTTCTGGGCGCGGATGGCTGCCCCGTCCCCAGGAGCGTGCTCGACGAATTTCCGGACCTGACCCAGGACGAGTGGGACGCCGTCATCCAAGTCACGGCGCTGGCCGTTTTGGCCCTGGACGCCGCGGAGCCGTTTCCGCCCGCTGGTTCCCGTACGCACCGATGAACGCAACTGGGAACGTATCCATGATCGCGCCCGAGGCAGACCGACGCCCCTCACTTCAGCCCGCTCAGCAGCACCCCCCGCAAGTAATGCTTCTGCAGGAGCAGGAACAGCAGCAGTACCGGCAGGACGCTCAGTACGAGGCCGGCCATCATGACGGGGACCATGCGGTCGGGGTCGAGGTGGTCCTGTAGGAGTTGGATGCCTACGGGGAGGGTCATCAGGTGGGGGTTGGCGGTGGAGATCAATAGGGCCCAGAGGTATTCGTTCCAGGCGTTGACGAAGGTGAGCAGGGTGAGGGTGACCGCGACGGGTTTCGTCTGTGGTGCCACGATTCGCCACCACAGGGCGAATTCCCCGGCGCCGTCGATGCGGGCCGCCTCCAGCATTTCGTCAGGGATGGCCACCATGAACTGCCGCATCAGGAAAATCCCGAAGCCGGACACCAGAAAGGGCATGACGAGGGCGGCGAGGCTGACGGTCAGGCCCGCGCCGCCGCGGCCGGCCAGGTCGTTTCCGCCGGCCCCGGGCCAGTGCACCAGGATCAGGAAATGCGGGATGAAGAAGAGGAACGGCGGAAACATCATCGTCGAAAGGACCAGCCGGAAGAGCAGGTCGCGGCCGGGGAAGCGCAGCTTGGCCAGCGCGTAGCCGGCGAGCGAGGACGTCAGGAGGATGGAGCCGGTGATGAGGGCGGTGGCCAGGACGCTGTTGCGGAAGAGCAGGGGCAGGTCCAAGCGGTCGATCGCGGCACGGTAGTTGGTGAGATCGAATGCCTGGGGGAGGAAGCGGTAGGGCAGTCTGCCGAATTCGCCGGGGCCTTTGAACGAGGTCAGCAGCATGTCCAGGAACGGCACGACGGTCAGGGCGGCGCCGGCGGCCACCAGCGTGTACGAGGCCCAGGGGAAACGGCGGTGCCTCGGCGTGCCCCGTCCGCTCATGATTCCTCTCCCTTTCGTGACTCCTCCCCTTTTCATGACTCCTCTCCCTCTCATGTCTCCTCCCCTGTCCGGCGGAACAGCCGCAACTGCGCCAGCGTGGTCACCACGATCACCAGGAAAAGGACGAAGGCGGCGGCTCCGGCCACGCCCCAGTCGCCGTAGGTGAAAGCCAGCCGGTACATCTCCAGGGCCGCGACGTTCGTGGCGTCGCCCGGTCCGCCGTCGCCCGTCATGACGTTGATGAGCGCGAACGACTGGAGTCCGGTGATGAATTGGGTCACGCAGACGAACAGCAGGGACGGGCGGAGCAGGGGCAGCGTGATCCGCCGGAAGAGGGTGAATCCGGTCGCGCCGTCCAGCTCCGCCGCCTCGTAATAGACCTCCGGAATGGCTTTCAGCCCCGCGGTGAGGATGAGAATCGCGGTTCCGACGGACGCCCATGCCTGCACCACGACGACGGACGGCAGGGCGGTGTCCGGGTCCTGGAGAAAGGCGAGGGAGTCCAGGCCGAGTCCGTTGAGCACGCCGTTGATGAGCCCGCCGGGTTCGTACATGTACTTCCACACGTTGCCGACGGCCACGACGGTCGTGACGATCGGCAGGAAATACAGCGTCCGCCAGAACCCCTGGAAGCGGAGGCGGTCGAGGCAGGCGGCGATGGCCAGCGCGGCCGAAAGGGCCAGGGTCACCGTTCCGGCGGCGTAGAGCAGCGTGTTGGTGAGGATGGGTGTCAGGAAGGTCGAGCCGCGCGCGAAGAGGGCGGCGAAGTTGTCCAGGCCGACGGGCTTCATGGCGGTCAGGTCGAATCCGGCCCAGCGCGACTGCGCCAGGACGACCGCGAACAGCAGCGGCAGGGCGAGGAAGACGGCGAAGAACAGCAGGGTGGGGGCCAGGAACAGATAGGCGACGGCGGTCTGCCGCCGCCGGGCCGCCCGTACGGGGCCGCCGGTGGCTGATGCCATGGCGTCACCTCTCTGGAGGGTGGGAGTGCGGGGCGCGCGGGGAGGCACGGCGGGTCAGCCGGGCCGCGAGAGTTCCTGGTCGATCTGCCGGGCGGCGGTGCGCAGGGCCTCGTCGACCGACCGGCGGCCCGTCCACACCGTCTCGATGTTGCCGCGCAGCAGCGCCTTGGCCTTCTGGGCGCGCGGACCGTTCGGTTCCGGTACGGCGTAGGCCAGCGCGTCCAGGAACGGGCCGAGACGGGGATCGCTTCCGCCGCCGGGCCCGAGCAGCGCCCGCATGTCGGCGTCACGGCCGGTCATCGAACCGACCGACACCTGGAGCGCGCTCATCCGCGTCACCGTCACCTGCCGGCCCGCGCGCTGCCCCGGCCGCCCGGGAACCCGCAGCGGCACCCGTACGGCGTTGAGCCAGCGCAGGAACTCCCACGCCTCCTCCGGATGCCGGCACGCGGTGTTCACGCCGAGCAGGAAGCCGGTGGCGAGGGTGCCGCGGTCGCCAGGGGCGCGGCCCGGCACCGGCGCCACGCCGACGTCGCCGTAATCGTCGCCCATCAGGGCCCTGAGGTTGGCCGTCCACCAGCCCGCGTTGACCGCCATCGCCACCCGGCCGGAGGGAAACGCCTTGAACAGGGGGACGCCGGGGTCGCTCGCCCCGCGCGCGATGAGGCGGCGCTCCAGGTCGAGTACGTCGCGCCAGGCGGTGGAGTCGAGAGCGGACCGGCGGCCGCCCGGGGTGAGGAACGCGCCCCCGCGCGCGGCCAGCAGCGCCAGCGTCTGGCCCACGACCGTCGCGTCGTCGGCCCGCGACATCCCGAAGCCCTGCACCAGAGTGTTGCCGTGCCGGTCGCGCCGGGCGGTGCGGTACGCGATCTCCTCCAACTCCCGCCAGGTGCGCGGCGGAGCGGAGAAACCGGCGCGGCGCAGCAGCCGCCGGTTGTAGAAGAGCGCGTAGGTCTGCACCTCGGTGGGATAGCCGTAGAGCGTTCCGTCCACGGAGGAGGCGGTCACGGACGCCGGGGAGTAGTCGCGGCGGATGCGGCGGGCGTCCTCGGGCGGGGCGGGCCGCAGGACGCCGGCTCGGACCAACTGCCCGGCCCACAGGCAGTACGGGTGCAGCAGGTCGGCGCCCTGTCCCGCCGCCTGGCGAACCATGTAAGTGGTCAGCAGATCGGAGAACTTGACGGCCGCGGTGCGCACCGTGATGTGCGGGTGCGTGGTGTTCCAGGCGTCGACGGCCGCGCGCAGGGCGGGGGCGAGCGGATCGCCGGCGTAGTGCGAGAGGAGGGTCAGGACGACGGGGGCGCGGGGGGTGCGGCCACGGGTGGTGCGGCCGCCGGGGTGGCCGGTGTGCGGGCCGCCCGGCTCCCCGCCGCCGCGCTCGCCGTCGTCACCCAGAACGCCGCATCCGGCGGCCCCGGCGGCCGACAGCAGGGCCCCGGCGGTTGCCCGCGCCCCCGCGCCGGAGAGCAGTGCGCGCGCGGCCCCCGCGGCGAACGCCCGCCGCCTCACGCCGCCTCCCGCCGCAGCACCGTGAACGTGCGGGTGGTGGCGAAACCGGCCGACCGGTAGAGGAGGCCCGCCGGGCTCCGCTCGCCCGTCCACAAAAACCACGCGCTGTGCGCGCCACCGGCCCGCATCCGCTCCAGCGTCCGGTGCAGCAGCACCTTGCCGACGCCCGTGCCGCGCTGCTCGGCGGCCACGCCGAAGGGGCCGAACCGCTCGTGCACGTCGTCGTACGCGCCGTGCATCGCCCAGCCGACCAGGCGACCGCCCGGCTCGCGGGCGAGGACGACGCGGTCCAGGGGCGTGCCGGTGGACAGGCACCGCCGGATGGCCCCGGCCCAGTCCGGGCCGAACTCCTCGCCGGCCAGGCGCAGGAGGCCCACCAGGTCGTCGTCGGCGGGGGTGCCGAAGCGGTACCCCCGCGCCAGGAGGTGGTCCTCCCGCTGCCGTACGTCGTCGGGCACGCGGTAGCCGACCAGGGAGCGGTCCATGGCGGCGGCCTCGCCGTGCGGCCGGAAGCCGAGGTCCGCCAGCAGCCGGTCGGCGTGCGGATAGGCGGTGCGGTCCAGGCCGGGCAGGACGTAGTGCGGCGTGTACGGGGCGAAGTCGACGCGGGTACGGCCGTGACCGCGCAGCCAGTCCAGGGCGTCGGTGAGCAGGCGGCGGCCCAGGCCCCGGGTGCGTACCGACGGGTCCACGAAGAAGAACGGGATCCAGCCCTGCTCCGGCTCCAGGTCGGTGCCCGCGAGGGGGACCAGGCGGCGGACGGCGTAGGCGGCGCCCACCACCCGGCCGTCCAGGGCGGCCACCCGCAGCCCCTCGGGGTCGAAATTCGGGTCGAGGAGGACCAGGGTGCGAAAGCGGGTGGCGGTGATCGGATCGGCCGGGGCGGCGCGGCACCAGGAGGCCACGAGGGAGGGGCCGTCACCGGGGCGGAAGGGGCGGAGGGAGGGGGAGACCATCGGCTCTCCTGGCGGCGGGGAGCGGCCGGGCGGTTCGGCGGGGAGGCGAGCGCGCGGACCGGACGGTGCGGACGGTCACAACTTACTGACGGTCACGGCCCGGGCGCGGATGCCGCGCCCACGGATGGGTGGCCGTCCGGCAACCGGCTGACGGCCCTGTTGACCTGCGGAAAAGTGAAGAGGGGGACGGGTGGGGCGCAGGGCGGGTGAGGGGCTCGCGTGGCGTGCGCGGCCAGATGGAGGCATGTTGAGGGAGAAGCCGCGTATCCGGACGAACGGGCCCGGACGGCAGGGCATGGGCGTGGGCCGGCACGGCGCATGGCCAAAAGTGCCCCAGCGGCCGGGCCCGACGCGGGTGTTGTCGTCTGTGACGAGCGACCAGGAGGCCGGTGCATGCTGCGGAAAACGGGGCGGATAGCCGCCGGCGGTGTCGCGTTCCTGCTCACGGCGGCCGTGGCGTCGTCCGCCGCGGCGATGCCGTCGTCCGCGGGCCACGGCGGGGGACCAGGAGCCGCCGGGTGGGCCCGTAAGGGTGTCCGCGCGCCGCTGGTCATCGCGCACCGGGGCGCCGCCCGCGACGCGCCGGAGAACACCCTCGCCGCCGTGGACGCCGCGCACCGGCGCGGGCTGGTCTGGGTCGAGAACGACGTGCAGCGCACCAAGGACGGCCAGTTGGTGGTCCTGCACGACACGACGCTGGAGCGGACGACGGACGCCGAAAAGGTGTTCCCGCGGCGAGCGCCCTGGCGGGTGGCCGACTTCACGGCCGCCGAGATCGCCCGGTTGGACGCCGGAAGCTGGTTCGGCAAGCGGTTCGCCGGAGAACGGGTGCCGACCCTCGCCGCCTACCTGCGCCGTCTGGACCGCAACCGGCAGCGGCTGTTGCTCGAACTCAAGGCGCCCGAGCGCTACCGCGGCATCGAGGCCCAGGCCCTCCGCGAACTACGCCGACGCGGGTGGCTGGATCGTGCCCATGTAAGGCACCGGTTGGTGATCCAGAGCTTCTGTGTGCGGTGTGTCAGAAGGGTGCACAAGCTGGCGCCACGGGTGCGTACGGGAATTCTCGGCGCCCCGGCCCCCGCGCAGTTGGCCCGCTACGCGCGCTTCGCCGACCAGATCAACCCCCGGATGTCGGACGCCAGTTCGCGCTGGGTCGCGGCCGTGCACCGACTGCGCGGGGCGCACGGCAGGCCGTTGGAGGTCTACGCCTGGGACGTGGGGGAGAATATGAGTGCGCGAGTGGCCTCGACTCGAGGCATCGACGGGCTCATTGTCTGAATGGCGTCGGTCACTTTTCAGCCAGGCATATCACCCGTACTCCGCCTGTCGGACGCGCCGCGTGAAGGATGTGTGTGGGCCGGACGGGTGGCGTGTGGCCTGCGGCGGGCGGGGATTTACGGGATTCGCGTGGCGGGGCTAAGGTGCCTGAGATGTTCGACGCCGCCACACTCCCCGTAAAAGAACTAAGACGCAGGATTTGGCTTTTGGGTTCCGATTTGCGGCCCGGTGCGGGCCAGCGTCCAGCTCCTTCCCTGGGTTCGTTCCGGGAGGGCCCTTGACGAACGAATTTCCGGCGTACGGCGACCGGCGGGTGCCCCTTCCCCCGCCGCGGCAGGTACCCCATGACGCGCCGCGCTCCGGCACGGCGACGGCCACGATGGCGCCGCCCGCCGGCGTCACGACCACCAACCAGCCGCGGCCCGAGGCCGACCCGCGAGCCGGGGCTCCCGCGCGCAAGGGCCCGGGGCACGCCAAAGGACGCGGCAAGGCGCACGCCAGGACCGACGCGAAGGCGAAGCCGCGCGACGCGTTCTTCGACAACGCCAAGTACCTGGCCATCGTGCTCGTCGCGATGGGCCACTCCTGGGAACCGCTGCGGGACGGCAGCCGGTCGGCGGCGGCGCTCTACATCACCGTCTACGCCTTCCACATGCCGGCGTTCATCATCATCTCCGGCTATTTCTCGCGCAGTTTCGACATGCGCAAGGACCGCCTGCAACGGCTCGTCACCGGCATCGCCGTTCCCTACATTCTCTTCGAAGTGGCCTACACGCTCTTCAAGAGGTGGGCGGACGACGATCCGGGCTATCCGATCAGCCTCACCGACCCCTGGTACCTGACCTGGTTCCTGGCGGCGCTGTTCATCTGGCGGCTGACCACACCCCTGTGGAAGATCGTGCGCTGGCCCGTTCCCCTCGCGCTGGCCATCGCCGTCCTGGCGTCCCTCTCCCCGGACATCGGCAACGATCTGGACCTCCAGCGGGTGCTCCAGTTCCTGCCGTTCTTCGTGATCGGCCTGTGCCTGCGGCCGGAGCACTTCAAGCTCGTACGCCGCCGCCAGGCCCGCATCGTGGCCGTCCCGGTCTTCGCCGCCGCGCTGGTCTTCGCCTACTGGGCCGCGCCGCGTATGAACGCCGCGTGGTTCTACCACCGCGACGCCGCGCAGGAACTCGCCGCCCCGTGGTGGAGCGGCGCGGTCATGACCCTCGCGATGTTCGGCTGCTCCCTGGTGCTGGTGGCCTGCTTCTTCGCCTGGATCCCGGGCCGCACGATGTGGTGCACGGCGCTCGGCGCGGGCACCCTCTACGGCTACCTGCTGCACGGCTTCCTGGCCAAGGGCTCCCGCTTCTGGGACTGGTACGACAACCCGTGGATGCATACCCCCTGGGGCGCGGTGCTGCTGACGCTCATCGCGGGCACCGTGATCACCGTGCTGTGCACGCCCCCCGTGCAGCGCGCCTTCCGCTTCGCGATGGAGCCGAAGATGACCTGGGCCTTCAAGAAGGACCCGGTCGGAGCGGCCCGCGACAGGAAATGACCCAACGGCCGGCCGCCCGGCAGGCGCGGTCGCGTCATCGGTGAGCGTACGAACGGTTCGAGGGCGCTCGTCCCCGGGGAAATCCGGGGGCGGGCGCCTTCGCGTCGCAGGGGAGCGGTGGCCACCCCGGTCCGGGGGACCGCCCCCGTCCGCCGGGCACCCGCGGCAGGGCCTAGCGGACGACCGCGATGCCCTCCACCTCGACCAGGGCGGCCTCGTCCCACAGGCGGGTCGCGCCGATCACGGCCATGGCCGGATAGTCGCCACCGACCAGCCGCTTCCACACCCGGCCGATGTCCCGTGCGTGCCGGCGGTAGTCGGCCACGTCCACGGCGAAGACGGTGAGCTTGGCGAGGTCGGACGGGCCGGCGCCGGCGGCGGCCGCCGCCTCCAACAGGTTGGCCAGCGCCCGCTCGAACTGCTCCACGACGCCGTGCCCGACGATCCGGCCCCTGCCGTCCAGGGCCGTCTGCCCGGCGAGGAAGACCATCGTGCCCGAGACGGCCCGCACGGCATGGCTGAAGCCCGTCGGCGGCGCCAGGTGCGGCGGATTGACGCGCTCCAGCCCCGCACCGCCGCCGCGCGCGGAGCCCGTCTCCCCGCCCCGGCCCGTGCCGCTCTCACCGCTCATGACCGATGTGCCCCTTCCGCCGCCGATTCGCCCCACGCCTGCCAGGATTCAAGCGCGTCCCGCTCCTTCGGGGGAAGGCGTCGGCCGCGGATGTCCGGATCGACGCCGGGCGCGACGTCGGCCCGCCAGGCCGCCGGCGCCACCTCACCGTCCTCACTTGGCCTCGGCATAACACCCCACCACCGCCGTCGTGAACGGAAACCGCACCGGCGTCCGCCCGAACGCTATCCGGCCCGCCGCCTCGGCCGCCTGAGTGATCGCTTCCGTCACCGTCGCCGTCTCCTCGCGCGGGCAGTGCACGATCACCTCGTCGTGCTGGAAGAAGACCAGCTCGGCCCGGAGGCCGGCCGCCGACAGCGAGCGGCGCAGCGCCGCCAGCATCACCAGCGCCCAGTCGGCGGCGCTGCCCTGCACGACGAAGTTACGGGTGAACCGGCCGCGGGCCCGGGCCGCCGAGCCGCTGCCGTAGCCGGTCGGCGGCTCCTCCTCCTGGGGCAGCCCCGCCTCGTCGGGCGCGGCCACGGACGCGGGCGGGCAGGTGCGCCCCATCCAGGTGCGCACCAGGCGACCCTCCTCGCCGGCCCGCGCCGCGTCGTCGACGTAGGCGACCGCGGCCGGGTAGCGGCGGCGCAGGTCGGCCATGTGCTTGAGGGCGTCGCCGGAGGTCTGGCCGTAAATGGCGCCCAGCAGGGCGAGTTTGGCCCGCTCGCGGTCGCCGCCGAAGGCGCGGGCCGCCAGATCGGCGTACAGATCCCTGCCGCTGCCCGCCAGCTCCATCAGCCCGCGGTCGCGCGAGACGGCGGCCAGCACGCGCGGCTCCATCTGGTCGGCGTCGGCGACGACCAGGCGCCACCCGGGATCGGCGAGCACGGCCCGCCGGATCACCTTGGGAATCTGCAGCGCGCCGCCGCCGTTGGTGGTCCAGCGGCCGGAGACCGTGCCGCCGGGGAGGTACTCGGGGCGGAAGCGGCCGTCCCGCACCCACTGCTGCAACCAGGACCAGCCATGGGCGGTGTGCAGGCGGTAGAGCGTCTTGTACTCCAGCAGCGGCTCCACCGCCGGGTGGTCGATCCGCCCCAACTCCCCCTTACGGGTGGAGGTCAGCGCGATCCCGGCGCCGGCGAACGCCTTGATGATCTCGTTCGGCAGGTCGGGGCGCACCCGTGTCCCGAAGGCCCGCGACACCTCCTCCGCCAGCTCCGCCATCCGACGGGGCTCCAGACCGCCCGGATAGCGCTCGCCGAGCAGCCCGTCCAGGAGCGCGCGGTGCACATCCGCCCGCCAGGGCACCCCGGCCCGCCCCATTTCCGTGGCGACGAGCATGCCCGCGGACTCCGAGGCCAGCAGCAGCCGCATCCGCTCCGGGTGCTCGGCCGCAGCCGTACGCGCCACCTGGCCGGCGTAGACCTCCAGCAGGGCCGTGAGGCCGTCCGTGCCGGGCGGCAGCGGCACCGGTCCGGGCTCGAACAGGGAGGGCTGGGTGTCGGCGGCCCGGGCCGGCGCGTCCGCCGGAACCGGCAGGCCGTGCAGCCGCGCCCAGGCGGCGGCCAGCGACCGCGGCTGGCCCGACTGCCCCTCCTCGTGGCCGATCAGCAGCGCCTCGGCGGCCTCGACGTCGTAACAGCGCTCGACGCGCACCCCGGCGCCTAGCAGCCGCCGGTAGATCTCCGCGGTGGACCGCCACACCCACCGCTCGACCTGCGGCCGGGCCCGCACGGCCTCGACGATCGAGGGCTCCGCCACCACCGGCCCGGCGGGCCGGCCGTCCGGGGCGAGCGGGCAGAGACGCGCACCCCCGTCGCCCGTCTCCGCCACCGCCCACCTCATACCCCGAAGTCTTCCACCAGGGTCTGACAATGCCACTGACCAGCAGCTTCGGCGTGCGAGGAGGGCGGGCAGCCGGCCAGGGAGCGCCGCGCGGCGCCGGCCGGCCCGGAGCTGGTTCCCTACAGCATCTTCGTCCACTCAGGACACACGTTCACCCGAATGCACCGATACCTCCCCAGGACCGGGGGCGTTGAGCAGCTTGTCGCTCCAGGCGACGTCTCTACAGACCCTGAACGCTGCACAGTTAAGAGGTTCGCCGTGAAGTTTGTCTCCAAGGCCGTCCTGCTCTCCGCCGCCGCGGGCGTCGCGGTCGTCGGCGGTGCCGGTGTCGCCAGCGCCACCAACGGTCACAGCGGCGCGGTCGCCAAGGCCGTTGCCAAGAAGTCCCCGGGCGTCATCTCGGGCAACGTCGTCCAGGTGCCGATCCACGTGCCGATCAACGTCTGCGGCAACACCGTCAACGTGTTCGGGCTCCTCAACCCGGCCTTCGCCAACAAGTGCACCAACAAGTGACCACAGCCGGAAGGTGAGGCCCGCTCGCTGCCGGGCGGGCCTTCGGCATTCCAGGGCCGGTACGTCTTCGCGTACCGGCCCTCGGCATGCCCGGCCCCGCCGTCCGGGACCCAACGACGCCCGGAGGTCTGTCATGGTTCGCGGCATTCGGGTGAACGGGCGAAACCGCACTTCCCCAAGGGAGTTGACCAGGGCGCTCCAGCTCCGGAGCGCTCTGTTTCGAGGGATGGCCGGTCCGCCGGTTCTCGCCACCTCTTTTCCGTAGGAATTCGAATTCGACGGGCCCCCACCTGTTCGGGCCCGATGGATTTCCCCTGTGGTGACACGTCGTGGCAGTCGTCGTCGCGCCCTTGCGTCATTCGGGCGATCCTTTCGAAAACTGCCTCCGGAGGAGTTTCGTACGGTAGGGAAACTCGTTACCAATAGCGGCAGCGGAGTTACGGGCGAGCGGATTGGCGCCCGTTGCGGCACGACGGTCGTGTCCGCTACGGACCCGCTGCGAAAGGGCTGAAAGTGAAGTACGCAAAGGTCGCTGCGGTCGCTGCCGGCACGCTCATGACAGTGGGTGCGGCCACGCCGGCATTCGCCGACTCGGGTGCCAAGGCAGTTGCCAAGAAGTCCCCCGGCGTCATCTCCGGCAATGTCGTTCAGGTGCCGATCCACGTGCCGATCAACGTCTGCGGCAACACCGTCGGCTTCGTCACCGTGCTGAACCCGGCGTTCGGCAACGTCTGCACCAACCGCTGACACGGGAGAACGAACTCCCCGCTGTTTGTCAACGGCCCCGGTGCGCACTCCATGCGCACCGGGGCCGTTCGGTGCCTGGCGTCCCCGGCAGCACCGGAGTTGAATCGCGTCCGCCTTGTCCGAGCGGCGTCGCCAAGAACAGCGAACTGCAGAGTTTCTCCGGGGGGCGGGCCTCGTTAGGTAAGAGGAAAGCGGTGAGTCGAGCAGCGACGTCAATGCTCACGCGGCGCTTGTGTCGCGGTCCTCCAAGCACCGCCAGAGAAGGGACAGTTGAAAGTGAAGTACGCGAAGTCCGCAGCGGTCATCGCCGGTTCCGTGATGGCGCTCGGCGCGGCGGCCCCCGCTTTCGCGGCCTCGCCCGGCACCCCGGTGGTCAGCCTCAACAGCGGTCTGAAGAACGTGCTGCACAGCAAGGGGCTGGACGGCCACCAGATCCGGCCGACGGTCAAGAACGTCGCGACCACGGCGAAGAACGTCAAGGGGACCAACCCCAACAAGCTGCTGACGGTCGCGAACACGGCGAACACCGTCAAGAAGGCCAACCCCAAGAAGATTCTGGGGCGCGCCACGGACGTCACCAAGAAGGCGGGGCCGCTGCTCGGCGGTATCTCCCTCGTGAAGTAATCACCGGAGCGAGCGGTACCACCGCACCCCGGAAAGCTCATGCAGTGAATGAGCCCATCAAACTCCCCTTGCGCGCTGGCGCCATTGCCCGGCGCAAGGACATTCCGCAATACGAAGGATCACCAATGATCAACAAGGCTCTGGCGTCCGCTGCCGCGGCGGCCTCCCTTGTCGGTGTCGCCGCTGCCGCTGCCCCGGAGGCGATGGCCCTCGGTCACGACCGGGGAGCGAGTTCCGTCAACGGCAACGGCGCGGTGCAGAAGTTCGGAAACTCGACCACGCACGGCAAGATGAGCCCGCAGGCCGGCCTGCTCCCGGGTTCCCTGGAGAAGCCCTGCCTCGGGCTGCCCGCCAAGGACAA
This sequence comes from Streptomyces sp. NPDC031210, assembly GCF_055570395.1. Classification (NCBI taxonomy): domain Bacteria; kingdom Bacillati; phylum Actinomycetota; class Actinomycetes; order Kitasatosporales; family Streptomycetaceae; genus Streptomyces; species Streptomyces sp. NPDC031210. The sequence continues at coordinate 282,998 of NZ_JBVIHH010000010.1, forward strand.
GATCGGCCCGCTCGCCGACGCCGTCCCGGTCCGCTTCCAGGAAATCAACGTGGTGTCCGCGCCGGAGGGCCGGCAGTGTGCCGAGAACTCGACGCAGGCCAAGGGAAAGATCCAGGCCCGGGTCGAAGGCAAGGCCAAGGGTAAGGGCAAGGCCAAGGGTAAGCAGTGATCGGTTGATCGGCGCCCGGGTCACCCGGATCTTTTTCCTCCGGGTGACCCGGGTTTTCGCTGTCCGCCGGATTGTGCGTAAGCGGTGTGAATTTCCGACTGCGGCGGCATTCCCTTTGTTATTCGCTTGTGACTGCGTGTGCTCCGCCGGTTCGTTGAAAAGGGTGTGTGGAGGGACGCATGCCAATGCCCTCGCAGAATTGATGGGGTTGCCGGGGCATTGGCATGCCGGCCGCGCGCAGGCACCTGCCGCCTCTTGGGGTGAGGGCGCAGGATTCGGGTGAGGCCCCGCACACAGAAGCCGTACGGGGGCTCCGTACGGCTTCTGTGTGCGGGTCGGCCGGATCGGTGGTCCGGTGGGCTCTCGGCGGCCGGCCGAGCGGGTCCGGCGGGCCGCTCGGCCTGGGCCGCCCGGTCGAGGCGGCCGTCGGCATCACCGGACGACTCGACCGCGCGCCGTCGCATCCCCTGCCGCCGGGCGGCGCTGCGGCTGGAAGCCGCCCGGCGGGTCGTGCGACGGACGTGCGGATCAACGCGTGAAAGCCCTCTCCGGCACGGGAAGGATCGTTCTTTCGCTCATTGGTGGGACGTGCGGCCTCCCAGGCGTTTGAAAGCGCCCACCGCCGCGTTTCCCCGAAGACCGGCACACCTCGGTGCCAGTGGCGAGCGGAGCTGGTGCAAGTGGGCGAACCGAAGGACCCGAACAGCCGCACCCGAAGCGTCGCGACAGGTGGCCGGGCGGGGCGGGCGGTACCCATGGGGCGACTCATTTCCGCGCACGAGGAGAGCAGCATGCGCAGATTCGCAGGACGTGCCGCGGCGGCGGCCGTGATCGCCGCGGCCGCACTGGTCCCGCTTTCGGGAGCGGCGGCGGCGCAGTCCCCCGAGGACCCGCCCAAGCCGAAGAAGCCCGCCGCCATCGGCTATCAGTGCATGTCGCACAACGAGAAGACGTACTGCGCGGACCCCGAGGAAAGCGGGGGCCTTCTCACGGAGCTGCTCGGCAGGGTCGCGGGGACCGATCAGCTCTGACGCGCACGCCGTGGCGCCCGGGGGCGGAGGTAGGCCCCGCCCCCGGGCTGCCGGTCGAGGGGCCTACCAGCTTGATTTCCGTACGCCGGGCAGGTAGCCGGCGTGGGCCTGCTCGCGCAGCCGTACGCGGGAGAGGCCGAAGGCCCGGATGTAGCCGCGCGGGCGGCCGTCGACGCTGTCGCGGTTGCGCACGCGGGTGGCGCTGGCGTCGCGCGGCTGGCGGGCCAGTTCCTGCCGGGCGGCTCGGCGTTCCGCCTCGGGGGTGTGCGGGGAGCGGATGAGGGCCTTGAGGACGGCCCGGCGGGTGGCGTAGCGCGCGACGGTGGCGCGGCGCCTGTCGTTCTTGACGATCTTGCTCTGCTTGGCCATCAGACCTTCTCCCCTCGTGCGCGGATACGGGCGACGGCCGCCTCGATCCCGATCATGTCCACGGTTTTGACGCCCTTGGCGCTGAGCGTGAGCCGGATGTGCCGGCCCTCGCTCGCCAGCCAGTAGCGCTTGCGCTGGATGTTGGGGTCGAAGCGGCGCGGGGTGCGGCGGTGCGAGTGCGAAATGGCGTTGCCGAAGCCGGGCCTGCGGCCGGTCAGTTGGCAGTGGGCGGACATGGTGCGGTCCTTCCGGGCGGGCCCCTGGGGAGGGCTTATTGAAAATGAGAATCGTTTGCGTATACTAGCCCCATGGCCCGCAACGAACTACGCCCGGTCGTCAAACTCCGGTCCACGGCCGGGACCGGCTACACCTACGTGACCCGCAAGAACCGCCGCAACGACCCCGACCGCCTCGAACTGCGCAAGTACGACCCGGTCGCCGGCCGCCATCTCACCTTCCGAGAGGAGCGCTGAGCCCTGTGAAGCCCGGAATCCATCCCGCGTACGGGCCCGTCGTCTTCCGCGACCGGGCCGCCGGCTTCGCCTTCCTGAGCCGGTCGACCGCCACCAGCGACAAGACCGTCCAGTGGGAGGACGGCGGCACCTATCCCGTCATCGACGTCGAGATCTCCTCGGCGAGCCACCCCTTCTACACCGGCACCGCCCGGGTGCTGGACACCGCCGGCCGCGTCGAGCGGTTCGAGCGCCGCTACGGCAAGCGCGGGGACCGCTGATGCGGCGACTCGACGTCGTGGTGGTGGGCGGCCTGCACGCCGAGGCGCGGCAGGCCGCCGTCCAGAGCCTGCTGCGCGCCGTCCCCGGCAGCGTCGCCCTCCACCACGACCTGGCGACGGCCGCCGCGGGCACCGTCCACCGCACCGTCCGCGACGCCGACGGGACGCTCGCGGCGGGCGAGGCGCCGCTGGTCAACAACTGCGCCTGCTGCGCGCTGCGCGAGGACCTGGTGCCCGAGCTGGAGCGGCTGGCCGCGGGACGCACATGCCATCTGGCGATCGTGGAGCTGTGGGACTCGGTCGAGCCCAAGGCGATGGCCGAGGTGATCACCGCCTGCGGCGGCGAGAGCCTGGCGCTGACCGGAGTGATCACGGCCGTCGATCCGGCGCTGGTGCTCGCCTACCTCGGCTGCGGCGACGACCTCGCCGAGGCCGGGCTCGCCGCCGCGGCCTCCGACCAGCGCACCGTCGCCGACACCTGGGCGCGGCAACTGGAGTACGCGCCGGTGCTGGCGCTCGCGGCGGGGGAGGAGGAGGCCGAGCCCGCCGATCTGGCGCTGCTCGCGCAGTTGCATCCGACGGCGCGCCAGGTGCCCGTGGAATCAGGGGAGTTGGCGGCCCTGGCGCGGGCCGGATTCGACGCGGAGGCGGCCGCGGCCCGGCAGCATCCGGCCTGCGCGCTGCTGCCGCAGGAGGCCGACGCGGACGGCGTGAGCACCTTCGTCTGGCACCGCACCCGCCCCTTCCACCCTGAGCGGCTGCACGCGGCACTGGAGGACCTGACCTGCGCGGCCGCCCGCAGCCGGGGCCGGTTCTGGCTGGCCGACCGTCCGGACACGCTGCTGTCGTGGGACGCGGCGGGCGGCGCGCTGTGCGTCGAGAACGCCGGGCCGTGGCTGGCCTCGCTGCCCGACGCGGCGTGGGAGCTGGTGCCGCCGGTGTGGCGGGCCGCCGCCGCGCTGGACTGGCATCCCGAGCACGGGGATCGCGCCCAGCACCTGGTCTTCACCTCGCCCGGCCTGGACCGTGAGGGGCTCGCCTCCCTCCTGGAGTCCTGTGTGCTCACCGACGCCGAGTACGCGGCCGGACCCGCCGCCTGGAAGAGCCTGCCGCCCGCCTTCGACGCACTCCTCGACCCCGTCCGCTGACCCCGCGGGCCGAACCCGCACACCGAACCCGCACGCCGAAGGAAGCACCCTCATGAGCCGCCGGCCCGACCCCGGTCGCAAGGCCACGCCCCGTCCCAACCCGCTGGACGCGGCGAAGGTCACCTACATCGACTACAAGGACACCGACCTGCTGCGGAGGTTCCTCTCCGACCGCGGCAAGATCCGCGGCCGCCGGATCACCCGGGTCACCGCGCGGCAGCAGCGGCTGCTGGCCCGCGCGATCAAGAACGCGCGGGAGATGGCGCTGCTGCCGTACGCGTCCCGGTGAGGCCGCGGAACCCGTAGGCCGCGGCGTCCGTCTCATCCGCGGGGGCGAGGGCGGGGCGCCGAGAGCGGGCGGCGCGCTGTGACGGCGTCGGCACCGCCTGTCGTGCACGTGCATCTGCGCATGCATCTGCATGTGAACGCAGCTATGATCCCGGGCAGTTGCCATTTGTCCTCACCGGGAGACCCCTGTGCCCCACGCATACAACGGCATGGCCGCAACGGATCTCCGTGACGTGGCCTGGCAGAAGAGCAGGCACAGCAACTCCCAGGGCTCCTGCGTGGAGTTCGCGAAACTGCCCGGGGGCGAGGTCGCGGTGCGCAACTCCCGCTTCCCCGAAGGCCCGGCGCTGGTCTACACCCCGGCCGAGATCGAGGCGATGCTCCTCGGCGTCAAGGACGGCGAGTTCGACCACCTCGTACGGGACTGACGGGACCGGCCGACGGGTCCGGGCATGGCGAAGGGCCGCTGCCGGGCCGGGTGTTCCGGTCCCGGGGCAGCGGCCCCTACGGCAGGCGGAAGAGCGCCCAGACCACCTTGCCGGGCGCGGCGCCCGACAGCGGGTGCCAGCCCCAGCCGTCGCTGAAGGAATCCACGAGATACAGCCCGCGCCCCGACTCGTCGGCCGAATCGGCCTCGCCGGCGATCGGTGAGGAGTCGCTGGGGTCCCGTACGGCGCACACCAGCCGGGAGGACCAGCGCATCAGGTGGAGCCGGGCGGGCGGGGCGTCACCGGCGTGCTCCGGCGCGGCGAGGACGGCGTGCCGCAGGGCGTTGGTGACGAGTTCGGAGACGACCAGGGCGACCCCGTCGAAGAGGTCGTCCAGCTCCCAGCCGCGCAGCGTCTCGCGGGTGAACTTCCGTGCGCCGCCGACCGATTCGTACCGCGGCGGGAGCGTGCAGGACGCGGATCCGGAGACGGCCAAGGGGTCGACGGGAGGAAGGCCCTGCCATAACGGCTCGAGCATGGTCAAAACCTTGGTCCCCATGCGAGGCACTCCTGGCGTTCGCGGACGTCATGACCCTGGCCGGTCAGCCGGATCTGGCGGATCTTTCACGAGCGTGCATGCGTGCGACGCCCATGGTTCCCAATGCGTACGACAGATGCAAGGGCAGATGCACGTGCACGTGCCGTGATTGCGTAGACCGGGCGGATTCGCGGCACATTCTTCCCGTACTTTCTTGTGGAGGGCCTGCGGGAACCTCACATATCAGTAACCGGATGAGCACTCAACGAAGCCCGGACATGGCAGACTGCGGCGCACTGTTGGACGGGGTGGGGTCACAGGAGGGTCTGAGAGGTGTCCGCAAGTGAGTCGAGCGGATCGGTGGTGCGGCGGATCCTGCTCGGGTCGCAGCTTCGCCGGTTGCGTGAATCCCGCGGCATAACCCGCGAAGCGGCCGGTTACTCGATCCGGGCTTCCGAATCGAAGATCAGCCGCATGGAGTTGGGCCGGGTCAGCTTCAAGGCGCGCGATGTCGAGGATCTGCTCACGCTCTACGGAGTCGGCGATCCGCAGGAGCGCGAGGCGCTGTTGTCCCTGGCCCGCGAGGCCAACGTCACCGGCTGGTGGCACAGTTACACCGACGTCCTGCCCGGGTGGTTCCAGACCTACGTCGGCCTGGAGGGCGCGACCTCCCTCATCCGTACCTATGAAGTGCAGTTCGTGCACGGGCTGTTGCAGACCGAGGGCTACGCCCAGGCAGTGGTCCGGCGCGGCATGCCGGACGCGAGCCCGGCCGACATAGAGCGCCGCGTCGCACTCCGCCTGGAGCGCCAGAAGCTGCTGCTGTCCGAGCGCCCGCCGCAGTTCGACTGCGTGCTGGACGAGGCCGCGCTGCGCCGCCCGTACGGCGAACGCTCGGTGATGCGCGAGCAGTTGAAGCATCTGATCGAGCTGTCGGAGCGGCCGAACGTGCGCCTTCAGGTGATGCCTTTCAGTTTCGGCGGGCACGCCGCGGAGAGCGGCGCGTTCACCATGCTCGCTTTTCCCGAGTCGGGTCTGCCGGACGTGGTGTATCTGGAGCAGCTCACCAGCGCGCTGTACGTGGACAAGCCCGAAGAAGTGGCGCAGTACGCGCGGACGATGAACCGTCTCCAGGAAGAGGGGCCGAATCCGGCCGAGACCAGGGACCTGCTCCGCGGACTGCTCCAACTGATGTGACGCGTGAGTAGGATGACCACCCATCAGGAGTCAGCACCCCCCAATGCGGCGCCCTGAGCGCCCTTTCTCCAGATCGGGATGGCATGTCCTACTTCGACGAGTTGGCGTATCAGTTCATCGACGGCCAGTGGCGGTCCGGAAGCGGCTCATGGGACATCGTCGACTTCAATCCGTACAACGGTGAGAAGCTGGCGTCCATAACCGTCGCGACCGTCGAGGAGGTCGACCAGGCCTACCGCGCGGCCGAGCGGGCGCAGCCGGCCTGGGCCGAGACCAATCCCTACAGCCGGCGGCTGGTCTTCGAGCGCGCCCTGCGGATCATCGACGACCGCGCGGAGGAGCTGGGCGAGGCGATCGCCGCGGAGGTCGGCGGCACCCGCGCCAAGGTCGGCTTCGAGCTGCACCTGGTCAAGGAGTTCCTGCGGGAGGCGATGCAACTGGCGCTGCGGGCCGAGGGCCGCATCCTGCCCTCGCCCGTCGACGGCAAGGAGAATCGTCTCTACCGCCTGCCGGTCGGCGTCGTGGGGGTCATCAGCCCGTTCAACTTCCCGCTGCTGCTGTCGGTGAAATCCGTCGCGCCGGCCCTGGCGCTCGGCAACGCCGTCGTCCTCAAGCCGCACCAGAACACCCCGGTCTGCGGCGGCGGCCTGGTCGCCAGGATCTTCGAGGAGGCGGGCCTGCCCGCCGGGCTGCTCAACGTCGTGGTCACCGACATCGCCGAGATCGGTGACGCGCTCATCGAGCACCCGGTGCCCAAGACGATCTCCTTCACCGGCTCGGAGAAGGTCGGCCGGCACGTCGCGACGGTCGCCGCCGCGAACTTCAAGCACGCGGTGCTGGAGCTGGGCGGCAACAGCGCCCTGGTCGTCCTGGACGACGCCGACATCGACTACGCCGTGGACGCCGCCGTCTTCAGCCGCTTCGTCCACCAGGGCCAGGTCTGCATGGCCGCCAACCGGGTGCTCGTCGACCGCGCGGTGGAGCGGGAGTTCACCGAGAAGTTCGTCGCGAAGGTCGCGTCCCTGAAGGTGGGGGACCCCGTCGACCCGGAGACGCACATCGGTCCGCTGATCAACGAGGGCCAGGCCGAATCCATCGCCTCGCTGGTCGACCGCGCGGTGGCCGACGGCGCCCAGGCGCTGCTGCACGGCGCGACCCGCGGCACGCTCGTCGCGCCCAGCGTGCTGAGCGGTCTGCCGGAGGACTCCCCCCTGCTCGGCCAGGAGATCTTCGGGCCGGTGGTGCTGCTGCTGCCGTTCGACGGTGACGACGAGGCGGTGCGGCTGACCAACGCCACGCCGTACGGGCTCAGCGGGGCGGTGCACACCGGGGACATCGAGCGCGGGGTGCGGTTCGCCAAGCGGATCGAGACCGGCATGATCCACATCAATGACGGCACGGTGCACGACGAGCCGATCGTGCCGTTCGGCGGGGAGAAGAGCTCCGGGGTGGGGCGGCTGAACGGCGACGCGATGGTGGAGGCGTTCACGACCACCAAGTGGATCTCCATTCAGCACGGGCGGTCGCAGTTCCCGTTCTGAGGCCGACCCGTCGAGCCTTGCGGAGAGAACCCGTCGAGCCTTGCGGACAGAAGCTGACCGCAAGGAGTCCTACCTTGAGTGCAGTCGGAAGGCGGACGGCGAAGGGCCGGCCGCCGGATCTCGCGAAAGGGCGGACCCATGCCTACTCACGTTCTCGCCGAGGCCCGAGGCGACGAGCGCGGTGCGCTCCTGGCCTTCCTGGAGGCGCAGCGCGGCGGTCTGCGCCGGGCGGTCCTCGGACTGACCGACGCGCAGGCGGCCCAGCGCCCGAGCGCCAGTGAGCTGTCGCTCGCCGGGCTGGTCAAGCACGTGGCGGAGACCGAGCTGGGCTGGCTGGAGACCGCGCAGCAGTCGCCGCATTCCATCGAACGCGACCAGGACACCTGGCACCTGAGCTTCCGGCTGGAGGACGGCCAGACGCTGAGCGGCGTGCTGGACTTCTGGGCGGACGTGGCCCGGCGGACGGAGAAGTTCGTGCGCTCGGTGCCCAGCCTGGACGACACCTTCCCGCTGCCGGAGGCGCCCTGGTTCCCGCCGAACGCCCGGCAGTCGATGCGCTGGCTCATGCTGCACCTGATCGAGGAGGTGGCCCGGCACGCCGGCCACGCCGACATCATCCGCGAGTCGCTGGACGGCCGGACGGCGTTCGAGCTGGTGGCCGAGGAGCAGGCGGCGCGGCAGGGGGCGGGCGAAGCGGCCGCGGGCGAGGGCCAGGACTGAACAGGGGGAGCCGTCTAGGCTGACCGCGCCGGCGCACGAGGGTGCGCCGGGCGCGGGAGGAATAGAGGAGACGATGTCGGCGATCCGGCTGTTGGTACTGGGCGCCGTGCGGCAGCACGGGCGGGCGCACGGCTACCAGGTGCGCAACGACCTGGAGTACTGGGGCGCGCACGAGTGGTCCAACGCCAAGCCGGGCTCGATCTACCACGCGCTCAAGCAGATGGCGAAGCAGGGCCTGCTGCGCGTCCACGACCTCGCACCGAGCACGGTGGGCGGTCCGCCGCGCACGGAGTACGAGCTGACCGACGCGGGGGAGGCCGAGTTCTTCGGGCTGCTGCGGGCGGCGCTCTCCCAGTACGACCAGAAGGTCGACGTGCTCAGCGCGGGCCTCGGCTTCCTCGTCGACCTGCCGCGCGCCGAGGCGGTGGCGCTGCTCAAGAAGCGGGTGCGGGCGCTGGAGGAATGGCGCGGCTCGGTCACCGAGCACTACACGCCGCAGGAGGGGCCGGAGCGGCTCGGCCATATCGGCGAGATCATGAACATGTGGGTGCACTCCGCCGACAGCGGCGCCGCCTGGACACGCGGGCTGATCGAGCGGATCGAGGGCGGGGCGTATGTCTTCGCCGGTGAGGGCGAGCCGTTCGTCGCGGTGCTCCGGGACGGGGCGGAGAACCCGTACGCGACGGACGAGGTGCATCCCGAGGACGAGCGGTGAGGCCGGTGCGCCCGTCGCGGACGGCTCCTAGGCCGCTCGCCGGTGGCGCCGGTAGCCGCCCGGGGCCACACCGTATTCCCGCTTGAACGCCTTGGCGAAGGCGAACTCCGAGCCGTATCCCGTGCGGGCGGCGACCGTCGTCAGCGGGGCGTCGGACTCGCGCAGCAGGCGGGCCGCGGTCGTCATGCGCCAGCGGGTCAGATAGGCCATCGGCGGTTCGCCGACCAGCGTGGTGAACCGCCGGGCGAAGGCGGCGCGGGAGAGTCCGGCCCGGTCGGCCAGCGACTGGACCGTCCACTGGGCCGAGGGGTCGTCGTGCAGGGCCGCCAGGGCGGGGGCCACCGCCGAGTCGCCCAGGGCCGCCGCCCAGCCCCGGGCGGCGGCCGGCGACTGGTCGTCGAGCCAGGCCCGCAGGATGTAGAGGAGCAGCGAGTCGATCAGGGTGGGCACGATGCCGTCCGAGCCGATGCGCGGGTTCTCCAGCTCGGAGCCGAGGAGTTGGACGGCGGCGCTCAGCTCCGGATGGCGGCCGTGCCGGGTGGGCAGATGGATCACCTCGGGCAACTGGCGCACCAGCGGGTGCGGGCGGCCCTGGTCCAGGTGGTAGTTGCCGCACAGCAGGCTCGTCCGGGGGCCGTCGCCGCCGATCGTGACCGTGCCGATCGGTGAACCCCCGTGGAACTGCTCCTCCTTGGGCTCCTCGGGCGGGGTGGAGGGATGGTCGGCGAGGACGTGGCCCCGCCCGTCGCGCAGGAAGACCACATCGCCGGGGTTCAGCGGGAGCGGCTTCAGGTGCGGCGGGGAATCCTCCAGGGGGATCAGCCAGCAGGTGCCGTAGAGCACCACGTGGAATCCGGCGCCGGCGACCGGTGGCAGCCGCAGGCCCCAGGGGGCGTGGCCGTTGGTCCGTACGGACGCCGGGCATCCGGTGCGCATCGAGGCCAGTGCCTCGGTGAGGATGTCCATCCGGCCTCGCCCCTCCCTGAGTCCGCGGTCCTTCCGGGTCAGACCGTCAGGACAATCTTGCCCTGTACGTGTCCCGCGCCGACCAGCTCGTGGGCCTTGGCGGCTTCCTCCAGCGGGAAGGTCTCCTCGACGTACGGCCGGATCAGGCCCGCGTCGACCAGCTCGGCGAGTGCTTCGAGCCCGGCCCGGTCCGGCTCGACCAAGATGCCGGCGAAGCGCCGGCCGGCGGCCTCGACGCGGGCGGCGAGCCGCGCGTCGTCGTGTTCGAGGACGCTGATCAGGACGCCGCCGGGGCGCAGCACGCCGAGCGACACCGCGCCCTGGGCCATGGAGTCGAGGACCACGTCGGCGTCCCGCACGGCCTCGGTGAAGTCGGTGGTCCGGTTGTCGATGACCTCGTCGGCGCCGAGGCCGCGGACGAAATCGTGCCGGGCCGCGCCGGCCAGGGCGATCACATGGGCGCCCCGTGCCTTGGCGATCTGCACCGCGAAGTGGCCGACGCCGCCGGCCGCCCGCTGGATCACCACCCGGTCGCCCTCCTTGACGCCCGCCGCCCGGACGAGGCCCTGCCAGGCGGTGAGCGCCGCGAGGGGGAGGGCGGCGGCGTGCACATGGTCGAGCGAGGCGGGCTTACGGGCCAGTTGGCGCGCGGGGGCGGCGACGTACTCGGCGTACCCGGTGGCGGCGCGGGGGAAGAACGGCATCCCGTAGACCTCGTCGCCCACCGCGAACCCGGCGCCGGGGCCCGCCTCCTCGACCACCCCGGAGATGTCCCAGCCCACACCGAACGGCGGCTCGCCGAGCAGCGGGTAGGCGCCGGACCGGACGGCCACGTCGACCGGGTTGACCGCACTGGCGTGGACCTTGACGAGGACCTCGCCGGCCTGCGGCTTGGGCCGCCCGGCCGCCACGAGCTCGAGGACCTCGGGGCCGCCGAAGGACTTCTGGACAATCGCGCGCACGGTAACTCTCCCTGGGCTGCGGCCGGTTGGTGCCCGGCTCGGTGTCCTGCTCGATGTCCTCAACCCTAGGGAGAGCGAACGAGCCGCAGAATGGCCTTCCGTCTCGGCTGCATGTCCCAGCGTCTCGCCGGAGGGCACTTTCGGGCATGCGGGTCTTCGTCGGCCGCCCCTGTCGGCAGGCCCTTTCGGCCGCCTCTCTCCCCGGCCGGCCCGCGCCGCTCAGTGGTGGAAGGCGGTCGCCACCGTCTCCGGGCGGCCCAGCGGGCCTGCCTGGCGCCGCAGTTCCGGCAGCAGCCGCTCCAGGTCCGCCAGGAACATCCCGGCGAGGTCGTGGGAGAAGCCGTTGCGGCACACCACCCGCAGGACGGAGAGGTCCTCGCGGTCGGGCGGGAAGGTGTAGGCGGGAATCAGCCAGCCGCGTTCCCTCATCCGGCGGGACACGTCGAAGACGTCGAAGGCGGTGATGTGGCCGGCGGTGGTGAAGGCGAAGACCGGCAGCTCGTCGCCCCGGGTGAGCAGCCGGAAGTCCTCCAGCGCGCTGATCCGCGCGGCCATCGAGCGGGCCACGTCCCGGGTCGCCCGCTGGACGGCGCGGAAACCGGACCGGCCCAGCCGCAGGAAGGTGTAGTACTGGGCGGCGACCTGCGCGCCGGGCCGGGAGAAGTTCAGCGCGAAGGTCGGCAGGTCGCCGCCGAGGTAGTTGACGCGGAAGACCAGCTCCTCGGGCAGCGCCTCGCGGTCCCGCCACAGCGCCCAGCCCACACCCGGGTAGACCAGGCCGTACTTGTGTCCCGAGGTGTTGATGGAGGCGACCCGCGGCAGCCGGAAGTCCCACACCAGGTCCGGGTCGAGGAACGGCGCGATCATGGCGCCGGACGCGCCGTCGACGTGCACGGGGATGTCCAGGCCGGTGCGCTCCTGGACCTCGTCCAGCGCCGCGCAGATCTCGGCCACCGGCTCGTAGGACCCGTCGAAGGTGGAGCCGAGCACCGCCACGACGCCGATGGTGTCCTCGTCGCACAGCGCGGCCGCGGACGCCGCGTCGAGGTGGAAGCGGTCGCCCGCCATGGGGACCTGGCGGGCCTCGACCTCCCAGAAGGCGCAGAACTTCTCCCAGCAGACCTGGACGTTGGCGCCCATGACCAGGTTGGGGCGGGCGGTGGCCGGATAGCGGTCCTCGTTGCGCCGCATCCACCGCCGTTTGAGGGCCATTCCCGCGAGCATGCACGCCTCGCTCGACCCGGTGGTCGAGCAGCCGATGGCCGTCTCCGCGTCGGGGGCGTGCCAGAGGTCGGCGAGCATCGCCACACACCGCCTCTCCAGCTCGGCGGTGCGCGGGTACTCGTCCTTGTCGATCATGTTCTTGTCCCGGCACTCGGCCATCACCACCCCGGCCTGCGGCTCCATCCAGGTGGTGACGAAGGTGGCGAGGTTCAGCCGGGAGTTGCCGTCCAGCATCAGCTCGTCGTGGACGAACTGGTAGGCGGCGTGCGGGGAGATCGGGTCGTCGGGCAGGGTGTGCTCGGGGGGCGCGGTGGTCATGCCGGAGGCCGGATCGGCCTCGCCGTAGAAGGGGTTGACCGGGTGCGCGGGGCGCGCGCGGTCGCCGCCGGGGACGCCTTTGTGCAGAGCCATCCGTCGCCGCTCCCGTCAACTCGTCCTGGACAGGCCGTGTTTGAGGGCCTTGGTGAATCTCACGACGCGTTCCGCCTGCCTCCGGGCGGCGGCGCGCGCCTCCTCGTCGACCGGGTTGTCCGGGCCGCCCACGTGCGAAGTGCCGTACGGATTGCCGTCCCCGGACCGCGCCGGGTCGGTGTGGCCGGGGGTGACGAGGACGCCGCCGAAGTGGTGGAGGGTGGCGTAGAGCGCGAGCAGGGTCGACTCCCGGCCGCCGTGCAGGGCGTCGGAGGCGGTGAAGCCGCTGTAGACCTTGTCGGCGAGCCGGCCGTGGCGGCACAGGCCGCCCAGGGTGTCGAGGAACTGCTTGAGCTCGGCGGTGACGTTGCCGAAGCGGGCGGGGGAGCCGAAGACCACCGCGTCCGCCCAGAGCATGTCCTCGGGCGTGGCTTCGAGGATGTCGGCGGTCAGGGCGGCGTTCGCGGCCCAGGCGGGGTTCGCGTCGATGGCGGCCTGCGGGGCGAGTTCGCCGGTCCGGCGCAGCCGTACGTCCGCGCCCGCGTGCTCGGCGGCGTCCGCGATGAGCCGGGCCAGCTCGGCGACGGTGCCGGTCGAGGAGTAGTAGATGACGGCGACGTGCACGTCGTGCGTCGGCATGGCCGCACCTCCCGGAACCCGTTGATTCCGACAATACGGGCGCGGGGGGTGCGGGGCCCGCCCGGTACGGCCGTCAGGCGGTCAGCCCGTGCTCGCCAGCGACAGCTTCGCCGCGAAGCCGAGGAACGCCGCCCCGGCGCCCGCCGACAGGCCGGCCGTCAGCCGCCGGCGGCGGCGGAAGGTCGCGGCCAGGTACGTCCCACCGAAGATCAGGATCGTCAGGTACGTGAAGCTGAACAACTGCGCCCAGGCGCCCAGCGCCAGGAACGACAGCACCGGGTGCGCGTAAGAGGGGTCCACGAACTGCACGAAGAAGGAGACGAAGAACAAGATCGCCTTCGGGTTGAGCAGGGACACCACCAGCGCCCTGCGGTACGGCCGCTCGGCGGCCGCCTTCGGCGCCGGGCCCCCGTCCGCGACCACCGCACCGGCCGTCTCCCGGGCCGCCCGCCGGTCGTGCCACAGCGACCAGGCACCGCGCAGCATCCCGACCGCCAGCCACGTCAGATAGCCCGCGCCGGCGAACTTCACGACGGCGAACAGCACCGGACTGGCCTGGAGCAGCGAGGCCACGCCGCCCGCAGACAGCGTCATCAGCACCGCGTCGCCGCACAGCACGCCGCCCGCCGCGCGGTACGCCACCCGGGGGCCGCGCCGGGCCGCGACGGAGACGACGTACAGCGAATTCGGCCCCGGCAGCAAGATGATCAGCGCCAGGCCCACCAGATACGTGGACAGATCCGTTATCCCCAGCATGACCGGAAGGATGCCATTACGGCCGCGGCCGCCTCATCCCGCTTTCACCATCCGGACGGGCGCCGGCAGGACGCGCACCGCGGCTCGTGCCGCGCGGCTTGCACCTCACGCGAGGTGAGGACCCATCGTGGAGCGCGTACCGAGAAGGGAGCGCGTACCGAGAAGGGAGCGGAAGTGAGCCGTTCGGCAGGGCAGGTCTATTCGGTGGGTCAGGTGGCCGGGTTCGCCGGCATCATGGTGCGCACCTTGCACCACTACGACGAGATCGGGCTGCTGGTGCCCGGCGAGCGCAGCCGGGCCGGACACCGGCGCTACGGCGAGGCCGATCTGGACCGGCTGCAGCAGATCCTGTTCTACCGGGAGCTCGGCTTCCCGCTCGACGAGGTGGCGGACCTCGCCGAGGATCACCGGCGGTTCATCAGCGGCGCGCACTACGACTGCACCTACGAGATGCACACCGCGCTCGGTGAGATGTACGTCGCCGACGAGCGGTTCACCGCGACCTACGAGGCGATCGCGGCCGGCCTCGCCGGATACCTGCGGGACGCGATCGTGGCCAACGCCGTCCGTCACCTGTGAAACGCCGTCCGTCACCTGTGAGCCGTGCGGGGCGGGGGGGCCCGGCCCCCCCGCCCCCCCCCCCCCGACACGCGGCGTTTCCGGGTTACGGCGTTGCCGGCACCACCTGCTGGCCGATGAAGTTGCGCTTGGCGTCGAAGTCATAGGCGATCTGCAACTGTCCCACATCCGGGCAGGCGTGGCAGTCGCGCAGCGGCGTGCGGTACAGCAAACGGATGCCACCGTTCTCCAGCGGCGAGGCGCCGGCCGACTGCGCCGGTGCGAACGGCGTGGCTTGCGGGTTGGCCTTCAGCAGTTCCTGCACAGTGGGGTCGGCACGCAGGGTGTCGTCCAACTGCACGGCATCCACATCGATGCGCTTGCCGCTGGCATCAACCAGACGGGTACCTTCATTGGTGTTGGCGCGGAACGGATACTCGACCGTGGCAATGCCCAGTCCTTCGTTCTCGTGCCAGGCGGTCACATAGGCCAACTCACCGCCGGTGGACAACTGCTCGGCGGCGGTGAGGGCCTCGGCACTGGCGCCACCGGCGCGCATCGCGTCGCGAAGGCAATCCCGGGTGGCCGCATTCTCGCCCTGGCGGCAGGCGTTGAGGTCGCCATCCCAGACCACCGCCTCGCTCCAGCGCATCTTG
>NZ_JBVIHH010000011.1:0-182280 GCF_055570395.1 Streptomyces sp. NPDC031210
ACCACCACCCCCCCCCCCCCCCCCCCCCGCCCCCCCCCCCCCCCTCCCCCCCCCCCCCCCCCCCCCCCCCCCCCCCCCCCCCACCACCCCCCCCCCCCCCCCCCGGCGCTTTTTCGTGGGGAATGCCTGGGGGAATCCTTGCGCCGGGTGCCGTGGCCCGGTTGCCGTGCCCGTCGGTCAGGGCCGTTGGTAAGGCTCGTTCGTGAGGCCCCTCCCGAGGCTCGTCCCTCGGGATCCGCCCCGCCGCCGGCCGCCCCGCCGTCGGCTAAGCCCGCTGTCGTCCCGGCCGGAGGGCGGCGCCCGCGCGGCGGGCCTTGGCCACCGGGCGGCTGGTGGCGCAGCGGGTGACCACCGCGCCCCACCGGTCGGACAGGGCCCGCGCCAGGCGGCTCGCCGAGCGCGGGGCCAGCAGCGCGCGCAGCCGCATGCCACGGGTGGCCCCCTCCCGCAACCCCGCCCGCACCCGCTCCACGTCGGCGGCGAGCCCGGACGCCGGCCGGGGGCGCGGGGCGTACAGCGCCTGCTCGACCGCGGCCGCCACCCGCTCCGCGGCCGCCGCGGCCTCCGGTTCCAACTGCCCCACGCGCACGAGGCGCGCGACCGCACCACGCGGGCTCAGCGACTCGTCGGGCGGTATGCCGTAGTCCCACGCGGTGTCCAGCAGCTCGCGCCAGGCCGCCACCGTGACCTCCGCGCTCTCGCGGCCGAAGCCGCCGGGCGCCAGCCGCCGGGACCGCTCCCGGATCCGCCACAGCAGCGGCACCACGGGCAGCAGCAGGACGAACGGCGCCGCGACGGACAGGACGATGACCGCCCACAGCGGGAGGCCGTCGTCCGGCGGCAGGGCGCCCGACCCGGGGGTCACCGGCCCGCAGGACGCCGCCGACCCGGGCCGCTCCTCGCCCGGCCCGCAGGACGGCGCCGCCGACGGCCCGTCCGAGGGGTCGGCGGGCCGGGACCGCTCGGGCGCCGGCACAGCGGGATCGGCCGTGTCCCCGGTGTCGGGATAGGTGTAGTCGGGGACACTGCCGCGGCTCGGGGTCGGCTCGAAACGCGTCCAGCCGATGCCCTGGAAGTACAGCTCGGGCCAGGCGTGGGCGTCCTTGAGCCCCACGGACGTCGTGCCGTCCGGCTGCCTGGTGCCCGGCGTGAAGCCGACCGCGACCCGGGCCGGTATGCCCAGCGTCCGCGCCATCGCCGCCATCGAGAAGGAGAAGTGGACGCAGAAGCCCTCCTTCTGCGCCAGGAACCGCGCGATGGCCTCCGATCCGCTGCCGGCCCGCACCTCGGTGTTGTAGCTGAAGCCGCCGTGGAGCGCGAACCAGTCCTGGAGCTTGACGGCCTTGGCGTACGGGGTGCGGGCACCGCGGGTAACCTGGCGGGCCGTCGAGCGCACCACCGGCGGCAGCGACCGCGGCACCTTGGTGTACTCGCGCACCAGCGCGGCCGGTGGCGGCGGGGCCGTGGCGAGCTGCCGGGAGGTGGGCCGCACCAGCAGGCTCTCCACCTGGTAGCGCAGGTCGCGGGTGTTCTGCCCGCGGTCCCCGACGAGGGTGCGGCCCGAGGGCTCGAAGCGCCAGCGCCCGGAGATCTCCACGCGGGCCGCCGGATAGGGCAGCGGCAGCCAGTTCTGGGCGTACCACTGGGCCGTCGAGACGGAGGTGTTGACGCGGTCGACGGCGACGCCGGGGCCGAGGCCCGGCGGGTCCGGCAGCCGGTCGGGGACGTCCGTGACCGTCCGCTCGGACGGCTTCCAGGCGGTGCCGTCGAACTGGTCCAGGGCGACGATGCGCAGATACAGGTCGCGGGTGTCGGCCGCGGTCGTGCGGTAGTTCAGGACCTGCCGGTCGGAGGGCTGGTTCAGGCTGTTCTGCAGCGACACCAGCGGGTTGACCGCCGAGATCGTGCCGCCACCGCCGCCCGGCCCCTCGCCGGCCGACGGGGCGAACAGCCCGCCGCCCAGGGACGGCAGCAGCGCGGGCACCACCAGCGCGATCCCCAGGACCAGCGCGCCGATCCTGCGCCCCGTGCGCAACGGGGCGGGAGCCTGCCCGCCGGCCCCGACGGCGAACGAACGCCTGCTCGCCCGGCCCGCGCCGAACACCCGGCCCCACCGGGCGAGCCGGTCCCGGCCCTCCGCCAGGAGCAGCAACAGATAACCGGCCGCCGCGACCAGGAACAACAGCCATCCCGCGCCGCCCGGGGACAGCCCCGCCGCCACCGAATACAGAGCGAGCAGCGGCAGCCCGGCGGGCGCGGCACTGCGGTAGGTGACGGCCAGCGCGTCGACGATCAGGCCGATCAGCAGGACGCCCGCGACCAGCAGCAGCCGGATGCCGGGGGTGACCGGCGCCGGGATGGCGTACCTCCCGACGTCCGAGACGCCGCCGCGCAGCAGCCGGACGAACTCCGCGACGGCGTCCGGGCCGGGCAGCAGCCACCCGACGGCCTGGCCTCGGGCGAACAGGAGGGTCAGCAGGACAACACCGGTAAGCGCCTGCGCGCCGATGGTCAGCGGCCTGGCCAGCGGGGCCCGGCGGGCCAGCGCCCCCACGCCCGTGACGAGCCCCAGCACGATGACCGCCTGGAACATCCAGGTGACCGGCTCCACCAGCGGCAGCAGCGCGCAGGCCGCGCACAGGGTCGCCGCCGTCGCACACAGCGCGAGCCGCGCCCGGCCGCTCATGCCCGTCCCCCGCTTCGCTCCGAGCCACCCGCGCGCGCCCCGCGCCGGTCCGCCGCCCCCGGCCGCGCCGCGCGCCCGCCCGGACCGCTCCCCTGGCCTGTGTCCCCGCTCACGCGTCTCCCCCCGCCGTCGCCGAGGCACCGGTCTCCGCCATCCGGTCCGGCCGCACTCCGGCGCGGTCCGCGGACCGCCACAGGTCGGCGAGCGCGGCGCCGGGCGCCACCGGCAGGGCCGTCCAGCCCGCCTCGCGCAGCCCGCGCAGGCGTTCGGCCACCGGCGTGCCGTCGCCGCCGAAGCGGATCCCGCCGGGGCCGCGCGTCCAGGCGTCGCCGTCCAGGACGAAGGCGACCGCCGTCCCGCTGCGCTGCCGCATCCGTCCGGCGATCACCGCCTGCTCCGCGTCCAGATCGCCGAAGAAGGCGACCAGCAGCCCTTCGTTGCCGCCGCGCAGCACGTCGTACGCCGCGGAGAGGCCGTCCTCGTCGGACTGCTCCACGACGGCGAGGGTGTCCAGCAGCAGGCCCGCCGCGTCGGCGGACTCCGTGCCGCCCGCGAAGCCGCCGGCGCCGTCCGGGCCGGGCACCGAGGTGCCGGTGTCGGTCAGCAGCCGCACCGAGAAGCCCCGCTCCAGCAGATGCACCGCGATCGACGCGGCGCCCGCGACCGCCCACTCGAACGCCGAGTCGGGCCCGGAGCCCTGGTGGGCGGTGAAGCGGGTGTCGAGCAGGATCGTGCAGCGGGCCTTCTGCGGCTGCTCCTCCCGGCGGACCATCAGCTCGCCGTAGCGGGCGGTGGAGCGCCAGTGCACCCGGCGCAGATCGTCGCCGTGGCGGTAGCCGCGCGGGATGATGTCGTCCTCACCGGCCAGCGCGAGCGAGCGCTGGCGGCCGTCGCCGTACCCGGACGCCTCGCCCCCCAGCCTGACCGGCGGCAGCGGTTCGACGCGCGGCACGACCGTGAGGGTGTCGACGGCGCTGAAGGCGCGGGTCAGCTCGCACATCCCGAACGGATCGGACAGCCGCAACTGGAGCGGGCCCAGCGGATAGCGCCCGCGCAGGTCGGAGCGGACCCGGTAGGACACCTCGCGGCGGCCGCCGGCCTCGACGCGGTCCAGGACGAAACGCGGCCGGGGCCCCAGGACGTAGGGCACCCGGTCCTGGAGCATCAGCACCCCGGTGGGCAGCCGTGAGAGGTTCTCCATCCGCAGCCCGACCCGCGACTCGGCGATCGCGGACACCCGGGCGGGGGAGAGCGAACGGCTGCCGGAGACGTGGTAGCGAGTGCGGTGCAGGACCAGGACGCACACCACGGGCAGCGCCGCCAGCAGTAACCCGACCCGCAGCAGGTCCGCCTGCCCGAGGAGGTAGGAGCACACCGCGGCGGCCACCCCGGCCGCCAGGAACGACCGGCCTCGGGTGGTCAGCCCCCCGAAGGCCGCCCGCAGACCGCCGCGCTCCGGCGCCCCCTCGCTCCCCCCGCCGGACATCACACGCCCCGTGCGCCGGGCGGCTGCCGCAGACGGCCCTCGGGGGGATGCCACCACTGCTGGGAGGAGGGATCGGGCACCGAGGTGCGCCGCAGGATCTCCAGCACCACCTGCTCGGCGGTGCGGCGGTTCAACTGCGCCTGGGCGGTGGGCAGCAGGCGGTGCGCCAGGACCGCCACCGCCAGGGACCGCACGTCGTCGGGCAGGGCGTACTCCCGCCCGGCGAGGGCGGCCGCCGCCTTCGCGGCGCGCAGCAGATGCAGCGTCGCCCGGGGCGAGGCCCCCAGCCGCAGCTCGGGGTGGCCGCGGGTGGCGGAGACCAGGTCCACGGCGTACCGGCGCACCGCTTCGGCGACATGGACCGTGCGCACCGCGTCGATCAGCTTGAGGATCTCGTGGGCGTGCGCGACCGGCTGGAGATCGTCCAGGGGAGAGGCCGCGCCGTGCACGTCGAGCATCTGCAATTCGGCCGCCGGGCTCGGATAGCCGATCGAGACCCGGGCCATGAAGCGGTCCCGCTGCGCCTCGGGGAGGGGGTAGGTGCCCTCCATCTCCACCGGGTTCTGCGTGGCGACCACCATGAACGGGCTGGGCAGCTCATAGGTCTGACCGTCCATCGTGACCTGGCGCTCCTCCATCGACTCCAGGAGCGCCGACTGGGTCTTGGGCGAGGCGCGGTTGATCTCGTCGCCGATCACGATCTGGGCGAAGATCGCGCCGGGCTTGAACTCGAAGTCGCGGCGCTGCTGGTCGAAGACGCTGACGCCGGTGATGTCGGACGGCAGCAGGTCGGGCGTGAACTGGATGCGTCGCACCGAGCAGTCGATGGACCGGGCCAGAGCCTTGGCGAGCATCGTCTTGCCGACGCCGGGCACATCCTCGATGAGCAGATGCCCCTCGGCCAGCAGCACGGTCAGCGCGAGCCGTACGACCTCCGGCTTGCCCTCGATCACACCCTCCACCGACCGGTGAACCCGTTCCGCCGTGGTGGTCAGATCGCTGAGGCTCGCTCGTTCGTCATACGTCGTCACTCGGCCCTCCTCGGCCCTTCCCCGCGCCCCCAAGGAGCAGGAGATCGCTGGCCCGACGCCCCTTGACGGCCCCGGTCCACCCCGAAACGCGCGCCGCGACCGGCCCCGGCCGACGCGACGTCACGTACGCATTGTTGCCGTCCCCGCGCCCTCGCGTCATGGCCTGTGGATAACTGGCACGACCACACCCGGGCAATTCCGGCCTTCCGGACTGCCCGGGCGCTTCGGCGGTTCCGGCGCCGCGTCCGGCGCTCACCCCTGCTCCGGCTCACCCACGCCGCCGGCTCACCCCCGCGGCTCGATCTCCCGCAGCAGCCCCGTCTTCACGTCGAAGACGAAGCCGCGCACGTCGTCCGTGTGCGGCAGGAAGGGAGAGGTGCGCACCCGCTCCATGGACTGCCGTACGTCCTCATCGAGGTCCTTGAACGCCTCGACAGCCCAGGTGGGCCGCTGCCCGACCTCGGCGGCCAGCTCGTGGCGGAAGTCCTCGGTCAGGCTCAGCAGACCGCAGCCGGTGTGGTGGATGAGCACGACCGAGCGGGTGCCCAGCGCGCGCTGGCTGATCGTCAGGGACCGGATGATGTCGTCGGTGACGACACCGCCGGCGTTGCGGATGGTGTGGCAGTCGCCCAGCTCCAGGCCGAGGGCGTCGTGAAGGTCGATTCGGGCGTCCATGCAGGCCACCACGGCGACCTTGAGAACGGGCCTGGCGTCCATTCCCGGGTCCTTGAAGGCGGCGGCGTAGCGCGCGTTCGCCTCGACGAGACGGTCGGTGACCGTCCCGTGCTCGGGCACGGCGGCGCTGTCGGTGGGCTGGGGCAGCGGCTGCGATGCAGGTATGGGCATGGATTCACGTTAATCGGCATCGGCCGATCCGGCCGCATGTGAGGACGGGCATAGGGGTCAACATCACTCCTTGTGAGGTAATCCACACGGGTTGCCCGCGTTGCCTCCGTCCGGGTGACGCGGCCGCGTGAAAGCCGCCGGAGGACGCGCGGAACCAGTTGATTGACCGGGGCCGCCGGTGGACTAAAGTGGCGCGAAGTGGGAGGCGTGACGCTCTCCTCGGATCCCGAAACCCTCGCGTGCGCGATTTTTCCGTACGTACGGCTCGGCCTCCTCCCGCTCCACCGGTCTTCCGACGTCACTTCCCCGTCGCCGGAGGGCCACTTCCCCTTCAGAGCGGGCGGGGACCAAGCGGTACGTGCGGCATTCCCCCAGCCAACGGCCCCGGGGGACCCACCTGCCGCCCAGCCCATCGGAAGGCGCATGAGCAGCAACACTCGCCACGTCCCCGTCATGCTCCAGCGCTGCCTGGACATGCTCGCCCCCGCGCTCGCCGAGCCCGGTGCGGTCGTCGTCGACTGCACCCTCGGCCTCGGAGGGCACAGCGAGGCGCTGCTCTCCACCTTCCCGGCGGCCCGCCTCATCGCCCTCGACCGGGACCCGGCCGCGCTGCGCCTGGCGGGGGAGCGGCTGGCCCCCTTCGGTGAGCGCGCCACCTTGGTCCACGCGGTCTACGACGAGCTCCCCGAGGTCCTCGGCCGGCTCGGGCAGCCCCGCGTCCAGGGTGTCCTGTTCGACCTCGGCGTGTCCTCCATGCAGCTCGACGAGGCCGACCGCGGCTTCGCGTACGCCCAGGACGCCCCCCTGGACATGCGGATGGACCAGACGACGGGCATCAGCGCCGCCGATGTCCTCAACACGTACGCGCCCGGCGAACTCGTCCGGATCCTGCGCGCCTACGGCGAGGAGAAGCAGGCCAAGCGGATCGTCGAAGCGGTCGTCCGCGAGCGCGCCAAGGAGCCGTTCACCAACAGCGCGCGCTTGGTCGAGCTCATCCGGGACGCGCTGCCGCAGGCCGCCAAGCGCACCGGAGGCAACCCCGCCAAGCGCACGTTCCAGGCGCTGCGCATCGAGGTCAACGCCGAGCTGGCCAGTGTCGAGCGCGCCATCCCGGCCGCCGTGAACGCGCTGGCGGTCGGCGGCCGGATCGCCGTGCTCTCCTACCACTCGCTGGAGGACCGCCTGGTCAAGCAGGTCTTCGCGGCCGGCGCCGCGAACACCGCACCGGCCGGCCTGCCGGTCGTCCCCGAGCGCTACCAGCCCCGTCTGAAGCTGCTGACCCGCGGCGCGGAACTCCCCACCGAGGAGGAGGTCGCCGAGAACCGGCGCGCGGCCCCCGCCCGCCTGCGCGGCGCCGAACGGATCCGCGAGAACGTCGAGGACACTGCGTGAAGGGCCAGGGGCGGTCGCGCGGCGGGGCAGGACGCCTCGCCGCGCTCTTCCCCTCCGGCGCCGGCTCCGCGGCGCGAACGCCCTTCGTACTCCTCGTCGTCGTGCTGCTCGGCTCCGGACTGATCAGCCTGCTGCTGCTCAACTCGGCCCTCAACCAGGGCTCGTTCGAGCTGAGCAAGCTGGAGAAGGAGACCGACGACCTGACGGACGAACAGCAGGCGCTCCAGCAGGAGGTGGACGCCCTCTCCGCGCCCGGCGCCCTGGCCCGGCGCGCCCGCGAACTGGGCATGGTGCCGGGCGGCAACCCGGCCTTCCTGCGGCCCGACGGCACGATCCTCGGCAAGCCCGGCGAGGCCCGCGCGGCACGGTCCGAGGGGGCCGCGCGGCGAGCCCCCGCCTGGCTGCCGTACCTGGCCCCGGCCGTCCCCTCCCCGACGAGCTCCGGCAGGTGACCCCGTGACGCGAGAGCCCGCCGCCCCCCGCGCCGCCGCGCCGTACGCCGCCCCCGCCGGCGAGGCCACGGCATGACCGAGCCCAAGGACCCCCGCCGCCCCGTACCGCGCCCCGCCGGGCGCGCGCGGTCCGCCAAGCCCGCCGGTGCCCGCCGGCCCGCTTCCCGGCCGTCCGCCGCCAAGCGCACCGC
Source organism: Streptomyces sp. NPDC031210 (assembly GCF_055570395.1). Lineage (NCBI taxonomy): Bacteria > Bacillati > Actinomycetota > Actinomycetes > Kitasatosporales > Streptomycetaceae > Streptomyces > Streptomyces sp. NPDC031210. The sequence goes on from NZ_JBVIHH010000011.1 coordinate 8,085, forward strand.
CCCCAGGCCCGGCGCGCCCCGGCCCCCGGCGGTCCGCCGCCCCGGCACCGCGACGCTCCGCCTCGGCAGCCCGCGCCCCCGGCTGCGGCTGGTCTCGCTCGCGCTGACGCTGGTCATGCTGGTCTTCGTCGTCCGGCTCTTCCAGGTGCAGGCGGTGGACGCCGGGGCGTTCGCCGCCAAGGCCAACGAGAACCGCTACGTCCCGGTCAAGCTGGCCGCCGAACGCGGCGCGATCACCGACCGGGACGGCGAGGACCTGGCGACCACCGTGGACGCCTACGACATCACCGCCGATCCCAGCCTGCTCGCCCCCGCCAAAACCAAGATCGACGACGCTCCGCAGCAGGCCGCCGCGCTCCTCGCGCCGATCCTCGGCGAGCCCCAGGCCACCCTCGCCGAGAAGCTCGCCAAGCCCAGGTCGCGCTATGTCCTGCTCTCGCGCCAGCAGACACCGCAGGTCTGGAAGCAGATCAAGGACCTGCGCGGGGCCCTCGAAGCCAAGGCGGCCGCCGCCCCCAAGCGCGCGCCCCGCCCGAACGTCCTGGTCGGGATCTTCGCCGACAAGCACAGCAAGCGCGTCTACCCCAACAAGGACCTCGCCGCCGGCGTCCTCGGCTTCGTCAACGGCCAGGGCCGGGGCGGCGGCGGCCTGGAGGCCCGGCTCGACAAGGAGCTGGCCGGCCGGGACGGCAAGCTGGTCTACGCCCAGTCGGGCGGCCGCCGCGTCCCCACCGCCGACGCCCAGGAACATCCCGCCGTCCCCGGCACCGACGTCGAGCTGACCCTCAACCGCGACATCCAGTGGGCCGCCCAGCAGGCCATCAGCAAGCAGGTCGCGAAGTCCGGCGCCGACCGCGGCTATGTCGTCGTGCAGGACACGACGACCGGCGAGATCCTCGCACTGGCGAATTCTCCCGGTTTCGACCCCAACGACATCTCCAAGGCCGACCCGGAGGCACTGGGCAACGCCGCGCTCTCCGACGCGTACGAGCCCGGTTCCACCAGCAAAGTGATGGCGATGGCCGCCGTCCTGGAGGAGGGCGCCGCGACCCCCGCCACCCGGGTCACCGTGCCCAACCGGCTGCACCGCGGCGACCGGCTCTTCGCCGACGACATCGACCACCCCACCTGGCATCTCACGCTCAACGGCGTCCTCGCCAAATCCAGCAACATCGGCACCATCCTGGCGGCCGGCCAGCTCGGCAAGACCCAGCGCCAGGCCAACCAGGTCCTCTACTCCTACCTGCGCAAATTCGGCATCGGCCGGCCCACCGGCCTGGGCTTCCCCGGCGAGACGGCCGGCATCCTGGCCAAACCGCAGGACTGGAACACCTCGCAGCAGTACACGATCCCGTTCGGCCAGGGCCTGTCCCTCAACGCCGTCCAGGCCGCCTCCGTCTACTCCACGATCGCCAACGGCGGCGAGCGCGTCGCCCCCTCGCTGGTGCGGGGCACCACCGGCCCCGACGGCCGGTACGTCCCCGCGCCCAAGCCCGCCAAGACGCGCGTGATCAGCCGGAAGACCGCCACCACCCTCGCCACCATGCTCGAATCCGTGGTCGACGACGAGGAGGGCACCGGTGCGAAGGCGAAGATCGACGGATACCGCGTCGGCGGCAAGACGGGCACGTCCAACCGGGTGGACCCCCAGCGCGGCGGCTACCACGGCTACACGGCCTCCTTCGCCGGTTTCGCGCCCGCCGACAAGCCCCGCGTCACGGTCTACTGCGCCGTACAGAATCCGACCACGGGCAGCTATTTCGGCGGCCAGGTCTGCGGCCCGATCTACCAGCAGGTCATGGCGTTCGCGCTGAAAACCCTCCAGGTCCCGCCGACCGGCGCCAAACCCCCGCGGCTGCCGGTCGCCTTCACGCCAGGCGAATGAATCGAGGCAAACCCGCCGTGACGACGATCACTCCCGACGGCCCGACCGACGGCACTCCCGACCGCGCCCCCGACCGCGCGAACGGCTCCCGCACGACGCCCTCACTTCGCCCCGGGCCCGTTGTGCCCGGTACGCTCACCGCCGTGTCACAAGCTGATCAGTCCCCGAAAGCCCAGAACGCTCAGACGGGGGGCGCGACGACCTACCCGGGAGCGCCCCGCCCCGAGCGGGTCCGCCCCACCCCCCTGGCGGACCTCGCCGAGCAGCTCGGCACCCCCGCTCCGGCCGGCGCCGCCGCCGTCCAGGTGACCGGCATCACGCACGACTCGCGGGCGGTCCGCCCCGGCGATGTCTACGCGGCCCTGCCGGGCGCCCGCCTGCACGGTGCCGACTTCGTCGCCCAGGCCGCCGACCTCGGCGCCGCCGCGATCCTGACCGATCCCTCGGGCGCCGACCGCGCCGCCGGGACCGGCCTGCCGGTCCTCGTCGTGGACAACCCGCGCGCGCGGATGGGCGCCCTGGCCGTCTCCATCTACGGGGCGCCGGGCGAGGACCTGCTCCAGATCGGCATCACCGGCACCTCCGGCAAGACCACCACCGCGTACCTCATCGAGGGCGGGCTGCGGGCCGCCGCCGCGCGCGGCGAGGGCTGGCTGACCGGGCTGATCGGCACGGTGGAGACCCGCATCGGGGACGAGCGCATGAAGTCCGAGCGCACCACCCCCGAGGCCACCGACCTCCAGGCGCTCTTCGCTGTCATGCGCGAGCGCGGGGTGCGGGCGGTCGCCATGGAGGTCTCCAGCCACGCGCTTGTCCTCGGCCGCGTCGACGGCTGCGTCTTCGACGTCGCGATCTTCAACAACCTCAGCCCGGAGCACATGGAGTTCCACTCCGGCATGGAGGACTACTTCCAGGCCAAGGCCCGGCTGTTCACCAAGGCCCGCAGCCGCGCCGGCGTCGTCAACCTCGACGACGAGTACGGCAAGCGGCTGGCCGAGGGCGAGTCCGAGGTCCCGGTCACCACCTTCTCCGCCGAGGGCCACCCCGACGCGGACTGGCGCGCCTCGGACGTCGAGGTCGGCGCGCTCGGCTCGACCTTCACCGTGCACGGCCCCGATGGCGTGACGCTGCGCGCCGCCTCCCCGATCGCCGGCCCGTTCAACGTCGCCAACGCGCTCGCCGCCATCACCTCTCTGGTGGTCGCCGGCATCGACCCGCAGACCGCCGCCGACGGCGTCGCCGCGGTCCCCGGCGTCCCCGGCCGCCTGGAGCGCGTCGACGCCGGCCAGCCCTACCTGGCGGTGGTCGACTACGCCCACAAGACCGACGCCGTCGAGTCGGTGCTGCGCGCGCTGCGCAAGGTCACCGACGGCAAGCTGCACGCCGTCCTCGGCTGCGGCGGCGACCGCGACCCGCACAAGCGCGTCCCGATGGGCGCCGCGGTGGCCCGCCTCGCCGACACGGCCGTCCTGACCTCCGACAACCCCCGCGGCGAGGACCCCCTCGCGATCCTCGCCACGATGCTCGCCGGCGCCGCCGAGGTGCCCATCCACGAACGCGGCACGGTCCTGGTCGAGGAGGAGCGGGCAGCCGCCATCGCCGCCGCCGTCGCCCGCGCCGAGCCCGGCGACACGGTGATCGTCGCGGGCAAGGGCCACGAGCAGGGCCAGGACATCGCCGGAGTGGTCCGCCCCTTCGACGACCGCCAGGTCCTGCGCGAGGCCATCGAGGCTTCCTTGACGTCACAGCAGCCGAACCACCAGGGATGACACACCGCCATGCGCGCACAACCCTTCTGCAGGCCCCACCCGTCCCTCGCCGGGGGTGACCTGTGATCTCCCTGTCCCTAGCCGAGATCGCGGGCATCGTCGGCGGGCAGCAGCACGACATACCGGACGGCGGCCTGAAGGTCACCGGTCCCGTCGTGAAGGACTCCCGCGAGGTGGTCCCCGGTGCCCTGTTCGTGGCCTTCGCCGGTGAACGCGTCGACGGCCACGACTTCGCGCGGCGCGCCGTCGAGACGGGTGCCGTGGCCGTACTGGCCGCCCGCCCGGTCGGCGTCCCCGCCATCGTCGTCGACGACGTGGTCGCCGCCCTCGGGGCGCTCGCGCGCGCCGTCGTCGGACGCCTGGGCACCACCGTCATCGGCCTCACCGGCTCGGCCGGCAAGACCAGCACCAAGGACCTGATCGCCCAGCTCCTGGAGCGGCGCGGGCCCACCGTCTGGCCGGAGGGCAGCCTCAACAACGAGATCGGCCTGCCGTTGACCGCGCTGCGCGCCGAGGCCGACACCCGCCATCTCGTCCTGGAGATGGGCGCCCGCGGCATCGGCCACATCCGCTACCTCGCCGAGCTGACCCCGCCCGAGATCGGTGTGGTGCTGAACGTCGGCACCGCGCACATCGGAGAGTTCGGCGGCCGCGAGCGGATCGCCGTGGCAAAGGGCGAACTGGTCGAGGCGCTCCCCGAGAACGGCGTGGCGGTGCTCAACGCCGACGACCCGTTCGTGCGCGCCATGGCCTCGCGCACGAAGGCCCGCACGGTGCTCTTCGGCGAGTCCGCGGACGCCGCCGTCCGTGCCGAGAATGTCCGGCTCACCGACCTCGGACAGCCCGCCTTCACGCTTCACACACCCTCCGGGTGCAGTGATGTGACCATGCGGCTGTACGGTGAGCACCACGTGTCGAACGCGCTTGCCGCGGCCGCCGTCGCCCATGAGTTGGGCATGCCCGCAGACGAGATCGCCGTCGCGCTCTCCGAAGCCGGCACGCTCTCCCGCTGGCGTATGGAGGTCACCGAGCGCGCGGACGGCGTGACGGTCGTCAACGACGCCTACAACGCGAATCCCGAGTCCATGCGAGCGGCGCTGCGAGCGCTGGTCGCGATGGGCACCGCCGCCAAGGCGAAGGGCGGTCGTACGTGGGCGGTGCTCGGAGAGATGGCCGAGCTCGGCGAGGACTCACTCGCCGAACACGACGCGGTCGGGCGCTTGGTCGTCCGGCTCAACGTCAGCAAGCTCGTGGCAGTCGGCGGCAGGGAAGCGGCCTGGCTCGACATGGGCGCCAAGAACGAGGGTTCGTGGGGTGAGGAGTCGGTGCACGTGTCCGACGCGCGGGCGGCGGTCGACCTGTTGCGCAGCGAGCTGCGACCGGGAGACGTCGTGCTGGTGAAGGCGTCCAGGTCGGTGGGCCTGGAACGAGTCGCCGTGGCATTGCTGGACGGCGAGGGCGTACCGGTCGCCGAGGGCGGAGTCGCGTCCCGATGAACTCGATGAAGCAGATCCTCTTCTCCGGAATGATCGGGCTCTTCCTGACCTTGATCGGCACTCCGCTGCTGATCAAACTGCTGGCCAAAAAGGGCTACGGGCAGTTCATCCGTGACGACGGCCCACGGGACCACCACAGCAAGCGCGGTACGCCCACCATGGGTGGTATCGCCTTCATCCTGGCCACGATCATCGCCTACGCGCTCACCAAGGTGATCACGAGCAGCGATCCCACCTTCTCCGGTGTGCTGGTGCTGTTCCTGATGGCGGGCATGGGCCTGGTCGGCTTCCTGGACGACTACATCAAGATCGTCAAGCAGCGGTCGCTGGGCCTGCGGGCCAAGGCCAAGATGGCCGGCCAGCTCATCGTCGGTATCGCCTTCGCGGTGCTGTCGCTCCAGTTCGCGGACCTGCGCGGGCAGACCCCGGCCTCCGACCGGCTGTCCTTCACCCAGGACTTCGGCTGGCAGGTCGGCCCGGTGATCTTCGTGATCTGGGCGCTGTTCATGATCCTGGCGATGTCCAACGGCGTGAACCTCACCGACGGTCTCGACGGCCTGGCCACCGGCGCCTCCGTGATGGTCTTCGGCGCCTACACCTTCATCGGTATCTGGCAGTACCAGGAGTCCTGCGCCAACCAGATCACCGCCGGCCCCGGCTGCTACGAGGTCCGCGACCCCCTCGACCTCGCGGTCGTCGCCTCCGCGCTGATGGGCGCCTGCTTCGGCTTCCTGTGGTGGAACACCTCGCCCGCCAAGATCTTCATGGGTGACACCGGCTCGCTCGCCCTGGGCGGCGCGCTCGCGGGCCTGGCGATCTGCTCCCGTACGGAACTGCTGCTGGCCCTGCTCGGCGGCCTGTTCGTGCTGATCACCATGTCCGTGGTCATCCAGGTCGGGTCCTTCAAGATGACGCGCAAGCGCGTCTTCCGCATGGCGCCGCTCCAGCACCACTTCGAACTGAAGGGCTGGAGCGAAGTCCTGGTGGTGGTCAGATTCTGGATCATCCAGGGCATGTGCGTGATCGTCGGACTCGGCATCTTCTACGGCGGCTGGCAGGCGGCCAAGTGAGCACGTACGACCCGCAGGACTTCGCCGGTCGGCACATCACCGTCGCCGGCCTCGGCGTGAGCGGCATCAGCGCCGCCCGCGCCCTGGCCGGCTTCGGCGCCCGCGTCACGGTCGTGGACGGCGGCGACGGCGACAAGCAGCGCGCCGCCGCCCGCGAGCTGGAGGCGGCGGGCATCACCGTCCGCCTCGGTGACGGCGCGACCCTCCCCGAGGGCACCGACCTCGTCGTCACCTCGCCCGGGTGGAAGCCCGACAGCCCGCTCTTCGCGGCGGCCGCCGCCGCGGGCGTGGACGTCGTCGGCGACGTCGAGATCGCCTGGCGGCTGCGCGGCCCCGACGCCCCCGCCTGGCTCGCCGTCACCGGCACCAACGGCAAGACCACCACGGTCCGCATGCTGGCCGCGATCCTGGAGGCCGAGGGCCTGCGCACCGCAGCCGTCGGCAACATCGGCACCCCGATCATCGACGTCGTCCTCTCCGACGAGCCGTACGACGTCCTGGCCGTCGAGCTCTCCAGCTACCAGTTGCACTGGGCGCCCTCGCTGCGCGCCCACTCCGCCGCGGTCCTCAACCTCGCCCCCGACCACCTCGACTGGCACGGCTCCATGGAGGCGTACGCCGCCGACAAGGGCCGGATCTACGAGGGCAACACCGTCGCCTGCGTCTACAACGCGGCCGACCGGGCGACCGAGGACCTGGTCAGGAAGGCCGACGTCGAGGAGGGCTGCCGCGCCATCGGCTTCACCCTCGGCACGCCCGGCCCCTCCCAACTGGGCGTCGTCGAGGGCATCCTCGTCGACCGCGCCTTCGTCGAGAACCGGCACCAGCAGGCCCAGGAACTGGCCGAGGTCGCCGACATCGCGCCCGGCTCCGGCAGCCCGGCGCCGCACAACATCGCCAACGCCCTCGCGGCGGCGGCACTGGCCCGCGCCTTCGGCGTACGCCCCACGGCCGTACGCGACGGACTGCGCGCCTTCCACCCGGACGCGCACCGTATCCAGCACATCGCCGACGTCGGCGGCGTCACCTACGTCGACGACTCCAAGGCCACCAACACCCACGCCGCCCAGGCGTCGTTGGCGGCGTACGAGCACATCGTGTGGATCGCCGGCGGCCTGGCCAAGGGCGCGACCTTCGACGAGCTGGTGCGGGGGGCGGCGGCGCGGCTGCGCGGTGTCGTCCTGATCGGGGCCGACCGGGCGCTGATTCGCGAAGCCCTGGCGCGACACGCCCCCGATGTGCCGGTCGCCGACCTGGACCGGACCGACACTGGGGCGATGTCCGAGGCGGTCCGGGAAGCCTCCCGTCTGGCCCGGCCCGGTGACACGGTCCTGCTGGCCCCGGCGTGTGCCTCGATGGACATGTTCGTGAACTACAACAAGCGGGGCGACGCCTTCGCCGACGCGGTCGGCGAGCTGACCGCGCGGGACCACTAGGCGCTTCCCGCCGTCGGCGCGTCGCGGCGAGCGCATCTGTGGGAGGGGACGAGGATGACGGCTCGATCGGCGAAGGCGGCCCCCTCGCGTCCGGTGCGCCGGACCTCCCCACCGCGCCCGCCGCGTCCGGGCCGCACCCTCACCGGCGGCCCCGGACGGCTCTACGCCCGCGCCAGACGGGCCTGGGACCGGCCTCTGACGGCCTACTACCTCATCCTCGGCGGCAGCCTCCTGATCCTCGTCCTGGGCCTGGTGATGGTGTACTCCGCCTCCCAGATCAAGGCCCTGCAGTCCGGACTCGCCCCGTCGTACTTCTTCCGCAAGCAGCTCCTCGCCGCCGCCCTGGGCGCCGTGCTGCTCCTGGCCGCCTCCCGGATGAGCGTCCGGGCGCACCGGACGCTGGCCTATCCGCTGCTGGCCGGCTCGGTCTTCCTGATGTGCCTGGTGCAGATTCCGGGCATAGGGGTCGCGGTCAACGGCAACCAGAACTGGATCAATCTGGGCGGGCCTTTCCAGATGCAACCGAGCGAGTTCGGCAAACTCGCGCTCGTCCTGTGGGGCGCGGACCTGCTGGCCCGCAAGCACGAGAAGAAGCTGCTGGTGCAGTGGAAGCATCTGCTGGTGCCGCTGGTCCCGGTCGCCTTCCTGCTGCTCGGGCTGATCATGCTCGGCGGCGACATGGGCACCGCGATCATCGTCACGGCCGTCCTGTTCGGAGTGCTGTGGCTGGCCGGTGCCCCCACCCGGCTGTTCGTCGGCGTCCTCGGCGCCGCGGCCGTCATCGGGGCACTGCTGATCAGGACCAGCCCCAACCGGATGTCCCGGCTGGCCTGCATCGGAGCGACCGATCCGGGCCCGGGAGACCAGTGCTGGCAGGCCGTACACGGCATTTATGCCCTTGCGTCCGGCGGATTCTTCGGATCCGGGCTCGGCGCCAGTATGGAAAAATGGGGTGAACTCCCTGAACCACACACCGACTTCATCTTCGCCATCACCGGGGAGGAACTGGGTCTGGCGGGGACGCTGTCGGTGCTCGCCCTCTTCGCGGCTCTAGGCTATGCGGGTATCCGCGTGGCCGGACGCACGGAGGACCCCTTCGTCAGGTACGCCGCGGGAGGTGTGACCACCTGGATCACGGCGCAGGCCGTGATCAATATCGGTGCGGTGCTCGGCCTGTTGCCGATCGCCGGTGTCCCGCTCCCGCTGTTCTCCTACGGAGGGTCGGCCCTGCTGCCGACGATGTTCGCCATCGGGCTACTGATCGCCTTCGCGCGAGACGAGCCCGCCGCGCGAGCCGCGCTGGCCGCGTTGGCCACGCGGAAGCCGGTTTTCGGAAGAAAACCGGCTGGGGTGAGATGGAAGACGATGAGACGGCGCGTGAAGAAGCGGCCGTCCGGAGAGCGGTGAATTTCGGTGCATGTCGTACTCGCCGGCGGGGGGACCGCCGGCCACATCGAGCCCGCGCTCGCCCTCGCGGACGCCCTGCGGAGGCAGGACCCGACCGTGGGGATCACGGCCCTCGGCACGGAAAAGGGACTGGAGACCCGGCTCGTCCCGGAGCGGGGCTACGAGCTCGGCCTGATCCCGGCCGTCCCGCTGCCGCGCAAGCCCACCCCTGAACTGATCACCGTCCCCGGACGGCTGCGCGGCACGATCAAGGCCGCCGAGCAGATCCTGGAGCGCACGAAGGCGGACTGCGTGGTCGGCTTCGGCGGCTATGTGGCGCTGCCCGGCTATCTGGCCGCCAAGCGGCTCGGCGTGCCGATCATCGTCCACGAGGCCAACGCCCGCCCGGGCCTGGCCAACAAGATCGGCTCGCGGTACGCCAAGTTCGTCGCCGTCAGCACCCCGGACAGCAAGCTGCGCGGCGCCCGCTACGTCGGCATCCCGCTGCGCCGCACCATCGCCACCCTGGACCGCGCGGCGGTCCGCCCGGAGGCGCGGGCGGCGTTCGGCCTCGACCCCAACCTCCCGACGCTGCTGGTGTCCGGCGGCTCGCAGGGCGCCCGCCGGCTCAACGAGGTCATCCAGGCGGCGGTGCCCGCGCTCCAGCGCTCCGGCATCCAGGTGCTGCACGCCGTCGGCCCGAAGAACGAACTGCCACACGTCGACAACATGCCCGGGATGCCGCCGTACGTCCCGGTACCGTACGTGGACCGGATGGATCTCGCGTATGCCGCCGCGGACATGATGCTCTGCCGCGCGGGCGCGATGACCGTCGCCGAACTGTCCGCCGTCGGACTGCCGGCCGCCTTCGTCCCGCTGCCCATCGGCAACGGCGAACAGCGGCTCAACGCCCAGCCGCTGGTCAACGCCGGCGGCGGCCTGCTGGTCGACGACGCCCAACTGACGCCGGAGTGGGTGCAGAGCACGGTGCTCCCGGTCCTGGCCGATCCGCACCGGCTGTACGAGATGTCCCGCGCGGCCTCCGAGTTCGGCCGCCGGGACGCCGACGAGCTGCTGGTCGGCATGGTGTACGAGGCGATCGCCCAGCGCGACAAGTAGCCGACGAGCAGGAAGCAGGGGAGCGTGGCCGGACCGTCGACCGCCCGGCGCGGCGAGCGGAACCAGAACAAACCGCCGTCCGGCCCGCCCGCTTCCCCCGCGCGGCGCGCGTGGCTCCTGACGCGGCCGCGCCTTGCCCTCCGCCCGCCCGGCCGTCGCGGTCTGATCATCATCACGCTCCTCGCGCTGCTGCTCGGCGCGTTCGGCGCCTGGGCGCTCTACGGCTCGGACTGGCTGCGGGTGCGGCACGTCCGGGCCGTCGGCACCGAGGTCCTGACGGAGGATGAGGTCATCGCCGCGGCCGACGCCCCGATGGGCACTCCGCTGGCCTCCGTGGACACCGACGCGATGGCCCGGCGGCTGCGCGCGCGGCTGCCGCGCGTCAAGACCGTCGATGTCGTGCGATCCTGGCCGCACACCATCGGTCTCGAAGTGACCGAAAGAAGGCCGGAACTCCTGATGCGTTCGGGCAAGAAGTTTGTCGAAGTGGACGCCGAAGGCGTCCGTTTCGCCACTGTGGGCACCGCTCCCAAGGGCGTTCCGCTTCTGGAAATGGCCGCATCGGACTCTCCCAGTCTGCATCGCTTCGGAATCGACCGGTTGCGGCGCGCCGCGGTCGGCGTCGCCGGGGACCTGCCCCACGCCGTGCGTAAGGACGTACGGAAGATCCGCGTACAGTCCTATGACTCCCTCACCCTCGAACTGGCGGGTGGCCGCACGGTCGTGTGGGGAAGCGGCGAGCAGGGCGCCCGGAAGGCCGGGGTGCTCACCGCGCTGCTGAAAGCGGCCGGTGGCGCGCGCCACTTCGATGTCTCGGTGCCCAGTGCGCCTGCGGCATCGGGGAGTTGACGTCCGTAGCCGCAGGCCAGCACCCTGGATGGCTACGACTATGGGTGATCACATAGGGTGAAAAGAAAAACGGGAGGTTCGGCGTGTTCGTTGAACGGGCGCGCCTTGTCGACTTAGTGTCTCGTTCCAAAGGGACTATGGAACTACCAAGGAACACGGACACAGGTAACCCTAAAGTTCAACGTTAGGGTTCGGGTCGGCGATACGGACCGTCCCAATCGGCATCAGTCGGCGTCCACACGCAATGTGCGGCGACGACACGTAACTCGAGGCGAGAGGCCTTCGACGTGGCAGCACCGCAGAACTACCTCGCAGTCATCAAGGTCGTCGGCATCGGCGGCGGTGGCGTGAACGCCATCAACCGGATGATCGAGGTCGGGCTCAAGGGCGTCGAGTTCATCGCGATCAACACCGATGCGCAGGCGTTGCTGATGAGCGACGCCGACGTCAAGCTCGACGTCGGCCGCGAAATGACGCGCGGACTCGGCGCGGGCGCCAACCCGGACGTGGGGCGCAAGGCGGCCGAGGACCACCGCGAGGAGATCGAGGAGGTCCTCAAGGGGGCCGACATGGTCTTCGTGACCGCGGGCGAGGGCGGCGGCACCGGCACCGGTGGCGCGCCCGTCGTCGCCAACATCGCCCGTTCGCTCGGGGCCCTGACCATCGGTGTGGTCACCCGGCCCTTCACCTTCGAGGGCCGCCGCCGCGCCAACCAGGCCGAGGACGGCATCGCCCAGTTGCGCGAAGAGGTCGACACCCTCATCGTCATCCCGAACGACCGGCTGCTGTCCATCTCGGACCGCCAGGTGAGCGTGCTCGACGCGTTCAAGTCCGCGGACCAGGTGCTGCTGTCGGGTGTCCAGGGCATCACCGACCTGATCACCACACCGGGTCTGATCAACCTCGACTTCGCCGACGTCAAGTCCGTGATGTCGGAGGCCGGATCGGCCCTGATGGGCATCGGCTCGGCGCGCGGCGACGACCGCGCGGTGGCGGCGGCGGAGATGGCGATCTCCTCGCCGCTCCTGGAAGCCTCCATCGACGGCGCCCGCGGGGTGCTGCTCTCCATCTCCGGTGGCTCCGACCTCGGTCTCTTCGAGATCAACGAGGCCGCGCAACTGGTCAGCGAGGCGGCGCACCCCGAGGCGAACATCATCTTCGGCGCGGTCATCGACGACGCGCTGGGTGACGAGGTCCGGGTGACCGTGATCGCCGCGGGTTTTGACGGAGGGCAGCCGCCTGCCCGCCGTGACTCGCAGTCGGGCCTGTCGGCCGCCAAGCGCGAGGAGCCGGCGCCGGCTCCGAGCCGTCCGGCCGCGCCGGCCGAGCCCCGCTCGTCGTCCTTCGGAGGTCTCGGCTCGGTCCCGGTCCGCGAGGAGCCGGCCGAGTCCGCGTCCTCGCTCGGCGAGGTGCCGGCGCCCCCGGCGAGCGCCCCGCAGGTTCCCCCGGCCCGTCCGTACTCGGACTCCGCGGCCGAGGAACTGGACGTCCCCGACTTCCTGAAGTAGCCGAAGACACCACGTGATAGGGCAACAGCACCACGAGAGCGGCGCGCATTTCGCCTTCACCGACAGGTGGGGCGGGGTGAGCGCCGCTCCGTATGACGAGCTCAACCTGGGCGGCGCGGTCGGCGACGACCCGGAGGCCGTACGGACCAACCGCGAACTCGCCGCCAAGGAACTCGGCCTCGACCCGACCGGTGTGGTCTGGATGAACCAGGTGCACGGCCGGGACGTGGCGGTGGTCGACGGGCCGTGGCGCACGGCCGAGGTCCCCTGCGTCGACGCGGTCGTGACCGCCCGTCGGGGTCTCGCGCTCGCCGTCCTGACCGCCGACTGCACGCCGGTCCTCCTGGCCGATCCGGTCGCCGGGATCGCGGGCGCCGCCCACGCCGGCCGGCCCGGCCTGGTCGCCGGGGTGGTCCCGGCGGCCGTCGAGGCGATGACCGCCCTCGGCGCGCGGCCGGACCGGATCCTCGCGCGCACCGGACCCTCGGTGTGCGGACGGTGCTACGAAGTGCCCGCGGCGATGCGGGACGAGGTGGCCGCGGCGGTGCCGTCGGCACGGGCGACGACCCGGTGGGGTACGCCCGCGGTGGACGTCACCGCGGGGGTGCGGGCCCAACTCGCCGCGGCGGGTGTGTCGGTTGGTGAGGATTCCCACATTTGTACGCTGGAGTCCCCCGACCACTTCTCTTACCGGCGTGACCGCACCACGGGGCGGCTCGCGAGTTACGTATGGCTTGGGAGCGACTGAGCTGTGACGGAAGACCGCAGGACCGAACTGGCCGACAACCTGGCCAGGGTGGAGAACCGTATCTCCGCCGCGTGCGCCAAGGCCGGCCGCCCGCGGGAAGAAGTAACCCTGATCGTGGTCACCAAGACCTACCCCGCGAGCGATGTCCGGCTGCTCGCGGAGTTGGGTGTGCGTCATGTCGCGGAAAATCGCGATCAGGATGCGGCACCCAAGGCCGCCGAATGCGCCGATCTGCCCGTTAGTTGGCACTTCGTCGGTCAATTGCAGACCAATAAGGTGCGGTCTGTGGCACGTTATGCCGATGTGGTCCAGTCGGTCGACCGTCCCAAGCTCGTCACCGCGCTGTCGAGGGAAGCCGTCCGCGCGGGGCGCGAGCTGGGGTGCCTGATCCAGGTGGGACTTGACGCCGAGTCGGGGCACGCGGCGGGCGGCATCGCCGAACGCGGCGGGGTGGCGCCGGACGGCGTCCCCGCGCTCGCCGAGGCGATCGCGGCCGCCCAAGGTCTGCGCCTGGACGGGGTGATGACCGTCGCCCCGCTGGCCGGGCCGTACGCCGGACGCCAACTCGCCGCTTTCGAGCGATTGCTGGAAATCTCATCCCACCTGCGCGCAACCCATCCTGCTGCCAACATGGTGTCAGCGGGTATGAGCGCGGACCTCGAAGAAGCCGTGGCGGCCGGGGCGACACATGTGCGCGTCGGCACTGCGGTACTCGGTGTCCGACCACGGCTCCGGTAACGTCGCCAAGCAAGTCGGACCACAGCACAAAATATGGTCATTCCCGCAAAAAGCGGGCAGGCCGAGTGGATCCAAGGCACCCGGTGACGGAGCCGATCCACCACAGAGCGGAGGACGCAGAGAATGGCCGGCGCGATGCGCAAGATGGCGGTCTACCTCGGCCTCGTGGAGGACGATGGGTACGACGGCCGGGGTTTCGACCCCGACGACGAGTTCGAGCCCGAGCTTGATCCGGAACCGGACCGGGGGCGGCGGCAACAGCACCAAGTGCAGGCCGAAACGCGCCCGGAACGGGAGGAACCGGCCCGAGTTGTCCAGCCTCCGGCGCAGCGCGAACCCGCTCCTCTGGCCGCGGAAAGCGGACGACCCGCGCGAATCGCCCCCGTGGCGTCCATCACACCCGACCGTCCCAATTTGGAGAAGAACGCCCCGGTGATCATGCCCAAGGTTGTGTCCGAGCGGGAGCCGTACCGCATCACCACACTTCACCCCCGGACCTACAACGAAGCCCGTACCATCGGGGAACACTTCCGTGAGGGCACTCCGGTGATCATGAATCTCACGGAGATGGATGACACCGACGCGAAGCGACTTGTCGACTTTGCCGCCGGTCTCGTCTTCGGCCTGCACGGCAGCATTGAGCGGGTGACGCAGAAGGTGTTCCTGTTGTCGCCTGCTAACGTCGATGTCACGGCGGAGGACAAGGCCCGTATCGCAGAGGGCGGGTTCTTCAACCAGAGCTGAGACGCAACACCGGGCACACCGGGCCGCGAAGGCCAACACAGGACGCAAGGGGAGAGGGAAGCGCGAGATGAGTGTCGCTGGTCAGGTGATCTATATCGCGCTGTACTGCTTCCTGATCGTGTTGATCTTCAGGCTGGTGATGGACTATGTCTTCCAGTTCGCCCGTTCATGGCAACCCGGCAAGGCGATGGTGGTCGTTCTGGAGGCCACCTACACTGTCACCGATCCGCCACTCAAGCTTCTGCGGCGGGTCATCCCGCCGCTGCGTCTCGGGGGCGTGGCGCTCGACCTGTCCTTCTTCGTATTGATGATCATCGTCTACATCCTGATCACCGTCGTCAGGTCGGTGTTGTTGGTGTGAACGAGACGGTCTTGCCGATTGCCGACGACTACGTTGAGGTGAAGTAGAGATGCCGTTGACCCCCGAGGACGTGCGGAACAAGCAGTTCACGACCGTCCGCCTTCGAGAAGGCTATGACGAGGACGAGGTCGATGCCTTCCTCGATGAGGTCGAAGCCGAACTGACCCGCCTTCTGCGGGAGAACGAGGACCTGCGCGCCAAGCTGGCCGCCGCCACCCGCGCGGCCGCACAGAACCAGCAGCAGCAGGGCATGCGCAAGGGCCCGGAGCAGCAGGACCAGCAGCAGCGTCCGGGTGCCCCGGTGCCCGCCGCCATATCCGGTCCGCAGCCGGTCCCGCCGCAGCAGCAGGGGATGGGTGGCCCGCCCCAACTGCCCGGTGGTGCACCGCAACTGCCTCCCGGTCCTGGTGGCCACGGTCCGCAGGGTCCGCACGGTCCCGGCCCGATGGGTCCCGGTGGCCCTCTGGGCATGGGTGGTCCCGGCGGTCAGCAGCAGTTGCCGCAGGCTCCCCAGCAGGGTGGCCCCGGCGGTGACAGTGCCGCGCGGGTGCTGTCGCTGGCACAGCAGACCGCCGACCAGGCGATCGCGGAGGCCCGTTCCGAGGCCAACAAGATCGTCGGCGAGGCGCGCAGCCGTGCCGAGGGCCTGGAGCGGGACGCCCGCGCCAAGGCCGACGCGCTGGAGCGGGACGCGCAGGAGAAGCACCGCGTGGCGATGGGCTCGCTGGAGTCGGCCCGCGCGACGCTGGAGCGCAAGGTCGAGGACCTGCGCGGCTTCGAGCGCGAGTACCGCACGCGTCTGAAGTCCTACCTGGAGAGCCAGCTCCGCCAGCTGGAGAACCAGTCGGACGACTCGCTGGCCCCGCCGCGGACCCCGGCGGCCGCCTCGTTGCCGCCGTCGCCGTCGATGGCGTCGGCCGGTGCGGGCACCATGGGGGGTAACCACACCATGGGTGGCGGCCAGACGATGGGCGGCAACCACTCGATGGGCGGCCCCTCCGGCGGCGGTCCGTCCTACGGCGGCCAGCAGCAGATGTCACCGGCGATGACCCAGCCGATGGCACCGGTGCGGCCGCAGAGCCCGCAGCCGATGCAGCAGGCGCCGTCGCCGATGCGTGGCTTCCTCATCGACGAGGACGACAACTGAGGGCCGCTCAGCGCAGCGCGTCGGTAGTCAGGGCCGGGCCCCGAGGGATCTCCCTCGGGGCCCGGCCCTTTCGCGACCGGAGCCGGTCCCGCCCCGGGCCCGCGGATACGGAGAAGCCCCCGACGCCGACGGCGCCGGGGGCTTCCCTGGTGAGGCGGACGCTTACGCCTTGCGGAGACGGAAGGTGAGCGCCAGGCTCTCGTCCGTGAACGGCTCGCCGAAGCCGGCGGCGGCGTCCTCGCCGGCCTCGTCGCTCTCGAAGGAGGTGGCGAGCACCTCGTCGGAGATCAGGCCGGCGTGGTCGGTCAGCGCCGTCCGCACCTCCTCGTCGGTGGACCGCCAGCGCAGCGCGATCCGGTCGGCGACGTCCAGCCCGCTGTTCTTGCGGGCCTCCTGGATCAGCCGGATGGCGTCGCGGGCCAGGCCCGCCCGGCGCAGCTCCGGGGTGATCTCCAGGTCCAGCGCGACCGTCGCACCGGAGTCGGAGGCCACCGACCAGCCCTCGCGCGGGGTCTCGGTGATGATGACCTCGTCGGGCGCGAGGGTGACGGTCTCGCCGTCGACCTCCACGCTCGCGGTGCCCTCACGCAGCGCGAGCGAGAGCGCCGCGGCGTCCGCGCCGGCGACGGCCTTGGCGACCGCCTGGACGCCCTTGCCGAAGCGCTTGCCCAGGGCACGGAAGTTCGCCTTGGCGGTGGTGTCGACCAGTGAGCCCCCGACCTCGGAGAGTGAGGCGAGCGAGCTGACGTTGAGCTCCTCGGCGATCTGCGCGCGAAGGTCCTCGGACAGCTCCGCGAAGCCGGCGGCGGCCACCAGGGCGCGCGAGAGCGGCTGGCGGGTCTTCACGCCGGACTCGGCGCGGGTCGCGCGTCCCAGCTCGACCAGTCGCCGCACCAGCAGCATCTGCGCGGACAGCGCCGGGTCGATGAGGGCGGTGTCGGCTACCGGCCAGGTGGACAGGTGGACGGAGTCCGGGGCGTCCGGGCTGACCGGCACGACCAGGTCCTGCCAGACCCGCTCGGTGATGAACGGGGTGAGCGGCGCCATCAGGCGGGTGACCGTCTCGATGACCTCGTGCAGGGTGCGCAGCGCGGCCGCGTCGCCCTGCCAGAAGCGGCGGCGGGAGCGGCGGACGTACCAGTTGGAGAGGTCGTCGACGAAGGAGGACAGGAGCTTGCCGGCCCGCTGGGTGTCGTACGCCTCCAGGGCGGTGGTGACCTCGCCGACCAGGGTGTTCAGCTCGCCCAGCAGCCAGCGGTCCAGCAGCGGGCGGTCGGCCGGGGCCGGGTCGGCCGCCGACGGCGCCCACCGGGAGGTGCGGGCGTACAGCGCCTGGAAGGCGACGGTGTTCCAGTACGTCAGCAGGGTCTTGCGGACGACTTCCTGGATGGTGCCGTGACCCACCCGGCGAGCCGCCCAGGGAGAGCCGCCGGCCGCCATGAACCAGCGGACCGCGTCGGCGCCGTGCTCGTCCATGAGCGGGATCGGCTGGAGGATGTTGCCCAGGTGCTTGGACATCTTCCGGCCGTCCTCGGCCAGGATGTGGCCCAGGCAGACGACGTTCTCGTAGCTCGACTTGTCGAAGACGAGGGTGCCGACGGCCATCAGGGTGTAGAACCAGCCGCGCGTCTGGTCGATGGCCTCCGAGATGAACTGCGCCGGGTAGCGCTTCTCGAACAGCTCCTTGTTGCGGTACGGGTAGCCCCACTGCGCGAACGGCATCGACCCGGAGTCGTACCAGGCGTCGATGACCTCCGGTACGCGGGTCGCGGTCCCCTGGCACGTCGGGCAGGCGAAGGTGACGTCGTCGATGAAGGGGCGGTGCGGGTCGAGGCCGGACTGGTCGGTGCCGGTCAGCTCGGTCAGCTCGGCGAGCGAGCCGACGCAGGTGAGGTGGTCCTCCTCGCAGCGCCAGATGGGCAGCGGGGTGCCCCAGTAGCGGTTGCGCGAGAGTGCCCAGTCGATGTTGTTGTTCAGCCAGTCGCCGAAGCGGCCGTGCTTGACCGAGTCGGGGAACCAGTTGGTGTTCTCGTTCTCCCGCAGCAGGGCGTCCTTGACCGCGGTGGTGCGGATGTACCAGGACGGCTGGGCGTAGTAGAGCAGCGCGGTGTGGCAGCGCCAGCAGTGCGGGTAGCTGTGCTCGTAGGCGACGTGCCGGAAGAGCAGGCCGCGGGCTTCGAGGTCGGCGACCAGGGCCCCGTCGGCCTTCTTGAAGAACTGCCCGCCCACCAGCGGCAGGGCCTCCTCGAAGGTGCCGTCGGGGCGGACCGGGTTGACCACCGGCAGGTCGTACGCCTTGCAGGTCTTGAGGTCGTCCTCACCGAAGGCGGGGGCCTGGTGGACGAGGCCGGTGCCGTCCTCGGTCGTGACGTAGTCGGCGTTGACGACGAAGTGGGCGCCCTCCAGCTCGACGAGGGCGAACGGGCGCTCGTAGGCCCAGCGCTCCATCTCGCGGCCGGTGAAGGACTCGCCGGTGGCGGACCACCCCTCGCCCAGGGCCTTGCCCAGCAGCGGCTCGGCGACCACCAGCCGCTCGGTGCCGTCGGTGGCGACGACATAGGTGACGTCGGGGTGCGCGGCGACCGCGGTGTTCGACACCAGCGTCCAGGGGGTCGTCGTCCACACCAGCAGCGACGCCTGGCCGGCCAGCGGGCCGGAGGTCAGCGGGAGCCGGACGAAGACGGAGGGGTCGACGACCGTTTCGTAGCCCTGGGCCAGCTCGTGGTCCGACAGGCCGGTGCCGCAGCGCGGGCACCAGGGGGCGACGCGGTGGTCCTGGACCAGCAGGCCCTTGTTGAAGATCTCCTTCAGCGACCACCAGACCGACTCGATGTAGTCGGGGTCCATGGTGCGGTACGGGGAGTCGAGGTCGGTCCAGTAGCCCATACGGGTCGTGAGCGCGGCGAAGGCGTCGGTGTGGCGGGTCACCGACTCGCGGCACTTGGCGTTGAACTCGGCGATGCCGTACGCCTCGATGTCCTGCTTGCCGTTGAAGCCCAGCTCCTTCTCCACGGCCAGCTCGACCGGGAGGCCGTGGCAGTCCCAGCCGGCCTTGCGGCCGACGTGGTAGCCCTGCATCGTGCGGAACCGGGGGAAGACGTCCTTGAAGACGCGGGCCTCGATGTGGTGGGCGCCGGGCATGCCGTTGGCGGTCGGGGGGCCTTCGTAGAACACCCACTCGGGCCGTCCCTCGGACTGCTGGAGGGTACGGGCGAAGACCTTCTGCTCCTGCCAGAAATCGAGCACGGCGTGCTCGAGGGCGGGAAGGTCTACCTGGGCGGGCACCTGGCGGTACTGGGGCTGCGGACTCATCGGGGTCTTCCTCCGGGCGGACACCTGCTGCTTCTCCGTCCGGAGGGACGAGAGCGCCTGCGCTCCCGCGGTACCACCCTCCTTGGCGGTGCCTGCGCACCGCCCCCTCATTGGGGTCGCGCTGCCGGTTCTACTCGCCCCGGGAACTCCCGTGGCTTTCTTCCGACGGCTCCGGGCTGATCTTCACGTCGCGCACGCCCCCGGGCTCGCACCGTCCCCGGATCGCTACTGGCTGCGTACGACGCTACTCGTCCCATCAACGCCTCTCGCTGGGCTTCAGTGTACGGGGCGGCGGGGCGGGCGGCCGACCGGATTTCCGTCCGGCCGGCGGGCGGCGACCCGGGGGCGGCGCCGGGCGCGCGGCCACGGAGGCCGAGGGTGACCCGAATGGCCAGACGGCGGGCGCCCGGCATCCGGAGCGCCCCCGCGGGCGGTGCGGTGGCACGGGGCTGCCCGGTCACCTGGCGGTTACCGGGCGGGGAGCGGGGCACAACCGAGGCAGACCGCAGTTCCGGGCGGGGCGGTCGGCCCGCCGGGCGGTGCGTCCCGTTGCCGCGTGCCGCGCGGCGATTTATCGTTCCCGTCACGATTCGCGCACAAGATCACATATGTGAAGGGGTCGCGGCCATGGTGGCGAAAAAGACCGCCGCGGAGCAGAGCACGACGCCTGCCGACGAGGCCGTCGCGAAGCAGCCCGCACCGATCACGACAGCTCCGGCGAAGAAGGCCGCGGCCAAGAAGGCGGCACCCGTGAAGGCCGCGGCGAAGAAGGCGGCCGCGAAGAAGACGCCGCCGAAGAAGGCCGCGGCCAAGAAGTCCCCGGCGAAGAAGTCCCCGGTGAAGAAGACGGCCGCCGAGCAGGCGGCGCGGAAGAAGACCGCGGCCAAGAAGGCCGCGGTGCCCGCGAAGAAGACGGGAGCCAAGACGGTGGTGGCGAAGAAGACTGCGGCCGAGGAGGCCGGGGCGCACAGCGACGACTCCGCGGTGCCACAGGCCCGCGTGGCGGCGGCGCCCGACGAGCTCGCCGTACGACCCGGCGAGGAGCCCTGGACGCCGGACGAGGTGGCCGAGGCGCGGGCCGCGCTGCTGAGGGAGGTGGAGCGGCTGACCACCGAGATCGCCGCGTCCGAGGCCGCCGTCGCCGGGCTGATGCGCGACTCCGGCGACGGCGCCGGGGACGACGAGGCCGACACCGGCACCAAGAACATCACCCGCGAACACGAACTGGCGCTCGCCTCCAACGCCCGCGAGATGCTGCTCCAGAACGAGCGGGCCCTGAGCAAGCTGGACGCGGGCACCTACGGACTGTGCGAGAACTGCGGCAAGCCGATCGGCAAGGCCCGCATGCAGGCGTTCCCCCGCGCGACCCTGTGCGTGGAGTGCAAACAGAAGCAGGAGCGGCGCACCTGACGCCGCCGCCCGTCCGCGCCCCGGCACACCCGTAACGGCCACGGCCGTACGGGTGTGCCGTACCCTCGTGCGCAGAGCCTGTCCGGGCAACCGCGGGCCGGGGGCAGCGGGCACCATCGCCGCGGAGCCTTCCGGCCGGGGCGCCGTGCGCGGGCTCTCAAGCCAGGCGTGGCCTGGCCGCGGATTCGACGGGCTGAGGGACTCACACGTGGCAGAGGCGGAACGCATCACCGGTACGCCGGAATCCGAATCGGGTTCCGGAGCGGATCCCGCTGCGGGATCCGAAGGGGGACAGCCGGCGGAGCCGGAGCGGGGCACCGGCCGGGGCAAGCGGCGGATCCTCGCGCTGCTCCTTGTCGCCGCCCTCGTCTACATGCTCGACCTGGGCAGCAAGCTGCTCGTGGTCGCCAAGCTGGAGCACCACGCGCCGATCGAGGTCATCGGGACGCTGCTCCGGTTCGAGGTGATCCGCAACCGCGGTGCCGCGTTCAGCATCGGCGAGGCGCTGACGATCTTCCTGACGATCATCGCGACGGCCGTGATCATCGTCATCGCCCGCATCGCGCGCAAGCTCTACAGCCTGCCCTGGGCCATCGCCCTCGGACTGCTGCTCGGCGGTGCCTTCGGCAACCTCACCGACCGCGTCTTCCGCTCGCCGGGCGTCTTCGAGGGCGCGGTGGTCGACTTCATCGCCCCGGCGCACTTCGCGGTGTTCAACCTCGCCGACTCCGCGATCGTCTGCGGCGGCATCCTGATCGTGATCCTCTCCTTCCGCGGCCTGGACCCCGACGGCACGATCCACAAGGACTGAGGCGGGGCCGGAACCCTTGCGCGGCGGCCGCGCGGACCGGCCCCGGGGGCCCGGTGGCGGCCGCCGGGCGGGGCACCGTGTCGCGACTGCCATACTCGTGGGGTGAGCACCGTTCCCGAGATCCGCACCCTGCCCGTACCGGACGGCCTGGAGGGCGAGCGCGTCGACGCCGCGCTGGCCCGCATGTTCGGCTTTTCCCGTACGAAGGCGGCCGAGCTCGCCGCGGCCGGAAAGGTCCGGGTCGACGGATCCGAGGTGATGAAGTCCGAGCGGGTGCACGGCGGTGCCTGGCTGGAGGTCGAGATGCCGCGGGCCGCGCCGCCCGTGGAGGTCGTCGCCGAGCCCGTCGACGGCATGGAGATCGTGCATGACGACGACGACATCGTCGTGATCGTCAAGCCCGTCGGCGTCGCCGCGCACCCCAGCCCCGGCTGGAGCGGCACCACCGTCATCGGCGGCCTCGCCGCGGCCGGCTACCGCATCTCCACCTCCGGCGCCGCCGAGCGCCAGGGCATCGTGCACCGCCTCGACGTCGGCACCTCCGGCCTGATGGTCGTCGCCAAGTCCGAGCGCGCCTACACCCTGCTCAAGCAGCAGTTCCGCGAGCGCACGGTCGACAAGCGCTACCACGCCCTCGTCCAGGGCCACCCGGACCCGATGAGCGGCACCATCGACGCCCCCATCGGCCGGCACCCCCAGCACGACTACAAGTGGGCGGTGACGGCCGAGGGCAAGCCGTCGGTCACCCACTACGACCTCATCGAGGCGTTCCGGGCGGCCAGCCTGCTCGACATCAAGCTGGAGACCGGCCGTACCCACCAGATCCGGGTGCACATGGCCGCCCACCGCCACCCCTGCGTCGGCGACCTGACCTACGGCGCCGACCCCACGCTCGGCAAGCGGCTCGGCCTGGCCCGCCAGTGGCTGCACGCCATGCGGCTGGGCTTCGAGCACCCCTCCGACGGGAGCTGGGTGGAGTTCGAGAGCGCCTACCCCGACGACCTCCAGCACGCGCTGGACACCGTCCGCGCCGAGAGCGCGTAACCGCGGCACCGCGGCGGGCGGGGAGCGGGCCGGCGGTCCGGCGCGGCGGGCACGGCGCGCCGCCGTGGCAGGCTGGGGGGCGGAAGTGATCGGAACCGACCCCGGAGCGTAGCCACCGTGGACCAACTGGCTCTGATGTTCGTCCTGCTCCTCGGGGCCGTGGTCATGGTGCCGGTCGCTGACCGGCTGAGGCTGCCGTCGCCGGTGCTGATGACCCTCGGCGGGGCCGTCCTGGCGCTGCTGCCGTTCGTGCCCAACGTCGAGGTGCCGCCCGAGTTCATCCTTCCGCTGGTGCTGCCGCCGCTGCTGTACGCCGCGGTGCAGCGCACCTCCTGGCGCCAGTTCACGGCCAACCTGCGGCCGATCTTCCTGCTCGCCGTCGCCCTGGTCTTCGCCACCATGGCCGCCGTCGCCGCGGTCGCGCAGGCCGTGGTGCCCGGTATGCCGCTGGCCGCGGCCGCCGTGCTCGGCGCGCTGGTCGCGCCGCCCGACCCGGTCGCCGCCACCGCCGTCGCCGGCAAGCTCGGGCTGCCCCGCCGGATGGTGTCCATCCTGGAGGGCGAGGGGCTGTTCAACGACGTCACCGCGATCGTCCTCTACCACGTGGCGCTCGCCGCGGCCGTCACCGGCACCTTCTCCGTCCCCGCCGCGCTCGGCTCCCTCGTCCTGTCGGCGGTGGTCGCCATAGCGGTCGGGCTGGTGATCGGCTGGGTGGCCAACAAGCTGATGGGACTGCTGGACGATCCGACCCTCCAGATCGGCCTGACGCTCCTGGTGCCGTTCGTCGCCTACGTCCTGGCCGAGGAGTTCCGCGGCTCCGGCGTCCTGGCGGTGCTGACCTGCGCGCTCTTCCTGGCCGAGTACGCCGTCGACGCCGACGACGTGCTGGGCCGGCTCGCCGGCTACACCTTCTGGGAGGTCGTCGACACCCTCGTCACCGGCGTCGCGTTCGGCCTGATCGGCCTGGAGCTGCACAACATCTTCGGGACGGCGTCCGGCCGTTGGGGACAGATGCTCGGCGCCGGCGCGGCCGTCGTCGGCGTGGTCGTCGCCGTCCGCCTGCTGTGGCTGCTGCCCGCCGCCTGGCTGGCCAAGCGGCTGCACAAGCGCCGGGACTACGACGAGGACATCCCGATGACCCATCGCGAGACCCTGATCATGTGGTGGTCGGGGATGCGCGGGGTGGCCTCGGTGGCGCTGGCGCTGGCCGTTCCGTACACCGTCGACGGCGGCGGCGACTTCCCCGCCCGCGACGAGATCCTCTTCATCGCCTTCGCGGTGGTCCTGACCACCCTCGTCGTCCAGGGCCTGTCGCTGCCCTGGCTGGTGCGCCGCCTGGGGGTACGGGCCGACGCCGACGTCGAGGACGCGCTGGAACGGGAGCTGGCGGTGCGGGTGGTCAAGGCGTCCAAGCGGCGGCTGCGCGAGATCATGGCCGTCGAGGAGCTGTCCGACGAGGTCAGCGACCAACTCGCCCGCCGCGCCTACGACATCGGCGCCCGCATCGCCCCGGACATCGTCGACGAGGAGCGGCGCGAACACTTCGAGGCGCGCCTGACGCGGATGAAGAAGGTCCAGCGCATCCAGGGCGAGATGCTCTCCGCCGCCCGGCACGAGGTGCTCGCCGCCCGCAGCGAGCCGGGCGCCGACCCGGAGATCGTGGACCGGGTGCTGCGCCATCTGGACATGCGGAGCCTGCGCGGCACGCCGTGAGGGGGGACCGGGCGGACGGTCAGCGGTCGGACCCGCGCGGGCCGCCCCGCTCCTCCTGACCGCGGCCCAGGGCCCGGTATTCGGGCGCCTCGGCGGTGCTGATCCGCGGCAGCGCGTAGGAATGCTCGGCGCGCAGCCACTCGATCATCTTCTCGCGGACCTGGCAGCGCACCGTCCAGACGGTGTCCGCGTCGCGCGCCGTCACCAGGGCGCGCACCACGATCGTGGTCGGCGTGGTGTCGGTGACCACCAGACTCCAGGCCCTCCCGTCCCAGTCCGCGCAGTCCTGGAGGATCTCGTGAAGCTGCTGGCGCATCTTCTCCACCGGCGCCGAGTGGTCGAGGTGGAACAGGACGGTGCCGGTCATCTGCGCGCCGCCGCGCGACCAGTTCTCGAACGGCTTGCCGGTGAAGTACGACACCGGCATCGTGATCCGCCGCTCGTCCCAGGTGCGGACGGTCAGGAACGTCAGCGTGATCTCCTCGACCGTGCCCCACTCCCCGTCCACGACGACGGTGTCGCCGATCCGCACCATGTCGCCGAAGGCGATCTGGAGGCCGGCGAAGAGGTTGCCGAGGGTGGACTGGGCGGCGATACCGGCGACGATGCCCAGCAGCCCGGCCGAGGCCAGCATGGACGTGCCGACCGCGCGCATCTCGGGGAACGTCAGCAGCATCGAGGCGGCCGCCACGACGATCACCACGGCCGTCACCACGCGCTGGATCAGCGTGACCTGCGTCCGCACCCGCCGCACCCGCGCGGCGTCCCGCGCGAGAGCCGCATAGCGGGTGTAGGACGACTCCACGATCGCCGCGGAGGCCCGCACGACCAGCCACGCGGTGGCCGCGATCAGCACCAGCGACAGGGTCCGGCCGATACCCACGGCATGCTGGTCGACGACGGTGAGCGCGCTCTCGTCGTACGAGCCGCGCAACAGCGCCGCGCAGAGCACCACTTGCAGCGGCATCCGGCAGCGCCGCAGCAGGCCCCACAGCGGGGTCTCGGGATGGGCGCCGTCGACGCGGCGCAGGGCCCGGTCGGCGAGCCAGACCAGGATGAGCGTGACGACGATCGAGCCGCCGATGACGGCGATCGGGCGCAGCACGTCGTCCAGGGACACGGTTTTCCTCCTCCGCGCGGGGGCGTGGTCGTCGGTGCGGTGTGCTTGTGCCGGTCCCCCCGACCGTAGCTGGCACGATGGGGGAAGTGCGATCCAACTCCAGGGAAGTGATGACAGTGCCGGCCTCCACCGAGCCCTCGACCAGCGGGTCCTCGACGATTGTCCTTTTTCATTCGGTGTGCGGGCTGCGGCCCGCGGTGCGCGCGGCGGCGGACCGGCTGCGCGCCGCCGGCCACGAGGTGATCGTCCCCGACCTGTTCGACGGCCGGACCGCCGACTCGGTGAGCGAGGGCATGGTCATCAAGGAGGAGATCGGCAAGGAGGAGCTGCTCAAGCGGGCCATCACGGCCGCCGCCCCCTACTCCGACCGCGGCCTGGTCTACGCCGGGTTCTCCTTCGGCGGCGCGGTCGCGCAGAACCTCGCGCTGGGTGACGAGAAGACCCGCGGGCTGCTCCTGCTGCACGGCACGTCCGACATCGCCGAGGACGCCGACGCGCACGACCTGCCGGTGCAGTTGCACGTCGCCGACCCCGACCCCTACGAGCCGCACGACTGGCTGAACGCCTGGTATCTGCGGATGCGCCGGGCCGGCGCGGACGTCGAGGTCTACCGCTACCCCGGCGCCGGCCACCTCTTCACCGACCCCGATCTGCCGGACCACGACGCGGAGGCGGCCGAGAGCGCCTGGAAGGTGGCGCTGGGGTTCCTGTCCGGCCTGTGAGCCGGGCGCCGGTGAGCCGCCGGACCCGGGGCCCGCGCTCACCGGCGCCGTCGGCTCAGCCCACCGGCCGGTCCGTACGCTCCACCCGCTGGGTGCCCGACAGCGTGCGGTAGGAGCGCAGCAGCCGGCTGGTGGCGCCGGGGTCGGTCCGGTCGGAGACGCCGAAGTAGTCCATCTGCGTGCGCTCGGCGCTGACGTCGAGGACGCCGTAGCCGTGCGAGTCCATGTCCAGCCATTTCACGTGCCGGTTGGCGGCCCTGATGGCGGCGACGCCGGCCAGCGAGACGGTGTGCGGGGCGACGTGCAGGAAGTCGTCGACGTTGTCGGAGGTGACGGAGGTGACCACGAACTCCGTCGCCACCGGCGCGGTCGCGGGGTAGGTGGCCGCCTTCAGCGGTACGTCGTTGGCCCAGGCCATGTGGATGTCGCCGGTCAGGAAGACGGTGTTGTCGATGCCGCGGTCGCTGAGGTGGCCGAGCAGCTCCCGGCGGTCGTCGGTGTAGCCGTCCCACTGGTCGGTGTTGATGGCCAGGCCCTCCTTGGGGATGCCGAGGATCTCGGCGAGCGGGCCCATCAGGTACGCGGGGAGGGAGCCGAAGGCGACCTGCGAGACCATCACGGATGTGCCGACCAGGCGCCAGGTGGCGTCGGAGCGTTCCAGTCCGGCCTTCAGCCAGTCGAGTTGGGCCCGGCCGGTCAGGGTGCGGCCCGGGTCGTCGACCGCCCCGCTGCCGGGCGCGGCCTGCGCGTCACGGAACGAGCGCAGGTCCAGCAGATGCAGGTCGGCCAGGGTGCCGAAGCGGAGCCTGCGGTAGGTCGTACCGGCCACCGACGGGCGGACCGGCATCCACTCGAAGTACGCCTGCTTCGCCGCGGCCATCCGCGCCGACCAGGAACCCTCGGTCTCCGGCGTGTGGTTGGCCGCCCCGCCCGACCAGGCGTTGTCGGCGAACTCGTGGTCGTCCCACATGGCGATGACCGGGTGCGCGGCGTGCAGGGCGAGGGCGTCGGGGTCGGTCTTGTGGACGCCGTGCCGGGTGCGGTAGTCGGCGAGGGTGAGCAGCTCGTGGGCGGGGGAGTGCGGGCGCACCACGTCTTTGAACGCCGGGTACTCGCCGGACTTGTACTCGTAGAGGTAGTCGCCGAGATGCAGCACCGCGTCGAGGTCCTTGCGGGCCGCCAGGTGGCGGTACGGCGAGAAGTACCCGGCCTCCCAGTTGGCGCAGGAGACCACGCCGAAGCGGACGTTGCCGGCCGCGGCGTCGGGGGCGGGGGCGGTGCGGGTGCGGCCGACGGGGGAGTGCTCGCCGGCCACGGTGAAGCGGTAGTAGTAGCGCGTGGCCGGGCGCAGGCCGCGGACGTCCGCCTTGACGGTGTGGTCCGCGGCCGCCGTGGCGGTCACGCTGCCCCGCGCCACCACGGAGGCGAACTCCGCGTCCGCCGCCACCTGCCAGCCCACCTCGGTGTCCGGGCCCCGTCCCGAACCCGGTATCGCCTCCGGGGCCGGCGTCACCCGGGTCCACAGCAGGATTCCGTCGGGCAGCGGATCACCGGAGGCGACCCCGTGCTGGAAGAACCGGCCCCGGCCCGGGCCTTGTTGGGCGTACGCGGTGGCGGCGCCGGCGAACGGCAGCAGGGCGGCGGTGGCGGCTACGGCCGTGACGGCCGTGCGGCGGGAGATCTGGTCATGATCGGTCACGGCCGCTCACCCTACTGGCCGGTAGGCGGGACCGGGAGGGCGCTGACCGGAATCCCGGAGAATTCGCCCACCCGTTCCCTGACCGGCACTCAGCGGGCGCCCGTGGGGTCCTTTTCGCCCTCCCGGATCCCGTTCGCGCCGCCGTCACCCTTGCCGTCGCTCTTGTCGGGCTTCGTCGTGTCCTTGCCCGCGCCCGTCCCCTTGGCCGGGCCGAACTCCCGGTCGATCATCTTCTTGAAGTTCGCCAGCGACAGCTTGTTGTACTCCGCCTGCGTCATCCGCCGCTGCGGGATCTCGTCCATCACCAGCTTCTTGTCACCGTGGAAGAAGGTCGGCGTGCCCTTGACGCCCTTGCGGCCGAACAGCGCCGTCATCTCCATCGTCCAGCGGTCGTAGGTGCCCTTGCGGACGGCCTCCGCGAACGCCTTGTCGCCCTTGAGCTCGGGGACCTCGCCCGCGATGCGGAGCAGCTCGGAGTCCTTGGCGTAGACGTCCTCCCGCTCGTCGGGGTGGTTCTTGGCGGAGTACAGCGCCGTCTTGTACTTCAAGAACGCCTCCGGGCTGACGTTCAGCGCCGCGCCGAGGGCGCTGAGCGCGTTCTTCGAGCCCTCGCCGCCGCCCGGCATGCCGTCGATGAACGAGTACAGGGTGAACCGCACCTTGTACCGGCCGTCCTTGATGTCCTTGAGCAGCGCCTCGCCGCTGCTCTGCTCGAACGCGGCACACGCCGGGCAGCGGATGTCCTCGAAGACCTCCAGCGTCTCCTCGGCGCTCTTGTCGCCTATCAGGATCTCGGTGCCGTTCTCTCCCTGGGTGTGGGCGGGCTTGACGAGCTTGGCCTCCTTGGCCGCCTCCCAGCCGGTGGGCTCGTTGGCCTTCATCACGGCGAAGCCGACGCCGCCGGCCAGCACCAGGACGCCGATCACGGAGCCGGCCACGACCAGTTGGCGGCGCAGCCGGTCCTTCTTCTTCTGCCGCTCGCGCTCGGCGCGGATCCGTTCGCGGGCCGCCGACTTGCCGGCCTGGCTGTTGCGTGCGCTCATGGGGGGTTCCCGGTTCTCTCGTACCTGCGGTGGGCTGCTTCACGTCGGCGCGTGCCCGGGCGGCGGGCCGCGGCGCGGTACGCAGTGCGCGAGAAGGGGGAGCGGGCGGGCCGGTGGTCCGGGGGGCGGCGGGGCGGTCCGGCGGGGCGGCGGCGCGGGGGCGGCCGACGGCGCCTCCGCCAGGCGCAGCGGCCGGCGCGCGAGGGCGGCGGCCGCGCGCAGCAGCGCGTCCAGTGCCGCGTCCGCGCGGTGCAGCCAGGCCGCGGCGAGCAGGCCGACGACCAGATGGGCGGCGAGCAGCAGCCAGGGCAGGGCCGGCGGCAGGGAGCCGGCGGCGGTGGTGCCCGCCACGCCGCCAGGGGCGCGGGGCACGGCGGCCAGTCGGGCCAGGGGGGTGCCGAACTCGCCGCCCCGGCAGAGCAGTTCGACGCCGACCGAGCGCAGCGGCCCGGTGACCGGGCCGCCGGCCGACCCGTAACAGGTGTGCTGCCCGGCGGTGAAGACGGTGTCCGCGGCCAGCTCCAGCGGCACCAGGAGCAGCGCGACGGCGCCGAATCCGCGTTCTCGCCCCAGCAGCGCGTAGGCCGCGGCGAAGACGCCCACGCAGACGGCGGCGACCGTCGCGAGCGGCAACGGGGTGGCGGAGAGCAGCACATGGGAGGTGGCGGACAGGGTGACGCACAGCGCGGTGAACAGCGCCGCCCGCACCCCTCTGAGCCGACCCCCCGGCGAGGCCCCCGGCCGGGCCCGCGGGTGAACTCCCGTCCCCTGCATGCCGGGAGTCTGCCATGGGCACGGCAACGGCCCGGGTCAAGATTTGGCATCGGCCGGCGCGCCCGCGGCGCGCCGGCCGCGCCGGGTCAGGACTTCAGCGCCTTGTCGACCACGGTGTTGAAGGACTCCACGGTGGCCGGGGCGACCTTGCCCTGGGCGCCGTCCACAGTGAGCACCGTGTCGTTGAGCTTGACCGTCGGGGTGCTGGTGACGTCCTTGAAGGAGTTGAACACCTCCGACATCTCCAGCGCCCACCGGTCGTACGTACCGGCCTTGAGGGCCGCCTGGAACTCGGCGTTGCCCTTGAGCGCCGGCACGGTGTCGGCGACCTTGATCAGGTAGTTGTCGTCGGCGAACTTGTCCGGGCCCATCTCGTCCGGGTGGAACTCCTTGGAGTACAGCGCTTCCTTGTACTTCAAGAAGGCGTCCGGGTCGATGTTGAGGGCCGCGCCCATCGCGCTCAGCGCGTTCTTGGAGCCGGTGCCCTTGAGGTTGGCGTCGAGGAACGTACCGAGGTGGAAGGACGCCTTGTACTTGCCGTCCTTGATGTCCTTCTGGATCGTCTCCCCGACGTTCTGCTCGAAGTTGGCGCAGCCGGGGCAGCGCGCGTCCTCGAACAGCTCCAGGGTGTTCTTGGCGTCCGCCTTGCCGATGACGATGGTCGTGCCACCGGCGCCGCTGGTGTGCGCGGGCTTGACGAGCTTGGCCTTCGCGGCCTTCGTCCAGACACCGGCGGCCGCTTCGGTGTCGCCGCCACCGCCGCTGTCGTCGCCCGCGGTGGCGACCGCCAGCCCGATGCCGCCGGCCACCGCCAGCACGGCGACGACCGAGCCGGCGACGATCAGTTGCCGGCGGGTCCGCTCCTTCTTCGCCTGCCGTTCGCGCTCGGCGCGCAGCCGCTCGCGGGCTGCCTGCTTGTTGGACTGGTTGTTGCGGTTGCTCATGACTGTTCCTGCTCCGTGAGAATCCGTGGGGATCGCTGCGGATCCGGGTGTGGGGATGCGTGCGGTGCCGCCGGGGCGTACGCGCCGGTCGCGGGCGTACGCGTGCCGCCGCGGGCCCGGAAGGGCTCAGGCGGCGAGGGCGAGCGGCGGGCCACGGCGTACGACGCAGTGCACGAGCAGGGGGAGGTCACGGGCCGGCGGCGCGGGCCGGACGGCGGCGGTCGCCGGGCGGCGCGGCGCGGCGGTGGCAGCGGCGACCGCGACGGCGACCAGCAGCGGCCGGAAGGCGACGCCGGCCACCGCGCCCAGCAGCCGCGCCAGCGCCGCCTCGCCGCGGCGCAGCCAGGCGGCGGCCAGCAGCCCGATGAGCAGATGCGCCCCGAGCAGCAGCAGCCACGTCGTGGCGGACGCGGGGCGGGCCTCGGACAAGGGGGCCAGCGGCCCGCCGACGTCGCCGCCGCCGCACAGCAGATCCACGCCCAGGGAGCGCAGCGGGCCGGTGACCGGACCGCCGCCGCGCCCGTAGCAGGTGTGCTGGCCGAGGCTGAAGGCCGTGTCGGCGGCCAGCTCCGCCGGGACCAGCAGCGCGGCGATCCGCCAGTAGCCGCGCTCTTGGCCCGCGAGCGCGTAGGCGAGGACGAACACGGCGGCCGAGAGGGCGGCGACGGTGGTCAGCGGCAGCGGCATGCGGGACAGCAGCACGTGCGACGCCGAGGACAGCGTCACGCACAGCGCCGTGAAGAGCGCCGCGCGCAGTGCCCGCAGGGGTGCCGCCGAGATGTCCATTCCTGCGAGTGTGCCATGGGCGGGGCTAAGCGCCACCTAAGGGGGCGCCGCGCCGTCGGGCGGCCCGCGCGGCCCGCGAACCGCTCCGGGCCGGTGGCGCGCGCCGCCCGGCCGGCGGCCTCACAGGCCCGGGATGCGGCCGTTGCGGAAGAGGTCCACGAAGATCTGGTGGTCGGCGCGGGCGCGGGCGCCGTAGGAGTGCGCGAAGTCCACCAGCAGCGGCGCGAAGCCCTCCTCGTCGGCCGCCAGGGCCGCGTCGATGGCCCGCTCGGTGGAGAACGGCACCAGGGAGTGGCCGCTCTCGTCGTCCGCCGAGGCGTGCATCGTGGCCGTGGCCCGGCCCAGGTCGGCGACCACCGCCGCGATCTCCTGCGGGTCGTCGATGTCGGACCAGTCCAGGTCGACGGCGTACGGCGAGATCTCGGCGACCAACTGTCCGGCGCCGTCCAGCTCCGTCCAGCCCAGCCAGGGGTCGGCGTGCGCCTGGAGCGCGCGCTGGGAGATCACCGTGCGGTGTCCCTCGTGCCGGAAGTAGCCGCGGACCTCGGGATCGGTGAGGTGCCGCGAGACGGCCGGGGTCTGCGCCTGCTTCATGTAGATCACGACGTCGTTCTCCAGGGCGTCGCTGTTGCCCTCCAGGAGGATGTTGTACGACGGCAGGCCCGCCGAGCCGATGCCGATGCCGCGCCGCCCCACCACGTCCTTGACGCGGTAGGAGTCCGGGCGGTCCAGGCTCGACTCCGGCAGCGTCTCCAGATAGCCGTCGAACGCCGCCAGCACCTTGTAGCGGGTCGCCGCGTCCAGCTCGACGCTGCCGCCGTCGGCCGCGAAGCGCCGCTCGAAGTCGCGGATCTGCGTCATCGACTCCAGCAGCCCGAACCGGGTCAGCGCACGGGCGTCGCGCAGCGCGTCCAGCAGCGGGCCGTCGGCGGTGTCGAGCGTGAAGGGCGGCACCTCTTCCGTCTTCGCGCCGGAGGCCAGCGCGTGGATGCGCTCGCGGTAGGCCGCGGCGTAGGTGCGCACCAGGGCGGTGATCTGCTCGTCGCTGAGCGCCTTGGCGTAGCCGATCAGCGCGACCGAGGCGGCGAAGCGCTTGAGGTCCCAGGTGAAGGGCCCGACGTACGCCTCGTCGAAGTCGTTGACGTTGAAGATCAGCCGGCCCGTGGAGTCCATGTACGTGCCGAAGTTCTCGGCGTGCAGATCGCCGTGGATCCACACCCGGCCGGTCCGTTCGTCCAGATACGGCCCGCCGCGCACGCTCCCGTCCTGGCCGATCTCCGCTTCCAGGTCCCGGTAGAACAGGCACGCCGTCCCCCGGTAGAAGGCGAAGGCGGAGGCGGCCATCTTGCGGAATTTCACCCGGAAGGCCGCGGGGTCGGCGGCGAGCAGTGCTCCGAAGGCGGTGTCGAAGACGGCGAGTATCTCCTCGCCGCGCTGCGCGGCGTCCTGCGCCGGGGCGTGCTGGGACGGCATCGCTGGGGGCCTCCTGAAGTGCGGTGGACGGTCGGTGCCGGGTGACGCTTCTCGGTCATCCGGCTCTCACCGACAACGGGTGAGGCTACTCGTCGGTGCCCGGCGATTGTCAGCGGGGAGTCGTAGACTTCCCAACCGTCCAACCCTCCTCCAGCGACCGCTGGCAGGTACCCCAGCCGCCCACCTTTTCCGGAGGTCCTGCGCCGTGGCCAAGCCGCCCTTCACGCACCTGCACGTTCACACCCAGTACTCCCTGCTGGACGGTGCCGCGCGGCTCAAGGACATGTTCAACGCGTGCAACGAGATGGGCATGTCGCACATCGCGATGACCGACCACGGCAACCTCCACGGCGCCTACGACTTCTTCCACCAGGCCAAGAAGGCCGGGGTGACGCCGATCATCGGCATCGAGGCGTACGTGGCGCCGGAGTCGCGGCGCAACAAGCGGCGTATCCAGTGGGGCCAGCCGCACCAGAAGCGCGACGACGTATCCGGTTCGGGTGGCTATACCCACAAAACGATCTGGGCGGCGAACAAGACCGGGCTGCACAACCTCTTCCGGCTGTCCTCGGACGCGTACGCCGAGGGCTGGCTGACGAAGTGGCCCCGGATGGACAAGGAGACCATCGCCCAGTGGTCGGAGGGCCTGATCGCCTCCACCGGCTGCCCGTCCGGCGAGGTGCAGACCCGGCTGCGGCTCGGCCAGTTCGACGAGGCGGTCAAGGCGGCGTCGGACTACCAGGACATCTTCGGCAAGGACCGGTATTTCCTGGAGCTGATGGACCACGGCATCGAGATCGAGCGCCGGGTGCGCGACGGCCTGCTGGAGA
This sequence comes from Streptomyces sp. NPDC031210, assembly GCF_055570395.1. Taxonomy (NCBI): domain Bacteria; kingdom Bacillati; phylum Actinomycetota; class Actinomycetes; order Kitasatosporales; family Streptomycetaceae; genus Streptomyces; species Streptomyces sp. NPDC031210. The sequence continues at coordinate 42,022 of NZ_JBVIHH010000011.1, forward strand.
TCGGCAAGAAGCTCGGCATCCCCCCGCTGGTCACGAACGACTCGCACTACACCTACTCCCACGAGTCCTCGGCGCACGACGCCCTGCTGTGCATCCAGACCGGCAAGAACCTCTCCGACCCCGACCGCTTCCGTTTCGACGGCACCGGTTACTACCTCAAGTCCACCGACGAGATGTACGCCGTCGACTCCTCGGACGCCTGGCAGGAGGGCTGCCGCAACACGCTCCTGGTGGCCGAGCAGATCGACACCACCGGGATGTTCGAGAAGCGCGACCTGATGCCGAAGTTCGACATCCCGGAGGGCTTCACCGAGGTCACCTGGTTCCAGGAGGAGGTCCGCCGGGGCATGGAGCGCCGCTACCCGGGCGGCGTCCCCGAGGACCGGCAGAAGCAGGCCGAGTACGAGATGGACATCATCATCCAGATGGGGTTCCCCGGGTACTTCCTCGTGGTCGCCGACTTCATCATGTGGGCCAAGAACAACGGCATCGCGGTGGGCCCGGGCCGAGGCTCGGCGGCCGGTTCGATCGTGGCGTACGCGATGGGCATCACCGACCTGGACCCGATCACGCACGGCCTGATCTTCGAGCGGTTCCTCAACCCCGAGCGTGTCTCCATGCCCGACGTCGACATCGACTTCGACGAGCGCAGGCGCGTGGAGGTGATCAGGTATGTGACCGAGAAGTACGGCGCCGACAAGGTCGCCATGATCGGCACCTACGGAAAGATCAAGGCGAAGAACGCCATCAAGGACTCCGCGCGTGTCCTGGGCTACCCGTACGCGATGGGCGACCGCCTCACCAAGGCCATGCCCGCCGACGTCCTCGGCAAGGGCATCGACCTCGACGGCATCACCAACCCGAGCCACCCGCGCTACAGCGAGGCGGGCGAGATCCGGGGGATGTACGAGAACGAGCCGGACGTCAAGAAGGTCATCGACACCGCCAAGGGCGTGGAGGGCCTGGTCCGGCAGATGGGCGTGCACGCGGCCGGCGTGATCATGTCCAGCGAACCCATCGTGGACCACGCCCCGCTCTGGACGCGGCACACCGACGGCGTGACGATCACGCAGTGGGACTACCCCCAGTGCGAGTCGCTCGGCCTGCTCAAGATGGACTTCCTGGGCCTGCGCAACCTCACCATCATGGACGACGCCGTCAAGATGGTGCGGGCCAACAAGGGCGTCGACCTGGAGATGCTCTCGCTCCCGCTCGACGACCCGAAGACCTTCGAACTGCTCTGCCGCGGTGACACGCTCGGCGTCTTCCAGTTCGACGGCGGCCCGATGCGCTCGCTGCTGCGCCAGATGCAGCCCGACAACTTCGAGGACATTTCCGCCGTCTCGGCCCTGTACCGGCCGGGCCCGATGGGCATGAACTCGCACACGAACTACGCCGAGCGCAAGAACGGCCGCCAGGAGATCACGCCGATCCACCCGGAGCTCGAAGAGCCCCTGAAGGAGACGCTCGGCCTCACCTACGGCCTGATCGTGTACCAGGAGCAGGTGCAGAAGGCCGCGCAGATCGTCGCGGGCTACTCCCTCGGTGAAGCCGACATCCTGCGGCGCGTGATGGGCAAGAAGAAGCCCGAGGAGCTGGAGAAGAACTTCGTCCTCTTCCAGGCGGGAGCCAGGAAGAACGGCTACTCGGACGCGGCGATCCAGGCGCTGTGGGACGTCCTGGTCCCGTTCGCCGGCTACGCCTTCAACAAGGCGCACTCCTCCGCGTACGGCCTGGTCACCTACTGGACCGCCTACCTCAAGGCCAACTACCCGGCCGAGTACATGTCCGCGCTGCTCACCTCCGTGCGGGACGACAAGGACAAGTCGGCGGTCTACCTCAACGAGTGCCGCCGCATGGGCATCAAGGTGCTGCCGCCGAACGTCAACGAGTCGGAGGCCAACTTCGCCGCCCAGGGCGACGACGTGATCCTCTTCGGCCTCACCGCCGTCCGCAACGTCGGCCAGAACGTCGTCGACTCGATCATCCGGGCCCGCAAGGCGAAGGGGAAGTTCCTCTCCTTCCCCGACTACCTCGACAAGGTCGACGCGGTCGTCTGCAACAAGCGCACCACCGAGTCCCTGATCAAGGCCGGCGCCTTCGACGAGATGGGCCACACCCGCAAGGGCCTGACCGCGCACTACGAATCGATGATCGACAACGTCGTCCAGGTCAAGCGCAAGGAGGCCGAGGGCCAGTTCGACCTGTTCGGCGGCATGGGTGACGAGACGGACGACGACGGCCCCGGCTTCGGGCTGGACGTGGAGTTCTCCGACGTCGAGTGGGACAAGGCCTACCTGCTGGCCCAGGAGCGCGAGATGCTCGGGCTCTACGTCTCCGACCACCCGCTGTTCGGTCTGGAACACGTCCTGAGCGACAAGGCCGACGCGGCCATCGCCCAGTTGACCGGCGGCGACTACTCCGACGGGTCGATCGTCACCATCGGCGGCATCATCTCCGGCCTGCAACGCAAGATGACCAAGCAGGGCAACGCCTGGGCCATCGCCACCGTCGAGGACCTGGCCGGCTCCATCGACTGCATGTTCTTCCCCGCCACCTACCAACTGGTGTCCACCCAACTCGTCGAGGACACCGTCGTGTTCGTCAAGGGCCGGCTCGACAAGCGGGAGGACGTCCCCCGCCTCGTCGCGATGGAGATGATGGTCCCCGACCTCTCCGAGGCCGGCACCAACGCCCCGGTGACCATCACCATTCCCACCGTCAAGGTCACCCCGCCGATGGTGGAGAAGCTGGGCGAGGTGCTGAGCAGCCACCGCGGCTCCACGGAGGTCCGCATCAAGCTCCAGGGGGCGCGCAAGACAACCGTCCTGCGCCTGGACCGCCACCGGGTCACGCCCGACCCGTCCCTCTTCGGCGATCTGAAGGTGCTCCTCGGCCCGTCCTGCCTGGCCGGCTGACCCCACCCGGCACACACCACCCGGTCCGCCCCGCGCGCCGGACCGGCTTCGAGGGGCGCACCCGGTGCGGGTGCGCCCCTCGACTCATCGGCGGTGCGGTGCGGCGATGTCCTCGATCGCGCCTCAGTTGTGGCCGAAGCGCCGCTGGTGGCGGCGGGCGACGTCCGCCGGGCTGCCCTGCGGCGGACGCTGCGGCTGGGAAATCGCCTCGATGGTCGACTTCTCGGCCGCTTCGCGGCCGCGCTCGGCCTGGCCGCTCTTTTGCTGGTTACTCCGGTCCTTCTTGTTCTTGGCCATGACCGTGCCTCCTGAGGGGATCCTGGGATCGGGGCCGGGATCAGACTTACACGACGGGCGAAACGCCGCATTTCGGACCATTACCGGCTGTGACACCGCCGGTCGCCCCACGGCGCGGGCGGCCGCCGCCGAATCCGCCACGCCGATGATCGAGTTCGGGCAGATAACCCCCGGACGGTCGGGCAGACTCGAAGGAAGCCGAAGACAACTCGTGCCATGGGCCGAGCCGGGGGGCGACCGGACTTCAGCACCTCAGGGAAGAGGGTGGAACGTGGATCGCTGCGTCGTCCTGGTGGACGCCGGATACCTGCTCGGCGCCGCCGCGAGTCTGCTCGCGGGAGAACCCGCCCGGTCCCGGATCACCGTCGATCACGCCGCCCTCATCCAGGGCCTGCGCCAGCGCGCCGAAGCCGACACCGAACGGCCGCTGCTGCGGATCTACTGGTTCGACGGCGCCCCCGACCGCGTCCCGCAACCCGAACACCGCCGGCTGCGCGTCATGCCCCGGGTCACCGTCCGGCTCGGCGCCCTGACCCGCAGCGACGGACGCTGGGCGCAAAAAGGCGTGGACGCCGCCATGCACGCCGAGCTGACCGAACTCGCCCGCAACCGCGCCTGCTCCGACATCGTGCTGGTCACCGGCGACGGCGACCTGCTGCCCGGCCTGATGTCGGCCAAGGAACACGGCGTCGCCGTACACCTGTGGGCCGTACAGGCGGCGGACGGCGACTACAACCAGTCCGAGGACCTGGTCGCCGAGGCCGACGAGCGGCGGGTGCTCGACCGGGCCTGGATCACCCGCGCGGTCCGCCCCAAGGAAGTGGGCGGGCCCTGCGCCCCACCGCCCGTGCCCCGCCCCGAGATCGCCGCGATCCTCTCCGCGCCGCTGCCGGAGTCCGCCGTCGCGGCGGCCGCCGCGGCCGCCGCCTCGGCCACCGGACAGGACGGCGCCGGCCCCGGCCGCGACGGCGACGGCGCCAACGGATCGGCCCGTACCGCGCCCGCGAGCGAGGACGGCGAGCAGTCCGGCCGCGAGGCGGGCGGCGGCGCCAAGGTCGTGCCCACCCCCAAGGACCTCGCGGGCCTGGGCCGCGCCCACGCCGCGGGTCCGGGGCCGGCCGCGGCGGCCAACGGCTCCCCGGCGCCCGCGCCCAGCGCCACCCTGCGCTGGTCCTCCGACAAGGGCTGGGTCGAGCGCGGCGGCCCGGTCGGCGAACCCTCCGAGACCGCGTCGCTGCCGACACTGGCCCAGCTCACCAGCGCCGAACAGCGCTGGGCCGACCGCGAGGAGGACATCACCGCCGTCAGCGGCGACCCCTTCGAAGTCGGCCAGGTCTTCGCCCGGCGCTGGACCGAGCGGCTCTCCGACGCCGCCCATCTGCAACAGCTCTCCACGGAATACCCGCGCATTCCGCACCGTATCGACGGCGAACTGCTCCGCTACGCCGCCCGCTTCGGACTGCTCGCCCACAAGGACGACCAGATCGACGAACACGACCGTTACGCGATCCGGGCGGGATTCTGGCGCGAGGTGGACCTGCGCACCGCCGCCGAACACGCCCCCGCCGCGGACTGACCACCCGCCCCGCCCCCCTCCCGCGCGGCCCCGCGGACCGGGGGCGGCCCCGGGACGCGTACCCTCGTAGCTCGTGAGGACGGGCGCGAAACAGGTGGACCGCGGCGAGACGGTGTGTGCCGTGCGGGACCTGGTCAAGACGTACCCCGCGACGCGCGGGCGCCGCGGGGCGGCACAGGCGCCTGCCGTACGCGCCAGCGACGGCATCACCCTGAACGTGCGGCGCGGGGAGATCTTCGGACTGCTCGGCCCCAACGGCGCCGGCAAGTCCACCGTGGTGCGCCAGCTCACCGGACTGCTGCGGCCCGACTCCGGCGGGGTCCGCGTCCTCGGCCACGACCTGGTGCGCCACCCCGAGCGGGCCGCCCGCCTCCTCGCCTACCTCGGCCAGGAATCCACCGCGCTGGACGAGCTGACCGTCGCCCTGGCCGTGGAGACCACCGGACGGCTGCGCGGCCTGGGCGCGGGCGAGGCGCGCGCCGAGCGGGACGCGGTGATCGGCGAGCTGGGCCTCGCCGAGATCGCGGGCCGACCCCTGAAGAAGCTCTCCGGCGGACAGCGGCGGCTCGCCTGCTTCGCGACCGTACTGATCGGCGAGCGGCCGCTGCTGGTGCTGGACGAGCCGACCACCGGCATGGACCCCGTCGCGCGCCGCGCGGTGTGGGCCGCCGTGGACCGGCGCCGCGCCGAGCGGGGCGCCACCGTCGTGCTGGTGACGCACAACGTCCTGGAGGCCGAGAGCGTGCTCGACCGGGTCGCGGTGATCGACCGCGGACGCGTCATCGCCTGCGACACGCCCGGCGGCCTGAAGGAAAGAGTGGGGGAGGAGGTGCGGCTGGAGCTGGTGTGGCGCGCCGAGCCGCCCCTGGACGTCCCCGAGATCGCCGCCCTCGCCACTGCCGCCCGCGTCTCCGGCCGCCGCTGGACCCTCCGTCTGCCCGCCGACCGGGCCCGCGCCGCCGTGGCCACCGTCACCGCCGGCCCGGCCTTCGCCGCCCTCGACGACTTCACGCTCGCCACGCCCAGCCTGGAGGATGTCTACCTGGCCCTCGGCGGACGCGCGGAGGGGCTGGTCAAGGCGTGAGGCGCGGCGAGAGCCTGCGGACGTGCCCCGGACGGCGCGGACCCGCGGCACAGGTGAACGAGGAAGGCTTGGTGAACGCGTGAGTGTGGTTCCCGCGCAGGCGGTGGCCGGGGCCGGCGCCGGCCCACGGGACGCCGGAGCCCGTCCGCAGGACGGCCCGGCCGCCCCGCTGGCGCCGCGCGCCCGGCTGCTGCCCGCGCTCGGCGCCGTCTACCGCGCCCAGCTCTCCCGGGCCCGGGTCGCCCGGATCCCGCTGCTGTTCGTCGCCACCTTCCAGTCCATCGGGATCATGGTCCTGATGCGCGGCGTGGTCGACGGCGGCGACGAGGCCCGCGCCGTGGTCTCCGGCTCCAGCGTGCTGGTCGTGGCCTTCGTCGCGCTCAACCTCCTGGCCCAGTACTTCGGGCAGCTCAGGGCCGGCGGCGGACTCGACCACTACGCGACGCTGCCCGTCCCGCCGGCCGCCGTGGTGCTCGGCGCGGCCGGCGCCTACGCCTCCTTCACCGTGCCCGGGACGGTCGTCACCGCCGTCACGGGCTGTGCCCTCTTCGGGCTGCCGATGGCCAACCTGTGGGTGCTGGCCGCCGTGATCCCGCTGTCCGGCGCGGCCCTGGCCGGCCTGGGCGCCGCCCTCGGCCTGCTCGCGCCGCGCCAGGAGATCGCCACGCTCTGCGGCCAGCTCGGCATGTCGGCCGCGCTGCTGCTGGGCGTGCTCCCGGCCGGCCAACTGCCCGCGGCGATCGGCTACGCCCGCGATCTGCTGCCCTCCACCTACGGCGTCGAGGCGCTGACCCGCAGCTTCGACGCCCATCCGGACTGGGTCGTGATCGGCGCCGACCTCGGCGTCTGTGCGGCCGTCGGCGTCCTCTCGCTGGCCGTCGCGACCTGGGCCTACCGCCGGGCGGCCGTCCGGTGACCGGCCGCCCGCGCCGCAAGGGGCGTCCTGCCGCCGACCACACCGCGCCGACCTGGCACGATGACGGGGTGACCGCACCGCTGACGCCACGCGACAACCAACCGCCCCACGAGCCGCGGCACCCCGATGCCGCGCCCGGCGCCGACGGGGGAGCCCCCGCCGGCCCCGGCGGCCACCCCGCACCCGGCCAGGACGGCGACCACGGCGGGCTGGGCGGCCCCGAACTCGTCCGGGACCTGCGCGAGGGCGCCCTGATCGCCCTCCTGGTCGCGGTGAGCGGTGTGCTGCTCGGCGTGCTGTGGTCGTGGCTGGCGCCGCAGATCCCGCTGGTCGCCGACACCCGCAACGTCTACCTCAAGAACACCGAGGGCGAGGAGGCGATCGGCGCCGACGGCACGTTCGTGCTGCTCGCGCTGGCCTTCGGCGTGCTCAGCGCCGCCGTGGTGTTCGTCTTCCGCAGGCGGGGCGGCATCCCGCTGGTGGTGGCCCTGGTCGTGGGCGGAACGCTCGGCGCGCTGCTGGGCCTGCTGACCGGCATGTGGATGGGCCCCTCGCCGGACGTCGCCGGGCACGCGGAGAAGGTCGGCCCGGGCGTGACGTTCTACGGTCCGCTGCGGCTCCAGGCCAAGGGCGCGCTGCTGGCCTGGCCGATCGCGGCGATGCTCACGCAGTTGGTGCTGACCGGGCTGTTCGGGCCGCGCGACCCGGAGCCGCCGATGCCGCACTGGGCCGGGTACGACGCGTACGGCCCCCACCCCGCCGCCCCGAACGACCCGGCGCACCACGAGGAGAGCCGCCCGGAGGCCGGGCCCCACCCGCACGGGCCCCACGCGCCCGGTCCGCACGACGCGTCCGGCCACCCCGGGCCCGGTCCCCACGAGAACCCGCCCGCCCAGGGCTGACGCCACCGGCGGCCCGTCCCTCCCGGGGCGGGCGCCGCTCAGCCGCGCGCGATCGGCGCGACGCCGGCCCCGGTGAGGGCGACCAGATCCGCCGGGGCCAGCTCGATCTCCAGCCCGCGCCGGCCCGCCGAGACGCACACCGACGACCGGCCCTCGGCGGACGTGTCCACCACGGTGCGCAGCCGCCGGCGCTGGCCGAGCGGCGAGATCCCGCCCAGGACGTAGCCGGTGCTGCGCTCGGCCGCCGCCGGGTCGGCCATCGCGGCCCGCTTGCCGCCCACCGCGGCCGCCAGCGCCTTGAGGTCGAGCGAACCCGACACCGGCACCACCGCGACGGTCAGGGTGCCGTCGACCTCCGCGAGCAGCGTCTTGAACACCTGCTCGGGCGCCACCCCGAGCGCTTCGGCGGCCTCCTCGCCGTACGAGGCCGCCGCCGGGTCGTGCGTGTAGGCATGGAGCGTGAAGGGGACGCCGGCCGCGGCGAGCGCCACCGTCGCGGGGGTCCCGCCGGCGGCCTGGGACGTGCGGTTCCGCTTCGACTTCTTCGACAACTCGACAGCGCCTCGGGTCAGTTGGGACTGGTCGGCTGCCGGGTCAGATCCACCGCCGGCAGCGACGGGAGCTTACCGAGCAGCGCCGACTCCTGGCGCAGCAGTTTCAGCTCCTGCGCCAGCCGGGTCGCGGTGTCCGGCGCCTGGAGCAGCCGCTGCTTGGCCGGCACGTCCAGCACGGCGGCCGCGGCGACGAGGTAGGACAGCACCGACGGGTCGGCCGGCAGGTCCTGGCCGCTGGACAGGGTCCGCTCGTTCGCCCAGGCCAGCCGCTTCTGATAGGTGCGGAACGCCCGTACGACGCCGGAGGCGAGCGCGCCCGCGCTCTCGCCCTGCTCCTCGTCGAGCAGCTCGACCTCGCCGACCAGATACGGCCCGGAGGCGTCGACCGACAGCAGCCGGAAACGGGTGGTGCCGGTGGCCAGCACTTCGTAGCCGGTGTCCTCGCCGGAGGACTTCTCACGGATGGTCGCCGCGTCGGCGACGCAGCCGACGGTGTGGAAGGCCCGCACCGGGTCGTCGCCGAAGCCCGCGGCGGGGCCCTGCGCGGCCGGGAGGGTGGCGTCCGGCATGCCCTGCGCGGTGGGCGCCACCTCACGGCCGTCGCGGATCGCGATCACGGCGAAGCGGCGGTCGTCCTCGGGCAGGGCGATCAGGTCGCGCATCATCGCCCGGTACCGCGCCTCGAAGACGTTCAGCGGGAGCACGAGTCCCGGGAACAGCACCGAGTTCAGCGGAAAGAGCGGCAGGCGCACGGAGGTCACAGTCGGTAAGCCTAAAGGAGTAAGTCGGATCTTCCGCCCGCGGGGAGGCGGCGCGTCCGCGCCGCCCACCACCGCGCTACTGCCGCCGCAGCAGCCGCGACGCGCCCGCCGCGACCGTCGTGGCCAGCACCCAGCCCGCCAGGATCAGCACGGCCGCCGCCCACTGCGCCCCGCCCTGCGGTTTCCAGGCGGACCCCTGGTAGAGGTCGATCACCGGCAGCAGCAGGTCCAGGGCGTACAGGTACGGATTCCACGGTGGCGCCTCGCCGGGCTTCAGCGGCGGCGGCGGACTCTGCGAGAAATAGGCCGTGCCGATGGCCCACAGGATCGCCATCCACACCGCGGCCCGCCCCGGGCGGTAGCCGTAGGCCACCGTCCAGTCCTGGAGGAACCCCCACGCCTTCGCCGCCAGCGGCAGCGTCTCGCGCCGGCGCCGCTGCTTGGCCAGCAGCACCTCCCGGGCGTCGGAGTCCTCACCGCAGCCGCGCAGCGCCGTCGCCAGCATCTCGTACGGCTCCGGCGCGTACTCGGGAGTCGCCGCGGCCACCCACTCCACCCGCAGCGCGAGCGGGAAGTGGCCGCGCGGGATCAGCGTCTCGTAGGCGAAGCCGGCCATCCACAGGCCGCCCAGGCCCGGCCAGCTCGCCGACTTGTCGACCAGGTTCACCACCCGGGCGCCGGAGAGGATCACCCGCCCGCGCTGCGGACGCTCGCACAGGAACCGCAGCTCCGGCGTCTGGATCCGGCGCAGCGACAGCTCCTGGTCGGACTCCATGATGAAGCGGGCGTGTTCGAAGTCGACCGCGTCGCCGAACCGCCCGTCGTCCAGCCGTATCCCGCCCTCGCACTCGAAACGCCGCATGCGCGTGCCTCGGGAGGGGGTGTGCGCCACGCCGTACGGGGGAGTGGCGCTGGAGGAGAACGGCGAGTTCGCCAGGCCCGCAGCGGTCAGGTAGAGGGTGCGCTCGACGGTCAGTTGCGGGGCGTTCAGCGCGCGGCGGCCGAACGGATTGGTCAGCCGGCTGCCCCGCAGGCTCATCGACACGCCGATGGTCGCCCCGCGCAGCGACAGCTCGCCGTGGGACTCCATCATCTCCGCCTGGAGATCCTGGGCGACGGTCATGCCGTCCGCCATGATCGAGCGGCCCTGGCGGTCCTTGTGCACCACGGTCTGGTTGAGCATCAGGTCCGTGCCGATGTGCGCGTCGGTGAGCCGGATGCCGGACTGCACCACACAGCGCGGCAGATGCAGATCGCCCTCGGTGTGCAGCCGGGCCGCCTCCACCCGGGGTATCGCGCAGTTCACCATCCGCAGCGTCGTGAACCGGCTCTCCGGCAGCACCACCTCCGCCTCGAAACGGCAGTCCCGCAGCTCCACGAATGGCTTGATCGTGCCGCCCGCGAGGTCGAGAGTGTCCGTGATGTACGCACCGGTGAGCTTCAGCGCGGAGACCCGGCCCGGCTGGGCCGCCGGACCGTCCAGCAGCAACAGCGCCACCACGCGGGCGCGCACCCGGCGCTCGGCGCCCCACAGATGCTGCCCGTGCGGATCGTCCCTGGCCAGGTCGCCGATGTGCAGATCGCAGGTGCTGCCGTTGCGAAAGGCCTGCCACATGCTCCATTCCGCCGACGTCAGGCGCAGGTCGGCGGGCGCGTCACCGTCCCCGGGCTCGGTCACAGCGAATCCCCCTTTTGGTCTCATGCCTGCCGCGTCGCCCGCCGGTCCGGCTCCCGCGCGTCCCACAGGCGTCCCCGTACGCCCCGTACGGACCCCCTGCCCGCCCCCGTGACTGCTTGAACACGCGTGGTCAGGGCCAACTCCGGTCAACTTCGCGCGGCCCCGCACACCGCCCGCACGAGGCGCGTACCGCTGTGTATCACTGAGTGATACGGGCGGCCGGCCGCGAGATCCGGTCTGAGACACTGGGAGGGTGATCTCCCGAATCGATCTGCGCGGTGACGCCCTCCCCGAGGGCGGCGCCCTGCGCGACCTGCTGCCCCGTGCCGAGTTCGACGTGGAAGCCGCCCTGGAGAAGGTGCGGCCCATCTGCGAGGACGTACGCCATCGTGGCACCGCGGCGCTGATCGACTACGCGCGGCGGTTCGACGGCGTCGACATCGACCGGGTGCGGGTGCCCGCCGAGGCGCTGACCCGCGCCCTGGAGGAGCTGGACCCGGCCGTCCGGGCCGCCCTGGAGGAGTCCATCCGGCGCGCCCGGATCGTCCACCGCGAGCAGCGCCGCACGGACACCACCACCAAGGTCGTGCCCGGCGGCACCGTCACCGAGCGCTGGGTCCCCGTCGAGCGGGTCGGGCTGTACGTCCCCGGCGGCCTGGCCGTCTACCCCTCCTCCGTCGTGATGAACGTCGTCCCCGCCCAGGAGGCGGGCGTCGACGGCATCGCCGTCACCTCCCCGCCGCAAAAGGAGTTCGGCGGCCTGCCGCACCCGACGATCCTCGCCGCCTGCGCCCTCCTCGGCGTCGACGAGGTCTACGCCGCCGGCGGCGCCCAGGCCATCGCGATGTTCGCGTACGGCACCGACGAATGCCTGCCGGTCAACCTCGTCACCGGCCCCGGCAACATCTTCGTCGCCTCCGCCAAGCGCCTGCTCAAGGGCCGCATCGGCATCGACGCCGAAGCCGGGCCCACCGAGATCGCGGTCCTCGCCGACGCCACCGCCGACCCCGCGCACGTCGCCGCCGACCTGATCAGCCAGGCCGAGCACGACACCCTCGCGGCGGCCGTCCTCGTCACCGACTCCGCCGAGCTCGCCGAGGCCGTCGAGGCGGCGCTCAAGACGCAGGCCGAGGCCACCAAGCACACCGAGCGGATCACCACCGCGCTGGCCGGCCGGCAGTCCGCGATCGTCCTGGTCGACGGCGTCGACGAGGGCCTGAAGGTCGTCGACGCCTACGGAGCCGAGCACCTGGAGATCCAGACCGCCGACGCTTCCGCCGTCGCCGCCCGGGTCCGCAACGCCGGCGCGATCTTCGTCGGCCCGTACGCCCCGGTCTCCCTCGGCGACTACTGCGCCGGCTCCAACCACGTCCTGCCCACCGGCGGCTGCGCCTGCCACTCCTCGGGCCTGTCCGTGCAGTCCTTCCTGCGCGGCATCCACGTCGTGGACTACTCCCGCGAGGCGCTCGCGGAGGTCGCCCACCATGTGGTGACCCTCGCCGAGGCCGAGGACCTCCCGGCCCACGGTGCCGCTGTGAAGGCCCGTTTTGCCGGAGGCGAACGAGACCAGCACAGTGACTGGAAGGTCCCGCAGAGCAAGTGAGCAGGCACGTGACCCGCATCGACGATCTCCCCATCCGGGACGAGCTGCGCGGCAAGTCCCCCTACGGCGCGCCGCAGCTCGACGTCCCGGTGCGCCTGAACACCAACGAGAACCCCTACCCGCTGCCCGAGCCGCTGGTGCGGCGGATCGCCGAGCGGGTCACCGACGCCGCCCGGCAGCTCAACCGCTACCCCGACCGGGACGCGGTCGAGCTGCGTACGGAGCTGGCCGCCTACCTCACCCGCACCGCCGGCCACGACGTCTCCGCGTCCCAGGTCTGGGCCGCCAACGGCTCCAACGAGGTCATCCAGCAGCTCCTCCAGACCTTCGGCGGACCGGGCCGCACCGCCCTCGGCTTCGAACCGTCGTATTCGATGCACTCCCTGATCTCCCGGGGCACCGGCACCGGCTGGCTCTCCGGACCGCGCAACGACGACTTCACCATCGACGTCGACGCGGCCCGCGCCGAGATCGCCCGGCACCGGCCCGACGTCGTCTTCATCTGCTCCCCCAACAACCCCACCGGCACCGCCGTCCGGGCCGAGACCGTGCTCGCCCTGTACGACGCGGCGCAGGCGGCCAAGGCGGACGGCGCCGGGGCCCTGGTGGTCGTGGACGAGGCGTACGGCGAGTTCAGCCACCGGCCCTCGCTGCTGCCGCTGATCGAGGGCCGGCCCAACCTGGTCGTCTCCCGCACCATGTCCAAGGCGTTCGGCGCCGCCGGCCTGCGCCTGGGCTACCTGGCCGCCGACCCGGCCGTCGTCGACGCCGTCCAGCTCGTCCGGCTGCCGTACCACCTCTCGTCCGTCACCCAGGCCACCGCGCTCGCCGCCCTGGAGCACACCGACACGCTCCTGAAGTACGTCGAGCAGCTCAAGACCGAGCGGGACCGCCTGGTCACCGAGCTGCGCGCGGCCGGCTGCCAGGTCGTCGAGTCCGACGCCAACTTCGTCCAGTTCGGCCGCTTCGAGGACGCCCACGCCACCTGGCAGGCGATCCTCGACCACGGCGTGCTGGTCCGCGACAACGGCGTACCGGGCTGGCTGCGGGTCACCGCCGGCACCCCGGCCGAGAACGACGCGTTCCTCGACGCGGTGCGCGCCGTGCTGAAGGAGACCGAGCGATGACCCGCCCGCCGCACCAGTACCGCCCGTACGAACCAGGAGTATCGCGATGACCCGCGTTGGACGCGTCGAGCGCACCACCAAGGAAACCTCCGTGCTCGTCGAGATCGATCTCGACGGCACCGGGCAGGTCGATGTGGCCACAGGTGTCGGCTTCTACGACCACATGCTCGACCAGCTCGGCCGCCACGGCCTCTTCGACCTGCGGGTCAAGACCGACGGCGACCTGCACATCGACACCCACCACACCATCGAGGACACCGCCCTCGCGCTCGGTGCCGCCTTCAAGCAGGCCCTCGGCGACAAGGTCGGCATCTACCGCTTCGGCAACTGCACCGTCCCGCTGGACGAGTCGCTCGCCCAGGTCACCGTCGACCTCTCCGGCCGCCCGTACCTGGTGCACACCGAGCCCGAGACGATGGCGCCGATGATCGGCACCTACGACACGACGATGACCCGGCACATCTTCGAGTCCTTCGTCGCGCAGGCCCAGATCGCCCTGCACATCCACGTGCCCTACGGCCGCAACGCCCACCACATCGTGGAATGCCAGTTCAAGGCGCTCGCCCGCGCCCTGCGCTACGCCAGCGAACGCGACCCGCGCGCCGCCGGGATCCTCCCCTCCACCAAGGGAGCCCTGTGAACGGCCTCTCGACCGTCTTCCTCCTCGTCGGCCTCTTCCTGCTCGGCGGCGTCTACTCCTTCTGGAAGCAGAAGCTGCCCACGGGCGTGATCGTGCTGCTCGCCATCGGCTCCGCGATGTGCCTGACCGCGGGCGTGATGCGACTGGAGGTGTGGAATTGACCGCCAAGAAGGTCGTCGTCTTCGACTACGGCTTCGGCAACATCCGCTCCGCCGAGCGCGCCCTCGCGCGCGCCGGCGCGGACGTGGAGATCACCCGGGACTACGACCGGGCGATGAACGCCGACGGCCTGCTCGTCCCCGGCGTCGGCGCGTTCGCTGCCTGCATGCGGGGCCTCAAGGACGCCCGCGGCGACTGGATCGTCGGCCGCCGGCTGTCCGGCGGGCGGCCCGTCATGGGCATCTGCGTCGGCATGCAGATCCTCTTCGCCCGGGGCATCGAACACGGCGTGGAGACCGAGGGCCTGGACGAGTGGCCCGGCACGGTCGGCCCGCTCAAGGCCGACGTCGTGCCCCACATGGGCTGGAACACCGTCGAAGCCCCCGAGGGCTCGCGGATGTTCTCCGGCCTGGACGCCGGCACCCGCTACTACTTCGTGCACTCCTACGCCGTGCGCGACTGGGAGCTGGAGGTCACCAACCCCCACCTCACCGCGCCGAAGGTCACCTGGGCCACGCACGGTGAGCCGTTCGTGGCCGCGGTCGAGAACGGCCCGCTGTGGGCCACCCAGTTCCACCCCGAGAAGTCCGGCGACGCCGGTGCCCAGCTCCTGACCAATTGGATCGAGACCCTGTAATGCCGAACGCGTCGAAGCTCGAACTCCTGCCCGCTGTCGATGTCCGCGACGGCCAGGCCGTCCGCCTCGTCCACGGCGAGTCCGGCTCGGAGACCTCCTACGGCGACCCCCTCCAGGCCGCCCTCGCCTGGCAGCGGGCCGGCGCCGAATGGCTGCACCTCGTCGACCTCGACGCGGCCTTCGGCACCGGCGACAACCGGGCGCGGATCGCCGAGGTCGCCCGCTCCATGGACATCAAGGTCGAGCTGTCCGGCGGCATCCGCGACGACGCCTCGCTGGCCGCCGCGCTCGCCACCGGCTGCCGCCGCGTCAACCTCGGCACCGCGGCGCTGGAGACCCCCGAGTGGGTCGCCAAGGTCATCGCCGAACACGGCGACAAGATCGCCGTCGGCCTGGACGTGCGCGGCACGACGCTGCGCGGCCGTGGCTGGACCCGCGACGGCGGCGACCTCTACGAGACGCTGGCCCGCCTGGACTCCGAGGGCTGCGCCCGCTACGTCGTCACCGACATCAACAAGGACGGCACCCTCCAGGGCCCCAACCTGGAACTGCTGAAGAACGTCTGCGCGGCCACCGACCGGCCCGTCGTCGCCTCGGGCGGCGTCTCCTCGCTTGACGACCTGCGGGCGCTTGCGACCCTGGTACCGGAAGGCGTCGAGGGCGCGATCGTCGGCAAGGCGCTGTACGCGAAGGCGTTCACCCTCGAAGAGGCGCTGGCAGCGGTGTCGTAAGCGGCAGGGACCGAAAGGCGGCCAGATGACCATCGAGCGTGTACGGACCGGCAGTCACTGGGAAGAGGCCCTCGGCTTCGCCCGCGCGGTGGCGGCCGGCGACCGGGTCCTGGTCGCCGGCACCATGCCGCTGGCCGACGGCGTCCTTCTGGGCGAGGGCGACCCGTACCAGCAGACCAAGGCCGCCTTCGCGGGCGCCCTCGCGGCGCTGAAGCCCTTCGGTCTCGGCGCCGACGCCGTACTGCGCACCCGCATGTACCTCACCCACGCGCGCGACGTGGACGCGGTCGGCCGCGCCCACAAGGAGATCTTCGCCCCGCACCCACCCGCCGCGACCCTGGTCGTGGTCTCCGGATTCCTCGATTCCCGGGTGCTGGTCGAAGTCGAACTCGAAGCCTTCCGAGAAATCCCCGAGGAGCCTGACCAATGACCCTGGCGGTCCGTGTCATCCCTTGCCTGGACGTGGACAACGGCCGGGTCGTCAAGGGCGTCAACTTCCAGAACCTGCGGGACGCCGGCGATCCCGTCGAGATGGCCAAGATCTACGGCGACGAGGGCGCCGACGAACTGACCTTCCTCGACATCACGGCCTCCTCGGGCAACCGCGAGACCACCTACGACGTGGTCCGCCGCACCGCCGAGCAGGTCTTCATCCCGCTCACCGTCGGCGGCGGCGTGCGCACCGCCGAGGACGTCGACAGGCTGCTGCGGGCCGGCGCCGACAAGGTCGGCGTCAACACCGCCGCCCTCGCCCGGCCCGACCTGATCCGCGAGATCGCCGAACGCTTCGGCAGCCAGGTCCTGGTGCTGTCCGTCGACGCCCGCCGCACCGCCACCGGCTCCTTCGAGGTCACCACGCACGGCGGCCGCCGCTCCGCCGGCGTCGACGCCGTGGAATGGGCCCACCGCGCCGCCGAGCTGGGCGCCGGCGAGATCCTTTTGAACTCCATGGACGCCGACGGCACCAAGGACGGCTACGACATCGAGATGATCCAGGCCGTCCGCGAGCACGTCACCGTCCCGGTCATCGCCTCCGGTGGCGCCGGCACCCTCGACCACTTCCCCCCGGCCGTCGCCGCCGGCGCCGACGCCGTCCTGGCAGCTTCCGTCTTCCACTTCGGCGACCTGCGCATCGGCCAGGTCAAGGACGCGCTGCGCGAGGCGGGCCACCCGGTCCGCTGACGGCGGCGCGTCCCGCCCGGTCCTGTCCCGCGCCACCCCGCGCCTCGTAGGATCCGCCCATGAGCCGTGTCAACGACGTGGGTGGCCAGAGCGGATTCGGGGCGCTGGAGATCGAGGCGGACGAACCGCCGTTCCACGCGGACTGGGAGGCGCGGGTCTTCGCGCTGAACTCCGCGCTGGTGCGCGAGGGCGTCTACAGCCTCGACGAGTTCCGGGACACCGTCGAGCGGATGGAACCGGGGCGGTATCTGGCGACGCCGTACTACGAGCGGTGGCTGCTGGCGATCGAGACGCTGCTGCGGGAGCGGAAGGTCCTCGGCGATGACTGAGTTCCGGGCCGGGGACCGGGTACGGGTACGGGCCACCGATCCGGCGGGCCACACCCGGGCGCCGCGCTATGTGCGCGGGCACACCGGACGGGTCGTGGAGGCGCAGGGCAGTTGGGCGCTGGCCGACGAGATCGCGGCGGGCGCCGCCCAGCCACGGGTGGAGCCCGTTTATACCGTGGCCTTCGCCGCGCGCGACCTGTGGGGCGAGGGCGATCACGAGGTCACCGTCGACCTGTGGGAGTCGTACATCGAGCGGGCACGGAAGGACGAGGGATGAGCGGCGAGCACACCTCCGCGCCGGTCGCGGCGCGGGTCAGGCGGCTGGAGGAACGGCTGATCGAGGCCGGCGTGATCTCACAGGCGCGGCTGGACGCGGCGCTGACCGGGCTGCTCAAGGGCGCCGCGCCGGTCAACGGAGCCCGCATCGCGGCCCGCGCGTGGGTCGACGCGGACTTCCGCGCCCGGCTGCTGGCCGACGCGAACGCCGCACTGCCCGAGGTCGGCCTGTCGATGGCCGGCGGCATCAAGGAACAGCGCCTGAAGGTCGTCGAGAACACCGCGACGACCCACAACGTCCTCGTGTGCACCCTGTGCTCGTGCTATCCGGTGGGGCTGCTCGGCCCCTCCCCGTCCTGGTACAAGAGCGAGGCGTACCGCTCGCGGGTGGTACGCGAACCGCGCGCCGTACTCGCCGAGTTCGGGCTGGAGCTGCCGGCGGACACCACCTTGCGGGTGTGGGACTCCAGCGCCGAGAGCCGCTATATGGTCCTGCCGCGGCGGCCCGACGGCACCGGGCACCTGAGCGAGGCGGAACTGACCGCGCTCGTCACCCGGGAAGGGCTCATCGGGACCGCCGCGGTGTGACTCAGCGGCCCTTGCGGGCGGCCCGCACGAACTCGCGGTTCATCGTGGCGATGCTGAACAGCGGAATGCCCTTGGGGCACGCCGTCGCGCACTCACCGGTGTTCGTGCAGCCGCCGAACCCCTCGGCGTCCATCCGACCGACCATGTCCAGCACCCGGCTCTCGCGTTCCGGCGCGCCCTGCGGCAGGGAGTTGAGGTGGACGACCTTGGCGGCGGTGAACAGCATCGCCGAGCCGTTGGGGCAGGCCGCCACGCACGCGCCGCAGCCGATGCACTCGGCGTGCTCGAAGGCGGTGTCGGCGACCGGCTTGGGCACGGCCGTGGCGTGCGCCTCGGGCGCGGCGCCGGTCGGTGCGGTGATGTAACCGCCGGCCTGGATGACGCGGTCGAACGCGGAACGGTCGACCACCAGGTCCCTGACGACGGGGAAGGCGGCGGCCCGCCACGGCTCCACGTCGATGGTGTCGCCGTCCTGGAAGGACCGCATGTGGAGCTGGCAGGTGGTGGTGCGCTCGGGGCCGTGCGCGTCACCGTTGATGACCAGGCTGCACGCGCCGCAGATCCCCTCGCGGCAGTCATGGTCGAAGGCGACCGGATCGTCGCCCGCCAGGATCAGCCCTTCATTGAGGGTGTCGAGCATCTCCAGGAACGACATGTCGGGGGAGACGCCGTCCACCTCGTACGTGGACATCGCGCCGTCGGCGTCGGCGCTCTTCTGGCGCCAGACGCGCAGGGTGAGCTTCATGCGTAGCTCCGCTGGGTGGGGTGGACGTACTCGAAGACCAGGTCTTCCTTGTGCAGGACGGGGGGCCGGCCGGCGGGGGTGAATTCCCAGGCGGCGGCGTAGGAGAACTCCTCGTCGCGGCGGGCCGCCTCACCGTCGGGGGTCTGCGACTCCTCGCGGAAGTGGCCGCCGCACGATTCCGCGCGGTGCAGCGCGTCGAGGCACATCAGCTCGGCGAGCTCCAGATAGTCGACGACGCGGTTGGCCTTCTCCAGCGACTGGTTGAACTCCTCGCCGACTCCCGGCACCTTGACGCGCCGCCAGAATTCCTCGCGAATCCGCGGAATGCGCTCCAGCGCCTTGCGCAGCCCGGCCTCCGTGCGGGCCATTCCGCAGTATTCCCACATGAGTTCGCCGATCTCGCGGTGAAAGGAGTCCGGCGTACGGTCACCGTCGACGGCCAGCAGTTGCGCCAGCCGCGCCGTGGTCTCGCCGACCGCGGCCACGGCCGCCGGGTGGGCGGCGTCCACATCGTCGGTGAGGGGATTGCGGGCGAGATAGTCGTTGACGGTGGCCGGCAGTACGAAATAGCCGTCGGCCAGCCCCTGCATCAGCGCCGAGGCGCCGAGCCGGTTCGCGCCGTGATCGGAGAAATTGGCCTCGCCGATCGCGAACAGTCCCGGAACGGTGGTCTGGAGGTCGTAGTCGACCCACAGCCCGCCCATCGTGTAGTGCACGGCGGGATAGATCCGCATCGGCACCTCGTACGGATTCTCCGCGGTGATCCGCTCGTACATCTCGAAGAGGTTGCCGTACTTCTCCTCGACCTTGGCCCGGCCCATCCGTCCGATGGCGTCCGCGAAGTCCAGATAGACGCCCTGCCCGCCCGGGCCCACCCCGCGTCCCTCGTCGCAGACGTTCTTCGCCGCCCGGGAGGCGATGTCCCGCGGTACGAGATTCCCGAACGCCGGATAGATCCGCTCCAGGTAGTAGTCGCGCTCGCCCTCGGGGATCCGCTCCGGCGGCCGCCGGTCACCCTTCGCCTTCGGCACCCAGATCCGGCCGTCGTTGCGCAGCGACTCGCTCATCAGCGTCAGCTTCGACTGGTGCTCACCGGTCCGCGGAATGCACGTCGGATGGATCTGCGTGAAGCAGGGATTCGCGAAGTACGCGCCCCGCCGGTGCGCCCGCCAGATCGCCGTCGCATTGGAGTTCATGGCGTTGGTCGACAGGTAGAAGACATTTCCGTAGCCGCCGCTCGCCAGCACCACCGCGTCCGCGAAGTACGTCTCGATCCGGCCCGTGACCAGATCCCGGGCCACGATTCCCCGGGCCCGTCCGTCCACCACGATCAGATCGAGCATCTCGGTCCGCGCGTGCAGCCGCACATTCCCCGCCGCGATCTGCCGGGACAGCGCCTGATAGGCGCCCAGCAGCAACTGCTGCCCCGTCTGGCCCCGTGCGTAGAACGTCCGGGACACCTGCACACCGCCGAACGACCGGGTGTCGAGCAGACCGCCGTACTCCCGCGCGAACGGCACCCCCTGCGCCACGCACTGGTCGATGATCTCCACCGAGATCTGCGCCAGCCGGTGCACGTTGGACTCCCGCGCCCGGAAGTCGCCGCCCTTGACCGTGTCGTAGAACAACCGGTGAACGCTGTCCCCGTCGTTGCGGTAGTTCTTCGCCGCGTTGATACCGCCCTGCGCCGCGATCGAATGCGCCCGGCGCGGCGAGTCCTGGTAGCAGAACTGCTCGACGCGGTAGCCCTGTTCGGCGAGCGTCGCGCCCGCCGCGCCGCCGGCCAGTCCGGTGCCGACGACGATGACGGTGTGCCGCCGCCGGTTGGCGGGGTTGACCAGTTGCGCCTCGAAACGGCGCCGGTCCCATCGCTCGGCGATCGGCCCGCCGGGAGCCGCGGTGTCGGCGACGGGCGCGCCCGTCACGAATCCGCCCGTCATGGATCCGCTCTGCATGTCAGCTCACTACTCCGGTCGTCACGGACAGGGGAACGGCGAGGAAACCCGCGGTCAGCAGGGCCGCGAGGCCATTGGCCAGCCCTTTGAGCAGCCGGTCGCGGCCGGGCCGGTTGGCGCCCAGCGTCTGCGCGGCACTCCAGAAGCCGTGCCGGATGTGCAGCCCCAGGGCGAGCATCGCCACGCCGTAGACGGCGTTGCCGTACCAGGTGGAGAAGGTGGCGAGGACGTTCTCGTACGGGTGGCCGGCCTCGGCGCGCGGGTTCACCGTCAGCGTCGTCAGGTCCAGCAGATGCCAGACGAGGAACAGCCCGAGGATCACCCCGCCCCAGCGCATCGTCCGCGTCGCGTAGCTCACCCGGCGCCGGGGGAGGCGCGGCGTGAGGCGCCCCGGCCGGGGTCCGGACGACGGGCGGACGTACTTGACCGGCCGGGCGGCGAGGTCCCGGCGGCTCAGTTGCCAGGCGGCCACCGCGTGCGTGACGACGGCGGCGACCAGCACCACCCGCGCGATCCACAGGAACCACTCATGGTGCAGGAACGGCTCGCCGATCGTGCGCAGCCAGGCGGCGTATCCGTTGAATTCCGCCGGCCCGAAGAAGATCTTGAGGTTGCCCAGCATATGGACGACCAGATACAGCAGCATCACGATGCCGCTGACGGCCATCGCCGTCTTCTTGCCGACGGTCGAGCGCCACAGAAGGCCCGCGAAGGACGGCCGTCGATCCGTCCGAGTGTCCAGTGCCATGGGCCCTGACGTTAGGGACCGGCCACCGGATCAGTCCAAGACATGCACCGGCTCATATCCATAGCCAACGCCTATCGTCCGCCTAGGATGCCGCCCATGCAGCTCCAGCAGCTCCGCTACTTCACGGCCGTCGCCGACACCCGCCACTTCACCCGCGCCGCCGAACGCGAACACGTGGCCCAGCCCTCCCTATCTCAGCAAATCCGTTCCCTGGAACGGGAGTTGGGCGCCGAACTCTTCCACCGCGCCCGCGGCCACATCACCCTCACCGACGCCGGGGAGACCCTCCTGCCGCTGGCCCGCCGCATCCTCGCCGACACCGAGACCGCCCGCCGCGAAGTCCAGGAGGTCGCCCAGCTCCGCCGCGGCCGGCTCCGCCTCGGCGCCCCGCCCAGCCTCTGCGCCAGCCTTGTGCCCGACGTACTGAGCGCCTTCCACGCCGCCTACCCCGGCGTCGACCTGATCGTGAACGAGGACGGCTCCCAGGACCTCGTCCGCGCCCTCGCCGACGGCCAGCTCGACCTGGCCCTGATCATCACGCCCCTGCCCGTCCAGGCCCCCGCCCTCGCCACCTCCGACCTGCTGCGCGAAGAGCTCGTCGTGGTCTCCGCCCCCGACCGCCCCGCCCCCGTGGGCCGCCGCGCCCGCATCCGCGTCGAAGACCTCCGCGGCCGCCCCCTGGCGATGTTCCGGCGCGGCTACGACCTGCGCGAATTCACCACCGCCGCCTGCCGCGCGGCGGGCTTCGACCCCACCTTCACCGTGGAGGGCGGCGAGATGGACGCCGTCCTGGGCTTCGTCCGCGCGGGCCTGGGCCTCGCCGTCGTCCCCAGCATGGTCGCCGAACGCTCCGGCCTGACCATCACCCGCTTCGCCACCCCCGGCATGCACCGCGTCATCTCCGTCGCCCACCGCGCCGACGTCTCCCCACCCCGGGCCGCCCGCGAACTGGAACGCATCCTGAGAGCCCACCTGGGGGAGCCGTAGGCCCGGCGCGGGGGCGACCCCGCGCCCGAGCGCCCCGTCACACCCCCAGTTTCGCGGTCATCACAAGGTCGATCGCGTCCTTCTCGCCCTCCGCCGCGATGTCCGCCACCGCCTGCCGCCCGTACGCGAACATCGTCAGCTCACCCGGCTCGCCGACGACCGTCACGACCGGCGTGCCCCGCCGGGCCACCGCCGTCCGCCCGTCGGGCCGCCGCAGCACCAGACCCACCGGCGACTTCCGCCCCAGCACCCGCGCGATCTTCTCCAGCCGGGACCACAGTGCGTCCGCGAACACCGGGTCCAGCTCCCGCCGCGCCCAGTCCGGCTGCGCCCGCCGCACGTCCTCGGAGTGGATGTAGAACTCCACGGTGTTGGATGCCTCGTCGATCTGCTTCAGCGCGAACGGCGACAACCGGGGCGGCCCGGACCGGATGAGCTGGAGCAGTTCCTCGTACGGCTTGCTCACGTACTCCGCCTGCACCCGCTCCAGCCGCGCGGCCAGCGGCTTGATGACGATGCCGGACGCGGCGTCGGGGCGCCGCTCACGCACCACGATGTGCGCGGCGAGTTCCCGCGCCGTCCAGTTCCCGCAGAGCGTCGGTGCCTCGGGGCCCGCGCTCTCCAACAGGTCGGCGAACAGCAGCCGTTCACGCTTCGCATGGGTCGACATGCGGCCCAGCCTACGACGGGCCCCCGCCCCCTGCCACGACGCCGCGCCACACCGGCCCCGCGCCCCGCGGAGCCACACCCGGCCGACCCGAACCCCACCCGCCCCGGCATGCCGGCGGAACACCGCACGGCACAATGGAGCCATGAGCAGCCGCGCCCCCCTCCCGGACACCACCCCGCCCGCCCTGGACCCCGCCCTCGCGGCCCGCCTCAAGCGCGGCCCCGACGGCCTGGTCCCCGCCATCGCCCAGCAGTACGACACCGGCGAGGTACTGATGCTGGGCTGGATGGACGACGAGGCGCTGCGCCGCACGCTCACCACCGGCCGCTGCACGTACTGGTCCCGCAGCCGCCAGGAGTACTGGGTCAAGGGCGACACCTCCGGCCACGTCCAGCACGTCAAGTCCGTGGCCCTGGACTGCGACGGCGACACCGTCCTGGTGAAGGTCGACCAGGTCGGCGCCGCCTGCCACACCGGCGACCGCACCTGCTTCGACGCCGATGTGCTGGCCCCCGCGCCGGCCCCCGGACAGTAGGCTCCGCTGTCATGACCACGGGAACCACCGGCACCGCCCATCCGGACCTCGACACCTTCCGCACCCTCGCCAAGGACCGGCGGGTCATCCCCGTCACCCGTCGGCTGCTCGCGGACGGCGACACCCCCGTGGGCCTCTACCGCAAACTCGCGGCCGAGCGCCCCGGCACCTTCCTCCTGGAGTCCGCCGAGAACGGCCGGACGTGGTCGCGCTACTCCTTCATCGGCGTACGCAGCGCGGCGACCCTGACCACCCGCGACGGCCAGGCGCACTGGCTGGGCACCCCGCCCGTCGGCGTGCCCACCGAGGGCGACCCGCTCGCCGTCCTGCGCGCGACCGTCGAGGCGCTGCACACCCCCCGGGACCTCATCGAGGGCGAGGGCCTGCCGCCGTTCACCGGCGGCATGGTCGGCTACCTCGGCTACGACATCGTGCGCCGCCTGGAGAAGATCGGCGAGCAGACCGCCGACGACCTCCGGCTGCCCGAACTGACGATGCTGCTCACCTCCGATCTGGCGGTCCTGGACCACTGGAACGGCACGGTCCTGCTGATCGCCAACGCCATCAACCACAACGCCCTCGAAACCGGGCTGGACGAGGCGTACGCCGACGCCGTGGCCCGGCTGGACGCCATGGCCGACGACCTGGCCCGCCCCGCGCAGGCCAGTGCCGCGGCCCTCCCGCCGTCCGAGGTGCCCGCGTACACCGCGGAATGGGGCGGCGCCGCCTACCAGGAGGCCGTCGAGGACATCAAGGAGCGCATCCGCGCGGGCGAGGCGTTCCAGGTGGTGCCCTCCCAGCGGTTCGAAACCCCGTGCACGGCAAGCGCGTTGGACGTCTACCGCGTGCTGCGCGCCACGAACCCCAGCCCGTACATGTACCTCTTCCGCTTCGACGGAGGCGACGGCGAGGGCGGCGGCGCGCACTTCGACGTGGTCGGCTCCAGCCCCGAGGCGCTGGTCAAGGTCGAGGCCGGCCGCGCGATGCTGCATCCCATCGCCGGCACCCGCCCGCGCGGCGCGACCGTCCAGGAGGACCAGGCGCTCGCGGACGAGCTGATGGCCGACCCCAAGGAGCGCGCCGAGCACCTGATGCTCGTCGACCTGGGGCGCAACGACCTGGGCCGGGTGTGCGAGCCCGGCAGCGTCGAGGTCGTCGACTTCATGTCCGTGGAGCGATACAGCCACGTCATGCACATCGTCTCCACGGTCACCGGCCGGGTCGCCGCCGACCGCACCGCCTTCGACGTGCTCACCGCCTGCTTCCCCGCCGGCACCCTCTCCGGCGCGCCCAAGCCGCGCGCCATGCAGATCATCGAGGAGCTGGAGCCGACCCGGCGCGGCCTGTACGGCGGCTGCGTCGGCTACCTCGACTTCGCCGGCGACTCCGACACCGCCATCGCGATCCGCACCGCCCTGCTGCGGGACGGCACGGCCTACGTCCAAGCGGGCGCCGGCGTCGTCGCCGACTCCGACCCGGTCGCCGAGGACACCGAGTGCCGCAACAAGGCGGCCGCGGTGCTGCGGGCCGTGAACACCGCGAACAGGCTGGAGAAGGCCGGCCCGACCGGCCTGTGAGGGGGCGGCGGTCCCGGGCCGCGCACCCCCGCCCGCCGGGCCGCGTCGCGCCGTACGCGATAGTGGAGAGGTGAGCGCCGAACCCCAGCCCCGTACCGACCCCGAGCCCCCGGGCGCGCCCGAGCCCACGCCGGAGAAGGCCGCGCGCGGCGCGAGGCGCAGCCTGGCGCTCGCGCTGCTGGCCGGCGCGGCCGGCGCGAGCCTCGCGCTGCTGTCCTCCGGCCGTACCTGGGCGGAGGGCACCGCGCTCCTGGCTCAGGGCGCCCTGCCGCGCAGCGTGACCGGCAGCGATGTGACGGGCGTGCCCGGCGCGCTCGCCGTCGTCGGCCTCGCCGCGCTGGTCGCCGTCTTCGCGGTGCGCCGGGCCGGCCGGGTGGCGGTCGCCGCCCTGCTCGCCCTCAGCGGCCTGGGCATCGTCGTCGCCTCGGTCCTCGGCCGGTCCGACACCGCCGCGCTGCGCGAGAAGGCGGCCACCGCGGTCGGTCTGAGCGGAACCGATGTGCATCACGTCACGCACACCCTGTGGCCGTGGGTGGCCGCGGCCGGCGGCCTGCTGCTGCTGGTCGCCGGGCTCCTCGCACTGCTGCACGGCCGCTACTGGCCCGCGATGTCGGGCCGTTACGACCGCGCGCCGGGCGGCGCCCGCGGCTCCCGCCGCGCCGCCGCGCCCCCGGACCTGGACCGTCCCGAGGAGATCTGGAAGTCCCTGGACCGCGGCGAGGACCCGACCCGGTAACGGGGCCCCCTCCGGCATCGGTGACAATGGACGACGAGGATCACGCGCCCGGACCCGGCGCGATGGAGCAACGAGGAGCTTTCATGTCGAGCAGTGGCCACGGACACACCCCCGCCGCCTGGACCGGCGTCATCATCTCGTTCATCGGCTTCTGTGTCGCCGGCGCCTTCATAGTGATGGCGAACGTCGCCGGTTTCTGGGCGGGCATGGTCCTGATCGGCCTCGGTGCCGTGGTCGGTGGCCTCATGCGCATGGCGGGCCTGGGCTCGGTCCCCAAGGCCGCCTCCTCGCCGGCGCGTGCCAAGGCGACCGCGCAGCCGCAGGAGGGCTGACCTCCGCGACCCGTGTGGCGCCGGGGCCCGGCGCCACCGCGGCACCACTTCCCGAAGGCGCCGCTTCCCGGCCCGTACGCACCGGGCGTGCCCTGCCCCCGCGCTCCCGGCGTATGGTCCCGGCCGTCCGTGCCCGCCCCGTACGGCGGCCGAGAAGCTGCGCCTTCGCGCGCGCGGCGGAACAATCGGGGCCGTGAGCGAACCCGCGGCCCCGACCCGAGCACCGGCCCCGCCGCCGGCCCGCCCCGGCGCCCCGCCGGCCGCCGGCCCGCACCCCCCGCCGCTCACTCCCTGGCGGCCCCGGCTCCCCGAGGCCCCCCGGCGCGGCCCGCTCCGCCGCCTCCTGCCTCCCCTGGCCACCCTCGCGGCCGTCACCGCCGCCTTCGCCTACGTCGGCGCCGTCGATCCCCACGAGCCCGGCCACTACCCCCTGTGCCCGCTGCCGCGCCTGACCGGCCTGTACTGCCCGGCCTGCGGCGCACTGCGCGGCGCGCACGCCCTGGCACACGGCGACCTCCCGGCGGCGCTGAGCGCGAACGCCCTGGCGATGGCCGGCTACGCCGTCCTCGCCGTCCTGTGGATCCGCTGGCTGGTCCGGGCGGTACGCGGCCGCCGCACGCCCGGCCCGCGCCCGGCGGCCGCTCACTGGTGGGCGCTGGCCGGGCTGACGCTGGCCTTCACGCTGGTGCGCAATCTTCCCTTCGGCAGTGGCCTGGCCCCGTGACCGGCCCGCCGCGCGATCCCGCCGCACCCCGCCGAAAACCGTGTCCGGACCTTCCCCGAGCCCCCGGATACGGAGGTTTCCGCAGGTCGAAACCGCGTACCGGCGTCCAGGTAATGGGACCGTTCACAACCGGATGCGGGACCTTCGCCCCCTGGCGGATACCATCGGAGAGCCTGCTGGGACGGCTTGTCGTCTCATGGGCCACTGTCCACCTCCACCGTTCAAGAAGGAGGCCGCTCGCGTGAGCGTGCTCGACGAGATCATCGACGGAGTCCGCGCCGACCTCGCCGAGCGGCAGGCGCGTGTGGGCCTCGACGAGCTCAAGGAGCGGGCGCACAAGGCCCGCCCGGCCAAGGACGGTGTGGCGGCCCTCAAGGGCGACAGCGTCACGGTGATCTGCGAGGTGAAGCGCTCCAGCCCCTCCAAGGGCGCACTCGCCGCGATCGCCGATCCCGCCGGGCTCGCCGCCGACTACGAAGCGGGCGGCGCGGCGGTCATCTCCGTCCTCACCGAGCAGCGCCGGTTCGGCGGCTCCCTGGCCGACCTCGAAGCGGTCCGCGCCCGGGTCGACATCCCCGTGCTGCGCAAGGACTTCATCGTCACCGCCTACCAGTTGTGGGAGGCCCGGGCCTACGGCGCCGACCTCGCGCTGCTGATCGTCGCCGCGCTGGACCAGGAGGCGCTGGTCTCGCTCATCGAGCGGGCCCAGTCGATCGGGCTGACGCCGCTGGTCGAGGTGCACGACGAGGAAGAGGCCGCCCGCGCGGTGGACGCCGGCGCCCGGATCATCGGCGTCAACGCCCGCAACCTCAAGACCCTCGAGGTCGACCGCGGCAACTTCGCCCGGATCGCCCCCGAGATCCCCGACCACATCGTCAAGATCGCCGAGTCCGGGGTGCGCGGGCCGCACGACCTGATCGCGTACGCCAACGACGGCGCGGACGCCGTCCTGGTCGGCGAGTCGCTGGTCACCGGCAAGGACCCCAAGACGGCCGTCGCCGACCTGGTCGCCGCGGGCTCGCACCCGGCGATCCGCCACGGCCGGTCCTGAAAGGCCACGGCAGCGACATGACCGCCACCGGCATCCGCATCCGCCGCCCGGCCCGGGAACTCCACCCGGGTCCGGTCGGCGCGCGCGGTGCGGCGGAGGCGGTCCGTGTCCTCCCTCCGGCGACGGGCCGCGGTTTCCCGCGTGTCGCCCCTCGCCGCCCCGAACCCAAGCGCAGCGCGCTGCCGCCCTGGCACCGTGGCTGCCGCGCGCCCGCGCGACGCGTCCACGGGCGCCGGGTCAGGTATCACATCGGCTCGGAGCCGGGACAGATCAACGGCATGCGATGGCGACCGGGGTCCGCGCGCTGACGCGTCGGCCCCGTGCCGGCGCAGGGCTGCCGTGTAGGACACGGCTTGAAGCGACACGCTTCCCCCCGCGCGCCCCCTCCCGCATGCCTCTATCCCGACATATCCGGACTTCCGGGGCGACTGCCCCGGTCTAGGAGTGCGTCAGATGTCCTCCGAGTTCTTCGTTCCCGACCCCGAGGGTCTGGTCCCCAGCCCCCAGGGCTACTTCGGCGCCTTCGGCGGCAAGTTCATCCCCGAGGCGCTGGTCGCCGCGGTCGACGAGGTCGCCGCCGAGTACGAGAAGGCGAAGGCGGACCCCGCCTTCGCCGCCGAGCTCAACGACCTCATGGTCAACTACACCGGGCGCCCCAGCGCGCTCACCGAGGTGCCGCGGTTCGCCGAACACGCCGGCGGCGCCCGGGTGTTCCTCAAGCGCGAGGACCTCAACCACACCGGCTCACACAAGATCAACAACGTGCTGGGCCAGGCGCTGCTCACCAAGCGGATGGGCAAGACCCGCGTCATCGCCGAGACCGGCGCCGGCCAACACGGCGTCGCCACCGCCACCGCCTGCGCCCTCTTCGGCCTCGAATGCGTCATCTACATGGGCGAGGTCGACACCCAGCGGCAGGCGCTCAACGTCGCCCGGATGCGGATGCTCGGCGCCGAGGTCGTCTCGGTCACCTCCGGCAGCCGCACCCTCAAGGACGCCATCAACGAGGCGTTCCGCGACTGGGTCGCCAACGTCGACCGCACCCACTACCTCTTCGGCACGGTCGCCGGCCCCCACCCCTTCCCGGCGCTGGTACGCGACTTCCACCGCGTCATCGGCGTCGAGGCGCGCCGCCAGATCCTGGAGCGCGCCGGACGGCTGCCCGACGCCGCCGTGGCCTGCGTCGGCGGCGGCTCCAACGCCATCGGCCTCTTCCACGCCTTCCTGCCCGACGCCCAGGTCCGCCTCGTCGGCTGCGAGCCCGGCGGACACGGCGTCGCGACCGGCGAGCACGCCGCCACCCTCACCGAGGGCACCCCCGGCATCCTGCACGGCTCGCGCAGCTACGTCCTCCAGGACGAGGACGGCCAGATCACCGAGCCGTACTCCATCTCCGCCGGCCTGGACTACCCCGGCATCGGCCCCGAGCACGCCTACCTCAAGGACGCCGGCCGCGCCGAGTACCGCGCGGTCACCGACGACGACGCGATGCGGGCGCTGCGGCTGCTGTCGCGGACCGAGGGCATCATCCCGGCGATCGAGAGCGCGCACGCGCTGGCCGGCGCGCTGGAGCTGGGCCGCGAGCTGGGCCCCGAGGGGCTGCTGCTGGTGAACCTCTCCGGCCGTGGCGACAAGGACATGGACACCGCCGCCCGCTACTTCGGGCTGTACGACGACGCGCGCAACGACGACAGCCAGGGGGAGAAGTGATGGCGGGCAACGTGGAACTGCTCAACGAGGTCCTGGCCGCGGCACGGGCGGAGAACCGCGCCGCGCTCGTCGGCTACCTCCCGGCCGGCTTCCCCACCGTCGACGGCGGCATCCAGGCGATGACCGCGATGCTGGACGGCGGCTGCGACGTCGTCGAGGTCGGGCTGCCGCACAGCGACCCGGTCCTGGACGGGCCGGTCATCCAGACCGCCGACGACATCGCGCTGCGCGGCGGCGTGAAGATCACCGATGTGATCCGCACGGTCGGGGAGGTGCACACCGCCAGCGGCGCTCCGGTGCTGTGCATGACGTACTGGAACCCCGTCGACCGCTACGGCGTCGAGCGGTTCGCGGCCGACCTGGCCGCGGCGGGCGGTGCCGGCTGCATCCTGCCCGACCTGCCGGTCGAGGAGTCCGAGGTGTGGCGCAAGGCCGCCGAGCAGCACGGCCTGGCCACCGTCTTCGTGGTCGCGCCGAGCAGCCGGGACGACCGGCTCGCCAAGATCACCGCGGCGGGCAGCGGCTTCGTCTACGCCGCGTCCCTGATGGGGGTCACCGGCACCCGCGAGTCGGTCGGCCGCGAGGCGCAGGACCTGGTGGAGCGCACCCGCGCCACCACCGACCTGCCGGTCTGCGTCGGCCTCGGCGTCTCCAACCCGGTGCAGGCCGCCGAGGTCGCCCAGTTCGCCGACGGAGTGATCGTCGGCTCGGCGTTCGTCAAGCGCCTGCTGGAGGCGGACGGCGACCTGGAGGCCGGTCTCGCCGGCGTCCGCGCCCTGGCGGGCGAGCTGGCCGAGGGCGTGCGCAAGCGCGTGTGAGGCGTCCGGAGGCGCCGCCCGCGCGGGCACGCGTGTGCGGGCCCGGTGGAGCTGTCCTCCGATAGGGCGAACATCGGTGCGGAGGGGTGCGAGGGCACCCCTCCGCTTCGTTTCCAGGGATGTGAGCCAGAAAAACCAAGACGGACAGAGCAGCGCCCGCGAGCGGCTGCAGGCACAGCGTGAGAAGGAGAAGGCGCGCGCCCGGCGCGGCCGCCAGGCGATCGTCGCCGGGTCGGTCGTGGCGGTGCTGGCGCTCGCCGGCGGCATCGCCGTCTGGGCGGCGGCCAGTGGCGGGGACGGCGGCGGCAGCCAGAAGATGGCCCTGCCCAAGGCGGCGAGCGGCGGCGACAAACCCGCCGTCCCGGTGGGCGCCGGCAGCGCGCCGTCCACCCTCGCGATCTGGGAGGACTTCCGCTGCCCCGCCTGCCGGCAGTTCGAGACCGGCTTCCGCTCGGTCATCCACGAACTGGAGGACTCCGGCCAGCTCAAGACCGAATACCACCTCGCCACGCTCATCGACGGCAACATGGGCGGCAAGGGCTCCCTCAACGCCGCCAACGCGGCGCTCTGCGCCCAGGACGCGGGCAGGTTCCGCGAGTACCACGACACCCTCTACTCCCACCAGCCGCCCGAGCCGCAGGACAAGTTCGCCGACAAGCAGTACCTCCTCCAACTCGCGGGCAAGGTCAAGGGCCTGGTGAGCGACTCCTTCACCGCCTGCGTCAACAACGGCACCTACGACGGCTTCGTCGCCAAGTCCAACGAAGCCTTCGCCGCCTCCGGGTACGGCGGCACGCCGACCATCCTGCTCAACGGCCAGAACCTGGCGAAGGTCAAGGGCGGCCAGGTCACCCCCGCGGTCCTCAAGAAGATGGTCCGGGACGCCAACAAGGGGAAGCGGCCGGGAAAGCCGGCCCCGGCGGCGTCCTAGCCGCTCCCGGGCACGGGGGCGGACACGCAGCGTCACGGAGCGGGCGCGGGGTCGTTACGCAGCCGTAGCCGGGTGGGTTGTCGCCGACCCCGCCCGGCGCGGTAGCGTCGACCCTGCCATGGACCTCGCATTCATTCCCAGCCCGTCGACCGGTGTCGTCTATCTCGGCCCGGTCCCGCTGCGCGGCTACGCGTTCTGCATCATCATCGGCGTCTTCATCGGCGTCTGGCTCGGCAACAAGCGCTGGGTTCAGCGCGGTGGCCGCTCCGGAACCGTCGCGGACATCGCCGTATGGGCCGTGCCCTTCGGGCTCGTCGGTGGACGCCTCTACCACGTCATCACGACGTACGAGCCGTACTTCGGCAAGGACGGCCATCCGCTCGACGCACTCAAGGTGTGGGAGGGCGGCCTCGGCATCTGGGGCGCGGTCGCGCTCGGCGCGGTGGGCGCCTGGATCGGCTGCCGCCGGCGCGGCATCCCGCTCCCCGCGTACGCCGACGCCCTCGCGCCCGGCCTCGCCTTCGGACAGGCCATCGGCCGCTGGGGCAACTGGTTCAACCAGGAGCTCTACGGCCGCGCCACGGACGTGCCCTGGGCGCTGAAGATCGACTCCGACCCGGACATCGGCCGGGTCGGCGGCACCTACCACCCGACGTTCCTGTACGAGTGCCTGTGGTGCATCGGCGTCGCCCTGCTGGTCATGTGGGCCGACAAGCGCTTCCGCATGGGCCACGGCCGGGTCTTCGCGCTCTACGTCGCCGCCTACTGCGCGGGTCGCGCCTGGATCGAGTACATGCGCGTCGACGAGGCGCACCACATCCTCGGCCTGCGGCTGAACGTGTGGACCTCGATCATCGTCTTCGTCTGCGCCGTCGCCTACCTGCTGATCTCCGCCAAGAAGGTCCCGGGCCGCGAGGCGGTCGTGGAGCCGGGTGCGCAGGCGGGCGCGGTGGCGGCCGCCGACGCGGACCGTGCGTACGCCGACGCGGAGAGCGCCGAGAGGGACGCGGCCGGGAAGGTGTCGTTCGACAAGGCCGCGGTCGGCGAGTCCGATGCGGCGAAGGAGACCGCCGGGGCCGTGGAGGCCGAAGGGGCGAAGGAGGCCACGGAGGCTGAGGAGGCCGCCGAGACCGGTGAGGCCGCTGAAGCCGCTGAGGCCGCGCCCGGGATCTCCGAGGCCGCCGGCGAGCCGGTCGCCGAGGCCGAGGCCGACGCCGACCCGTCCGCTCCCGCCGACGACTCCGCCAAGCCCGCCGGAAGCGGCGGCGCCAAGAAGTCCTGACCCACCGCGCGCCACCCGTCGCGGTGACGCGCCACCCGTCGAAGAGCGCCGGGAGACTCGCTGACACCGAGCCTCCCGGCGCTTTCCTCTTCGCTGCCGGTTCTCCTCCGGCGGGTCCTCATCCCGCCGCGGTGAGGGCCGCGAACGCGTCCGTGTGCGCCTGATGGCGGGCGGCGTCGCGATGGAAGATCTCCCGGGTGACGCCCGCCAGCGCCGTCGCGGGGGCCCGCAGATCGAGGCGGCTGGCCCGCGCGACCTCGCCGCTCCACTCCTCCGGAACGGCCCGAGCGCCGTGCAGCGCGCCGGCGAGCGCGCCGCTCATCGTGGCGATCGAATCGCAGTCCCGCCCGTAGTTGACCGAACCGAGCACCGTATGCCGGTAGTCGCCGCCGCCGACGACCAACATGCCCAGGGTGACGGGGAGTTCCTCCACGGAATGCAGGCGGGACGGGCGCCGGGCGCCCAAGGACGGGTTGTGGTAGTCCGGGCCGACGGTGTCGAACGGGGTGACGGCCGCGCGCAGCGGCGCCAGCGCCGACTCGTAGTCGGTGTGCCGCGCGGCCGTTTCGCAGACCTCCTCGATCGCCGCCCGGGTACCGTCCTTGGCGAGCCGCAGCGCGTGACCGACGACCGAGTCGACGGTGGCGTCCGGCGCGCAGGCGGCGGCGACGGCCGCGGCGAAGACACCGGCCGCCTCGCGCCCGTACGAGGACTGGTGGGTGGCCGCGATGTCCAGCGCCTCGGCGTAGGCCCGGTCGGGATGACCGGCGTTGACGACGCCGACCGGCGCCATGTACATCGCCGCCCCGCAGTTGACGATGTTCCCGACGCCCGCCTCCCTGGGGTCGACATGCCCGTAGTGCAGCCGGGTGACGATCCACTTCTCCGCGAGAAAGATCCGCTGAAGCGGCAGCGCCTCGGTCTCCAGCTCCGGGATCCAGCGCGGGGTCCCGATCAGGTCCGGCACGAGGTGGTCGGCGATGTCGTAGGCGTCGAGGTGATCGCGGACCGTCTCGTAGACCCGTACGAGCGCGTGCGTCATCAGGGTGTCGTCGGTGACGTGCCCGTC
Organism: Streptomyces sp. NPDC031210; assembly: GCF_055570395.1. Lineage (NCBI taxonomy): Bacteria > Bacillati > Actinomycetota > Actinomycetes > Kitasatosporales > Streptomycetaceae > Streptomyces > Streptomyces sp. NPDC031210. The sequence goes on from NZ_JBVIHH010000011.1 coordinate 75,850, forward strand.
GCCCTTGTGGTACGGCGTGAGCGGCCGGGCGGTGCGCCAGTCGGGGTGGAACGGCCCGACGATGCCCGTCACGCGCCCGCCGTGCCGCGCCACGATCTGCTCCGGCGTCCAGCCCTCCACCGGCCCGCCCAGCGCGTCGCCGACGGCGGCACCGACCAGGCAGCCGGTCGCCCGGTCCTCCAGGGCCGACCCGGTGCCGGCGGACGGGGCGGGCGCGAGTGCCTCCGTGGACGGCGCGGCCGGGTTCTCCGGCGACCTGGGTGCCGTGTACGTCATGAGCGGGGGCGCCCTTCCAGGGGTCGCGCGACGGCCGTGCAGGTGGCGGTCGGCCCGGTGGGCCCGGCCGGCCCGACCGGACCGCCGGGTCCGACGGGCCTGACCGGTCCGCCCGGCACACCGGTCTCGTCCGGTCCCACCGGCTTCATCGGTCCCACCGGTCCTACAGGTCCCCCCGGCCCGACCGGCCCGTCGGGTCCCACCGGCCCGACCGGGCCCCCGGGCTCGCCCGGCGTGCTCCGGGTGCGCGGCGCGCCGGTCGCGTCCGGCCGGTCCGGGCGCTCCGACGGGGAGTCCGGCGCGTCAGCGGCCGGGGGTGGCGGTGTGCTCATGGTCGGTGCCCTTCTGTCATGCGGGTGGGCCGCCGGTCCGGCCGGGCGGACCGCTGCCTGGTGTATCCGTGCCACGCGGCGGCCCCGCTCTCCTGCGTCGCGCGGCACGGTCACCCGGTCGCCCCCTGGAGCCGGACGCCGCGGCGCCCGGAAGAGTCCCCGGTAGCCGCCGAAGCGGGCATGTGATCCAGATCTCACCACGACCTTTCCCGTAAAACCGCAGGTCAGCGCGGTAAGTACGGCCTTCCTTGCTAGCGGTGAGGGGTGATTCGCGCATAGCTTCGAGGTGTTGGAGGGGGAAGTGCCGCCATCGGCCCACACCTCGCTGAAGGGAGTAGGTCCCGATATGTCGGTCATGGAGATCATGGATGCCGCGGCGCCGACGCACGCCGCCCACCGCGACAATCACACCCACCGCGATGTGAACGGCGGCTGGCTGCGTCCCGCGGTCTTCGGCGCCATGGACGGGCTGGTCTCGAACCTCGCGCTGATGACGGGCGTCGCGGGCGGCTCCGTATCGCAGCAGACGATCATCATCACGGGTCTCGCGGGTCTGGCCGCCGGTGCCTTCTCGATGGCCGCGGGGGAGTACACCTCGGTCGCCTCGCAGCGCGAGCTGGTCCTCGCCGAGCTGGACGTCGAGCGGGCCCAGTTGCGCAAGCACCCCCAGGACGAGCAGGAGGAGCTGGCCGCGCTCTACCGGTCGCGCGGGGTGGAGCCCGCGCTGGCCCGGAAGGTGGCCGAGCAGCTCTCGAAGGACCCCGAGCAGGCGCTGGAAATCCACGCCCGCGAGGAATTGGGAATTGACCCCTCGGACCTTCCTTCTCCCGCCGTAGCCGCCATTTCCTCCTTCGGATCGTTTGCTCTCGGCGCCCTGTTGCCTGTTCTTCCCTACCTTCTGGGGGCCTCCGCGCTGTGGCCCGCGGTGCTGCTCGCGCTGCTGGGTCTGTTCGGTTGCGGGGCGGTCGTGGCGCGGGTGACGGCGCGCTCGTGGTGGTTCAGCGGATTGCGCCAACTGGCCCTGGGCGGCGCCGCCGCAGGTGTGACGTACGCCCTGGGAGCATTGTTCGGAACCGTCGTAGGGTGACGTGTCATACGGGTGGCCGCATAATTAACGCGTTACCCAGCGGTTTCGTTTTGTTGAAGGCGGGGCATAAGGCCCAGGCGCGTCCGGGGCAATGTCGCCTGCCGAACGCCGCTGTCGGGACGGCTGGTTTCCGTCCGCGTCCTTGATTACCGCCGTGCGCGGTGTCCGCATGTTGGAAGGCACTATCCGCTTTTCGAGAAGCGGGCCATCCTGTAACCTGCACGAAATTTCGCGGAGGGCCAACGTCGTCCCTCGGCAATGCCTATGCCACGACGACGTTGGGAGAGCCGATGCGTTCCGCGTCCACGCACTCCGCGACCACCGGCAGCGCCCGCGCCGCCGCCTGGTCGCCCATGGACGGGCGCCCCGCCCAGCAGGGGATGTACGACCCGCGCAACGAGCACGACGCCTGCGGCGTCGGCTTTGTGGCCACCCTCACCGGCGAGGCCAGCCACGCACTGGTCGAGCAGGCGCTCACCGTTCTGCGGAACCTCGAACACCGCGGTGCCACCGGCTCCGAGCCCGACTCCGGCGACGGCGCCGGCATCCTGCTCCAGGTGCCCGACGCCTTCCTCCGCGAGGAGGTCACCTTCGACCTCCCCGAGGCGGGCGCGTACGCCGTCGGTATCGCCTTCCTGCCGTCCGACGCCCAGGACGCGGCCGACGCCGTCTCCCGCATCGAGACGATGGCCACCGAAGAGGGCCTGAACGTCCTCGGCTGGCGCATCGTCCCCGTCGCCCCGCAACTGCTCGGCAACGGCGCCCGCGCCACCATGCCGGCCTTCTCCCAGCTCTTCGTCGCTGGGGGCACCTCCCAGACGGAGTCCGGGGGAGGCGAGAGCACCGGGCTCGCCCTGGACCGCAAGGCCTTCGCGCTGCGCAAGCGCGCCGAGCGCGAGGCCGGCGTCTACTTCCCGTCGCTGTCGTCCCGGACGATCGTCTACAAGGGCATGCTGACCACCGGCCAGCTCGAGCCCTTCTTCCCCGATCTGTCCGACCGCCGCTTCGCCACCGCCATCGCGCTGGTCCACTCGCGGTTCTCCACCAACACCTTCCCGAGCTGGCCGCTCGCCCACCCGTACCGCTTCGTCGCGCACAACGGCGAGATCAACACGGTCAAGGGCAACCGCAACTGGATGCGGGCCCGCGAATCGCAGCTCGCCTCGCAGCTCTTCGGCGAGGCCGACCTCGCGCGGATCTTCCCGGTCTGCACCCCCGACGCCTCCGACTCCGCGTCCTTCGACGAGGTCCTGGAGCTGCTCCACCTCGGCGGCCGCTCGCTGCCGCACTCCGTGCTGATGATGGTCCCCGAGGCGTGGGAGAACTCCCCCTCCATGGACCCGGCCCGGCGCGCCTTCTACCAGTACCACTCCACGATGATGGAGCCCTGGGACGGCCCGGCCTGCGTCACCTTCACCGACGGCACCCAGGTCGGCGCGGTCCTGGACCGCAACGGTCTGCGCCCCGGCCGCTACTGGGTCACCGACGACGGCCTCGTCGTCCTGTCCTCCGAGGTCGGCGTCCTGGACATCGACCCCGCCAAGGTCGTCCGCAAGGGCCGCCTCCAGCCGGGCCGGATGTTCCTCGTCGACACCGCCGAGCACCGCATCATCGAAGACGACGAGATCAAGGCGCAGCTCGCCAACGAGCACCCCTACCAGGACTGGCTCGAAGCCGGCCTGATCGACCTCGCCGACCTGCCCGAGCGCGAGCACATCGTGCACACCCACGCCTCGGTCACCCGCCGCCAGCAGACCTTCGGCTACACCGAGGAAGAGCTGCGCGTCATCCTCGCGCCGATGGCCAAGGCCGGCGCCGAGCCCATCGGCTCGATGGGCACCGACTCGCCGATCGCCGCGCTCTCCGAGCGCCCCCGGCTGCTCTTCGACTACTTCACCCAGCTCTTCGCGCAGGTCACCAACCCGCCGCTGGACGCCATCCGCGAGGAGCTCGTCACCTCGCTGATCTCCTCCCTCGGCCCCCAGGGCAACCTGCTGGAGCCGACCGCGTCCTCCTGTCGCAGCGTGACCCTGCCCTTCCCGGTCATCGACAACGACGAGCTCGCCAAGCTCGTCCACATCAACGCCGACGGCGACATGCCCGGCATGAAGGCCGTCACCCTCTCCGGTCTCTACCGCGTCTCCGGCGGCGGCGAGGCCCTGGCCGCCCGGATCGCCGAGATCTGCGCGGAGGCGGACGCCGCCATCGACGACGGCGCCCGGCTCATCGTGCTCTCCGACCGTCACTCCGACGCCGAGCACGCGCCGATCCCGTCGCTGCTGCTGACCTCCGCGGTCCACCACCACCTCATCGCCACCAAGGAGCGCACCCAGGTCGGGCTGCTCGTCGAGGCCGGCGACGTGCGCGAGGTGCACCACGTCGCGCTGCTCATCGGCTACGGCGCCGCCGCGGTCAACCCCTACCTGGCCATGGAGTCCGTCGAGGACCTCGTCCGCGCCGGCACGTTCCTGCCGGGCGTCGAGGCCGAGACCGCCATCAAGAACCTCATCAAGGCGCTCGGCAAGGGCGTGCTGAAGGTCATGTCCAAGATGGGCATCTCCACCGTCGCCTCCTACCGCGGCGCGCAGGTCTTCGAGGCCGTCGGCCTGGACGAGGCGTTCGTCGACACCTACTTCCACGGCACCGCCACCAAGATCGGCGGCGCCGGCCTCGACGTCATCGCCAAGGAGGTCGCCGCCCGGCACGCCAAGGCGTACCCCGCCTCCGGCATCGCCGCCACGCACCGCGCGCTGGACATCGGCGGCGAGTACCAGTGGCGCCGCGAGGGCGAGCCGCACCTCTTCGACCCGGACACCGTCTTCCGGCTCCAGCACTCCACCCGCTCGCGCCGCTACGACATCTTCAAGCAGTACACCGAGCGGGTGAACGAGCAGTCCGAGCGGCTGATGACGCTGCGCGGCCTGTTCTCGTTCGACTCCGGCCGCCCCTCGATCCCGATCGAGGAGGTCGAGCCGGCGTCCGAGATCGTCAAGCGCTTCTCCACCGGCGCGATGTCCTACGGATCGATCTCCCGCGAGGCCCACGAGACCCTCGCCATCGCCATGAACCAGTTGGGCGGCAAGTCCAACACCGGTGAGGGCGGCGAGGACCCCGACCGCCTCTACGACCCGGCGCGGCGCTCGTCCATCAAGCAGGTCGCCTCCGGCCGCTTCGGCGTCACCTCCGAGTACCTCGTCAACTCCGACGACATCCAGATCAAGATGGCGCAGGGCGCCAAGCCCGGCGAGGGCGGCCAACTGCCCGGCCACAAGGTCTACCCGTGGGTCGCCAAGACCCGGCACTCCACGCCGGGCGTCGGCCTGATCTCGCCGCCGCCGCACCACGACATCTACTCCATCGAGGACCTGGCCCAGCTCATCCACGACCTCAAGAACGCCAACCCGGCGGCCCGCATCCACGTGAAGCTGGTCTCCGAGGTCGGCGTCGGCACCGTCGCCGCGGGCGTCTCCAAGGCCCACGCCGACGTCGTGCTGATCTCCGGCCACGACGGCGGCACCGGCGCCTCCCCGCTGACCTCCCTCAAGCACGCGGGCGGCCCCTGGGAGCTGGGCCTGGCCGAAACGCAGCAGACGCTGCTGCTCAACGGCCTGCGCGACCGCATCGTCGTGCAGACCGACGGCCAGCTCAAGACCGGCCGCGACGTCATCATCGCCGCCCTGCTGGGCGCCGAGGAGTTCGGCTTCGCGACCGCGCCGCTGGTCGTCTCCGGCTGCGTCATGATGCGCGTCTGCCACCTGGACACCTGCCCGGTCGGCATCGCCACCCAGAACCCGGTGCTGCGCGAGCGGTTCAGCGGCAAGGCCGAGTACATCGTCAACTTCTTCGAGTTCATCGCCGAAGAGGTCCGCGAACTCCTCGCCGAGCTGGGCTTCCGCACCCTCGACGAGGCCATCGGCCACGCCGAGATCCTCAACACCTCGCAGGCCGTGACCCACTGGAAGGCGCAGGGCCTGGACCTGGCCCCGCTGCTGCACGTCCCCGAGCTGCCCGAGGGCGCCGTCCGCCACCAGGTCACCGTCCAGGACCACGGCCTGGAGAAGGCGCTCGACAACGAGCTGATCAAGCTCGCCGCCGACGCCCTGGCCGCGGACACCGCCGAGGAGGCGCAGCCCGTACGCGCCCAGGTCGCGATCCGCAACATCAACCGGACCGTCGGCACCATGCTCGGCCACGAGGTCACCAAGAAGTTCGGTGGCGCCGGCCTGCCCGACGACACCATCGACATCACCTTCACCGGCTCCGCCGGCCAGTCCTTCGGCGCGTTCCTGCCGCGCGGTGTCACGCTGCGCCTGGAAGGCGACGCGAACGACTACGTCGGCAAGGGCCTGTCCGGTGGCCGCGTCATCGTCCGCCCGGACCGCGGCGCCGACCACCTCGCGGAGTACTCCACCATCGCGGGCAACACCCTCGCCTACGGCGCGACCGGCGGCGAACTGTTCCTGCGCGGCCGGGTCGGCGAGCGGTTCTGCGTCCGCAACTCCGGCGCCACGGTGGTGTCCGAGGGCGTGGGCGACCACGGCTGCGAGTACATGACCGGCGGTCACGCCGTCATCCTGGGCGAGACCGGCCGCAACCTCGCGGCGGGCATGTCCGGTGGCGTCGCGTACGTCATCGACCTCGACCCCGACAACGTCAACCGCGAACTGACCGACGCGGTCACCACGCTGGACGACACCGACAAGCGGTGGCTGCACGACGTCGTGCGCCGTCACCAGGAGGAGACCGGCTCCACCGTCGCCGAGAAGCTCCTCGCCGACTGGGACGCGGCCGCCGCCCGCTTCAGCAAGGTCGTCCCGGCCACCTACCAGGCAGTGCTCGCCGCCAAGGACGCCGCCGAGCGAGCGGGACTCTCCGAGTCCGAGACCCACGAGAAGATGATGGAGGCGGCGACCAATGGCTGACCCCAAGGGCTTCCTGAACACCGACCGCGAGGTCGCCAAGACCCGCCCCGTCCAGGAGCGCGTCAAGGACTGGAACGAGGTCTACCAGCCCGGTTCCCTGCTGCCGATCATCAGCAAGCAGGCCGGCCGCTGCATGGACTGCGGTATCCCCTTCTGCCACAACGGCTGCCCGCTGGGGAACCTCATCCCCGAGTGGAACGACTACGCCTACCGCGACGACTGGACCGCCGCCAGCGAGCGGCTGCACGCCACCAACAACTTCCCGGAGTTCACCGGGCGGCTGTGCCCCGCACCCTGCGAGGCGGCCTGCGTCCTGGGCATCAACCAGCCCGCCGTCACCATCAAGAACGTCGAAGTCACCATCATCGACAAGGCGTGGGACAACGGCGACGTCACCCCGCAGCCGCCCGAGCGGCTCTCCGGCAAGACCGTCGCCGTCATCGGCTCCGGACCGGCCGGTCTGGCCGCCGCCCAGCAGCTCACCCGGGCCGGCCACACCGTCGCCGTCTACGAGCGCGCCGACCGGATCGGTGGACTGCTGCGCTACGGCATCCCCGAGTTCAAGATGGAAAAGCGCCACATCAACCGCCGCATCGAGCAGATGCGCGCGGAGGGCACCAAGTTCCGCACCGAGGTGGAGATCGGCCGCGACATCGACGCGCAGAAGCTGCGCAAGCGCTACGACGCCGTCGTCATCGCCGCCGGCGCCACCACCTCCCGCGACCTGCCGGTGCCCGGCCGCGAGCTGAAGGGCATCCATTTCGCGATGGAGTACCTCCCGCTCGCCAACAAGGTGCAGGAGGGCGACCTGACGGTCGCCCCGATCACCGCCGAGGGCAAGCACGTCGTCGTCATCGGCGGCGGCGACACCGGCGCGGACTGCGTGGGCACCGCCCACCGCCAGGGCGCGGCCTCCGTCACCCAACTGGAGATCATGCCCAAGCCGGGCGAGGAGCGGTCGGAAGGCCAGCCCTGGCCGACCTTCCCGATGCTCTACAAGGTCACCTCCGCGCACGAGGAGGGCGGCGAGCGGGTCTACTCCGTCTCCACCACCCACTTCGAGGGCGACGAGGACGGCAACGTCCAGTTCCTGCACCTGGTCGAGGTGGAGTTCAAGGACGGCAAGCTGGAGCAGAAGCCCGGCACCGAGCGGAAGATCCCCGCCCAACTGGTCACCCTCGCGATGGGCTTCACCGGCACCGACCAGGACAACGGCCTGGTCTCCCAGTTCGGCCTGGAGCTCGACGCGCGCGGCAACATCGCCCGCGACGCGGACTACGCCACCAACGTCCCGGGCGTGTACGTCGCCGGTGACGCGGGCCGCGGCCAGTCGCTGATCGTGTGGGCCATCGCCGAGGGCCGTTCCGCGGCCAAGGGCGTGGACCGCTTCCTCACCGGAGCCAGCGCCCTGCCGGCTCCCATCAAGCCGACGGACCGCGCGCTGACCGTGTGATCCGTCGTCCGATGTCCCGTACAACGGCGTACGGCGGCATGGGGCCCTGGGGTTGACCCCGGGCCCCATACCGCGGCGCCTGTCCCCTCCCCCCGACCGGAGGGCAGGCGCCGCGCGTGTGTGCGGGCCCGGCCGCGCCAGGCCGCCCGCCTAGGAGCCGCTGCGCTGCCCCGGGAAGCGGCGGCCCAACTGCCGGGCCAGCTCCCGCGCGGGCGCCGGCACCGCCCGCCGCGGCGGCGTACCCGACGGCCGGAAGTCATGGACCGGCGGGCACCACGCCGGCGGCTCCGCCCGGGTGCCGGCCAGCGGCAGCAGCCAGCGCGGATCGGCGTGCACCCGCAACACCTGCGCCTCGATCCGCGTCCACGCCCCGTCGGTCAGCGTCAGCTCACCGATGCTGCGCGCCTCCAACTGCACCGGGCAGTGCACCAGCCGCGGCGGCCGCACCAGCTCGGACGGCTCCGTCCACGGCGCGTCCCGCGCGGACCGCCCGCCGCCCGCCTCCTCCTCCGCGCCCGGCCCGGCCGGCGGCAGGTTGAAGACCACGTCCGGGCGTACCGCGAGATTGCGCGCGGTACGGCAGCGCGCGGGCAGCCAGACCCTCACCACCGGGCCGAGCTCCCAGCGGATCCGCATGATGACCAGCCCGAATGTCCCGTCGTCGTTCTCCGTGGACAGCAGCGCCGGCGCGACCGGACCGCTCTTCTCCAGCACGCCTTTCATGCCCTGAGGATAGAAGCCGGACGATTCGGTGCTCACCGAAGTGTGATGACCGCTTACTCTCTGCACATGAACCGACGGGACGCCGACCACGAAAGCACCGCGGAAACCCCCGACCTGGCGGCCCTCGCGGCACTCCTGGCCGACCGTACCCGCGCCGCCATCTGCATGGCCCTGCTGGACGGCGGCGCCTGGACCGCGGGCGAACTGGCCGAATACGCCGCGGTCGCGCCGTCCACCACCACCGAACACCTCAACCTCCTCGTCGCCGGCGGCCTGCTCGCCGAGGAACGACGGGGCCGGCGCCGCTACGTCCGGCTGGCCGGTCCGCACACCGCTGAAACCCTGGAGAACCTCGCCGGCCTGGCCCCCTACCGCCAGGTCCCCATCCGCTCCCTGGCCGAGGCCAACCACCGCAGAGCGCTCCACCACGCCAGGACCTGCTACGACCACATCGCGGGCGCCCTGGGCGTCGCGATCGCCGAGTCGATGACCGAACGCGGCCTGCTCGCCCGCGACTACGGCCTGGTGCTGACGGGCGCCGGCGCCGGCTGGCTGGCCGCCCTCGGCATCCCCGACGCCGGCCCGCCCGCCGCCCACCACGCCCATGTGCGCACCTGCCTGGACTGGACGGTGCGCCGCCAGCACCTCTCCGGCGCGGTCGGCGCCGCGTTGTGCCGGCACGCCCTGGACCGGCGGTGGATCGTCAAGTCGCCGGCCACCCGCGTCCTCACCGTCACCGAGGCGGGCCGTACGGCGTTCCGCGAGCACCTGGGCCTGCCCGACGAGGCGCTGTCGCCGTCCCTGGCGCTGCTGCCACCGCGCGGCTGACCTAGCGGGCGCCGAGCAGTTGCTCGCCGGTGGCCGCGTCCACGACCTTCCGGCCGTCCAGCGGACTCTTCAGCCACACCGTCACCTTGTCCGTGACGAGCCGCTGGACGCACATCCCCTTCGGCTTCTTCGGCTCGCCCCACCCCGAGACCACCACGAACCGCTTGGTCTCGTGGACGTGCGCGCCGTGGCGGGCGTCGCAGGCGTTGTGCCCGACGGTGACCGTGAGCTTCCGTACCGCCGTGCTGTGCGGACGGTCCGCGGCCACCAGCGGCAGCAGCGCGCCGTGCCGCCCGGAGACCGGCGAGACCTTCGGCCAGTCCCGCACGACCTGCTCCGCCCGCCGCTCGAACGGGTCCTTCTTCTCCGGCGGCGCGGTGCCCACCTTCTGCGTGCCGCCGCCGCAACCGGCCAGCGCGACGACGCAGGCCACGGCCGGCGCCGCCAGGGCGGCGAACGTACGGGCACGGGGGGTTCCTCGCATGACATGCCTCCTCGGTCCACGGATGGGACGCGCCGGACCGGGAGGCGGTTCCGGCCGCTCCCGCCGCACCGCGCGGGCGCCCGCGCGCGCCCCCGCCCGGTCCGCCCAGGGCGGAAAACGCCCGGTGCCGGGCGCGCGGCCACTAGCGTCCGCGGTATGGACGATGCACTCACCCAACTGACCTCCCACGTCTGGCAACTCCCCTTCGCCGTCGGCCATGTGTACGTCGTCGCGCTGCCGGACGGCGGCTACGCGGTGGTCGACACCGCCCTCCCGGGATCGGCCCCGGCCATCCTCGACGCCCTCGGCCGGCTGGGCGGCCGGCCGGGGGACCTGCGGCAGATCGTGCTGACGCACTCCCACCCCGACCACATGGGATCGGCGGCCGACCTCGCCGCGGCCACCGGCGCCCGGGTACTGGCCGGCGCGTACGACGCCCCCGTCATCCGCGGTACCGCCCCCGAACCGGCCCCCACCTACACCCCCGCCGAACGGGCCCTGCACGAGGGGATCATGGCGGACCTGGCCGGCGCCGGCACCCCGCCGCCGCGGCCGGTGGAGGTGGACGTCGAACTCCACGACGGCGACACCCTGGAGGGCTGGCCGGAGCCGGTCCGGGTGCTGCACGTGCCCGGCCACACACCGGGCGGCATCGCCCTGCACCTGCCCGCCGCCGGACTCCTCTTCCCCGGCGACATCATCGGCACGGGGGAGGGCCGCGCGGTCCTCGGCCCGTTCAACGTCGACCGCGAACAGGCCATCGCCTCCTTCCGCCGGCTCGCCGCCCTCCCGGACGTCGACACCGTGTGCGTGCCGCACGGCGACCCGATCCGTACGGGCGCCCGGGAGGTCCTGGCGGCGGCCACACCGGAGAAGGACTGGCTGTGAGGGAGGCGGAGCACGCCGCGGAGGGGGCGACTCTCACCGTGCCGCTGACCGTACGGGATCTGACGCCCGGCGATCTGCCGCGCTGCGGCTGGTCCGGGTCACCGCTCCACCTGGAGCGGGTGGCCCGGACCCTGGAGCGCGTCCGCCGCGGCGAGGCGGACTATCTCGCCCTGTGCCCGCCGTCCGGACATCCCGTCGCGATCGGCGGGGTCGACTACCGCGCCCGCCCCGACGCGGGCCTGTTGTGGCAGCTCGTGGTCATGCCCGCACTCCGCTCCTGCGGCCTGGGCGGCCTCCTCATCGCCGCGGCCGAGCAGCGGATCCTCGCCCGGAACCTGCGCCGCGCCGAACTCGCCGTCGAGGAGGGCAATCCGCGGGCCCGCGCGCTGTACGAGCGCCTGGGCTACGCCGCGTACGGACGCGAGGCCGAGGTCTGGGACGAGCAGGGGCCGGACGGCGTGGTGCGGCGCCATGAGGCGATGTGTGTCCGGATGCGCAAGGAGCTGACAGGGCCGGGACGCGAGTGACCCGTGTAGCCTCCCGTGCTGTTACGGGGAGCGGGGCGGCGGGCGGGCGCCACCGAGCGGAAGGGGGGCCACGGGCATGCGACTGCACACCCATGAATGGGGCACCGGCGATCGGATCGCGGTCCTGGTGCACGGCATCATGTCGGACCACCGCACCTGGCACCGGGTCGGCCCGGCGCTGGCCGAGCGGGGGTACCGCGTCATCGCCGTCGACCTGCGCGGCCACGGCCGCAGCCCGCGCGGAGACTACGGCCCCGAACTGTTCGCCGACGACCTCGTGGACACCCTGCCGGCCGGCCCCGAACTGGCGCTCGGCCACTCGCTCGGCGGCCTGGCGCTGTCCCTGGCCGCCGCACGGCTCCGGCCGCGCCGCGCGGTCTACAGCGATCCGGCGTGGACACTCGGCGACCCCGACCGGACCGTGGACCCGGCCGTGTTCGTCACGTTCAAGCGGGCCGACCGCACGATGGTGCGGACCTTCAACCCGCGCTGGGACGACGCCGACGTCGACCTGGAGCTGGCGACGGTGGCCGCCTGGGACGCCGACACCGCCCTCGCCCTGTCCGGCACCCATCTCCAGGACCGTACGCCCGAGCGGCCGGTCGTCCCGTCGCTTGTGCAGATCGCGGGGGAGGGGTTCTTGTTCACCGAGGAGACGGCGGCGCGACTGGCGGCCCGCGGCTTCGAGGTCCGTACGGTCCGGGGCGCCGGGCACACCATCCACCGCGACGACTTCGACGGCTTCATGGACGGACTGGCCGGGTGGGTGTAGGCGCGTGCGGGATCACAGTCAACCAGCGTCATTCACCGGCCGGTTGGGCACGTCGGCGCTCTCTCACGTCTCGCAGTCCAGCAGTGACCCGCACAGGCCGCAGCGCGCCTGGAGTCGGCCGCGGACCGGGACGCGGACGCGCTGGTGGCAGGTGGGGCAGGGGAACGTCACCCGCAGCGGGTCGGACCCCTCGAAGGCGTAGCCGGCGGCGGACGCGCGGGCCGGGCCGCGGCGCCCGGCGACCTGGGCCGCGCGGCGGTCCTTGGCGTACCGCAACCGGGCCGGCCAGGGCGCGGCGGCCAGCGGCGGGCGCCGGGCGTCCTGGCGGGCCGGCGTCCGGCCCGCCGTGTACGCCTCGTACGCCTGCGGGCTGGTGAACCACGGCGCGGGATCCTCGCCGAAGACCGCGGCGCGCTTGGCTAGGACGTAGCCGAACTCCTCCGGCGTCAGATAGCCGAGCTTCTGCGACAGGGGGCCGTGCTCGCGGTAGGCGTCCAGCAGCAGCCAGCCCGCGCCGAGGTAGGTGGTGGCGGTGTCGGTGAGGATCTCGTTGTCGCGGGTGCCGGGGAAGGACAGGTCCAGGCGGTGCAGGTAGACGTGCGTCACCTCGTGGGCGAGGGCGGCGCCGATGTCCTTGCGGTGGCTCTTGAACCGCTCGTTGAGCTCGATGAAGTACTCGGGCCCCGCGGTCAGCTCGATGTTCGCGGCGTGTTCCATCTCACGGAAGGAGACGACCATCCGGGCGTCCGGCAGCCGCAGATGCCGCACCATCACCCGGGCCACCCGCTGCGCCCCCAGGTACGGGTCCTCGGTGTCCGCGAAGGCCACATCGACGGGCGGCACACTCGTGTCGAACGTGCGCACCGTGTCCGGCGACAGACGTTTGTAGAGCGCCGTGAGCGCCGCGCGCACCGTGTCGAGATGAGGGAATCCGTGTGTGATCTCACTGCCGCCCGTTGCCACCCGGCCACTGTACGGGTGACCGGGATCGGCCGGTATGGGCCGAACGGGGCGGGTGCGGCAAGGGAGTTGGCCGGATGCGCACCCTTGTCACCCTGATCGTGAATTCCACATAATCACAGTGCGCTTTGCGGACTCATCCCCCACTGGGTCCGGACGCCTTGCGGCGTGCTGCCCGCTTCCTTCGTAGGTTTTCCGGCGGCCCGTTCCGGCTCCGGTGTTGGCATGGGCTCGTCATCGACGTGCAACCCCCCACGAAAGGAAGCCCGTTGCGCACCTACCTGAAGCACCTCAAGAGAAGCACCGCCGTCGGCGCGGTCGCCCTGGCCGCCTTCAGCCTCCAGCCCGGCTCCGCCTTCGCCGCCCCCGCGCCGACCCCCACCGGCACCGTGGACACCAAGGTCGTCGGCGGCACCAAGGCCGACCAGGGTGAATTCCCCTTCATGGTCCGGCTCTCCATGGGCTGCGGCGGCGCCCTCTACGCCAAGGACGTCGTGCTCACCGCGGCTCACTGCGTCGACGGCAGCGGCCCCAACACCTCCATCACCGCCACCGCGGGCGTGGTCGACCTGGAGGACGCCAAGGCCGTCACCGCCAAGTCCACCGAGATACTCCAGGCCCCCGGCTACAACGGCAAGGGCAAGGACTGGGCGCTGATCAAGCTCGACAAGCCCCTCGACCTGCCGACCCTGAAGATCGCCGAGGACGACAAGCTCAACAACGGCGACTTCACCATCGCCGGCTGGGGCGCCGACAAGGAAGGCGGCGAGCAGCAGCGCTACCTCCTCAAGGCGACCGTCCCCTTCATCGACGACGCCACCTGCCAGAAGGCGTACGGCGACTCCCTGACGCCGGGCGACGAGATCTGCGCCGGCAAGCTGGACACCGGCGGCGTCGACACCTGCCAGGGCGACTCCGGCGGCCCGATGTTCCGCAAGGACGAGGCCGGCGAGTGGCTCCAGGTCGGCATCGTCTCCTGGGGCGAGGGCTGCGCACGGCCCGGCAAGCCCGGTGTCTACAGCGAGGTGAGCGCCTTCGCCGCCGACATCAAGAAGGCCGCCGGCGAACTGGGCGGCTGAACGGCTGACGCGCTGATCCGCTGACGCGCCGACACCAGGGGCCCGGGAGCACGCTCCCGGGCCTTTCGCCTGCCCTCACCGGCCGGCACCCGCGGCATCCCCGGCCCCGTTAGTCCAACACCTGTGCCCCCTTTGTCCATAGGCTCACCCCCGGCCGGGGCAGCACGCTGTCCGGCGACAGGCAGTGCCGGTGCGAAGGAGGACAGTGCATTGTGAACGACCAGTCAGGTGCCCGCCGCGGGCCCAGCCGCAGAAAAATCGTCACCGCCACCGCGCTCGCCGGGGTCGCCACCACTCTCCCCCTCGGCGCGCGCCCCGCCACCGCCGCGCCCCGGGCCGGCGAGGCGCTGCTGCGCTCCGACGCCCTCGACGTCCGCGTCGACACCGCCTTCCCGCGCGTCATCTCCTACACCGACCGCGGCACCGGCGCCGTCCTGCACGGCCAGGACAGCCCCGTCACCCAGGTCCTGATCAACGGCACCGCCCACACCCCCGCCGTCACCCACCGGGCCCGCGCCGACCGCGCCACCTACACCCTCGCCTTCCGCGGCGGCACCACCCTCACCGTGCGCATCACCGTCCGGGGATGGCAGGTCGCCTGGCAGGTCACCGACATCACCGACACCGACGACCTGCGCGTCGGCACCCTGGAGATCCCCTCCCTCGCCCTCCTGAGCGTCCGCGGCGACCAGCCCGACGCCGCCCTCCTCGCCGCCCGCATCGACCTGGACAAGGCCAAGAGCGGCGACACCCTCGTCAAGCCCGCCGCCGGCCCGCCCGTGGACCCCAAACCCGTCGGCTGCGCCTACGCCGTGGCCGCCACCGGCAAGCTCGCCGCCGCCATCGAGACCAACACCGTCCACGACAAGCCCGCCGCCGGCGCCACCTGGGAGAACGGCCGGCTCTGGCGCCAGACCACCCGGGGCGACGGCCACCTCCAGGCCCGGCTGGGATGCGGCCAGTGGACACACCGGGCGGCCGGCCAGCCGGTGGACGCCACCGAACCCCTCCCGTACGCCACCGTCATCCTCACCCGCGACCGCAACGGCGACGGCACCGCCGACTGGCAGGACGCCGCCATCGCCCTGCGCGACATCATGGTCATGCCGCTGGGCGCCCGCGAACAGCACCTGCGGGTCGTCCACCACATCCCGTACAACTTCGCCAGCCAGGCCACCAACCCCTTCCTCGCCACCCTCGACAGCGTCAAAAGGATCGCCCTGGCCACCGACGGGCTACGGCAGTTCACCCTGCTCAAGGGCTACCAGTCCGAGGGCCACGACTCCGCGCACCCCGACTACGGCGGCAACTACAACAAGCGCGCCGGCGGCCTCGAAGACCTCAACGTGCTGCTCCGCGCCGGCAAGAAATGGCACAGCGACTTCGCGGTGCACGTCAACGCCACCGAGTCCTACCCCGTCGCCCGCGCCTTCTCCGAAACCCTCGTCAACAAGGACGACAAGGAATGGGACTGGCTCGACCTGTCCTACCGCATCGACGCCCGCCGCGACCTGGTCTCCGGCGACATCGTCCGCCGCTTCGCCCAACTGCGCCAGGAGACCGACCCGGCCCTGAACACCCTCTACATCGACGTCTTCCGCGAATCCGGCTGGAACTCCGACCGGCTCCAGCGCCACCTGCGCGACCAGGGCTGGCAGATCGCCACCGAATTCGGCCATGCCCTGGAGCGGTCCGCCCTGTGGGCGCACTGGGCGACCGAGACCGACTACGGCGGCGACACCTCCCGCGGCGTCAACTCCCAGCTCATCCGCTTCCTGCGCAACGACCACAAGGACGTCTTCGCCGACAAGTGGCCCACCCTGCTCGGCGCCGCACGCATGGGCAACTTCGAGGGCTGGGTCGGCAAAACCGACTGGCACGCCTTCTACAGCGTCATCTGGACCCACGCGCTGCCCGCCAAGTACCTCCAGGCCCACCCCATCAGAACCTGGACCGCCCACGAGATCACCTTCGAGGGCCCCACCCGCACCTCCGTCAGCGACCGGGACGGCACCCGGAAGATCACCACGGACGGACGGCTGGTCTACGACGACGGCACCTACCTGCTGCCCTGGGAACCCCGCCGCGCCACCGACCCCGCCAAGCTCTACCACTACAACCCCCGCGGCGGCACCACCACCTGGACCCTGCCCCGCGGCTGGCAGACCAGCGCCACCGTCCACGCCTACCGCCTCACCGACCAGGGACGCACCGAGGAAAAGCGGCTCCCGGTCACCGGCGGCCGCGTCACCCTCACCGCGCTCCCCGGTGTCGCCTACGTCCTGTACCGCACCAAGGCCCCCGCGCAGGCCGACCCCGGCTGGGGCGAAGGCACCCCCCTGACCGACCCCGGCTTCCACTCCGGGGCCCTCGACGGCTGGCAGCACACCGGCCCGGCCACCGTCCGGCCCAACGCCCGCGGCGACTACGAACTGGTCATCGGCCCCGGCGGCGCCGCCACCGTCGCCCAGAAACTCGCCCGCCTGGCACCCGGCGACTACGCCGCGTCCGTACAGACGGAGGTCGGCGCGACGGCGGGGGAGCGGCGGCGGGCCGCACTGGAGATCACCACCGCCGACGGCATCACCGCGGTCAACTGGACCGACACCTCCACCGCCGGCAACCACGTCGCCGCCGACCGCAAGTCCGGCACCCGCGGCCAACGGCTGTTCACCTACTTCACCGTCCCCGAGGGCGGCGGCCCGGTCACCCTCGCCCTCACCGCCGCGCCCGGCCGGGCACGCGTCACGTTCGACAACGTACGCGTCGTACCCGCCGTCCGCAGCACCAGGAAAGGCGCCCTGGCCTTCGAGGACTTCGCGCACGTCCCGCAGGGCTGGGGCGTCTTCGTCAAGGGCGACGCCGGCGGCGTCACCGACCCCCGCACCCACCTCGCGCAACGGCACGCGCCGTACACCCAGCGCGGCTGGAACGGCAAAGCCATCGACGACGTCATCGACGGCGGCGAATCCCTCAAGTCCCGCGGCGAGAACACCGGCCTGGTCTACCGGACCGTGCCGCACACCGTCCGCTTCACCGCCGGCCGCCGCTACCGCGTCACCTTCCGCTACGAGAACGAGAAGGCCGGCCAGTACGCCTGGATCACCGCCACCGACGACCCCGCCCCCCGGGAACTCACCCGCCACCCCCTGCCCACCGCCACCGCCCCGGCCACCCACTCCTACACCTTCACCGCGCCCCCCACCGGCGAGGCATGGGTGGGCCTGCGCAAAACCGGCGACGACAGCACCGCCGAATTCGTCCTGGACACCTTCGAGGTACGGGAGCTGTAACCCCCGACGCGGCCAGCCCCGCGGCCCCTGGTCAACACGTCCCGCACGGATACAGACCGGGCGTCCCCGCCCCCGCCCCCACCAGGGGCGGGGCGCCCTCCAACTCCCAGATCAGCAACTCGTTGACGCCCTCCCGCAGCACCGGACCCGGCACGAACAGGGTCCGCTGCGGGCCGGCCGCCCAATAACGGCCCAGACAGAAGCCGTTGACCCACACGAAGCCCCGCACCCAGCCCGGCAACGCCAACTCCGCGTCCCCGCCCCCGCACGCCGTCGTCAGCGTGCCCCGGTAGAGCCCCCTCCCCGGCGCCTCCCCGGCACCCGGCAGGTCCCGGAACGCGACCTTCTCCACCGCCCCGGGCTCCTCGAACGCGTCCAGCCGCACCCCCCGGGCCCGCACCCCGTGCACAAACTGCCGCTCGTGCAACAACCCGCCGGTGATCCCCTTCGGCTCGCCCAGCCGCGGCCCGTAATTCACCCGCCCCAACGACTCCACCCACAACTCCACCGACGCCGGCCCCGCGACGTCCCCCACCAGCGCGTCCTCACCCTCCACCACCACACCCGGCCCCCCGTCCACACACACCACCGCCCGGTCCCGCAACCCCACCACCCGCAGCGGATACGCACCCCGCGGCCCCGGCACCACCGCCCGGTACCGCACCACCCCCCGGTCCACCCCCAACTCCTCGAACGTCACCGGCCCACCCGCCTCGACCTCCGCACCCCCCAGCGCCCGGAACACCTCATCCATCGGAGCCCACCGCGTCACCACCGCGCGCACCGCGGCGGGCAGCACCGGCGGCGGCTGCGGCACCCGAGGCAGCGGCCCCTCCGCCCACTCGGCCAGCACCTCCCGGAACCGCCAGAACTTCTCCGTCGGCCGGCCGAACTCATCGACCGGCGCCTGGTAGTCGTACGACGTCACCGTCGGCTCCAGCGCCCCGTCATGCAGCGCACCCGCACGGTTGGCGCCCGCCCAGCCCCCGAAACTGGTCCCGCCGTGCGCCATGTACACATTGACCGACGCCCCGCACTCCAAGACCTCCCGCAGCGCCGCCGCGGCCTCCTCCGGCGGCCGCGCCACCTGACCCTCCCCCCAGTGCGCGAACCACCCGCACCAGAACTCCATACACATCAACGGCCCGTCCGGCCGGTGCCGACGCAACGCCGCGAACGCCTCCCGCGCCCCCGACCCGAAATTCACCGTCGCCAGCACCCCCGGCAGCGACCCCCCGGACAGCATGTGGTCCTCCGGCCCGTCCGACGTGAACAACGGCACCCGCACCCCCAGTTCCCGCAGGCGCTCCGCCATACGCGCCAGATAGACCGCGTCACTGCCGTACGAGCCGTACTCGTTCTCCACCTGGACCATGAGCACCGGACCGTCGGCCGGACCGCCCCGCCCCGAAGCCTCGGTGCACTGCCGCGCCACCACCTGCGGCAGCAACCGCGCGAACCAGGCGTCCACCGCCCGCAGATACCCCGCGTCCCGCGTCCGCACCCGCCGTCCCAACGGTCCCGTCAACCACTGCGGCAACCCCCCGTTCTCCCACTCCGCGCAGATATACGGGCCCGGCCGCACGATCGCCCACAACCCCGCCGCCCCCGCCGCGTCCAAGAACCGTCCCAGCGCCTCCGGATCCCGGAACTCACCCGGCCGCGGCTCGTGCAGATTCCACGGCACATACGTCTCCACACAGTTCAGCCCCATCGCCCGCAGCATCGCCAGCCGGTGATCCCACTGCGCCTCGTGCACCCGGAAGTAGTGCAACGCCCCGGACAACAACCGCACCGGCCGCCCGTCCAGCGTGAAATCCCGCTCACCCACCACGAACCGCGCCATGCCCGACCGCCCCTTCGTCCACCGCGCCCCGTCCCTCACACGCTCACCGTCGCCCTCTGGCGGCATGGCGGTCCATGGACAAAGATCGGCGTTGTTTGGACGGAGCGGCGGCACACACCGCGGCCGTACGGCGACGGGAGGCCGGCCGTGTACCACACCTGGATGCGCTACTTCACCCCCAGCCCGGTCCACCACCGGCTCGGCCTGGTCTGCCTGGGCGTCGGACTCCAGCACGGCACCCTGCCCCCGGTGGGGCCCCGCACCCTCGACCACCACGTCGCCGTCGTCATCAGCGCCGGGCGCGGCTGGTGCACCGGCCCCGACGGACGGCGCCGCCCGGTCACCGCCCCCGCCCTCCTGTGGCTCCTGCCGGGCGTTCCCCACCACTACGGCGCCGACCCCGAAACCGGCTGGGACGAAAGCTTCGTCGACTTCACCGGGCCCGCCGCCACCACGTACACCGAGCTGGGCTACATCGAACCCGACCGGCCGCTCGTACCCCTCGCCGACACCGGGCCGGCCCGCGCCACCGTCGGCCGCATCGCCCGCGCCGCGCGCCGCGGCAACCCGCTGCTGGAGGTCGAGACCTCCGCCGCCGTGCACGAACTCCTCGTCGCCCTGCGCCGCGCCCGCGCCGACACCGACGCCGACGGCGATCCCGTCCTCCAAGCGCTCGCCCGCGACGCGTTCCTGCCCCTGTCCGTCACCGAACACGCCGCCCGCCACGGCATGACCCCCGCCGAACTGCGCACCGCCGTACGCCGCGGCGCCGGCTGCAGCCCCAAGGACTACCTCCTGGGCATCCGCCTGGGCCGCGCCAAGGAACTCCTCGTCGGCACCGAACTCCCCGTCGCCGCCGTCGCCCGCCGCGTCGGCTACGACGACCCGGCCTACTTCAGCCGCCTCTTCACCCGCCGCGTCGGCACCGCCCCCATCCACTTCCGCGACCGCCAGTCCCACACCGTCCCCGGCGGCTGGTCCACCCAAATCCCGGACCCCGACGACCCACCACGGATCACGGGGCGCGCTCCCTGACCTGCCGGTGGGCGCGGGGCCGGTTGCGCGGTCGCTTGCTGAGGGGTGGGGCACCTCCCAGCGGTAGCCCGGTGCGCCCCCCGCCCCCCGACGCCCCAGAACCCCCACCCACGCCACACCCCATACGGCAGCATGACCCCATGCCCGCACTACAGCGCGCCGAGGCGCAAACCCGAGCCCGGTTCATCGACGTCCACCGCTACGAGATCGCCCTCGACCTCACCCAGGGCGACGACCACTTCGGCTCGCGGACGGTCATCCACTTCACCACCCGCGAACCCGCCGACACCTTCGTAGAGATCAAGCCCGCCGAGCTGCACACCGCCACCCTCGACGGCCACCCCCTCGACCCCGCGGCCCTCGCCGACAACCGCCTGCCGCTGACCGGCCTCGCACCCGGCCGCCACGAACTCCGCCTCGACGCCACGATGCGCTACTCCCGCACCGGCGAAGGCATGCACCGCTTCACCGACCCCGCCGACGGCGAAACCTACGCCTACACCCAGCTCTTCATGGAAGACGTACAGCGCGTCTTCGCCGCCTTCGACCAGCCCGACCTCAAGGCCGTCTTCGCGCTCACCGTCACCGCCCCCACGGACTGGTCCGTGCTGGGCAACGGCATCGCCACCCAGGACACCCCCGGCCACTGGACGCTCGCCGAGACGCCCCTGCTGAGCACGTACCTCGTCGCCGTCGCCGCCGGCCCCTGGCACTCCGTACGCACCGAACACGCCGGCCTGCCCTTCGGCATCCACTGCCGTCGCTCCCTGGCCCCCCACCTCGACGCCGACGCCGACGAGATCCTCGACATCACCCGCCGCTGCTTCGACCGCTACCACGAGATCTTCGACGAGCCCTACCCCTTCGACTCCTACGACCAGGCTTTCGTCCCCGAATTCAACGCCGGCGCCATGGAGAACCCGGGCCTGGTCACCTTCCGCGACGAGTTCGTCTACCGCTCGGCCGTCACCGACACCGAACGCCAGACCCGGGGCATGGTCATCTCCCACGAGATGGCCCACATGTGGTTCGGCGACCTCGTCACCCTCCAGTGGTGGGACGACATCTGGCTGAACGAGTCGTTCGCCGAGTACATGGGCTACCAGGTCCTCGCCGAAGCCACCCGCTTCACCGACACCTGGACCGACTTCGCCGTCGCTCGCAAGGGCTGGGGATACGACGCCGACCAGCGGCCCTCCACCCACCCCGTCGCCCCCGCCCCCGACGACGTCCCCGACACCGCCTCCGCCCTCCTCAACTTCGACGGCATCTCCTACGCCAAGGGCGCCTCCGCCCTGCGCCAACTCGTCGCCTGGATGGGCGAGAAGGACTTCCTCGCCGGCATCAACGACCACTTCGCCCGGCACCGCTTCGCCAACGCCACCCTCGCCGACTTCATCGACTCCCTGGCCGGCGCCACCGACCGGGACGTGCACGCCTGGGCCGAACGCTGGCTGCGCACCACCGGCGTCGACACCCTCACCCCCGTCGTCGGCGTCACCCACGACTCCTGGCGGGTCGACGTCGAGCACACCGGCAGCCGCCCGCACCGCATCACCGTCGGCGTCTACGACCACGACCCGGCCGAGACCGGACGCCTGACCGTGCGCGAGCGCTTCGAGATGGACATCCCCGAGGAAGCCGGCCACACCTCCCGGGAGTTCGCCGCCCCCGCCCCCGCCCTCGTCGTCCTCAACGACGGCGACCTCACCTACACCAAGATCCGCTTCGACCCGTCGTCCTGGCGCACCGTCGCCGACTCCCTCTCCGGCCTGCCCGACCCGCTCACCCGTGCCGTCATCTGGAACGCCGCCCGCGACCTGGTCCGCGACGGCGACCTCCCGCCCGCCGCCTACCTCGACGCCGCCCGCACCCACCTGCCGTACGAAACGGACCTGGCCATCGTCCAGGGCGTGCTCGCCTTCGCCCGCACCCAGATCGCCGACCGCTACCTCTCCGGCGACGAGCGCCACACGGCCCTCACCACCCTCACCACCATCAGCCGCGCCCTGCTGCGCCACACCGAGGGCCCCGAACACGGCACGAAGGCCGGCCTGCGCCTGACCGCCGTACGCGCCCTGATCGACAGCGCCACCACCCCCGAGATCATCCAGGACTGGCTCGACGGCGCCGGCGTCCCCGGCGGCCCCCTCCTCGACCCCGAACTGCGCTGGCGCATCCTCGGCCGGCTCGCCACCCTCGGCGCCACCACCCCCGAGACGATCGACGCCGAACTCGCCCGCGACCCCAGCGCCACCGGCCGCGAAGGCGCCGCCCGCTGCCACGCCGCCCTGCCCGACCCGGCCGCCAAACAAGCCGCCTGGGACGCCCTGTTCACCACCGACGAGGCGACCGCCCTGTCCAACTACCTCTTCACCGCCACCGCCACCGGCTTCTGGGCCCCCGAACAACACGACCTGCTCCGCCCCTACGTCACCCGCTACTTCACCGACGTCCCCACCCTCGCCGCCCGCCGCGGCCCCGCCCTCGCCGAAGCCGCCGGCCGCCACGCCTTCCCCGCCACCTTCGTCGAGGACGACACCCTCCACCTCGGCGAACGCTGCCTCACCGCCGCCGACCCCGCCCCCACCCCGGCGCTGCGTCGCAAACTCGTCGACCAACTGGACGATCTGCGCCGCGCGTTGCGGGTACGCGCCGCCGCCGACCACGACCGCCCCCCGGCCGGCTGACCCGCCGGGGAGGGCCGCACACGCGACCTGACTCCGGGTGCCGCCGGGACGCGGCCGGCGGCACCCGAACACGTGCGGCAGACCCGTACCACGTATGGGTGGAACCCACCGGACCGGTGGATACCGCGCGCGGGGGGAAAGTAACTTAGGGCGGCCTAAGACCCCGGGTGGCACGTCACCCGAACTCCCCCTGGAGAACAGCCCCTTGACGTCCGTGCCCCCTGCCGGTACCGCCCTCGCAGGCGGCACCAACGGCCCCCGCGCGCTCCGCCCCCTCCTCGACACCGTCCTCGACGCCCTCACCACCGGCGCCGAGGACCGCGCCGGCCCCCTCCCGCGCGGCGGCCCCGACGCCGTCACCCGCGTCGTACGCGCCACCTGCGCCCCGCTCCTGCCCGAACACGGCACCGGCGACCACGACGCCCTGCGCACCCTCGTCCACACCCTCGCCGCCGGCGCCGCCGACCCCGCCGACCCGCACTGCGCCGCACACCTGCACTGTCCGCCACTCGCCCTCGCCGCCGCCGCCGACCTCGCCGCGAGCGCCCTCAACCCCTCCATGGACTCCTGGGACCAGGCCCCCGCCGCCTCCGCCCTCGAAGCCCTCACCAGCCGCGAACTCGCCGCCCTCGTCTACCCCGAGGCCACCGCCCCGGACGCCCTGGTCACCACCGGCGGCACCGAATCCAACCAACTCGCCGTTCTCCTCGCCCGCGAAAGCACCCGGCCGACCACCACCCCGCAGGAAGCCACCGCCCCCCTCCGCATCGTCTGCGGCGCCAACGCCCACCACAGCATCCACCGCGCCGCCTGGCTCCTCGGCCTCCCCGACCCGATCACCCTCCCCACCCCCCACGGCATCCTCACCCCCGACACCGCCCACACCGCCCTCACCGGCCTCGCCGCACACCCCGGCCCCCTCCTCCTGGCCGCCACCGCCGGCACCACCGACTCCGGCGCCATCGACCCCCTCGCCGCCCTCGCCGACCTCGCCGACCACCACGGCGCCCGCTACCACATCGACGCCGCCTACGGCGGATCGCTCCTGTTCAGCGACACCCACCGCACCGCCCTCCAGGGCCTCGCCCGCGCCCACACCGTCACCCTCGACCTGCACAAACTCGGCTGGCAGCCGATCGCCGCCGGCCTCCTCGCCGTGCCCGACCCCCTCCTCCTCACCCCCCTCGACCACCGCGCCGACTACCTCAACGCCGACGACGACACCGCAGCCGGCCTCCCCGACCTCCTCGGCCGCTCCCTGCGCACCACCCGCCGCCCCGACATCCTCAAAATCGCCGTCACCCTCAAAGCGCTGGGCCGCCAGGGCCTGGGCGAACTCGTCGACCGCACGCTCGCCGCCGCCCACACCCTCGCCGACCTCATCGAGGCCCACCCCCGCTTCGAACTCCACTCCCGCCCCACCCTCAGCACCGTCCTCTTCCGCCCCACCGGAGCCGACGACGCCACCCTCGCCACCATCCGCCGCACCCTCCTCACCGACGGCCACGCCGTCCTCGGCCGCGCCGCGACCCCCCACGGGCTCTGGCTCAAAGCCACCCTCCTCAACCCCCACACCCAGCCCGGAGACCTCACCACCCTCCTCACCCTCGTGGAAGGCCACACGCCCCGATGACCACCACACCCCATCCCGAACCCGGCCCCGACGGCGCCACCGGCCCCGACCAACCCCTCGACCTCGCCGGCATCGGCATCGGCCCCTTCAACCTCTCCCTCGCCGCCCTCGCCCAGCCCCTCACCCACCTGCGCACCGCCTTCTACGACCAGCGCCCCGCCTTCCACTGGCACCCCGGCCTCCTCCTCGACGGCGCCACCCTCCAAGTCCCCTTCCTCGCCGACCTCGTCACCCTCGCCGACCCCACCAGCCCCTGGAGCTTCCTCAACTACCTCAAAACCCGCGAACGCCTCTTCCCCTTCTACTTCGCCGAGCGCTTCCACACCCACCGCGCCGAATACGACGCCTACTGCCGCTGGGTCAGCGAATCCCTGCCCGGACTCCACTTCGGCCACCAGATCGACGCCCTGCGCTGGAACCCCGAACACGAACTCTTCGAAGTCGACTTCACCCAACTCGACACCGACGGCGAAGCCGAAGCCCTCGGCCGCACCTACGCCCGCAACGTCGTCCTCGGCATCGGCACCGCCCCCCACATCCCCGAACCGCTACGCCCCCTCGCCGAGGCCCCCACCGTCCCCGTCATCCACTCCGCCGACTACCTCGACCACCGCGAACGCCTCCTCGCCGCCGACCACATCACCGTCATCGGAGCGGGCCAGTCCGGCGCCGAAATCTTCCTCGACCTGCTCCGCGCCCGCCCCGCCGGCCGCGAGAAACTCCACTGGCTCGCCCGCACCCCCGCCTTCGCCCCCATGGAATACAGCAAGCTCGGGCTCGAACACTTCACCCCCGACTACACCCGCTACTTCCACGCCCTCCCCGAACGCGCCCGCGACGAGCTGCTGCCCGGCCAATGGCAGCTCTACAAAGGCATCGACCACGACACCCTCGCCGCCATCCACGACGAGCTCTACCGCCGCACCCTGCACGGCGGCTGGCCCGACACCACCCTCACCCCGGGCGTCTGCGTACGCACCGCCGGCCGCGTCGGCACCACCAAAGTCGAACTCCACCTCGACCACACCCAGCAGGGCACCCGCTCCCGCCTCACCACCGACGCCGTCATCCTCGCCACCGGCTACCGCGAACGCCGCCTCGACACCCTCCTCGCCGCCCTCGCCCCCCACCTGCGCCGCGACAACGCCGGCCGCCCCCGCGTCGACGCCCACCACCGCCTCGTCCTCGACCCCGCCGTCAGCGGCGCCCTCTACGTACAGAACGCCGAGCGCCACACCCACGGCGTAGGCACCCCCGACCTCGGCCTCGCCGCCTGGCGCAGCGCCACCATCCTCAACTCCCTCACCGACGAACCCGCCTACCCCCTCCCCACCCGCACCGCCTTCACCACCTTCGGCCTCCAACAACCCGCCACCGGCCGCACCGGCCACGTCCCCCGCCAAGGCTCCACCCTCGTCCCCCGCCACTGACCACCCCGGCAGAGCCCCGGCCCGACGGCCGCCACGGCAACGCGGCGGCCACCGCCCTCAGAACACCGGCACACCCTCCCGCGTGAGCACCCAGTCCACCGACGCGAACTTCGCCGGATCGATCTCCCCGCTCTCCCGCACCCAGCCGATAATGAGATTCCGGATCTCGTCCGACGTCGACCACACCTGGTCCGCGGCCGCCACATGCGGGAAATTACCGCCGCCCCCCGCACGATAATTGTTCACCGCCAAAACGAACCGCGCCGCATCCTCGACCGGCTTCCCGGAAAAACGCAGATTCACGATCCGCTGCCCCACCGGCTTCGCGATATCGATCTCGTACGACACACCCCGCACCGCGTCGTAGTTGTAATCCGGCGTCCCCTCCGCATTCGTGATCCGCGACGGATCCACCGGACCGCCGGCCGCCGTCCGCACGTAATACCGCGCCGAAAATTCCAGATAATCCCGCAACTGCGCCCCCGTCAGAACCCGCGCCTCCAGCGTGTTGTCGAACGGGTACACAGCCGCCATCGCCCGGATCGTCACCGCACCCGCCGGCACCCTCGCCGTACGCGAGAAACACGACGCCTGCGACACCACCGGCAATCCCGCGTACGCCGAACCCGCGAGCGCCTTACGCACCACCTCCGCCTGCACGAACGCGATGAAATCCACCATCGGCGTGTCCGTCACCGGCGCCCGCTCCGCCGTCATCTCTACCACGGAGCGACCGATCACCCGGTTCACATACGCCACCACCTTGCGCTGCTCCGCCCGCAGCAACCCGGTGATCCGCCCGTCCTCCGCCACCGCGTTGGCGTTCAGCACCTTCGACCCGACCGACGCCACCTGCCAGCGCCCCCGGCACCACTCCACCTCCACATCGAAAACGGTCAGCCGCTGCCCCCACTTCAACGGCTCCGACAACACCACCTCCCGGCCCGACTGAGCGTTCACCACCCGGCGCTCCGGTATCTCCACATGCGCGTGCCCCACCAAAACCGCGTCGATCCCCGGCACCCGCTCCGCCACCAGCGCCGCCGCGTTCTCCACATACGGCAACTGATCCCCGTAGGACGACGTCCCGCTCGTCCCCGAATGCGCCGCCACGATCACCACATCCGCGCCGATCGACCGAAGCCTCGGCACCCACCGCGCCGCCTGCTCCTCCAACCCCACGAATTCCAGTTGCCCCCGCACATGCGCCCGGTCCCAGATCGCGATCCCCGGATTCGTCAGACCCAGCACCGCCACCCGCACCTCCCGCCCGCGCGGCGTCCGCAACCGCTTGATCACATACGGCGCGAACGCCGGCCGCAGCGACTTCGCGTCCACCGCGTTCGCCCCCAGCAGCGGAAAGTCACAACTCTCCTCGAACTTTCGCAGGACCTCGATCCCGTAATTGAACTCGTGATTACCCAACGCCGCCGCGTCATAGCCGATCGCGTTCATCGCCCGCGCCATCGGATGCACCGGACCGTTCGGCCCCGTGATCGGATCCACCTTGGCGTAGTAATACGCCAACTGCGTCCCCTGAATCGTGTCACCCGCATCGATCAGCAGCGTGTTGTGCCGGCCCTTTTCCGCCCGCACACCATCGACCAACGTCGAGATCTTCGCCAGCCCGACATCGTTGTGCTCCTTGTCGTCGAACTCCGCGTCCGTGACGTAATCCCAGTTGAAGACATTGCCGTGCAGATCCGTCGTGCCCATCACCGAGAACGCGTACCGCTCGCGGGCCCGCCCCCCCCGCGACGGTCCGCCACCGCCGCCTCCGCGGCCGGCGCCACCGCCCCCGCGAGCGCCACCCCCGCACCCGTCACCACAGAGCCACCCACGAACTTCCTACGGTCGAGCGACATACCCAACTCCTCGGACAGAACGGCGCCACAACCAACCGGCACCACACGGACAACGCGCGTAGATTCTGGCCCAGCCACCCCTCACGCAACACCCCCCACACAGGCCGTGTGCCACCCTTGCCCCGCCACCCCAACTACCCCACCCACCAAGCCAACCCGGGAGCCAGACCATGACCGACCCCCTGCCCTACGGGACCCCCGACACCCCCCGTCTCGCCGTACGCGGCGAAGCCCGCATCGAAGCCGACCCCGAAATCGCCCGCATCACCGTCACCGTCAGCGCCCGCGGCACCGACCGCCACGCCGCCCTCACCGACCTCACCCGCCGCAACGAACAAGCCCTCACCCTCATAAAGAGCTACGACCAAGCCCTCGAAAAGCTCGAAACCGGCACCTTCAGCCTCACCCCCCAACTCACCGAGAAAGGCCGCAGCGAACGCGTCCGCGCCTACCACGGCCGCGTCACCGTCACCGCCACCCTCAACGACTTCACCACCCTCGGCGAACTCACCACCCGCCTCGCCGCCCTCGACCTCACCCGCGTCGACGGCCCCTGGTGGGCCCTGCGCCCCGACTCACCCGTCCACCGCCAAGCCCGCACCCAAGCCGTCCGCGAAGCCGTCCAACGCGCTCGCGAATACGCCGAAGCACTCGGCGCCCGCCTCGACGCCCTCGTCGAGCTCGCCGACCTCGGCGCCGAAAGCACCCCCGGCCCCGCCGCCCCCGGCGGCCTGCGCGGCTACGCCGGCGGAGCCCCCCGCGGACAAGCCGACGCCCCCGCCCTCGACCTCGAACCCCGGCGCCAGACCGTCTACGCCCACGTCAACGCGCGCTTCACCATGACCCGTCCCGCACTCTGAGACAGCCCGGCGCGAGGCCCGCGATCCGCTCATCGGAGCGGCTCCGCGCCCATTCCAATACTTGTCAACAGCCTTTCATCCAACGGCCGTTGAGCAGTCACTTCCCCACAGTCCCCTACCAGTGGGTAAGTCATAGGGTCGAAACATGCGCCGAGCAAAAATCGTCTGCACCCTGGGACCCGCCACCGACACGTACGAGCAGATCAAGGCACTCGTCGACGCCGGAATGGACGTGGCCCGCTTCAACCTCAGCCACGGCACCTACGCCGACCACGAGGCGCGATACGACCGGGTCCGCAAGGCATCCGAGGAAACCGGCCGCAGCGTCGGCATCCTCGCCGACCTTCAAGGCCCGAAGATCCGCCTCGGCCGATTCCGCGAAGGCCCCGTACTTCTCGAACGCGACGACGAGTTCACCATCACCGTCGAACCCGCCGTCGAAGGCGACCGCCAACTCTGCGGCACCACCTACGACGGCCTCGCCGCCGACGTCACCACCGGCGAACGCATCCTCGTCGACGACGGCAAAGTCACCCTCGAAGTCACCGCCGTCGACGGACCCCGCGTCCACACCAAGGTCATCGAAGGCGGCATGGTCTCCGACCACAAGGGCCTCAACCTCCCCGGTGTCGCCGTCTCCGTCCCCGCCCTCTCCGAAAAAGACAAAGACGACCTCCGCTGGGCCCTGCGCATCGGCGCCGACGTCATCGCCCTCTCCTTCGTCCGCAGCGGCCGCGACATCGAAGACGTCCACCGCATCATGCGCGAAGAAGACCGCTTCCTCCCCGTCATCGCCAAGGTCGAGAAGCCCCAGGCCGTCGACAACATCGACGACATCGTCGCCGCCTTCGACGGCATCATGGTCGCCCGCGGCGACCTCGGCGTCGAAATGCCCCTCGAAACGGTCCCGATCGTCCAAAAGCGCGCCATCAAGCTCGCCAAACGCAACGCCAAGCCGGTCATCGTCGCCACCCAGATGCTCGACTCGATGATCGACAACTCTCGGCCCACCCGCGCCGAAGCCTCCGACGTCGCCAACGCCGTCATCGACGGCACCGACGCGGTGATGCTCTCCGGCGAAACCAGCGTCGGCAAATACCCCACCGAAACCGTCCGCACCATGAGCCGCATCGTCGAGGCCGCCGAGGAGGACATCCTCGCCAAGGGCCTCCCGCCGCTCACCGAACGCAGCAAGCCCCGCACCCAGGGCGGCGCCGTCGCCCGTGCCGCCGCCGAGATGGGCGACTTCCTCGGCGCGAAATTCCTCGTCGCCTTCACCCAGTCCGGCGACACCGTCCGCCGCCTGTCCCGCTACCGCTCACCCATCCCGCTCCTGGCCTTCACCCCCGACCCCGCCACCCGCTCCCAGCTCAACCTCACCTGGGGCGTGGAGACCTTCCTCGGCCCGACCGTCGACTCCACCGACGAGATGGTCGCCCAGGTCGACGAACAGCTCCTGAGGATCGGCCGCTGCCGCAAGGGCGACGTCGTCATCATCACCGCCGGCTCCCCACCCGGCGTCCCCGGCTCCTCCAACCTCGTCCGCGTCCACCACATCGGCGACGAGAACAACCCGAAGTAGCCCACCGCCCCCGCGCGTTGGCGCTGGGCCGAGGTCCTGACCGCCGTCCCTGTCAGAACTTCGGCCCGATGTGCCGGTCCATGAGGGCGACGGACGCCTTCCTGGCGACCGAGATGTTGTAGGGCTCCGTGCCGCGCCGGGTGACTCTCCACTCGACCCCGACCTTCGTCAGGGTGTCCGAGAACAGCTCGCGGATATCGTCGGACTTGTTGGTGAAGAAGTACCGCGGGTATTCATAGCGCCTGCGTTCGCCGCCGACCGTGCGCGTCGTCCAGTTGGTGATGCGGCAGCCGTCGGAGTGGACGAGCCCGCGGAGGAACTCCCAGGGATGGTCATCCACGATCCGCTGCTGCCAGGCTTCGAGTGCGATCCGCCGCTCGTGCTTCTTACCGGGGCCGTGCTGGGGGAACAGGCAAGGCCAGTGGCGGCTGTAGCTGGTCACCATGACGCAGCCCCGCTGCTGGATCACGCAGACGCTGTTCATGGGGCGTACGGCCTTCATCGCGTCGCGACACGCCCCGATCAGGCCGGGCCAGGCGTCGGCGCACGCGATCCGCAGGGCGTACCCGCCTCGCCGGGCCTGTTCGCTCACACAGCCGTCGCCGAGATAGAGGCCGAGTAAGTAGGAGTACGCCGCCAGGTCTTCCGGAGGCCGTGGCTCCCGCTCGCACCGCACGCAGTGCGTGACGCGGGAGACCGGCTCGATCCGAATCTGCCAGGATCGGATGGCGTACCGGGATATGCCGGTCTGCTTGCTGACGGAGTTGAGGCTGCGGCCTTGAGCGACAAGGGCGAGGGCCTGCCGACGGGTCTCGTGGTCGTACATGCAGGCGACTCTGGCCTGGAACGAAGATTCGCGCGCTCGTTCGACTGGACGATCACTCCATCGAGCGAACCGCCTCCGAGATTCACGCGACCATGGAATCGAAGGAAAAGTGCCCCGGGTCGGACTCGAACCGACACTGTATGGGTTTTGAATCCATTGCCTGCTGCCAATTGGGCTACCGGGGCCAGCGGAATCCAAGGCTAGTGCCTACCTGCTGTGGAACTACCTTACAGGAGCTAGGTAGGCTCATGGGGCACCACCTGCCTGGAACGAGGAGTCCCGTGAGCGCCGCCGAGCCCGAGCAGCCCGTCGCCGATGACGATCAGTCGCATGTCCCGCCGCTGACCACGCGCGTCGTGATCGCCGAGGACGAGGCACTCATCCGTCTCGATCTCAAAGAGATGCTGGAGGAAGAGGGCTACACCGTCGTCGGCGAGGCCGGGGACGGGCAGAAAGCCGTGGAGCTGGCCCGGGAGCACCG
The DNA here is from genome assembly GCF_055570395.1 of Streptomyces sp. NPDC031210. NCBI lineage: Bacteria > Bacillati > Actinomycetota > Actinomycetes > Kitasatosporales > Streptomycetaceae > Streptomyces > Streptomyces sp. NPDC031210. The sequence continues at coordinate 107,722 of NZ_JBVIHH010000011.1, forward strand.
TCCTGATCTGGTGATCCTGGACGTGAAGATGCCGGTGCTGGACGGTATCTCGGCGGCGGAGAAGATCGCCGAGGAGAGCATCGCGCCGGTGCTGATGCTGACCGCGTTCTCGCAGCGTGAGCTGGTGGAGCGGGCGCGGGACGCGGGGGCGATGGCGTATCTGGTGAAGCCGTTCTCCAAGAGCGACGTGGTGCCGGCGATCGAGATGGCCGTGAGCCGGTTCACGGAGCTGAAGACGCTGGAGAACGAGGTCGCCGACCTCACGCAGCGGCTGGAGACGCGGAAGCTGGTGGACCGCGCGAAGAGCATTCTGCAGACGCAGTACGGGCTGACGGAGCCGGCGGCGTTCCGCTGGATCCAGAAGACGTCGATGGATCGCCGGCTGTCGATGCAGCAGGTCGCCGAGGCGGTTATCGAGGACGCCGAGGAGAAGAAGAAGCAGAAGGACCAGTAGCGCGCGGTCGCAGCGCGCGCGGCCCCGTACCGGTGTTCGGTACGGGGCCGTCGGCGTTTTGCGGGGCGGGCGGGTCAGTCCTCGCCGAGGTAGGCCTTGCGGACGGATTCGTCGTGGAGGAGGTCGGGCCCGCTGCCGGAGAGGACGATGCGGCCGATTTCCATGACGTGCCCCTGGTCGGCGAGGGAGAGCGCGGCCTGGGCGTTCTGTTCGACGAGGAGGATGGTGGTGCCTTGGGAGCGGAGTTCCCGGATGGTCTCCATGATTTTCTGCATCATGATCGGCGAGAGGCCCATGGAGGGTTCGTCGAGCATGAGGAGTTTGGGGCGGGACATGAGGGCGCGGCCCATGGCGAGCATTTGTTGTTCGCCGCCGGAGAGGGTGCCGGAGGCTTGTTTGCTGCGTTGGCCGAGGATGGGGAAGAGGTCGTAGACCTTTTTGATGTCGGCTTCTATTCCGGCGGTGTCTTTGCGCAGGAAGGCGCCGAGCTGGAGGTTCTCGCCGATGGTGAGGCGGGGGAAGAGGTGGCGGCCTTCGGGGGAGTGGGCGAGGCCGCGTTCGACGATTTTGTGGGCGGGCACGCCGTTGAGGGGTTCGCCGTCGAAGGTGATTTTTCCGGCGAGGGGCTTGAGGAGGCCGGAGAGGGTGCGCAGGGTCGTGGTTTTCCCGGCGCCGTTGGTGCCGATGAGGGTGACGGCCTGGCCGGCTTCGACGGAGAAGGAGATGCCTTTGACGGCTTCGATTTTTCCGTAGGCGACGCGGAGGTCCTCGACTTCGAGAAGTGCGGTCATGGGGTGTCTCCGGTCTCTCCCTCGGACGGCTCCTGCGCCGGGTGGGCGTCGTCGGTGGTGTCGGCCGCGGGTGGAGCTTCGGCGGTGGTTTCGGTGGGTGGGGTGCCGGTGGGGGCCGGGGCGTCCTGGACGGGTTCGCCGAGGTAGGCGGCGACGACGCGTTCGTCCGCCTGGACGACGTCGGCGGTGCCCTCGATGAGTTTTTGGCCTTGGACGAGGACGGCGACGCGGTCGCAGAGGTTGAAGATGAAGCGCATGTCGTGCTCGATGACGAGGACGGCGGTGCCTTGTTCGCGGATGGCGAGGACGAGGTCCTGGGTGGCGCGGGTTTCTTGTGGGTTCATGCCGGCGGTGGGCTCGTCGAGGAGGAGGAGTCCGGGTTCGCTGGCGAGGGCGCGGGCGATTTCGAGCTTGCGTTGTTCGCCGTAGGGGAGGTTGCGGGCGAGGTGGTCGCGCTTGTGGGCGAGGCCGGTGAATTCGAGGAGTTCCATGGCGCGTTCTTCTGAGGTGCGTTCGGCTTTCTTGAAGCCGGGGCCTCTCAGGAGGGCGGACCAGAGTCCTTCTTTGGTGCGGGTGTGGCGGCCGACGAGGGTGTTTTCCAGGACGGTCATGTTGGCGAAGAGCCGGATGTTCTGGAAGGTGCGGGCGACGCCGGCCTGGGTGACGAGGTGGGGTTTGCGGGAGAGGCGGGTGCCTTTGTAGCTGACGGTGCCTTCGGTGGGGACGTAGAGCCCGGTGAGGCAGTTGAAGAAGGTGGTTTTTCCCGCGCCGTTGGGGCCGATGAGGCCGACGATTTCGCCGGTGCCGACGGTGAGGTCGACGCCGCGTACGGCGGTGAGTCCGCCGAAGCGCATGGTGACGCCGGCGGCTTCGAGGACGGTGCCGGTGTCGGCGCGGGGTGCGGTTTTGGTGGGTGTGGTCATGGTGTCGTCACGCCTTTGCCTTGGTGACGCCGAGCGTCGCGTCTCCGTCGGGGAGGCGCTGGTCGGGCACGTCGAGCTGGCCGGTCTCGTGGAATTCGAGTTGCTTCCTGCGGTCGGGGATGAGGCCCTCGGGCCGGAAGCGCATCAGCAGGACCAGGGCGATGCCGAAGAGCAGTAGCTGGTAGTCCTGGAGGAAGTCGAGTTTGGCCGGGATGAGGAAGAGCAGTGCCGCGCCGACGAGGGGTCCGCTGAGGGTTCCCATGCCGCCGAGGATGACGGCGGCGAGGAGGAAGGCGGAGTTGGGGGGTTGGGGGCCGGCGAACTGGAACTGTTCGGGGGTGGCGGTGGTGACGACGTGGGCGTGGACGGTGCCGGCGAGGCCGGCGAGTGAGGCGCCGAGGGCGAAGGCGAGGAGGCGGAGGCGGAAGCTGTTGATGCCCATGGCGATCGCGGCGGTTTCGTCTTCGCGGATGGCGATCCAGGCGCGGCCGATACGGGAGGCGGCGGCGCGGCGGAAGACGAGGACGACGAAGGCCGTCACGAGGATCATCAGCAGGTAGTAGTTGCCGTAGGTGGCGACGGGGAAGCCGAGGATGTCGTGGGGTTCGCCGAAGTTGAAGCCGAAGATCTCCAGGTTGGGGATGTTCGGGATGCCCATGGCGCCGTTGGTGACGTCGGGGCCGGTGGTGCCGTTGAGGTTGAGCATGGCGATGCGGAAGATCTCGCCGAAGCCGAGGGTGACGATGGCGAGGTAGTCGCCGCGTAGGCGGAGGGTGGGGGCGCCGATGAGGACGCCGAAGACGAGCGAGGCGGCGGCGCCGGTGAGGAGGGCTGCCCAGAAGGGGAAGTGGAATCCGAGGGCGGATTCGGGGGAGCCTGAGACGAGGGCGGCCGCGTAGGCGCCGACGCCGAGGAAGGCGACGTAGCCGAGGTCGAGGAGGCCGGCGAGGCCGACGACGACGTTGAGGCCCAGGGCGACGGTGGCGAAGATCAGGATGTTGGCCCCGATGATCGTGTACTGGTCGGTGTCCTGGGTGAAGGGGAAGCAGGCGGCGGCGATGAAGGCCGCGCCGAGGGCGGGACCGCGGTGTTTGTGGGTGAGTGCGGTGAGTCGCGCGATGAGTCCGGCCCGGTTGAGGGCGGGGAGGGCGAGCACCATGAAGAGGAGGTAGCCGACGAAGGGGGCGCCGTCGTCGGTGTCGATGCCGTAGGTGAAGGCGAGCAGTCCGGCGGCGAAGGCGGCCGCGATGACCAGGATCTCGGCCCAGGCGGGGAGTTCGCGGGTGGCGCGTTTGACGGGGGTGGCGCCGAGGGCGGTGGTGAAGCGTTGCCAGGCGCCGGTGGGTGGTGGCCCGGTGGTGTCGTCGGGCGGCAGGCCGAGGGCGCCGAGGAGGGTGACCAGGGAGGTCAGGGCTGCGAGGAAGCCGCCGGGTTCGAGGTTGACCAGGCCGCCGAGTTCGACGGCGATGGCGATGAGGGTGAACCAGGTGGCGGCGAAGGTGGCCAGGGCGGCGAGGAGTACGGGGGCGTTGCGACCGCCGGGGGTGAGCCAGCGCAGGCCGGGCAGGCCGAGTCCGGCGGCGGCCAGGAGGAGGGTGAGGACGCCGCCGGCGAGGGTGACGATTTGGAGGCCGGCGGGGGATCCGTAGTAGGTGAGGTCGCCGGGGAAGTCGTGGCTCCAGGTCCAGGCCAGGGCCGTGGTGACGGCGGTGGCGAGGGCTGCCGCGGCGGTGGTGAGGCGGGCGGTGTGTTCGGGGAGGGGGAGCACGCCGGGGTGGGTGCGGGGGGTGGTTTTCGTGGTGTCTGTGGTCATCGGTATCACGCCCGATCCGCGACGCGTTCGCCCAGTAGGCCTTGTGGTCTCAGGAGGAGTACGAGGATGAGGAGGACGAAGGCCCAGACGTCCTTCCAGGCTCCGCCGCCGAATTGCTGCATGCCGGGGATTTCTTCGATGTAGGCGGTGGCGAGGGCTTCGGCGACGCCGAGGACGATGCCGCCGAGCATGGCGCCGTAGATGTTGCCGATGCCGCCGAGGACGGCGGCGGTGAAGGCTTTGAGGCCCATGATGAAGCCCATGCGGAACTGCACTTCGCCGGTGCGCAGGCCGTAGGCGACGGCGGCCACGCCGGCGAAGGCGGCGCCGATCGCGAAGGCGAGGACGATGATCCGGTCGGTGTTGATGCCCATGAGTTTGGCGGTGTCGGGATCCTGGGCGGTGGCCTGCATGGCGCGGCCGCTGCGGGTCTTGGCGACGAAGAAGCCGAGGGCGATCATGCAGGCGGGGGCGGCGAGGAGGACGAAGAGGTCGCCGCGTTGGACGGTGGCGCCCAGGATGTCGAACGAGTCGCCCTTGAACTGGGGGAACACGCGGGCTTGTTTGCCGTCGGGGTACCACTTCCAGATGGCTTGCTGGAGGGCGATGGACAGGCCGATGGCGGTGATGAGGGGGGCCAGGCGCGGGGCGCCGCGCAGGGGGCGGTAGGCGAAGCGTTCCGCCGCGACGGCGACGAGGACGGATATGGCGATGCCGCCGATGAGCATGAGGGGCAGGGCGAAGATGAGGGAGACGCCGGTGGGCAGGGCCAGGTAGACGCTGAGCGCTCCGAAGCCACCCACCATGAAGATCTCGCCGTGGGCGAAGTTGATGAGCTGGACAATTCCGTAGACCATCGTGTAGCCGATCGCGATGAGTCCGTACATCGCGCCGAGGATGAGTCCATTGGCCAGCTGTTGCGGCAGTTCGTTCACCGCAGGGCCTCCGTTGGGTGGGAAGTTACGAGATTCGGGTGCGCCGGTGTGCCGCGGGCCGCGCCAGGGTGGTGTGCGGTGTCCTGGCGCGGCCCGGATTCATCGGTGTGGTTCTCGTCGGGCGGTCAGCTCTTGTCGAACTTCTTGAATTCCGCGCTGAAGCGGGAGGCCCAGGCGCCCTTGTCGACCTGGTAGGCGGTGATCATCGTGTTGGTGGTGTCGCCGAACTTGTCGAAGGCGATGGGGCCGGTGACACCCTCGAAGGAGACCTTGTTCATGGCCTCGACGACCTTCTTGCGGGCGTCTTCGGGGAGCTTGCCGCTGTTGTCCTCGACGACCTTCTTGACGGCCTGGATGACGGACCAGGTGGCGTCGTAGGTGGAGCCGCCGTAGGCCTCGTAGGCCTCCTTGAAGCCGGCCGCCTTGTAGTCGGCGATGAACTTCTTGGCGGAGGGGAGTTCTTCGACGGGCTTGCCGACGGAGGAGGCGTAGTCGCCCTGTGCCTTCTTGTTGAGCTTGATGTAGTCGCCGCTGTACATGCCGTCGCCGCCCATCAGGGGGACGGTGACGCCGCCGTCCTTGAGCTGCTGGCTGAGCGGGCCGGAGGCGGGGTATTCGCCGCCGTAGAAGACCAGGTCGGGCTTGGCGGACTTGACCTTGGAGACGACGGCCTTGAAGTCGCGGTCGTCGGGGCTGACGTGTTCGGTGCCGACGATCTTGCCGCCGAGCTTGCTGAACTGGTCCTTGAAGGAGGTGGCCAGTCCGACACCGTAGGTCTTCTGGTCGTCGATGATGTAGGCCTTCTTGACCTTCATCTTCTCCCAGGCGTACTGGCCGTCGAAGGCGCCTTGCACCTCGTCGGTGGTGGCGGTGCGGAAGTACGTGGGGAAGGGGCGGACGCGCTTGCCCTGCTTCCAGTCCTTGCCCTGGGTCAGGTCGGGCGTGGTGTTCGCCGGGGAGATCAGCGTGAGGTCGTTCTGCTTGGAGACCTGCTGCATCGACTGGGCGACGCCGGAGTTGAGGGGGCCGACGACGCCGAGGACGTCCTTGTCGCCGGCGAGTTTGGTGGCGTTCTGCTGACCGACGTTGGGCAGCGCCTTGTCGTCGAGGGCTTCGAGTTTGAAGGTGACGCCCTTGACCTCGCCGGCCTTGTTGGCGGTGTCGATGGCGAGCTGGGCGGAGTTGCGGATGCCCAGGCCCAGGGCGGAGAGCTCCCCGGTGGTGGGGGCATCGAGGCCGATGACGACGGTCGTCTTGGATCCGTCGCCGCTCTTGTCGTCGCCGCGGGAGCCGCACGCGGAGAGCGTGAGGGCGCCGGCGGTGACCGCGGTGGTGAGGATGAGCAAGGAACGGTGACGCACGATCAGTCCTTTCCCTGGCGCGGCCTTGCGTGTGGCATGGCCGTTTCACGCGCCGGGCTGTACGGGTGGTACAGGTCCCGTGCTGGGCTGCGCCCGGCGGTGCGGTGAGTGGCGGTGACTCTAAGCCGGTGTCCGGCGCGGTGGCAGGGGCGCTGACCAGGATGTGACGCTCTTGTTATGACATGCGATGAGCGTTATGCCCTCATGGTCCTTACCGCTCGGGCGGACACCGGCCGGAGGACGAACTCGCACTTCCGCGGGGGGATGAGGCGCGCAGTGACGGAAGGGCGTCCGGTTATCGGACGAGGCGAGGGCGCGGGGGCCGGAGGCGGTGGGGCGTCCGGGGTGCGGCGGCGGGGCGGCCGGCGCGGGTCTCACGCAGGGTGACGAAAACGCGGACGGCCCCGCTCCCGGTGAGGGGATGCGGGGCCGTCGCGAGGCCGTGGGCGAGGCCGGCTCGCGGGTCGGGCGGTCAGCCGCGGTAGGCGTCGGCCTCCACGTCGCGCAGCATGCACGTCAGGCGGGCGGTGCAGACCCGCTTGCCCTGTTCGTCGCTGACCACGATCTCGTACGTCGCGGTGGAGCGGCCGCGGTGGACGGGGGTGGCGACGCCGGTGACCAGGCCGGAGCGGACGCCGCGGTGGTGGGTGCAGTTCAGGTCGACGCCGACGGCGAGCTTGGTGGGGCCGCCGTGGAGCATGGAGCCGACGGAGCCGAGGGTTTCGGCCAGGACGGCGGAGGCGCCGCCGTGCAGGAGGCCGTAGGGCTGGGTGTTGCCCTCTACGGGCATGGTGCCCACGACGCGGTCGGGCGCGGCTTCGAGGACCTGCACGCTCATCCGGCGGCCGAGGTCCCCGGCGGAGAACAGGGCGGGCAGGTCGAGGCCGAGGCCCGACCACTGGTCGAGGATCTCCTGCGGAAACTGCGTCGTGCTGTGCTCACCCATGGACTGCGGCTCCGTTCGCTCGCGCGTGATCGACGTTGATCTGTGCCCGTTCCTATCAGGCCCCTGAGCAAGCGCTCAGCGCGGGGTGGGAAGTCCCGCGCCCGGCCGCGGCCTGGCGCCCGGCTGTGATCGTCAGTCCTGGCGGGTGCTCTCCAGGCGGATGACCACGGACTTCGCGGCGGGCGTGTTGCTGGTGTCGGCGGTGTGGTCGAGCGGGATGAGGACGTTGGTCTCCGGGTAGTAGGCCGCCGCGCAGCCGCGGGCGGTGGGGTAGTGCACGACGCGGAAGCCGGGGGCGCGCCGCTCGCTGCCGTCGGTCCACTCGCTGACCAGATCGGCGTACGCGCCGTCGGCCAGGCCCAGGCGGCCGGCGTCGTCGGGGTGGACGAGGACGACCCGGCGGCCGTTCTTGATGCCGCGGTAGCGGTCGCTGAGCCCGTAGATGGTGGTGTTGTACTGGTCGTGGGAGCGCAGCGTCTGGAGCAGCAGGCGTCCTTCGGGGACGGCCGGGTACTCCACGGGCGCGGCGGTGAAGTTGGCCTTCCCGGTGGCGGTGGGGAAGCGGCGGTCGTCGCGGGGGCCGTGCGGGAGGGTGAAGCCGCCGGGGCGGGCGACCTTGGCGTTGAAGTCCTCGAAGCCGGGGACGACCCGCGCGATGCGGTCGCGGATCGTCGCGTAGTCCTTCTCGAACTCCTCCCACGGCGTGCGGCTGCTCTCGCCCAGGACGCGCCGGGCCAGGCGGGCGACGATGGCCGGCTCGGACAGCAGGCCGGGGCCGGCGGGCTCCAGGCGGCCGCGGGAGGCGTGCACCATGCCCATGGAGTCCTCGACGGTCACGAACTGCGCGCCGCCGGCCTGGAGGTCGCGTTCGGTGCGGCCGAGGGTCGGCAGGATCAGGGCGCGGGCGCCGGTGACCACGTGGGAGCGGTTGAGCTTGGTGGAGACGTGGACGGTGAGGCGGGCGCGGCGTACGGCGGCCTCGGTGACGTCGGTGTCGGGGGTGGCGGAGACGAAGTTGCCGCCCATCGCGAAGAAGACCTTGGCCTGCCCGTCGCGCAGGGCGCGGATGGCGCGGACGACGTCGAGGCCGTGTGCGCGGGGCGGGGCGAAGCCGAACTCCTTCTCCAGGGCGTCGAGGAAGGCGGGGGCGGGCCGTTCGAAGATGCCCATGGTGCGGTCGCCCTGGACGTTGCTGTGGCCGCGTACGGGGCAGACGCCGGCGCCGGGGCGGCCGATGTCGCCGCGCAGCAGGAGGAAGTTGACGACTTCCCGGATGGTGGGGACGGAGTGCTTGTGCTGGGTCAGGCCCATCGCCCAGCACACGATCGTGCGGCGGGAGGCGAGGACCATGCGCAGCGCGTTTTCGATCTCCGCGCGGGTCAGGCCGGTGGCGCGCAGCGTCTCGTCCCAGTCGTCGCCGGTGCGCGCGGCGGCGGCGAACTCCTCGAATCCGTGGGTGTGTTCGCGGATGAACTCCTCGTCGACGGCGCCGGGGGTGGTGTCCGAGGCTTCCAGGACGAGGCGGTTCAGGGCGCGGAAGAGCGCCTGGTCGCCGCCGAGGCGTACCTGGAGGAAGAGGTCGGTCAGGGCGGTGCCGCCGCCGGCCAGGCCGCGCGGGGTCTGGGGGTTCTTGAAGCGTTCCAGGCCGGCTTCGGGGAGCGGGTTGATCGAGATGATCTTCGTGCCGCCGGACTTGGCCTTCTCCAGGGCGGTGAGCATCCGGGGGTGGTTGGTGCCCGGGTTCTGGCCGGCGACGATGATCAGGTCGGCCTTGTAGAGGTCCTCCAGCAGGACGCTGCCCTTGCCGACGCCGAGGGTTTCGGTGAGTGCGGAGCCGGAGGACTCGTGGCACATGTTGGAGCAGTCGGGGAGGTTGTTGGTGCCGAATTCGCGGGCGAAGAGCTGGTAGAGGAAGGCGGCTTCGTTGCTGGTGCGTCCGGAGGTGTAGAAGACGGCCTCGTCGGGGGAGTCGAGCGCGGTCAGCTCCTCGCCGATGAGGTCGAAGGCGCGCTCCCAACTGACGGGGACGTACGTCGCGGCGCCCTCGGCCAGATACATGGGGTGGGTCAGGCGGCCCTGCTGGCCGAGCCAGTAGCCGCTGCGGTCGGCGAGGTCGGCGACGGGGTGGGCGGCGAAGAACTCCGGCGTGACGCGGCGCAGGGTGGCCTCTTCGGCGACGGCCTTGGCGCCGTTCTCGCAGAATTCGGCGGTGTGCCGCTGCTCGCCCTCGGGCCAGGCACAGCCGGGGCAGTCGAAGCCGTCCTTCTGATTGACGCGCAGGAGGGTCAGCGCGGTACGGCGTACGCCCATCTGCTGCTGGGAGACGCGCAGGGCGTGAGTGATGGCGGGCAGACCGACGGCGGAGTGCTGGGGTTCGCTGACCTCAGGCGCGTCCTGGACGGGGTCCGACGTGGGCGGCTTGCCTGCCATGGCGCTCTCCCTTGAGCCGTGTGCTGTGCGCTCTCCGCCGGGTCGCGGCGGATCGTTGCCGTACCCATAGATCCTGTCACGTGCGGCGGGAGGCGGAGTAGTGGCGAGCGGGTCGGCCGGTTACGGCGGGGTGGGTGGCGGTGGGCGGACGGTGACGGGGCGGGGATTGTCAGTGGGGCGTGGCAGGATCGGGGGCGTGGCAGCAAAGGCAGCGAAGATGAGTGAAGCGACCGGCTCCGACGCGGCGGGGGGCGCCCGGCGGCGTCTGCTCCTGATGGACGGGCATTCCATGGCATACCGGGCGTTCTTCGCCCTGCCCGTGGAGAATTTCACGACCGCCACGGGGCAACCGACCAATGCGATCTACGGCTTCGCGTCGATGCTCGCGAACACCCTGCGCGACGAGGCGCCCACGCACTTCGCGGTGGCCTTCGACGTCTCGCGCAAGACCTGGCGGTCCGAGGAGTTCCCCGACTACAAGGCGAACCGCTCCAAGACGCCCGATGAGTTCAAGGGCCAGGTCGAGTTGATCGGCGAGCTGCTCGACGCGATGCGGGTCAAGCGCTTCGCGGTCGACGGCTTCGAGGCCGACGACGTCATCGCCACGCTCACCACGCAGGCCACCGAGCAGGGCTTCGAGGTCTCGATCGTCACCGGCGACCGCGACGCCTTCCAGTTGGTCTCCGACCGCGTCACCGTGCTCTACCCCACCAAGGGCGTCTCGGAGCTGACGCGCTTCACCCCGGAGATGGTCGCCGAGAAGTACGGCCTGACCCCCTCCCAGTACCCGGACTTCGCGGCGCTGCGCGGCGACCCGTCGGACAACCTCCCCGGCATCCCGGGTGTGGGCCCGAAGACCGCCACGAAGTGGATCAACGAGTTCGGTTCCTTCGCCGCGTTGGTCGAGCGCGTCGAGGAGGTCAAGGGCAAGGCGGGGCAGAATCTGCGCGACCACCTCGAAGCGGTCAAGCGCAACCGCCGCCTGACGGAGATGGTGCGCGACGTCGAGCTGCCGTGCGGCCCCGACGCGCTGGTCCGCGAGTCCTACGACCGCGACGCGCTGTCGGTTTTCCTCAACGGTCTGGAGATCCGTAACCAGGGCCTGCGCGACCGGCTGCACGCCGTGGACCCGGGCGGGCAGGACAGCGCCGAGCAGGCCGCGCCGGCCGCCGGCGTCGAGGTGGACGGCACCGTCATCGGCACCGGCGAGCTCGCCCCGTGGCTGGCCGAACACGGCACCGAGACGCTCGGCGTGGCCACCGTCGACGTCTGGACCCTGGGCAGCGGCAGTGTCGCCGAGGTGGCGCTGGCCGCCGCCGGCGGACCGGCCGCCTGGTTCGACCCCTCCCAGCTCGACGAGACCGACGAGAAGGCGTTCGCGGCCTGGAGCGCGGACCCGGACCGGCCCAAGGTCATGCACAACGCCAAGGGCCTGATGCGGGTCTTCGGGGAGCACGGCTGGAGCATCGACGGCGTGTTCATGGACACCGCGCTGGCCGCGTATCTGGTCAAGCCCGGCCGCCGCTCCTTCGCGCTGGACGCCCTCTCCGTCGAATACCTCGGACGCGACCTCGCCCCGGCGGCCGCCGGCAGCGGGCAGTTGGCCTTCGGCGCCGACGAGGAGGCCGAGGCGCAGGCCCTGATGGGCCAGGCCCGGACGGTCCTGGACCTGGGGGCCGCGTTCGAGACGAAGCTCGCGGAGGTCGGCGCGGCCGAACTCCTGCGGGACGTGGAGCTGCCCACCAGCGTCCTGCTGGCCCGGATGGAGCGGGCCGGCATCGCCGCCGACCGCGGCTGGCTGGAGCGCATCGAGCAGCAGTTCGCGGGCGCCGTGCAGCAGGCCGTCAAGGAGGCGCATGCCGCCGCCGGCCACGAGTTCAACCTCGGCTCGCCCAAGCAGCTCCAGGAAGTCCTCTTCGGCGAGCTGGGCCTGCCCCGGACGAAGAAGACCAAGACCGGCTACACCACCGACGCCGACGCGCTGGCCTGGCTCGCCGCGCAGACCGAGAACGAACTCCCGGTGATCATGCTCAGGCACCGCGAGCAGGCCAAGCTGCGCACGACCGTCGAGGGCCTGATCAAGACCATCGGCGCGGACGGCCGGATCCACACCACCTTCAACCAGACCGTGGCGGCCACCGGCCGGCTGTCCTCCACCGACCCCAACCTCCAGAACATCCCTGTCCGCACGGACGAGGGACGGGCGATCCGGCGCGGCTTCGTCGTCGGCGAGGGCTTCGAGACGCTGCTGACCGCCGACTACAGCCAGATCGAGCTGCGGGTGATGGCCCACCTCTCCGAGGACGAGGGCCTGATCGAGGCGTTCACCTCCGGCGAGGACCTGCACACCACCGTCGCCTCCCATGTCTTCTCGGTCGACAAGCACCAGGTCGACCCGGAGATGCGCCGCAAGATCAAGGCCATGTCCTACGGCCTGGCCTACGGCCTGTCGGCGTTCGGCCTCTCCCAGCAGTTGGGCATCCAGCCAGACGAGGCCCACAAGCTGATGGACAACTTCTTCGAGCGCTTCGGCGGGGTCCGCGACTACCTCCAGCGCGTCGTGGAGGAGGCCCGCGCCACCGGCTACACCCAGACGATCCTCGGCCGCCGCCGCTACCTCCCCGACCTCAACAGCGACAACCGCCAGCGCCGCGAGATGGCCGAGCGGATGGCTCTGAACGCCCCCATCCAGGGCACCGCCGCCGACATCGTCAAGGTCGCCATGCTGAAGGTCGACGCGGCCCTGCGGGCCGAGCGGCTGCGCTCCCGCCTGCTGCTCCAGGTCCACGACGAAATCGTCGTCGAGGTCGCCCCCGGCGAACGCAAGAAGGTCGAAGAGCTGGTCCGCCGGGAAATGGCCGCGGCCGCCCAGCTCCGCGCCCCGCTCGACGTCTCGGTCGGCTGCGGCGCGGACTGGGAGTCGGCGGCGCACTGAGGGGTGGCGACCCTCCGGGCGGGCTGGTTCAGCCGCCCACCCGGAGAGCCACCGTCGCTCGACGTCGGCCCCGCCCGCCTTCGCGGGCCAGGACGTCCCCCGCGTCGGCCCACCTGCCTACCGTCACTCGGCGGCGGCCGGCGCGGACGCCGCGTCGAACTGCGGGCCGGAGCCCGGCGCGGCGTCGCTGCCGGCATCCGATCCGGTCCCGGAGGAAGGGCGACCGGGACCGGCGGCGTGCCCGGATATCGTCCCCTCGGCCCGGCCCGATCGGCGCCCCGGCCGGTCCCCGGTGACCGTCCGGGCCCGTACGGCGCGGCGGTGCAGCAGGCGCACGGCCACCGCGTACAGCGGCAGGGCGAGGAGCAGGCCGGCGCCGGCGCCGAAGAGGACGGTCGGGACGTAGTCGAACCACCGCGCCGAATCGTCGTAGAAGGCGTATGCCCGCACGGTGCGGTGGACGGCGCCGATCGTCACGCACGCGGCGAGCGGGGCGGTCAGCAGCAGCCGCTGCCGGAGGGAGAGCGCGGGAACGGCGGCCGGCGGCTGGGCGCCCGGCCCGGCCGGTCCCCCGTCACGGCCGTCACCGCCCCGCAGCGCCGTCCACAGGAACCAGCCGATCGCCGCCAGCGCCAGGGCGGAGGTGCCGTACTGGAGGTACGCGTAGACCGGCTGCCCGCCGACCACCACGTCCAGACCGGGCACGAGCCGGGTGCCCCAGCGGCCTGGGTGGGTGAAGGCGTCCCAGACGACATGACTGGCCGAACCGAGCGCCGCCGACAGGTAGAACCAGCCGATCAGCGCGGCGAGTCGGCGTGGGCCGCGCGCAGTCCACGCGCGGCCGCGGGCGAAGGCGTACGCGCGTGCCTGCCACCCCCGGGGCAGCAGCGCCAGCAGCGGCTCGCGCAGCAGCAGCCAGCCGCCGGCCATCGCGGCGGTGACCAGCACGTCCACGGTCAGCACACCGGGCAGGCCATGGGTGAACTCACCGAACCCCATGGCTCCGGGAACCAACGTGTCGGCGAAGTACGTCATATCCGGTGCGAACGAGCCCGCTACCAGTGCCGAGGCGACCAGCGGACCGCGCGCCGCGCCCGTCCGGCGGATGGCCGGAAGTACGGCGGCCGCATGGCTGAGCGTGAACGGCATATGCCTCTCCTTGATCGATTCAGATCATTATGTCGGCTGATGAGAGTGGTAGCTGATGGGCCCGAGTTGTCGTAGTGTCGCCGGAGTTGGAGCGCGAGGGGGCGCGGACACCGCGTCAACCACGCGGCGGGCCAACGCCGTAGGTCAACGCGGAGGGGACGGCACCACATGGCAGCCAGGTACGGACGACGGCTCCGGAGGGGGGCGGCCTCGACGGCCGTGGCGGCGCTGGTGCTGGCCGCCCTGACCGCCTCTCAGGCCCCGGGCGCCACGGCGACCACGGCCACCCAGGAAGACGACCCGGCCCCGCCCGCCGACACCGCGATCGATGGCGGCTCCACGTACTACACCGATCTGCCGCCGCTCAACAGCCCGGTACCGCACGGCGACGCGGACCGCCCCGGGCGCGGCGTCACCCTCGGACCCGCCGAAGCCGGCATACCGGCCACCGTGCTGGCCGCGTACAAGAAGGCCGAGTCGGACCTCGCCGCGTCCGATCCGGGCTGCCGGCTGCCCTGGCAACTCCTCGCCGCGATAGGCAAGGTGGAATCCGGCCAGGCGCGCGGCGGCGCGGTCGACGCCGAGGGCACCACCCTCCGCCCGATCCTCGGGCCCCAGCTCGACGGCAACGGCTTCGCCCGCATCACCGACACCGACCGCGGGCGCTACGACGGCGACCTCACCCACGACCGTGCCGTCGGCCCCATGCAGTTCATCCCCTCCACGTGGTCCAACGGCGGTCCCGACCGGGCCGGTTGGGGCGCCGACGGCAACGGCGACGGCAAGAAGGACCCCAACAACGTCTTCGACGCCGCGCTCGCCGCCGGCCGCTACCTCTGCGCCGGCGACCGCGACCTGTCCGCGCCGGCCGACCTCGACCGGGCGGTCCTCGGCTACAACCACTCCGGGGAATACCTGCGGATGGTGCTGTCCTGGTACACGTTCTACCGCAAGGGCACCCACGAGGTGCCGGACGGCAAGGGTGTGCTCCCGGTGCACCGCGACGGCCCGGGGACCGGGCGCGGCAACGGCGATCCGGGCGGCGCGGCGGGCACGGACCGCGGCAGGCCCGGCCGGACCGGCAAGCCGGGCGGGGCGCACGGGTCCGGCGGCCACAACGGCGGTTCGACGGGCGGTGGTTCGACGGGCGGTGGTTCGACCGGTGGCGGTGCCACCGGCGGCTCCAAGGAAGGCCCCAACGACCCCAGCCGCCCCCGCGACCCCAACGTCCCCGACGGCCCGTCCGGCGGCACCCACCAGCCCGCCCCGAAACCGGTCCCCACCACCCTCGAACGCGTCGGCGACAAGGACCTGTCGGCCACCGAGGGCACCGACTTCACCACGTCGCCGCAGGTCCGCGTCAAGGACGCGGCGGGCAAGCCGCTGGCGGGCGTCCCCGTACGCTTCACCCTCCTCGGCGCCACCGACGCCCGCTTCCCCGCCGACGCGACCGCCGTCACCGTCCGCACCGGCAAGGACGGCCTGGCCACCGCGCCCAAGCCGCACGCGGGCGACCGGACCGGCACGTTCATGATCCGGGCGTCGGCGGTCGGCCGCGACCTCCCCGGCGTCGACTTCCGCGCGACCGTCGAGGCCAGGCCGGCACCGAAGGCCGACGCGCTGACCCGCACCTCCCAGGAGGAGTTGACGACGACCGCCGGCCAGACGTTCGCCGAGGACGCGGTCGAGATCAAGGCGACGTGCAAGGGCAAGGCCGCCGCGGGCGTCGCCGTCACCGCGGCCCTGGTCACCGACGACCCCGAGAAGCCCGTCGAGAACGACAAGGGGCCCTACTTCAAGGACCCCGAGGCCACCGGAGAGGACAAGGACAAGCCGGTCCGCACCCTCACCACGCTCACCACGGACGCCCACGGCCTGCTGAAGCTCCCGAAGATCTTCACCGACACGCACACCGGGACGTTCCTGCTGCGCCTGACCACCGCCGACGGCGCCGTACTCACCCTCAAGCTCAACGTCACGGCCCCCGCCGCCCCGTAACGCCAAGCGCCCGCCCGCCGGCCACCCCTGCCCACCCACCGCCGTCCCGCCCCGCCCGGGCAGGACGGCGGTGCGACGCGTTCTCAGGAGGCGGTGCAACGTGTTCTCATCTTCGCCGCCCGTTGCTACGGTGCCCCCGCCCTGACGCCATCGGGGTCCGGGACGCCCCCGGACCTCAACAGCAGCTCTCCGGGAGGCCGCTCATGCGCGCCCTGATCGCAGCCGCGGCCGGACTCGGCGCGGCCCTCGCCCTGATCCTGACCCTCACGGCGACCGGCGCGCCCAGCGGCGAAACCTCGCCCGAGCCGCTGCTCACCACCGTCCCCGCACACCCCTGAGGGAGGGACGCCACCGCCATGCGCCGCACCGAGCCCACCCGGGAGGCAGACCCCGGGCCCCCGGCCGAGGCCGGCACCACCACCGCTCCGGGCCGTGTCCGCCGCGAGGCCAGGGGGATGCGCCGCCGGGCGAGCCTGGTGCTGCTCGCCTTCGCCGTCTTCTTCACCGCCCTGTCCCCTCTGCTGCGGTGGTACGCCTTCCCGCGCCTCGCCAAGATCCCGCCCGGGCAGTACCAGCACATGGTGCTGGAGGCGAAGCCCGCCACCCTCCTCGACTACGGGACGATGAAGGCCAAGCGGGTACCCAAGGTCACCATCGTGCAGACCCTCAAGGGCGACGTCGCCGAATCCGAGCGGATCGAGAAGACCGCGGGCCGCGACGTCGTCGTCTGGGACACGCTGTCCTACGTGGCCGGACCCGACGGCAAGATGGTCTCCGCGATCCCCGAGCGCTACCTCTTCGACGCGCACTCCCAGGAACCCGTCCACGCCACCGGCGAGATGGTCGACGGCGACCGGGTCCACCGCGAAGGCATCGAGTACAAGTGGCCCTTCCTCACCGAGAAGCGCGACTACACCTACTTCGACGCCCAGACCCGCAGCTCGGCCCCCATCCACTACAAGGGCACCCGCACCTTCCACGGCCTGGAGGTCTACTACTTCGAACAGACCATCCCCTGGACCAAGGTGGCGTTCCCCAAGAAGATGCCGGTCAAGGGCGTCACCGCGGAGTCCGTCGCGAAGATGGGCACCACCCGCTGGTACACCACCAAGCGGATGTTCTGGGTCGACCCGGTCACCGGGGCGCCCGTCAACGGCCAGGAGATCCACCGGGAAGAGCTGCGCGGCGGCGATCTGCTGCCCGGCGGCGGCAAGGTCACCGCCTTCGCCGGGCACGTGAAGATGCGCGACGACTACATCGACTCCACCGTCGCGCTCGTCACCACCCAGCGCACCCTCGTCCTGCTGCTCACCCGCTACCTGCCCTGGGGCTTCCTGGCCCTGGGCAGCGCGCTGCTCGCACTGAGCCTGCACCTCGAAGCCCGCGGCCGCCGACCGCACACCGGCCCCGCCTGACGAGGGCCGGGCCCTCAACTCCGCCGCTGGCGCGCCGCCGTGTGCCGCGTCGGCTCGGCCGTCGACGGGTCCTCCGGCCAGGGATGCCGGGGATAGCGACCGCGCAACTCCGCACGCACCGACCGGTAACCGTCCCGCCAGAAGGACGCCAGGTCGGCCGTCACGGCGGCCGGACGCCCGGCGGGCGACAGCAGATGCACCAGTACGGGCACCCGCCCGCCGGCCACCCGCGGCGACTCCTGCCGGCCGAACAGCTCCTGGAGCTTGACGGCCAGCACCGGCTGCTCGCCGGAGTAGTCCACCCGTACCCGCGAACCACTCGGCACCTCGATACGCTCCGGCGCCAACTCCTCGAAGCGGGCCGCCTCCCCGCCCGACCACGGCAGCAACCGCGACAGCGCCCCTCCCGCGTCGATCCGTTCCAGATCGGCCCGCCGCCGCGCCCGCCCCAGCTCCACCCCCAGCCACTCCTCGACCCGCTCCAGCAGGGCCGCGTCCGACACGTCCGGCCACGGCGCGCCCAGCTCGCGGTGCAGAAAGGCCATCCGCTGCCGCAGCGACACGGCGCCCGCCGACCACCGCAGCAGCCCCAGGCCCTCCTGCCGCAGCCCCGCCACCACCGCCTGACGCAGCAGACCGGGGTCGGGCGCCTTCAGCGGCCGGGCGGCCAGCTCGATCGCCCCGAGCCGGGTCACGCTCCGGGCCACCACGTCCCCGTCCGCCCAGCGGACCTCCTCACCCGAGGAGTACAGCGCCCGAGCCGCGGCACGAGCGGTCGCCTCGTCGATCACCGCCGCCAGCCGCACCCGCGCGGACGCCGCCGCCACCGGCCGGTCCGCCACCGCGACCGCCAGCCAGGCCGCGTCCCGCAGCGGCGACCCGCCCCCGCCGCCCGAAGACCCCGGGCGGTCCCCCCACCCGGCGCCCGCTCCGGCCAGTTCCGCCCCGGTCCCCGAAGCCATCAGGTAACTCCCCGCGCCCCGCGCCCGCGCCACCCGCTCGGGAAACGCCAGCGCCGCGACCAGCCCGGCGACGGCGTCATCCCCCGAACCGGCCCCGGCCCCGGGCGCCGAGTCGCCCACGGGCTCGGCGCCGGAACCGCCGCCGCGACCGGAGCCGCGCCCGCCGTCCTGCCGAGCACCGTCCGCCGACCGGGCACCCCCGTCCGTCGCCCGCTCCCCGGCGGCCGACGCCAGCCGGCGTGCCTCCTGCCGCCACCGGGCGGCATACGCGTCGCCACCCCGGCGTGCCGTACGCCACGCCGCCGCCAGATCGTCCCCGTAGGCCCGCGGCGGCTCCTCGCTCAACAGGGCCACCACCTCAGCGGCGCGCCGTACGCCGACCTCCCCGGCACCGTCCAGCAGGGCGCGGGCCAGCCGCGGATGGAGTCCGATCCGCGCCATCCGTACGCCACGCCCGGTGGCCCGGCCGTCCGCGTCGACCGCGCCGATCGCCGTCAGCACCTCGCGGGCGGCCGCCAGCGCGCCCGCCGGCGGCGCGTCCAGCAGGGCCAGTCCGGTGGCACCCGGATCGCCCCAGCAGGCCGCCTGCAACGCGAACGCCGTCAGGTCCGCGACCTTGATCTCCGGATCGGGGAAGCGCGGCAGCCGCCCGTCCTCACCCTCCGACCAGCAGCGGTACACGACGCCCGGCGCCTCCCGCCCGGCACGCCCGGCCCGCTGCCGGGCCGCCGCCCGCGAGGCCCGTACGGTCGCCAGCGCGCTGAGGCCCCGCGCGTGATCCATCCGCGGTACCCGCGCCAGCCCGCTGTCCACCACCACGCGCACACCCGGCACGGTCAGGCTCGACTCCGCCACCGACGTCGCCAGTACCACCCGGCGCACGCCGGCGCCGCCCGCCAGGACCGCGTCCTGCACCTCGGCCGGCGCCCGCCCGTGCACCTGCGACACCTCGGCATCGACCCCGGCCAGTTGCCCGGCCACCCGCCCGATCTCCCCGACCCCGGGCAGAAAACACAGCACGTCCCCCGCCTGCTCGCGCAGCGCCCGCCGTACCACCGCCGCGATATGCGTCAGCAGCGCCGGATCCACCCGCATCCCGTGCGGCGGCCGCACCGGCCGCTCCGGAGGCGCCCAGAGGATCTCCACCGGATGCGACACGCCCGCCGCCTCCACCACCGGCGCCGGCCCCCGCGCACCGCCCAGCAGACGCGCCCACCCCTGCGCGTCCGTGGTGGCCGACGCGGCCACCAGCCGCAGATCCGGACGCAGCGTTTCGCGCACGTCCAGCAGGAACGCCGCGGACGTATCGGCGTCGAGATGCCGCTCGTGGCACTCGTCGAGCACCACCACATCCACCCCGGCCAGCTCCGGATCGCGCTGCAACCGCTGGAGCAGCACCCCGGTGGTCACCACCTCCACGACCGTCCGGGGCCCGGCCAGGCGCTCGCCGCGCACCGTGAAACCGACCCGCTCGCCGGTCTTCTCACCCAGCAGCCACGCCATCCGCCGGGCCGCGGCACGGGCCGCGATCCGCCGCGGCTCGGCGACCAGCACCCGTCGCGCCGGCCCCTCGCCGGTCAGCCCCGCGAGGAACAGCGGCACCAGCGTCGTCTTCCCGGTGCCCGGCGGCGCGCAGAGCACCGCGGTGCCGGGCCCGTCGAGGGCCTCGCGCAACGCGGGCAGGGCGGCGCGTACGGGCAACTGGTCAAGGGCGTCGCCGGGGGTACCGCCGACCGGAGGCTGGGGGAGGATCACGCCCCCAGTCTGCCGCCCCGGCGCCCGGGAACGGCCCGGAGCCGGCCTCTCGCCCTCCCGGCCGTGCGACCGGGCCCTGTCGGCCGGGCGACCGGGCCCTGTCGGCCTGGCCCCTGCCCTAGGACCCTCAGGCCCATAGGACACCCCCAGGCCCCTAGGACCTCTCAGGCCGCCAGGACCTCTCGGGCCTCTAGGCCCCCGCCACGCACACGAAGATCGCCGTGCCCGGGATCAGATGCCCGCGCAACGGAGACCAGCCGCCCCACTCCTGGGTGTTCCATTCCGGCCATTCCGGCTCGACGAGATCCTCCAGACGGAACCCGGCGGCCACCACGTCCCGGACCCGGTCACCCAGCGTCCGGTGGTGCTCCACATAGACCGCCCGGCCCGCCTCGTCCTGCTCGACATACGGTGTGCGGTCGAAGTAGGAGGCGGCCACCGACAGGCCCTCGGGGCCCGGCTCGTCCGGAAAGGCCCACCGGACCGGGTGGGTGACGGAGAAGACGAACCTGCCACCGGGCCGCAGCACCCGGCGCACCTCGCGCAGCACCCGCACCGGATCGGCGACGAACGGGATCGCGCCGTACGCGGAACACGCCAGGTCGAAAGAGCCGTCACGGAACGGGAGCGCCCCGGCGTCCGCCTCCACCAGAGCGGTCTCCCCGTCCTCCCCCGCCGGCCGCCCGTCCGCTCCCTGGGCGATGCGGAGCGCGTGCTGGAGCTGGCGGTGGGAGAGGTCCAGCGCCACCGGGCGGGCGCCCTGGGCGGCCAACCAGCGGGAACACTGCGCCGCCCCGGCGCCGATCTCCAGCACCCGGCGCCCCTTGAGCTCCGCCACGGGACCGAGCAGCCCGGCCTCCGCCTCGTCCAGCCCCTCGGGCCCCCAGACGAACCGGTCGTCCCCGAGGAACGCGCCGTGTTCGCTCTGGTACTCGTCGGCGTTGCGGTCCCACCAGCCCCGGTTGGCCCGGCTGCTCTCGGTGTCCGTGGTGTGACGGCGGGTCGCTTCCGGCTCGTTCTCTTGGTTCATGGCGCCCGTCGTCGTAGTGTTCGCTCTGCTTGTGGTTGCGGGGACTGTGAGGCCATTCGACCTCGCGAGACATCGCGTGTGCCGGTTATGGGGCGTTCCGCCCCGGGTGTGCGCCTTCGCGCATTGACCGTGTCCGGCTGCCCCCGTATGCTACAAGTTGCGCTGCGGGCTTGCGCGCCTCAGACGGAGCAGGCCGCGCTCGCATCTGTATGTATGTCCCCTCGGTTTTTGAGGCGTTTCGGATTGCTCCGGCATTAGCGGGAGCGAATCGGAGGGTGCGCCTCTGACGCTGTCCGGCTTATGCAGAGGCGATACCGGCTCTCGGCGTAGCAGTACCTACGACTTCAATGTCCGCACCGGAGCCCTTTCCCACATGACGAGCAGCACCGAGACCACCGCCACCACCCCGCAGGTTGCGGTCAACGACATCGGTAACGAGGAAGCTTTCCTCGCCGCGATCGACGAGACGATCAAGTACTTCAACGACGGCGACATCGTCGACGGCGTCATCGTGAAGGTCGACCGGGACGAGGTCCTGCTCGACATCGGTTACAAGACCGAAGGCGTCATCCCCAGCCGCGAGCTGTCGATCAAGCACGACGTCGACCCCAACGAGGTCGTCGCCGTCGGTGACGAGATCGAGGCCCTGGTCCTCCAGAAGGAGGACAAGGAAGGCCGCCTCATCCTGTCCAAGAAGCGCGCTCAGTACGAGCGTGCCTGGGGCACGATCGAGAAGATCAAGGAAGAGGACGGGATCGTCACCGGTACCGTCATCGAGGTCGTCAAGGGTGGTCTCATCCTCGACATCGGCCTCCGTGGCTTCCTGCCGGCCTCCCTCGTCGAGATGCGCCGTGTCCGCGACCTCCAGCCCTACGTGGGCAAGGAGCTCGAGGCCAAGATCATCGAGCTGGACAAGAACCGCAACAACGTGGTCCTGTCCCGCCGTGCCTGGCTGGAGCAGACGCAGAGCGAGGTCCGCCAGACCTTCCTCACCACCCTCCAGAAGGGTCAGGTGCGCTCCGGCGTCGTCTCCTCCATCGTCAACTTCGGTGCCTTCGTGGACCTGGGTGGCGTGGACGGCCTGGTGCACGTCTCCGAGCTGTCCTGGAAGCACATCGACCACCCCTCCGAGGTCGTCGAGGTCGGCCAGGAGGTCACGGTCGAGGTCCTGGACGTCGACATGGACCGCGAGCGCGTCTCCCTGTCGCTCAAGGCGACCCAGGAAGACCCGTGGCAGCAGTTCGCCCGTACGCACCAGATCGGGCAGGTTGTTCCCGGTAAGGTCACCAAGCTCGTTCCCTTCGGTGCGTTCGTGCGCGTCGACGAGGGCATCGAGGGCCTGGTCCACATCTCCGAGCTGGCCGAGCGCCACGTCGAGATCCCGGAGCAGGTTGTCCAGGTCAACGACGAGATCTTCGTCAAGGTCATCGACATCGACCTCGAGCGCCGCCGCATCAGCCTCTCGCTGAAGCAGGCCAACGAGTCCTTCGGTGCCGACCCGTCGGCGGTCGAGTTCGACCCGACCCTGTACGGCATGGCCGCGTCCTACGACGACCAGGGCAACTACATCTACCCCGAGGGCTTCGACCCCGAGACCAACGACTGGCTCGAGGGCTACGAGTCCCAGCGCGAGGCGTGGGAGAACCAGTACGCCGAGGCGCAGCAGCGCTTCGAGCAGCACCAGGCTCAGGTCATCAAGTCCCGCGAGGCCGACGAGCAGGCTGCGGCCGAGGGTGCTGCGGCTCCGGCTGCCACCGGCGGCGCCAGCACCGGCGGCGGCAACGTCTCCGGCGGCTCGTACTCCTCGGAGTCGGCGGACAACTCCGGCGCCCTGGCGTCGGACGAGGCCCTGGCCGCGCTCCGCGAGAAGCTGGCCGGCGGCCAGAGCTGAACGCTCACCGCTGGGCACTAGCCGATAGGCGAAGTGGCTGACAGACGAAGGCCCGTTCCCTTGGGGGAGCGGGCCTTCGTCGTGTCCGGGCCTTCGCCGTGAGCGGGTCTCCGTCGTGTCCGGGGGAGGGGGCTGGCTACCGGAGCCATGCGGGCCCCTGGTGGTTTCAGCCCACCGGGATGCCCGGGTTGGCGGTACCGCGCCCGCCGGTGACGACGTTGTCGCCGGCGACGGTGACCGGGCAGCGCGCCGCGTCATAGTTGGTGATGTTGAAGCCGTAGCGCCCCGGACCCGTGGCGCCCTTCACGTCCGAGGTGTTGCCCCGGAAGACCGTGCCGCAGCCCCAGCCCGGCTGCTGGCTGTGCGTCTCGTAGCCGTTGTTCGTGGTGCGGCTGCCCCGGTTGTTCTCGACCAAGACGTCATTGCCCTTCACGTCCACCCACGAGTCGTCGAAATGCGCGCCGGTCAGCCCGCTGCCATCGAACGTGTTCCCGCTGATCCGGGCGCCGGTGGTGCCCTCCTTGATGTCGACGTTCTCGCCGCCGACGCCGGGCCCGATCGTGTTGCCGAGGATCCGGACGCGGTCGCTCTTGTCGTCCGTACCGCCCGCGCTCCCCACGTACACGCCCTCGCCCATACCGCTGCCGTTCTTGCCCGTGTCGCGGATGGCGGAGTTCTTGAGGGTGCCGTCCTTGCTGGACTTGCGGAAATGCACGCCCTCCATGTCCACGTCATGGACGGTGACGGCGTCGATGACGACACCGTTCGCCCCGTCCACCATGATCCCCTTCTGGCCACCGGTCACGGTGATGCCCTCGACCGTCCAGTACGAGGCGCCGTTCAGGTGCAGTCCGTAGCCGCCGCCCGCCGCCAGGACGGCCTTGGAGGAGCCGGTGAGGGTGATCCGGGACGCGGAACCGCCGGCGACGGATGTCTTGAAGTTGCCCGCGTAGGTGCCGTCGGCGAGCCGGATGGTGTCCCCCGGCCGGGCTGCCGCGAGCGCGCTCTTGAGCTGGGTGGAGGTGGAGACGTCGATCACTCGGTCGACCACTCGGAGGGGGGCGGGGGCGGTGGTTGCGGTGGCTGTGCCGGACGGGCCGACGGCGGCGGCCACGGTACCGACGGCCAGCGACGCGGCGGCCGCTACGGTCAGGAGGGAGTGGGGGCGCATTCAAGTGCCTTCCTGCGTATGAACGTTGGACGGACGTGCGAAGCGCGAGGGTGATCCGGGAAGCTAGGGCGCCGCCGCACAATCGTCAAGCGCCAACTGCGCGGGGTGGGCGGTAGTTCGCGTAGACGGGCTATCGGGGGCGGAGCGGAGGGGGAGACGCGGGCCGCCTCCGCTGATGGGGCTTCGGGTGAGGGGGCTTCGGGCTGTGGGGTGGGGGCTGCGGGCTTCGGGGAGCGTGGGGTGCTTGGGGCGTATGGGGCGCGGGGGTGCGGGAGATGTGCGGGTGCCGAGGGGTGGGAAAGCCGGTGCCTGAGTGGGTGCCGTCCCGGGCGTCCGTGCTCGGACCTGGTGGGGGACCGCATTCCCGTAGCCGGTGCGGGAATGCGGTGTGTGTTCTGGATGTTCTTGCAGACGGACATGAGGAGGAGCGGTCACTGTGTTGGATCCCCAGGGGTTGTACGAATGGGAGCCGAGCGGGCTCGCGGCGGTCGAGGCCATCGCGGCCGGCGACTCCGCCGGGCTGGTGCTGCTGTACCACTTCGACGGCTACATCGACGCCGGCGAAACCGGCGACCAGATCGTGGAGCGGCTGCTCGACGGCCTGACGCACCGCGTCATCGCCCGTTTCGACCACGACCGGCTGGTCGACTACCGCGCCCGCCGACCGCTGCTCACCTTCGAAAGCCACCGCTGGACGGCTTTCGAGGCGCCCAGCATCGAGCTGCGGCTGGTGGAGGACGCGACGGGTGCGCCCTTCCTGCTGCTGTCCGGCCCCGAGCCGGATGTGGAGTGGGAACGCTTCGCGGCGGCCGTGCGCGAGATCATCGAGCGGCTGGGGGTCCGACTGTCGGTCAACTTCCACGGCATCCCGATGGGCGTCCCGCACACCCGCCCCGTGGGCATCACCCCGCACGGCAACCGCACCGACCTGATGCCGGGACACGGCAGCTTCTTCGACGAGGCGCAGGTACCCGGCAGCGCGGAAGCGCTGATCGAGTACCGCCTTGCCGAGACGGGACACGACGTCCTGGGCGTGGCGGCGCACGTGCCGCACTACCTTGCCCGTTCCGCGTATCCGGACGCCGCGCTCACGGTCCTGGAAGCGGTGACGGCCGCGACCGGCCTGGTGCTGCCCAGCGCCGCCCACTCCCTGCGCACGGAAGCCCTGCGGACGCAGGAGGAGATCGAACGGCAGATCTCGGAAGGCGACGAGGAACTGGTCGCGCTGGTCAGCGGCCTGGAGCACCAGTACGACGCGGTGGCCGGCGCCGAGAGCCGGGGCAACCTGGTGGCGGAGACGGTGGAACTGCCGTCGGCCGATGAACTCGGCAGGGAGTTCGAACGCTTCCTGGCGGAGCGCGAGGGCGACGGAGGCGGGAGCGGGGCCTGAGCCGCTGCGGGAGGAATGGGCGTCGGGGTGGGTTTGGGGGATGGGCTTCACGACGGGGATGGGTTTACGACACCCTGGACAGGCCCTGGGACCTTTGGCGCGCGGACCGGCGGCGCGCGGACCGTATAGCGTGGGGCTCATGGTGAAGGTGGGGCTGACCGGAGGAATCGGCGCGGGCAAGAGCGAGGTCTCGCGCATGCTGGCGTCGTACGGCGCGGTGATCGTGGACGCGGACAAAATCGCCCGCGAGGTCGTAGCCGCGGGCACGCCCGGACTGGCCGCGGTCGTCGAGGAGTTCGGCGGGCAGGTCCTCGCACCGGACGGCACCCTGGACCGCCCCAGGCTCGGCGGCATCGTCTTCGCCGACCCGGCCAAGCTCAAGGCTCTGAACGCGATCGTGCACCCCCTGGTAGGCATCCGCTCGGCCGAACTGGAGGCGTCGGCGGGGCCGGACGCCGTGGTCGTACACGATGTGCCGCTCCTGACGGAGAACGGCCTGGCGCCGCTGTACGACCTGGTCGTCGTCGTGGACGCCGCCCCGCAGACCCAACTGGACCGGTTGGTACGGCTGCGCGGCATGACGGAAGACGAGGCGAAGTCCCGGATGGCCGCCCAGGCGACCCGCGAACAACGGCTGGCCGTCGCGGATCTCGTCATCGACAACGACGGACCGCTGGAGGCGCTGGAACCCCAGGTCCGAGCGGTATGGGAGCGCCTTCGAAGCGCTTGAGGCCGGACGATACCCTCACCGCCATGACTGCTACCGACCTTGACCGCAAGGCCCTTGAGCCAGAGTCCGACGCCGGCGCGGCCTCGGCGCCCGCGTCGTTCGTCGTCAGTGTCCCCGGCATGGCGGACGCCGACCTGGAGCCCGAACCGCTGGACCCCGACCAGGTCGTTTCCGGTGAGCCGGTCGTGACGGGCAAGGTGCTCTGGGAGTCCCCGGACGGTCGGCAGCTCCGCGGAATCTGGCAGATCACCCCGGGTGTGGTGACCGACACCGAGGCCAACGAACTGTTCGTCGTCGTCAGCGGGCGCGCCACCATCGAGGTCGACGGCGGCCCCGTGCTGGAGGTCGGCCCGGGCGACGCCTGCGTCCTGCGCCAGGGCGACCGTACGCGGTGGACCGTGCACGAGACGTTGCGCAAGGCGTACCACATCAGCCTCTAGGGACGCATGGACGCACGCACGCACGCACGGACGGCCAGCCAGGACGGACGGCCCGGCGCCCGGTGCCGGCCGAGTCCGGCGGGGCAGACCGTGATCGTGCGGGCGCGGGCGGTGCGAGCCCGCGCCTGCCGACGGGGAATGTGGCGGTTGAGGCAGGTGTTGTGCGGCGTGTACGGCCGTCCCCCGTCGGGCGGTCGGCCCGCCCGGAGGGTGACGACCGGCCTGCCCGGAGGGTGACGACGGAGAGGAGACGCCCGTGTCAGAGCGCAGCCCCGAGACGCACGTCATCGATTACCGCGCCGCGGAACGGCTGCTGGCCGCCCGTGACCCGCGCGGAGCGATTCGGCTGCTGGATTCCGTCATCGCCGCCCACCCGGAGAACACTGCCGCGCGATTGCTGCGCGCCCGCGCCTTCTTCCTCGCCGCGCAACTGCGCCCGGCGGAGCTTGAGTTCCAGATCGTCCTGGAACGCGAGCCGGACAATGCCTTCGCGCACTTCGCACTCGGCCGCACCCTGGAGCGCGCCAACCGCCCGGAAGAGTCGCGACGCCATTTCCGTCTCGCGGCGGCCCTGGAACCGCGCCCCGACTTCATCGAAGCGGCCCGCTTCGCCCCCGACCCCGACTCCGGCACGGGAGACGGCAACGGTGACCGCAGGGGCGACTGAGACGGCAACCCGGCCGGGAGAGTCCGGGGCCCTGGTTCACACGCCGAGGCCCTGCCCCAACGACCCAGCGCCCTGAGCCAGCGCTCTGACTCAACGGTGCCTGAGTCACCGACTCAGCGTGGCCTGGTTGAGCACGGCCTGTGACCTGCCGCTTTACCTCGTTTCACCATCCCGCCCCGCCGCGCCGGGAACTCCGGCCGCGCATGCTTCGCCCCGAGACGCCGCCCTCCCGACCGTGGCCTGGTTCGTCGGGGGGCTCGTAGGGGGGTATCTCCTTGCCGGGCTGGAAGTGCGGTCCCTGGCGGATGTGGCGGATCACCACGACCAGGTCCGTGCCCGCTACGGCGGCCAAGGCGGCACACGCCGCCGCCCAGCCGGGCCGCTCGGTCATGGCGAAAGCCACTGCTCCGGCGATGGCCCACAGCATTCCCCACAGCGCGAGCCCGCACCGTATTCTCAGCGGGCTGCGCGCCTGGCTCGGCTCATTTCCCGTACGCATCGGCACCCATCTCCCTCCTCAAGGATCCTCCCGATCGATGCGTCAGTCACGCGTTCGGTCGCTGCGCTGATCTCCCTCCTCGCGTCTCCGCCCTCGCTCCTCTCGTTCATTGGCGCGTCGCCCTCCTCGCGCCTCTGTGTCCTCGCGTCTCTCCTCCCTACGCGTCCCCCTCCCAGGCATCCCGTCACTTCGCGGTCCGTTCCTCCGCTGGACGCGGATCGCCTGCCGGGTGGGTGTTGATCCACGACAGGCCGCCGAGGTCCAGGCGGGACCGGGCCCGGGTCACCGCGACGTAGGCCAGGCGGGCCTCGTCGACGTCGATCGGCCCCGGCAGCGGGGCGCCGTCCTCGTCGCGCTCGTCAAGATCGTCGGGGGCGGCGAAGTCGTCCGCGATACGCACGTCGGCCCATTCCCGTCCCTTCGCCCGGTGTGCCGTGGACACGGTCACCTCGGCGGCGTCCTCGGGCGAGAGCCGGCCCAGGGCGCGGAGAACGGCTTCGGTGCCGTGCTCGTCGACGAGTTCCACCAGGGGCAGCAGGTCCCGGCCGGCCGGGTCGAACTCCGCGTACTCCCGTAGTTCGGCCCAGGACTCGAAGAGCATCAGCTCGGGGTGCGTGGTGCGGCGCCCGGCTTCCAGGTCGTGGGCCGCCCGGGCGAGGGCGCCGAGCGCCTCGCCGCCGCCGGCGAGCGCGACGCGGCGGCCCGCTTCGAGCTGGCGTATCACCTCCACCATCGCCCCGACGTTCGACCGGCACAAGATCGCCTCCGGCTCGCGAACGGTGGTCAACTCCGTCTTCAGCGAGGGTGATCCGGTGAGGCGGATCGGGGCTCCGATGATCGTCAGCCAGCGGTTGGCTTCGGCTGCCAGCGCCGGCCCGAAGCGAAAGGACTGTGACAGGCTGAGGTGTCTGCCGTCGAACCCGGTCATCACATCTCGCGCACCGCGCCAGCCGTAGATGGCCTGGGCGGAGTCTCCCACCAGGACCAACTGCGCATGCGCGCGTTGTGCCGTGAAGACCTGCTCGATCACGGGATTGGTGTCCTGCGCTTCATCGAGGAGGAGGAAATCCCCCGGGATCACCGGCTCGCTCAGCGCCCACATCTTGAGGTAGTGGTCGTGCTCGAAGCGGACGACGCCGTGGTCGGGGTCCTGAAGGTCGGCCCAGGCCTTGCGCGCGTAGGGCAGGACCAACCCGGCGAGATGATCGTGCAGGGCGTCCGATTCGGCGCCGCGCAAGGGAGGCACATGGTGGCGAGCGATCTCCTTGTCGGCCGACTGGCAGAAGCGGGTGACCGTGCGCAGGGCGGTGTAGGAGAGGGCCTTGTTGCTGACCTTGCGTGGTCCGACGCGTACGGAGGTGCCCTCGTCGATGCCTAAGGCCGCGCCCGTCTTCCAGCCCGCTTGCCGAGGGGCTTTCATCCGCGCTTGGTAGCCCCTGCCCACCGCGTTGTAGGCGAGGGCGTGGGCGGTGCCGCAGGCCACCTCGGCGGGGAATTTTCTGGTGGCGTCGCGGGCGATCGCTCTGTTGAAGGCGATGTAGCGGCCGACCCTGTGCTGACGTCGGGCGGCGTGCGCGAGCATCGCGAGCGTCGTCGTCTTTCCCGTGCCGGCACCGGCTTGGATGACGAGCGGGGCGCCGGTCGTGAAGGCTTCGGTCGCCGCGGTCTGCTCGGGCGTGGGGACGTGCATGGGTGCTCCTCACCGACATCGTTTGATTACCGAGAGTGATTTCGTCACTGACTGTAACGGATTTTCGCGGGCGAGTGGGAAGCGATTTTCGAGCTGTGGATAACTCCGTCCTGTCAGCCGCGCGGACGGGCGTTGTCAGTGCCGTCTGCTTCCATCGAACTCACGCTGAGCAGGCGCGGCGGTCGCACGCCGGCCGCGGGCTCGGGCCGGATCCGGGCACGGAAGGGGGAGCGGTGGGCGCGACCGTAGACTCGCAGGTCGGGGCCGCAGTGGGCGGTCAGGTCCGGCAGACCGGGCAGGCGCCGCGAGCGGCCCGGAAGCATCAAGATCTATGGGAACCGGCAGCAGGAGATCGCATGACGAGGCGGTGGGAGGCGACAGCGGGCGCGTTCCCGCCCGGAGCCGGAACGGTCCCAGGGGCGGCTGACGCGCTGACGGGCTGTGCCGCGGTCTTCCTGCCCGCGCAACCTCCGCGGGCCGGGCGGCTCGCTTTCTGGCGGCCCGAGGGCGGTCCGCTGCCGGACCTCGCGGCCGGGAGCGGTGAAGGCGTCGCCGGGGGCGCGGCGGGGGGAGGGGCGTCGGCCGGCGAGCCCGCCGAGCTGACCGTCGCCCGCCGCCACGGAAACGGCGCCCGCAGCCGCACGGTCCCCGCCGTGCTCCTGCCCCTGGCCGACGCGGTACCGCTCCTGGTCCGGGCCCGGCACGACCCGGCCGCCCACCCGGCCACCGCATGCTGGGGCGCGGCGACCCTTCACGCCCTCCACCTCGCCGCGCGCGGCAGACTGCTGCCGGGGCTGACCCTGGAGGACGCCGACGCCTGGCGCGCCGGCCCCCTCGACCCCGAAGACGTCGCCCACCTGCGGGCCATCGCCGCCGCCATGCCCGCGGAGGCGCACGCCGTCCCGCTCGCGGGCAGCCGTCCGCTCCAACTGCCCGACCCGGTCGCCCTGGTACGGCTCTTCGTGGACGCGGTCGCCGACACCCTGCCGCGCACCCCCGCCGCCGGGCTCGTGGCCGGCGGCCCGTACGCCGTGCGTGAGCCCCACCGTCTGCCCGGCGCCCGGGAATGGGCGGCGGAGGTCGCCGCCGGGGTCGACGCGGGCGTACGGCTCTCGCTGCGCCTCGATCTGGCACCGCACAAGCTCTTCGACACCAAGGAGGACGTGGAGAGGGGAAGGGGTGAGGGCGCCGACGAGGACACCGGGGAGGACGCTCGCACCGAGGAGCGCGGTGCGGCGGCCGCCGTCCTCCAGGTCCACAGCCTCACGGACCCCACCCTGGTCGCCGACGCCGTCAGCCTGTGGGAAGGCGAGGGCCCCGACCACTTCGGGCCGCGCTCCCGTGTCGACACCCTCCTCGCCCTGCGGCGCGCCGCCCGTGTCTGGCCCCCGCTCGCCCGCCTCCTGGAGCGGCCGGTCCCCGACGTCCTGCCGCTGAGCGAGAACGAGCTGTACGACCTGTTGGGGGAGGCCGCCCCACGGCTCGGCGCCGCCGGAGTGGCGGTTCACTGGCCCAAGGAACTGGCCCGCGGCCTGACCGCGGCGGCGGTGCTGCGCCCCGCCCCGGGATCGGCCGCGGACGGCTTCGGGTTCTTCGACACGGAGCAACTGCTCCAGTTCCGCTGGCAGGTGGCCATGGACGGCGTCCCGCTGACCGAAGCGGAAATGGACGCCCTCGCCGAGGCCCACCGCCCCGTGGTCCGCCTGCGTGACCAGTGGGTGCTGGTCGACCCGGCGCTCGTCCGCAAGGCGCGTAAGCGCGAACTGGGCTACCTGGACCCGGTCGACGCCCTCGCCGCGACACTCGGCGGCACCACGGAGGTGGAGGGCGAAGAGGTCGAGGTGGTGCCCCTGGGCGCCCTCGCCGCGCTGCGCACCCGCCTCACCACCGAGGCCCGCCCGCTGCCCCAGCCCCCCGGGCTGCGGGCAACCCTGCGCGACTACCAACTCCGCGGCATGGCCTGGCTCGACACGATGACGTCCACCGGCCTCGGCGGCTGCCTCGCCGACGACATGGGCCTCGGCAAGACCATCACCGTCATCGCGCTCCACCTCCACCGCAAGCCCACCGCCCCCGTCCTCGTCGTCTGCCCCGCCTCCCTCCTCGGCAACTGGCAGCGCGAGATCGAGCGCTTCGCCCCCGGCACCCCCGTACGCCGCTTCCACGGCGCCGGCCGCAGCCTCGACGACCTGCGCGGCGGTTTCGTGCTGACCACCTACGGCACGATGCGCGGCAGCGCCGCCCAACTGGCCGCCCGGCCCTGGGCGTGGGTCGTCGCCGACGAGGCCCAGCACGTGAAGAACCCGCGGTCCTCCACGGCCAAGGCGCTGCGCGGCATCAAGGCACCGGCCCGGATCGCCCTCACCGGCACCCCGGTCGAGAACAACCTCTCCGAGTTGTGGGCCCTCCTGGACTGGACCACGCCGGGGCTCCTGGGTTCGCTCAAGACCTTCCGGGCCCTGCACGCCCGCGAGGTCGAGGGCGGCGAGGACCCGGAGGCGGCGCGGCGGCTGGCCGGACTGGTGCGTCCGTTCATCCTGCGGCGCAAGAAGTCCGACCCGGGGATCGTGCCCGAACTGCCGCCGAAGACCGAGACGGACCACCCGGTGGCTCTCGGACGGGAACAGGCCGCGCTGTACCAGGCCGTCGTCCGCGAGACCCTCACCCGGATCGAGTCCGCCGAAGGCATCGCCCGCCGCGGCCTGGTCATGAAGCTGCTCACCGCCCTCAAACAGATCTGCAACCACCCCGCGCAGTACCTCAAGGAAGCCGCCCCGGGGCTGGCCGCGCGGTCCGGGAAGCTCGAACTCCTCGACGAACTGCTCGACACGATTCTCGCCGAGGGCGGCGCCACGCTCGTCTTCACCCAGTACGTGGGCATGGCCCGGCTCCTCGAACGCCACCTCGCCGCCCGCGGCATCGCCAACCAACTCCTGCACGGCGGCACGCCCGTCGCCGAGCGGGAGAAGATGGTCGACCGCTTCCAGGCGGGCCACGCCCCGGTCTTCCTGCTTTCGCTGAAGGCGGCGGGTACGGGCCTCAACCTCACCCGCGCGGGCCATGTGATCCACTACGACCGCTGGTGGAATCCGGCGGTGGAGGAGCAGGCCACCGACCGCGCGTACCGCATCGGCCAGACCCAGCCCGTCCAGGTACACCGGTTGATCGCCGAGGGCACCGTCGAGGACAACATCGCCCAACTCCTCGCCGCCAAGAGAGCCCTCGCCGACGCGGTGCTCTCCGGTGGCGAGAGGGCGCTCACCGAACTGTCCGACGCCGAACTGGCGGACCTCGTCTCCCTGAGGAGGACCGCATGAGCCCGTACCCATCTCCCGGCGGCCACCGGCCCCCCGGCGACGAGCCCCGCCGCCCCTCTGCCGACCGGGCCCGTATCCCGGGAGGCGCCGGCTTCCTGGGGCGGCCCGCCGCCTCCGAGCGGGCCGTGGCCGCCGACCGCCTGGCCCGCGCGGACCGCTCGCGCACCTTTCCGCCGCTGCCCGCGCCCACGGGGGCCGGTGGGGAGTTCGCCGCCTCGTGGTGGGGAAGCGCGTGGCTGGAGGCGTTGGAGACCACCGCTCTCGACCCGGCCCGGCTGGAGCGGGGCCGGACGTACGCCCGGGACGGCCACGTCGACACCATCAACGTCACACCGGGCCGCATCGTCGCCTCCGTACGCGGCAGCAAGCCCCGCCCCTACAGTGCGGAAGTCCGTCTGAGGACGCTCTCCGACGAGGAATGGGACGACCTCCTCGACGCGGTCGCCGCCGAGCCCGCGCAGCTCGCCGCGCTGCTGGCCAAGGAGTTGCCCAGAGCGCTGGCCGAAGGCGGGGCAGGGCTGCTCCCGGGGCCGGGAGACCTCGTTGCCCGGTGTTCGTGCCCCGACAACGGGCGCCCCTGCAAGCACGCCGCCGCCCTCTGTTTCCAGGTCGCCCGCCTCCTGGACGCGGACCCCTTCGTCCTGCTGCTGATGCGCGGCCGGGGCGAAACCGAACTCCTCGACGCCCTCTCGCGTCGCAACGCGACCCACACCGCCCGCGAAATCCACGCCCACAGCGTCACCGGTGCTGCGCCAGGGCGCGGCCCGGCCAAGGGCGCGCCCGGCCGCGAACCGGCCCCGCAATCCGCTTCCTCCGGTGCCACCGTGGCGGACCACGCCGCCGTAACCCGCGAACCCACCGCCCCCGCCTCTCCACCGGAGGGGGCCACCCGAGGAATCCCCGCCCGTGAAGCCCTCGCCGACCGTCCCCGGCCGGCGCTCCCGCCGCCGCTTCCGGCTCCCGCGCACGCCGGCCGGCCGCTCGCCCTCCCGGACGCCGAGGGCCTCCCCTTCGACCCCGCCGCCCTGGAATTCCTGGCCGCCGACGCCGCGGCCCGCGCCCATGCCTGCGTAACCGCCGCGGCAGCTCCCGCGGCCGGCGGCCCGCTCGCCGTCCGCAGCCCGTTTCCGGACCTTCCCCCCTGGGAGGACGCGATCCGGCTGGCAGCCACCGCCCACCCCACCGCGGGCCTGACCTCCACCACCCGCGCCCTCTACCGCGACCTGGCGACGGCGACCGGCCGCACCCCCGCGGACGTGGCCCGCTCCGTCGCCGCCTGGCGCCAAGGCGGCCGCGAAGGGCTCACGCTCCTCGAAGCACCCTGGGACCCTCCGGCGGGCGACTTCGACCGCGCCCGCAGCGCCCTTCTCGCCGCGGACCTCCCCGCCCTCCGGCCGCGCCACAACCACCTCACCGACTCCACCCGCACCCTCCAGCTCCGTTTCGGCCACGACAACCGCTGGTACCCGTACGAATCCGAGCCCGGCGCCGAGGACTGGTGGCCCACCGGCCCGGCGGACCCCGACCCCGTGGGCGCCCTCACCGCCCTGCTCGCCCGATGACTAACCTCAAGCCCGTGGAAGGTCTCGACACACTCACCCGGTCCCTGGCACAGCGCACCCCCGAACAGCTCGCCGCGCTCCTCACCCGCCACGCCGAGCCGCTCGCCCGCCGCCCCGCGGCCACCCGACTCCGCGACCTGGCAAGCGCGTTGTGGTCCTACGAAACCCTCCACCACCTGGTGCTCCATCTCGATCACCCACGGCTCCAGGTACTCGCCACCACGGCCCGCATCAGCCAGGAGCGAGCCGGGCGCGACGCCCCCACCCCCGCCGTACCCGCCCCGGGCGCCGACTACCAGTCCCTGATGGCACACCGGCTGTCCTTCCCCCACCTGGCCACCGTCCCCGTCCCACCCGAAGACGTCTACGCCGCCCTCGGCGCCACCACCCCGGGCCCCGCGCGCACCGCGGCCGAGACCGCCCTGCGCTCCCTCTACGACGACGCCCTCGCGGCCCCCGACGACGACGGCGCCGTCGTCGTGCCCCCGCGCAGTCCCCAACTCCTCGCCGCCCACGACCTCGGCCCCTTCGCCGCGCGGGCGCCGCGCCCCGTCGCGGACGAGGCGGCCGCTTCCCCCGGGCCGACCGGTGCCGTCCCGCCGGCCTCCCCGCACGACGAGTCCCGGGCCGCCGCGGCCGCCTCCGCCGCGGCCATGGAGCGCCTGCTCGCCTCCCTGGCGACGCGGCCCGCGGCACTGCGCAAGTCGGGCGGGCTGGCCGTACGAGAGATCAAGCGGCTGGCCAAGGAGGCCGGAGCCACCGAGCCGCACACCCGGCTCCTTCTCGACCTCGCGCTCGCCGCCGACCTCATCGCACTGACCCGCACCCCGGCCGGTATCACGGCGCTGCCCACGAGCGCCTACGACGAGTGGCTCGCCCGCTCACCGGGTGAGCGTCTCGCCCCCGTCCTGGCCGCCTGGTCCGCCCTGTGGGCCGTGCCGACCCACACGCCGGCCGGGCAGACACCGACCGCCATGGAACGCGGCGACGACCGGCACGCCCCCGCCCTGCGGCACGCCCTGTTGGCCGCTCTGGCCGACGTCCCCCTGAACCCTGGAGCGGCCCTGCCGCCCCTGACGGCCCCGGAAGCCCCCGAGCACGAACAGCGGGTCGACGCTTCCCTGGAACGGCTCCTGCGCGCGGCCCACTGGCACCGGCCCCTCGCCGTCACCGCTCAGCCGACGGCCGGGGCACGCGCCGCCCACACCCTCCACGAAGCCGCCTACCTGGGCCTCACCGCCCACGGCACGCTCACGCCCCTGGGCCGCGCGCTCCTCGCCGACCCCCGGTCTCTGAACGAGGCGCTGCGCGACCTGCTCCCGCCGCCCCTGGAACAGGCCCACTTCCAGGCCGACCTGACCGCCGTCGTCCCCGGCCGGCCCGCGACCGGCCTCGCCGTGCTGCTCAGCGCGTCGGCCGACCGGGAATCCGAGGGACACGCCGTCACCTGGCGCTTCACCCCCGCCTCCGTACGCCGCGCCCTGGACGCGGGCCACACCGCCGGCACCCTGCTCGACGACCTGACCGCGGCATCGGCCACCGGCACCCTGCCGCAACCACTGCGCTACCTCCTCCAGGACGCCGCCCGCAACCACGGCCGGATGCGCGTGCTGCCCGCAGCCTCCTGCATCCGTTCGGACGACGAGGCCCTCCTCGGCGAGCTCGCCGCCCACCGCGCCCTGCGCGCTCTCGGACTGCGTGCCATCGCCCCGACCGTCCTGGTCAGCGCCAGCCCGCCGGCCGCCACCCTGGAAGCCCTCCGCGCGGCCGGTTACGCCCCCACCCTTGAGTCCGACACGGGCGCCACGACCGTCGAGCGCCTCCCCGCACACCGCTCCAAGGCGCCCGCGCCGGCCCGCGACCTCAACGCGCCGCTCGCCCTCGCCCAACGCCTCCTGGGGTCCGAGAGGGAGCAACGGCAGGGTGCGGGAGCCGGCGGCGCCTGATCCGAGGCGGGTCCGTCCCGCCGGCTCGCCCGCACACGGTGACCTTCGGATCCGGCCAACTTTCCTTCCGGGCCGGCCACGCCGCCCAACGCCCTGCGGCGGCCGAAGGCCCGGTCTCCTAGGCGTTCCAGAACATCGGCCAGGGAATGCCGGTGCTTCCTGATGCGCCGATTCCTTGAGCTCCGAAAGCGAAGCGCCGACATGTCAATTCCCCGCTTTCTTTCTTAAGTTCCCTGAAGTGTCGTTAATCGGCGCTGTCTTGATCGAATTAAGGCTCTTCGGCGACCGACTCTCACCGGTGCCGCCCTGTTGTGATCGTGTCGCTGACCGCCGCGACCGCACGCGGCCCTCCGCCGCCGTCGCGTTGTCAGTGCCGTCAAGTAGCGTTCTGGCGTAAGGAATCGACGGGCGGATCGCGGAGAGGGCGGGGCGACGTGGGGGAGTCCGGGGCGGGAGAAGGCGGCGTACGGAACGATTTCGGCGGAAGCGCGCACGGGCACGTCGTGCAGGCCGGGGTGATCCAGGGCGATGTGCGGTTCGAAGTGACGCGGCCCAAGCTGCCGGTGCCCCGTCAGGTGCCGTCTGCCGTGGCGCAGTTCGTCGATCGCGAGCCGGTGCTCGACACCCTCACCGGCTGGGTGGCGGAAGACGGCGGTATGGCGGTCCTCAGCGGACTGCCGGGAGTGGGCAAGAGCGCGACGGTACGCAGATGGGCGCAGGGCCAGCGCGGCCGGTTCCCTGGCGGCGAGTTCTACGTCGATTTCGCCGAGCTGCGGGTGCGGGTGGGCGGGGATGTCTCGGCCGGGGTGAGCAGTTGCCTGCGGGCCCTGGGGGTGGAGGACCAGTATCTGCCGGGGACGCTGGGCGAGCTGTCCGGGATGTTCCGCAGCTACACGGCCGAAGAGCGCGTGCTGGTGGTCCTGGACGATGTGACCGAGCCGGCCCAGGTGCGCGCGCTGATTCCGGGCGCGCCGGGAAGCGTCGTCCTCGCGACGAGCCAGGGAACGCTCGGCGAGCTGCTGGAAGTGGGAGCGCGTCTGATGCCCCTGGAACCGCTGGAGCCCGAGCACGGCCTGAGGCTGCTCAAGCGTCTGTGCGGGCCTGAGCGGATCGCCGAGGGCGATCAGGACGCCGCGGAACGGATCGTGGAGAGCTGTGGGGGACTGCCTGTGGCGCTCCATGTGGCCGCCGCCCGCCTGGTGATGCACCCGAGGCTGGCGCCGGAGGCCCTCGCCGCGGAACTCTCCGACGAGCGCGGCAGGTTGAGCGCCTTGCGAAGAGGAGGGGAGCGGGCCGTGGCGGCCGTGTTCGGTGTGGCGTATGACGGACTGTCCGAGGAGGCCGCGCGACTGTACCGCCTGCTCGGGCTCTATCCCGGACGCCGCTGGGACGCCGGGGCGGCCGCTGCGGCAGCCGCGACGACGGTCCGGTGGGCACAGGAACAGCTCGATGTCCTGGAGGCGGCGAGTCTGATCACGGTGGCGGCCGACGGTCGGTACGACTTCCACGACCTGGTACGCCTGCACGCCCGGGAACAGGCCGCCGAAGTGGACAGCGAGGACGAGCGCACGGCCGCCGTACGCCGCACGGTGGACCACCTGCTCACCCGGGCCGCTCATGCGGACCTGGCCGTCATGGCACGTCGGATGCGCATCGGCCGTTACGTCGAGCGGTTGGGCCCTGACGACCGGGGCACGGGCTTCGACGACCGGCAGCAGGCCCTGGAGTGGCTGGACCTGTGGCGTGGGGAACTGCTGTCCGCCCAACGGGCCGCAGCGGAGCACGGATGGCACCGGGCGGCCTGGGAGTTGGCGGAGGCGCTGACCGCCCTTTACCTCAACCGCCGGTATCTCCACGACTGGATCGAGTCCGGTGAACTCGGGGCGCAGCAGGCGGCGGCGGACGGCGATCCGGCCGCCGAAGCGCGACTGCGTTCGCTCCTCTCCCGTCCCCTGATGGACCGCGAGGAGTTCGACCGGGCCCGCTCCGAGCTGGAGACGGCCCTCGCCCGCGCCGACGAGTCCGGCCACGCCCTGTTGCGGGCGTCCGTGCGCGAGTTCTACGGCCGGTACTGGGACCGCCGCGACCCGTCCCGCGCCATCACCACTTACGAGGAGGCGATGACGCTTTACCACGCCGCGGGTGACGAGCGCGGTATCGCCATCGGCCTGCATTTCATGGGCTGCGCGCAGGATGCCGTGGGCCGCACGACGGACGCGCTGGTCACGCTGCGGGACGCCTACGACCGGTTCATGGCCATCGATGACCGCCGGATGGGGGCGCGGGCACTGGCCGCCCTCGGCGGCGCGCAACGGAAGCTGGGGCATGGCGACGAAGCGGTCGCTTCCCTGGAAGAGGCGGTGCGGATGCTGCGGGCACGAGGCGCCGTCCATTACGAGGCACAGACCTGCGAGGCGCTGGCCGAGATAGCGGGGGAGCGCGGAGACCGGGAGGGGTGGCGGCGGCATCTGAGGCGCGCGCTGGAGATCTACGAGGCGGGCGGTGGCCCGCGCGCCACCGAGCTGCGGCGCAGGCTGCTGGAAGCCGTGGAAGCCGTGGAAGCCGTGGCAGAAGAGGAAGGCGGGGAAGACGGGGAAAGCCCGAAGGGCAGGGGGAGCGCGGATGACCTTGGGCACACGGAGGCGAGCGAGTTGGGAGGGACGGGAAGGGCAGGCGAGGCGGGCGTGTAGCACCGGAGCCAGGGGGCGCCAAGCTCGCCTGCCGTTCGCGGACCCGTGTTGTCCCGTACTGGCCCGTGCTGTTCGGGGGCCCACCGCTACCGGACGAGGCGCAGGGCGGCGTCTTCGGTGCGCTGACCGAGGGTGAAGCCGATGAGGCCCTCCGGCGGGCGGTGGGCGCGCAGGCAGGCGTAGACGACGGCGGCCAGGACTGCGGGGTCGTCCACGAGGCCGGTGGCGGACACCTCGACCGTCCGGCCGTCGCGGAGACCGACCCGGCATCCGCGTCCGGCGACGGCTGCGGCGGCGAGGAAAGAGCCGGGAAAACGGGCGAGGGTGTCCTCGATCCACCGGTCGGCGGCCACCGTTGTCCGGGCCGGTGAGCGGCGGAAGAGGACCGACGCGCTCTCCGAGATCCGCCGGTCCCGCTCATCGTCCGCGCACGAGAGATGACGCCACGGCCCGCCGGGAGCCTCGGCGGCAGAAGGGAGGGGGAGGCCAGGGGCGAGGAGATCAGGGGAGGCGAAGGCGGCGGCCGCGGCGGGGGTGCGCCGCACCGCGACCCAGGGGCCGGCGTCCCCGTCACCGAGGCGGGTGGTCACGTAGGTGGCGGTGACCGTGGTCGGGTCGTCCTGCGGCACCGGTGGTGCGGGGGCCAGGCGTGGGGGCGGCGGGCCGGTGGGTTCGGGCAGGTCCAACAGGTCGTAGACGGTGGTGCGGAGCAGTTCCAGGGCGCGGCCGGGCACGGCGAAGGCGCCTTCCCCGAGTTTGCGGAGGCGGTCGGCGCTGCCGTCGGAAGGAGGCTCGGGGCTGATCGCCCGCTCGATCTGCGGCAGTGGCGGGGACCGGTGATCGAGGCGGGGAGCGATCCGGCCCAGTTCCGCCATGGGCGTGCCGGGAACGGCTTCCGTTTCGCCGAACGCGCCGAGCAGCAGCGGCGTGCCGAGAGCGGCGCCGTAGAAGGTGACCGAGCCGTGGTCGCCGATCAGCAGGTCGCTGGCGAGCAGGGTGGCCTGCCAGCCGGCCGTCGGCGGGATGTGGAGCAGTCCCGCCTCCAGTGCGGAGTCGAGTAGCGAGCGGAGGGCGTGGCGGCCGTGTGCCGCGAGGATGTTGGGGTGGGTGACCAGCGCGACGGCGTACTCGTCCAGCGGCAGTTCGGCCAGCAGACGGGCCGGCAGTGCGGGATGCCGGCCCAGGAGGGAGCGCTCGCCCCAGGTCGAACTGAGCATGATCAGCCGTCGGCCGTCCTCGATACCGAGGGCGTCGCGGTAGACGGCGCGCAGGTCGCGTCCGTCGAGCAGGGCGTCGTAGCAGGGGTCGCCGACCAGGAGGGTGTGACCGGCCGTCGCGGGGTGGGCGGCGGCCAGTTGCGCGGCCTGGTCGGGGTGCGAGACGGCGAGCCGGGCGCGTCCGCTGCGCAGCAGTGCCTCGGGCACGACTCCGGCGAGCCGGTCCTGGTCGCTGCGGGAGTCGGGCACGACCTTGTGGAAGCCGACGCCGTGCGGGAGGACGAGCACGGGAGCGGTGTGGTCGGCGGTGGTGAGATCGGCGTTCTCGGAGGCCGTGATGATCAGATCGGGGGTGATGTGGCCGAACTGGTGCCAGGGCAGGACGCGGGCGCCGACGGAGCCGAGCAGAGCGTGGACGCCGTCGTTGAACGCGGAGGTGGGGTCGAAGGCGAAGACGAGTGAAACGCGTGGGTCGTCGCGGAAGACGGGGCGGAGCACGTCGAGGATTCGGACGGTCGAGGTGACCGTACGGGCCACGGCCACGACGACGCGCTCGCCGTGGAAGGTCTGCCATCGCTCGGGGTCCGCACCGACGGGCACCCGTAGCGGGGGTATCAGCCCGTGGCTGGTGTCGTGCCCGGCGTCATCGAATCCCGGTCCCCGCCCCGGCCCCGATCCGGACCCGGGCCCCGCACCCCCACAGCCGTCAGCGGCTCGCGGCTCGCGGCTCGCGGCTCGCGGCTCGCGGCTCGCGGCTCGCGGCCATGCTGCTGCTAGCGCCTCTCACGGATGTCCGCAACCCCCAGCGCGTGAGCGAATAGTGTCCCTGGCCGCCCCCACCGTAAAGCAGAGCCGGCGCGGGCAGGCGGCGAGGGGCGGCCGGCCGACCCCCGCCCACGCGCGGACGATGACCGAGCGGCCGGGGCCGACGACGGCTGGCCGCCGACCCCCGCCCGCGCGGACGATGAGGCCGACACCGGCCGCCGCGCACCCACCGGGCGTGGCGAGCCCCCCTACCCCCGTAAAGGGGGCTCGCGGTCTTGAGAAGCGCGTCTCCGGGCGCCGGGCGCGGGCCGGCTCGCGGGAACGCGCGGGCCACGACGGCGACCGGCCGAAGCGCAGCCGCAGCCGTCAGCCGCTAGCCGTCAGCCGTCAACTGTCGGCCGGTTTCCGCCGGCCGGCGCCGCCCCAGCGCCGTAAGGCCGTCGGCCCGAGGGCGAGCGGACGCGGAAGGCGCCGGGGCGCCGGTTCGGGGGCGGCAGGGGAGGAAGGAGCCGGGGACGAGGGGCGCCGTGGGACGGGTGGGGCGGTGGAAAGCGCCGTGGTCGACGGGACGGCGGGGACCGTGGACAGAGCCGACGGGCCACCCGGCGCCCCGGACGGGCCGGCGGCCGGCGGCACCTCGACCCGGGCCGGCAGCGAGGGCACGTCCGGCGACGCGCCCCTTCCCGGTGCGGCGGCGGTGCCCGGTGCCCCGCCGGGCGCCGACCGCGCGCACACCCGCCCCTTGACCAGGCCGAGCGCCGAGTCCCGCTGCGGGGAGCGAGCAGCGGCGGTACGGGGCGCCATCACGTCGATATAGCCGCGAAGGACGGGGGGAAAGCCGGTGACGGTGTGCAGGGCGCCGGTCAGCGCGCCGCGCACCAACCGGGCCGCCGCGAACGGCCGCGAGCCGGCCGGCCCCGGCGAGGAGAGCACCTCCGGGCCGGTCGCCACCGCCCACGGCGCCTGGACGAGGCGCCCGACGCTCCGCTGCACGCGGTGCGCCAGTGCCGGCGCGTCCATCCCGTGGCGGCGCAGCGCGTCGCCCAGTGCGGCGGCGCCGTGAGCGGCGAGGGCCAGGCCCTGGCCGTAGTCGGGCTGGAACGCGGCCACGGCGCCGCCGAGGGCGACGAATCCAGTGGGCCACGACTCCAACTGCTCATAGCGGCGGCGCCGGGTGGAGGTGTCGCGGGCGAGCCGTACCTCGCTCAGCGGCTCGGCGTCGGCGATGAGGTCGCCGATGAGGGAATTGCCGGTCCGGCGGGCGAACGGCACGAACCGGTCGGCGTGTTCGGTCGGCCGGTCGTCGCCGGTGCCGGTGAGGGTGACCAGCCAGCGGCCGTCCTCGATGGGGACCAGCGTCGCCGTCCGCCGGGGCACTGAACCGTCCGGGCTCCCGGCATCCGCACACGCCGTGATCACCGGGCAGTTCTCCGCACCTGCCGGGGCGCGGAAGACGCGCGTGGCGGAGACGACCCCGGAGTCCACCGTCTCCTCGTGGACAGCGGGCAGTCCGAGCGCGGTCAGCCGGCCCGGGGTGGTGGAATTCCGGCCGGTCGCGTCGACAACGAGGTCGGCGTCCAGGCGGTAGCTCTCGCCGGTGACGGTGTTGCGCACGCGGACGCCGGTGACATGCTCCGACGTGCCCGTCAGGCCCTCGGCCTCCGTCCCGTCGAGCACGGTCACCCCGGGGAAGGCGGCCACCTGCCGGCGTATGACCCGGTCCAGCAGGTCCCGGGAGCAGGCGATCAGATACGGCGCGCGCGGCCCGCGGCGTAAGCCGTCGCGCGGGGGCAGGCCGAGGAGTCCGGACGGCAGCGGGAGGCGCCGGGCGCCCTCGGCCAGCCACCGCTCGCCGCTGCCGGGCAGCAGGGTTTCGATGAGGCGGGCGCCGTCCGCGGCCAGCAGATGGGCGTGCCGGGCGTGGGGAAGGTCGGTGGGGCGCGCGGGCGTCCGCGGCAGCCGGTCCCGTTCGACGACGATGACATCGGCGTGCTCGGCCAGCGCCGCCGCGGCGAGCATGCCCGTGAAGCCGCCGCCCAGCACGACGGCGAGGTGCGGGTGGGTGAACTGGAGCCCGGTGCTGCTCGTACTGCTCGATGCGTTCATGGGCAGTCCCTTTCTCTGCGAAGGCGAGCGGTTCCCGGGCGGTAGCGGGCAGCGTCCAGATAGGGCGGTGCCGCGTTCGGGCGGGACCGTCGGCGCGCGGCGGCGATGACGGCGTCGGTGGCGGCCGTGAACGAGGCCGTGAGAGAGGCGGGCAGGGAAGCGGAGGCGGTCCGCAGACGGCGCAGACGCGCCGGGATCACCGGCAGCGCCCTTTGAGGTTCCCGGCAGGCCGGCGCGAAAGCCGGCCTGCCGCCCCCCGTTTTCCCCTTCATGATTCCCCCTCAGGCCGTGTCCGCCTCGCCATTCCCACGGCCACGTCCTCCGCCACCCGCCCGTGTCACCGGGTGGGGCAGGCGAGCACGGCTGCCTCGCGGAACGCGTTCCGCCCCTGGGAACGCAGCCGTCACATCTGGTCGACGGCGGACACAATTCCGGATCGTAGGCGGCGGAGATCACATGCGGAACCCGGGTTTTACCGAGGGGCGCGTGACAGCCACCCGGCGGATACCGATCGGTAGATCCCATGCAAAACGGCGCAATGGGCGGAAAGCGGCCTGCCCGTTTCTCGCGTCGCGAGAAAGCCGGTGGGCATTTCTCACGAGACGCGGCGATGCGCTTCCCGAAAGGCCGCATGGTTGGCGCGAAATGATCGCATGCCCACCGGGTCGGGGACGCCGTGCCTACCCTGTGCGGGCACAGCACTTGTGAACCAGAGGGAGAGTCGTGCGCGCGATTGTGATGCGAGAATTCGGCGGCCCGGAGGTGCTGCGGCTCGAGGACGTACCCGAGCCGGAGCCCCGCAGCGGCCACTCGCCGGTCGACGTGACCCTGGCCGGCATCAAC
This sequence comes from Streptomyces sp. NPDC031210, assembly GCF_055570395.1. Lineage (NCBI taxonomy): Bacteria > Bacillati > Actinomycetota > Actinomycetes > Kitasatosporales > Streptomycetaceae > Streptomyces > Streptomyces sp. NPDC031210. Next base: position 151,543 of record NZ_JBVIHH010000011.1, read on the forward strand.
TACGCGGACGTGCACGTACGCGGGGACTCCTACCTCGCCCCGGTCGAACTCCCGTACATACCCGGTAACGAGGTCGTGGGCACACTCGACGGCGGGCGGCGCGTCGTCGGCCTCTCCCGCGGCGGCGGATACGCGGAGCGGACGCTGCTGCACCGCCGGGTCACCTGGGACGTGCCCGACGAGATCAGCGACGAACAGGCCGTCGCCCTCGCGCTCCAGGGAAACAGCGCCTGGCACCTGCTGTTCACCTCGCTGTGCGTCACCGAGGGCGAGACCGTCGTCGTACCGGCCGCGGCCGGAGGCGTCGGCTCGCTGGCCGTCCAGCTCGCCGCGCACGCCGGGGCGAAGGTCATCGCCCTCGCCGGATCCGCCGAAAAACGCCAACTGGCCGCCGAGCTGGGCGCCCATGCCGTCGTCGACTCCACCGCCGAGGACCTCACGGAACGCATCGTCGACGCGGCCGGCGGCCCGGTTCAGGCGGCCCTGGAGATGACCGGCGGCGCCACCTTCGAACGGACCCTCGCCGCCGTGGCGCCCCGCGGCAGGCTCGCCGTCTACGGCTTCGCCGGCGGCGAGCTGGCGAGCGTGCCGACCCGGGACCTGATGGAGCGGTCCCTGACCGTCTCCGGTTTCTGGCTGCCCCGGCTCTACTCGGACCGCACCGCCCTGCCGACCTCCATGCGGGCGCTGTTCGACGCGGTCGCCGGCGGCCGGCTCAAGCCGCTGACCGGCGCCACCTACGCCCTGGGCGAAGCCGCCCGGGCACACCACGATCTGGCCGCACGCACCCCGACCGGGAAACTCGCCCTCGACGTCACCCGCTGACCGCGGGCGGGTGGGCGGCAGGGCCCCGGCGCCGTACGCCGGAGCCGCCCGCCGAGGGCCGCGGCCCACGCCGCGGACGAGGAGTGTGCCGGCTCGCACCGGAAATGCCGTGCGCCACAGGGCGCGCATCACTGCCAGGGGAGAGAGCACACGATGGGCAACAGCACCAAAGCGTCGGGAGCCGCGGCTTCGGCCGCCGCGTCCGCCTCGGGCACCACCGCAACGGCGCCGGGCGCCGCGCGCCGCGCCAAGAGCGTCCGCCGGCCGTCCAAGAGCGTCGCGGGCCCGCGGACCTCGGGATCCGGGCATGCCGAGCGGGTCTTCCTCGTCCAGACGGCCTTCGCCGAACTGGGCGGATCCGCGCACGGGCCCGGCGAGATCGCCGAGTTCACCGGCCTGGACGACTCCGTCGTCTACCGCATCCTGCAGTCCGGCATCTACCAGCGCATCTTCGAACGGGTGGACCGCGGCCTCTACCGGCTGCGCACCTCGGCCGCCCAGCTCGCCTTCACCGCGCTCGACCACCGCCTCGACGGCGCGACCTCCCAGACGGTGCTCCGCGAACTGCGGATGGCCACCGACGGCGGGCTGGCGTTCCTCTACATGGTCGCCCCCTTCGCCGGCGCCCAACGGCAGTGCGTCGACATGGCCGTCGGCGACTCCGACCTCGCCGAACTGGGGATGACCCCGCGCGACGTGCTGTCCGTGACGCGCTCCCTGCGGACCGGCGCCTCCGGGCGGACGATCCTGGCCTACCTGCCGGAGGTGGTCCAGCACCGGGTGCTGAGCGAGCCCGTACCCGAGCAGGCCGGTCCCGGCGTCTACCGCGACAACGCGGCCCTGCTGGCCTCCCTGGCGGAGGTCCGCGACCTGGGCCACGCGCTGGGCTACGAGGAGTGCATGGCCGGCTGGAACTCCTGCGCGGCGCCCATCATGTGGGACGGCTCCATCATGGGGGCGGTCCTCCTGCTCAAGCTCAAGTCGGTGATGCCCGTGGTTCCCGCCGAGGTGATCGAGGCGACCAAGGAAGCGGCGGCCGAACTGAGCCGCTACGGAGCCGCCCGGCCGGCCGCGGACCAGGTCTGAGACACGACGCGCCGTCGCAGGCCTGTTCATGGGCCCACCCACCTCTCTACCGTGGCCAGCGGAAACCGGCCCACGCACGAGGCACAAGGGGACTCGATGGAAGCGGAGTTGGTGGCGCTCGCTACGGCGGGGGCGACGACGCTGGTGCAGCAGATGGCGACGGAGGGCTGGGACACGGTCCGCCGGAGAATGGCGGCCTTCCTGGCCCGGCGCCGCGGCATGGCCGACGAAGAGGCCCTCGAAGGCGAACTGGAGGTCTCCCGCGCCGATCTGGAGACCGCGCGGGAAGAGGGTGACGCGGACGCCCTGGCGGGAGTGACCGCCGCCTGGAAGCTGCGACTGCGCCGGCTGCTCGCAGAGGACCCGGCCGCGGCGGCCGAACTGCGGGTCCTCCTGGACGAACTGCGGCCCGAGCAGGACGCCGCGACGGTGCGAGAGGTGCGCAACACCATCAGCGGCGGCGTGCAGCACGGCACGGTGATCCAGGCCGGCGTCGTCTCCGGGCTCACCTTCCCCGCACCGCCCGACCGGCCGCTCCCCGGCTGACCCCCCGCGCCCCGCGCGGCGCGTCCGGGCACAATGGCGGGGTGCGGCTCGAAGCGATCACCTGGGACCGGCTGACCGACGCGCTCGCCGACCGGATCGCCACGACGACGGCGCAGGACGGGAGCCCGTGGCTGCGTGTCGCGGTCGACGGGGCGCCCGCCGCGGCCCCCGGCGACCTGGCGGGCCGTCTCGCCCAGGCGCTGCGGGTCCGGGGGCGGGCCGTGCACCAGGTCGGCGCGTACGGCTTTCTGCGCCCCGCCTCGCTGCGGCTGGAGCACGGACGCGAGGACCCGGACGCCTACTACGACGAGTGGTTCGACCGGCGGGCCCTGTGGCGGGAGGTCTTCCAGCCGCTGGAGCCCGGCGGTTCCGGGCGGGTGCTGCCGGACCTGTGGGACCCGGTGGCGGACCGGGCCACGCGCAGCGCTTACGTGGAACTGCCGCCCGGCGGCGTCCTGCTGCTGCACGGTCCCCTGCTGCTGGGTCACTGGTTCCCCCTCGACCTCACCGTCCACCTGAAGCTGTCACCCGCCGCGCTGGCCCGCCGCACGCCGCCGGCCGAGCGCTGGACGCTGCCCGCGTTCGCGCGCTACGACGCCGAGACCCGGCCGGAGGAGGCCGCGGAGGTCGTCGTACGGGCCGACGATCCACGCCGGCCGGCCTGGAGCGGGCCGGGCTGAGCCCGCGGCCGGCACCGACCACGCGGTCGTCCTCCTCGGCCGATGTATGCGGCGCGGGAACCGGACGTTCCACGGGGGTTCGCAGCCGTGCAACTCGTGGAACTCGTGGGCGCCACCGCCCTCTTGGGACGGTTTCCGATACGTCGTGGTCCCTGACACGGCGACCCCCTCCCCGGACGGTCCCGACGACCGCCCCCCGCTGCTGAAAACCGTACGACCGACCACTGACAATCGACCGCGGACCGCCGGCCGGGGCCTCCGCCCCGACCGCTAGCGTGACCCCGTGACCACTTCATTCAACGCATCCGAGGAGTCCGTGGCGCTGCCCGGCAGCCACGGGCCCACCGCGACGGTCGAAGCCCTGCCGCGCTCCGTCGGCACCGTACGGACCTCCTACGCCCCCGACCCGGACGGCGACCCCGACCCCGGGGAGATCGTGTGGACCTGGGTGCCCTACGAGGAGAACGACGGCCGGGGCAAGGACCGGCCGGTGCTGGTGGTGGCCCGGGAGGCGGGCGGGACGCTGCTGGCCGTGCAGCTCTCCAGCAAGCGCCACAACAACGACCGGGAATGGGTCCCCATCGGGGCCGGCCCTTGGGACCGTGCGGGGCGCGATTCGTGGATAGCCGTGGACCGGGTGCTGCGGGTGCACCCGGCCGGGATGCGGCGCGAGGCGTGCGCCCTGGACCGGGGCCGGTTCAACCTGGTCGTCAACCGGCTGCGCGAGCGCTACGGCTGGCGCTGAGACCGCACTGGCCGTCAGGCGTCCGCCAGCGCCAGCAGCTTGGTGACGGTGTTCCAGTTGCGTGCGGTGGCTGTCACGCCCAGCCGGGTGCGGCTCACGGCGTCGGCCAGCTTGGAGCGGCCGATGCCGTGCGGGCACCACAGATACAGCTCCCGTCCGATCAGCTCATACCGGTCGGGCGCGAACGCCGCGGGGTCGAGCGCGTCGAGACCGGAGGTGTCGGCCGGCACCGCCGACAGGAAGGTGACGTGCAGCGTCCTGGGCTCGGGGACGGCCTGCGGGAACGGGTTCGCGGCGACGGCGGCGGCCAGCTCGTCGCGGGTGCGGACCTGGACCGGCACCGACAGGCCCAGCTCCGACTCGATCCGCTCTTCGAGCGCGCGGGCGGTCTCCTCCGGCGGCGTCCCCGGGTCGGCGAAGACGATATTGCCGGTCTGGAGCAGGACGGAGACGTCCCGGAGGCCCATCGACTCGGCGAGCTGGAGCTGCCGGGACTTGGGGAAGGCGTTATGGCCTCCGACGTTGATGCCGCGGAGCAGGGCGATCTGACGGGACATGGCGCTGCCTTCGTACGTAGGCGGTCGGAGCGACCGGGACAGGAAGAGCGGTAGCGGTCAGAACAGGGGCGCGGGCAGCACACCTTCCAGGGCCAGCAGCAGGCGCTTGGTCTCCAGACCGCCGCTGAAACCGCCGATGCCGCCGTCGCTGGCCACCACCCGGTGGCAGGGGACGACGACCGGCAGCGGATTGGACCCCATGGCAGCCCCCACCGCGCGCGCCGCCCCCGCCTCCCCGACCCGGTCGGCGAGGTCCTGATAACCCACGACGCTGCCGTACGGCACGCCGTCGGCGAGGGCGTGCAGGACCCGGGCCGCGAAGCCGGAGGTCAGGGACCAGTCCAGGGGAACGGTGAAGGCCCGCAGCCGCCCCGAGAAGTAGGCGGTGAGCTCGGTGGCGGCCGTCTCCAGGTGGGGTGTCTCCGCGAGCGGCGGTCCGGCGAAGAGCTGCTCCAGGCGGGTCACGGCGCGGCGGGTGGTCCGGTCGTCGCAATGGAAGAGGACCTGGACCAGCCCCTCCCTCGTCGCGGCCAGCAGCAGCGGCCCGAGGGGGGACTCCAGCCGCCGCCAGGCCCACTCGCGCCGCGGTGCCCCGCCGGTCGCGGGCGTCGCGTCCGGCGGTGTCGCCGGCTCCGGGACGTGCTCTGCGTTCGTCACGTGCTCAGGGTAGGACGCCCCACTGACAACGCGGGCGGCGAGCGGGCCGCCGGGGTCTCCGGCACCCGCTCGCCGCAGGTCGTGCGCGGTCAGCCGCCGCTGTTCTCCAGGGCGTCGCGTATCACGTCGGGCTTGTTGGTGATGATGCCGTCGACGCCCATCGCGGCGGCCTTCACCGCCGTCGGCCCGTCGTCGACGGTCCAGGTGTAGACCTCCATCGCGCGGTGGTGCGGCCCCTCCATGGCGTGGACGGCGGCGACGTACTCGGGCGTGAGCCCGGAGTACGCGGGATTGATCTGGTCGCAGAACGCCGCGTAGGAGGGGAGGTCGGCGACCGACGGCTTCCCGAGGAAGCCCGTCTTCAGACGCGGCCACAGCTTGTGCACGGTCTTGAGGGAGTCGGGGTTGAAGCTCTGGATGATCAGCCGGCGCTTGGTGTGCTTCTTGTCCAGCCAGCCCTCCCGGCGCAGCTCCATGAGCGTCTGGAGTTCGATGCCCGGGTAGAGCTCGGGCGACTTCAGCTCCATCAGCAGCTTCTGGCCGTTGTGCTCCACCTCGTCCATGTACTCCTCCAGGGTGGGCACGCGCTCACCCTGGAATTTCGGTCCGAACCAACTGCCCGCGTCCAGCTTCTCGATCTCGTTGAGGGTGAAGTCCCCGACCCGCCAGGGGGAGCGGCCGGGGAAGACCTCCTCGACGTTCGTGGTCCGCGCGAGCGAGGTGTCGTGCAGGATGACCAGCTCGCCGTCCTTGGTGCGCTGCACGTCGTTCTCGACCCAGTCGAAGCCGAGGCGGCGGGCCGCGTCGATCGAGGCGAGGGTGTTCTCGGGGGCGTACGCCGAGGCGCCGCGGTGGGCGATCGTCACCGTCTCGGACCCGTTGGTCGCGGCCTGGGCGGTGGTCGGGGAGAGGACGAGCGCGGACAGACCCATGACCGCACCGGTGACGGCGGTGGTGACGGGGCGGATACGCATGCGGACTCCTCGTGACGTCGTGGAAGTGAGCAGACGCGAAGTGAGGTGGGGGAGGGAAAGGGGCGGATGGGCCGAGGCTCGCAGCCGGGGGGTAGCGGGAGATAGGCGTGGGATGGCCAGATATTGAACGAGAAGTGACCGGTCATAGGTGTTTGAGCGCCGTGGCCGCAGGATGCCCGGAAATCGCCGTGCAACAGACGTACGTCCCGACGCCGTCCAACTTGCCGGAGCCACGGCGTCCGCGCATCTTGGCCGATGGTTCGTCACCCGTCGCGCTTCTGACCGGTTTTCGTCTTGCGGGTCGGCGCCGGCCGACCGTATCGGATCCGGGCGGCCGAGTGCCTCGTGTCCGGTCCCGAGTCGTGGCGGCCGACCCTCGCCGCCCCGGCCGCCGGGCGGACCGTGGTCCCTCGGCCCGGACCGGGCGGGCGAGGCCGCGAACGCCGGCCGGCCCTGGTCCGGGGGCCCGGAAAAACCGCTGGTCGGAGCATTTGCCACGCCGGTTGTCAGTGCCGGGTCGTACGGTGGATCCCATGCGGCCCGTATCAAAGATCGAACGCACGGTGGCGCCTTTCGAGGTCGTCAGCCCCTTCCAACCCAGTGGTGACCAGCCGGCGGCCATCGCCGAGCTGGAGCGGCGCATCCGCGGGGGTGAGAAGGATGTCGTCCTGCTGGGAGCGACGGGCACCGGCAAGTCCGCGACCACCGCATGGATGATCGAGAAGCTGCAGCGCCCGACGCTCGTGATGGCGCCCAACAAGACCCTCGCGGCCCAGCTCGCCAACGAGTTCCGCGAACTGCTGCCGAACAACGCCGTCGAGTACTTCGTCTCCTATTACGACTACTACCAGCCCGAGGCGTACGTCCCCCAGTCGGACACGTACATCGAGAAGGACTCCTCCATCAACGAGGAGGTCGAACGCCTGCGCCACTCCGCGACGAACTCCCTGCTCACCCGGCGGGACGTCGTCGTGGTCGCCTCGGTGTCCTGCATCTACGGCCTGGGTACGCCACAGGAGTACGTCGACCGCATGGTGCCGCTGAAGGTCGGCGACGAGATCGACCGGGACCAGTTGCTGCGCCGCTTCGTCGACATCCAGTACACCCGCAACGACGTGGCGTTCACCCGAGGCACGTTCCGGGTCCGCGGCGACACCATCGAGATCTTCCCGGTCTACGAAGAGCTGGCCGTGCGGATCGAGATGTTCGGCGACGAGGTCGAGGCGCTGTCCACGCTGCACCCGCTCACCGGCGAGGTCATCAGCGATGACCAGGAGCTCTACATCTTCCCCGCCAGCCACTACATCGCGGGCCCCGAGCGCATGGAGAAGGCCATCGCCGGGATCGAGGCCGAGCTGGCGGAGAGCCTCGCCACGATGGAGAAGCAGGGCAAGCACCTGGAGGCGCAGCGCCTGCGCATGCGCACCACGTACGACATCGAGATGATGCGGCAGATCGGCTCCTGCTCCGGCATCGAGAACTACTCGATGCACATGGACGGCCGCGAGCCCGGCTCCGCGCCCAACACCCTCATCGACTACTTCCCCGAAGACTTCCTCCTGGTCATCGACGAGTCGCACGTCACCGTCCCGCAGATCGGCGCGATGTACGAGGGCGACGCCTCCCGTAAGCGCACCCTGGTCGAGCACGGTTTCCGGCTGCCCTCGGCCATGGACAACCGACCGCTGAAGTGGGAGGAGTTCCTGGAGCGCATCGGCCAGACCGTCTACCTGTCGGCGACCCCCGGCAAGTACGAGCTCGCGCGCGGCGACGGTTTCGTCGAGCAGATCATCCGCCCCACCGGGCTGGTCGACCCCGAGGTCGTCGTCAAGCCCACGCACGGGCAGATCGACGATCTGGTGCACGAGATCCGGGCGCGCACGGAGAAGGACGAGCGGGTCCTGGTCACCACCCTGACCAAGAAGATGGCGGAGGACCTCACCGACTACTTCCTGGAGCTCGGCATCCAGGTCCGCTACCTGCACAGCGATGTGGACACCCTGCGGCGCGTGGAGCTGCTGCGCGAGCTGCGGGCCGGCGAGTACGACGTCCTGGTCGGCATCAACCTGCTGCGGGAGGGGCTCGACCTGCCCGAGGTGTCGCTGGTGGCCATTCTGGACGCCGACAAGGAGGGCTTCCTGCGCTCCGGCTCCGCCCTGATCCAGACGATCGGGCGTGCGGCGCGCAACGTCTCCGGCCAGGTGCACATGTACGCCGACAAGATCACCCCGGCGATGGCGAAGGCCATCGACGAGACCAACCGGCGCCGCGAGAAGCAGCTCGCCTACAACAAGGAGCGCGGCATCGACCCGCAGCCGCTGCGCAAGAAGATCGGTGACATCGTCGCGACGATCGCCCGGGAGGAGATCGACACCCAGGAACTCCTGGGCTCGGGCTACCGCAAGGCATCCGACGGAAAGGACGCCAAGGCGAAGGCGCCCGTCCCGGTGCTCGGCGCCAAGGCGGCCAAGGGCAAGGGCGCCCGGGCCGGCGCGGCGGTGACGGACCGCCCGGCGGCCGAACTGGCCGGGATCATCGAGGAGATGACGGAACGGATGCGGGCCGCCGCCGCCGAGCTGCAGTTCGAGGTCGCCGCCCGGCTGCGGGACGAAGTGGGCGAGCTGAAGAAGGAGCTGCGCCAGATGAGGGAGGCGGGGGTCAAGTAACGGGCGGCGCCCGGCCCGCTCGTCCGGACCGGCCGCGCCGCCCCGCGCACGCGTCGCCGCACGTCGGCGCGGTGGTCGTCCGCGCCGCCCGCCCACGGCGGCTCTGTCGCAGAAATGCCACAGAACGCGGGCCTTGGGCCTCCTCGGCCCGCCGTCGTGCGTAGGGTCGAGGGGCCGCCGGAAGGGCGGGCGGGGATCAGTAGGAGAGAGAGGGGACGGCGCGTGTCGGTCAATTTGTCCAAGGGACAGGGCATCAGCCTGGAGAAGTCCGACGGAGGGACCCTGACCGCGGTGCGGATGGGGCTGGGCTGGCGCTCGGCGCCGCGGCGTGGGCTGTTCGGGCGGCGCACCAGCGAGATCGACCTCGACGCCTCGGCGGTGCTGTTCGCCGGCAAGGAGCCGATCGACGTGGTCTTCTTCCGGCACCTCGTCAGCGACGACGGCTCGGTGCGCCACACCGGCGACAACGTGGTCGGCGGCGCGGGCCAGGGCGGCGACGACGAGGCGATTTTGGTGGACCTGGCGCGGGTGCCGGTGCACATCGACCAGATCGTCTTCACCGTAAACTCCTTCACCGGCCAGAGCTTCGCCGAGGTGCAGGACGCGTTCTGCCGTCTGGTGGACGAGAACAACGGCCAGGAGCTGGCCCGTTACACCCTCACGGGTGGCGGCAACTACACCGCGCAGATCATGTCCAAGGTGCACCGTGCCGGCAACGGCTGGCAGATGACCGCCATCGGTGAGCCGGCCAACGGCCGTACGTTCCAGGACGTCGTGCCGGCGATCGTGCCGCACCTGTAAACCACCACCGGCCCGGGACGCGGAACACCACGGCCCGGGACGCCACACCATCAGGGGGAACACCGATGACGGCCCAGCTCGTCCGGGGACAGAACCATCCGCTGGACCGGACCCGTGTGGAGATCCGGGTCACGGCGGGCGGGCCCGTCATGGCCGGGGTCACGCTCGGCGACGAGCGGGGCAGGCTGCCGGGCGCCGAGGCCGTGGCCCACCCCGGCGCGCCCCGGCTCCCCGGCATCGAGGTTCCCCGGCAGGCCGCGGCCGAGCACCGCATCGCCGTGGACCTCGGCGCGCTCTCGGACGCCGTACACCGGGTCAACGTGCTGCTGGCGCTGCCCGCCGGCCCCGGCCGCCCGGCCGGTTTCGGCGCGACCGCCGCCCCGTCCGTCGCCGTCACCGGCCTCGACGGCAGCCCGCTGGCCCGCTACACCCTCACCGGCCTGGGCGCCGAGTCCGCCGTCGTCGCCGTGGAGTTGTACCGCCGGCAGGGCGCCTGGAAGGTGCGCGCCGTGGGGCAGGGCTACGCCGGCGGCCTCGCCGCGATGCTGCACGACCAGGGCCTGCCCCGGGCGGCGGAACTGGCCGCGGAGATCGAGGCGGCGGTCAGCGCCGGCCACGCGCGGGCGGTCCCCGCGCCGGTCGCCGCCCACCGCGCCGAGCGGCCCGGGGAACACCCGGCGGGCGCACCCGCCACGGACCCGCCCGTGCCCCACGGCCCGTCCACGCCCGCCGCCCCCACCGCCGGCCTGGCCCCCACCGCGGCCACGCCCGCCCCGGCTACCCCACCACCCGCCGACGCCCCGGCCGCCGGCCCCATCGACTACCGGCACCCCAAGCGCCGCCCGGCCACCCCCAAGACCGCGACCACGACCTCAGCGGCGCCGCCCGGGGGCGCCGCCGCCTCCGACGGCCCACCTCCGCCGGTAGCCGGTGACGCCGCCGGGTGGAGCATGGAGGAACGGCTCTACAACCAGGTCTGGGGCATGTTCGAGGACCTGGCGCGCTCGGTCGCCGCCTACCGCAGCGCCTCCGACTTCGCCGAGTCCCGCCTGGAGCAGGAGCTCGACAGGGCCCTCGCCGACCCCCGCAACCGCCTCGGCACGGCCGCCGACGCGGCGCGCGCCACCGCCCGCGACAAGCACGCCTCGCTCCTCACCCAGGCCCGCGCCGCCCTCGACCGGGACCTCGCCCAGCTCGCCGCCGAATCACAGGTGGTGGAGCCCGCGCTGCCGCCCGCCTTCGCCCGCTGGGACCACCCCGTATGGCAGGGCTACCACGTGCCGCTGGAGCGGCCGATGGCACTCCGCCTGGGCGATCTGCACCTTCCGGAGGTCCTGGACCTGCGCATCCCCATGCTCGTACGCCTCCCCCTGGAGCGCGGACTGTGGATCGACAGCGGGCGCCCCGCCCACCCGCACGGCGGCGGTCGCGAACCCGAGCGCGCGTACGGCCGCCGGGAGTTGGGCAGCGCGCTGACGGACGGTCCGCCGGACGAGGCCGAGCTGCGCCGCCTCGCCCTGGAGACCGCCGTCGCCATCGCCGCCCGGCTGCTCGCCATCCATCCCGCGGGCGACTTCGCCGTCCAGGTCATCGATCCCGGGGGAACGGCGGCGCCCGCGCTCGCCCCGCTGCTGGAGACCGGCGCGCTGCGCGAGGCGCCGGCCGCCGGGGCGAAGGGCGTGACCGACGTTCTGGAGGCGTTGATCCGGCGCGTTGACCTGATCCAGATGGCGGTGCGCAACCGGGCCGCGGATTCCCTGCCGCCGGACCTGGACACCGCCGAACAACTGCTGATCGTCCACGACTTCCCGCACGGCTTCGACGACCGGGCCCTGACCCAACTCCGCTATCTGGCCGACGAGGGCCCGGCGGTCGGCGTGCATCTGATGATGGTCGCGGACCGGTCCCAGTCGCAGGAGTTCGGTCCGGTCCTGGACCCGCTGTGGCGGGCGCTGCTGCGGATCACGCCCGTACCCGACGCGCATCTCGCCGATCCCTGGGTCGGGCATGCCTGGACGTACGAGCCGCCGCTCGCGCCGCGGGGCAGCCGGGTGGTGCGGCAGGTGCTGGGCCGGCTCGCCGAGGCCCGCCGGGCCGACCCGAGCTGACCGCCCCCGACCGTCGCGGCACCGAAGCCGCCACTCCTTGCCAGCAAGCCACTGACCAGCAGTTTTGCCCTTACCTTTACTATTACTTTCCCTTCCTTTACCTTTGGTGGTGCGGAGGGAAGCCCTCCAGCAGCGACGACGCTGTCAGTGCCGTATGAACTGCCGGAGGAGAAGTGGACGTATCCCTGACCGTGTGGGCGCTGACCATTCTTGGTCTGTGTGCCCTCATCACCGCCGATTTCTTCATCGGCGGACGCAAACCGCACGAGGTCTCCCTCAAGGAGGCCGGCATCTGGACCGGTGTCTGGGTCGCGCTCGCCGCGCTCTTCGGCCTTGGCCTGTTCCTGTTCGGCGGCGGCGCGCCCGCCGGTGAGTTCTTCGCCGGCTTCCTCACCGAGAAGTCCCTGAGCGTCGACAACCTCTTCGTCTTCGTGCTGATCATGGCCAAGTTCGCGGTCCCGGCGATCTACCAGCAGCGCGTCCTGATGGTCGGCGTCCTGATCGCGCTGGTGCTCCGGGCCGGTTTCATCGGCGCGGGCGCGGCGATCATCGCCAACTTCTCCTGGGTGTTCTACGTCTTCGGCGCGTTCCTCGTCTGGACGGCCTGGAAGCTCATCAAGGAGGCGCGGGCCGAGAAGGCGACCGCGTCGCAGGAGGAAGCGGAGTTCGAGGAGAACCGCTTCCTGAAGCTGGTCGAGAAGCGATTCCCCTCGACCGACACCTACCACGGCACCAAGCTGTTCACGGTCGAGAACGGCAAGCGGCTGATGACGCCGATGCTGATCGTCATGCTGGCCATCGGCACCACCGACGTCCTCTTCGCGCTGGACTCCATACCGGCGATCTTCGGCCTCACCCAGGACCCGTACATCGTCTTCACCGCGAACGCCTTCGCGCTGATGGGCCTGCGCCAGCTTTACTTCCTCATCGGTGGCCTGCTGAAGAAGCTGGTCCACCTCTCGTACGGCCTGTCCGTCATCCTCGGCTTCATCGGCGTGAAGCTGGTGCTCCACGCCCTGCACGAGTCGGGCCTGAGCGTTCCGGAGATCAGTATTCCGGTGTCGCTGGGCGTCATCTGCGCCGTCCTCGCCTTCACGACGGTCACCAGCCTGCACGCCTCCAAGAGGCAGGCGGCGGCCGAGGCGGAGTCACGGGAGAGCGTCGACGCCTGACGTGCGGGGCGCGTCGCGGTGGGAGCCGGGCGGCGCCGGCCCGGCTACCAGCCGCGCTCGCGCCACTCCGCCAGATGCGGCCGCTCGGCGCCGAGCGTGGTGTCGTTGCCGTGTCCCGGGTAGACCCAGGTCTCATCGGGCAGCCGGTCGAAGAGCTTGTTCTGCACATCGTCGATGAGGCGCGCGAAGTCCTCGGCGTCGCCCCGGGTGTTGCCGACGCCGCCGGGGAAGAGGCAGTCACCGGTGAACAGGTGCGGGGCGCCGTGCGGGTCGTCGTAGACCAGCGCGATGCTGCCCGGGGTGTGGCCGACCAGGTGGCGGGCGGTCAGGGTGACGCGGCCGACGGTGAGGGTGTCGCCGTCGTCCAGCAGCACGTCCGTGGGGACGGGGATGCCCTCGGCGTCGTACCGCCCCGCGTACGTCCGCGCGCCCGTCGCGTCGACGACCTCGCGCAGCGCACCCCAGTGGTCACCGTGCTGGTGCGTGGTGACGACGGAGGCGAGGCCGCTGTCGCCGATCAGCGACAGGAGGGTGTGCGGTTCGGCGGCCGCGTCGATCAACAACTGCTCGTCGGTCGCCCGGCACCGCAGCACGTAGGCGTTGTTGTCCATCGGACCGACCGCGACCTTGGAGATCATCAGGTCGGTCAGCTCGTGCACGTCGGCCGGTCCGCCGACCTTGACTGCTCCGCTGTAACCCATGAGGCCACTCTAGAGGGGCGGGACGGCGGGCAGCGCGCAGCCGTGGGTGTCGAGTTGGCCCCCGTCGTCGCGTCCGGTGAGCCAGCCGACGAGGGCCGCCGGGGAGCCCGTCACGACCACCGGCGCGACCTCGTCGCCCGGCCCGGGGTCCGCGCGCCCGGTGCGCCACCGCCGGCCGTCCGTGGTCCGCAGCTCCAGGGCGGGCAGATCCGGATGCCCGGCGAACTTCACCTCCGACAAGAACGCCAGCTCGCTGTCGAGGAAGGCGGCCGGCAGCTCGGTGAGGGTGTAGCCGACGCCGAGGTCGACGTGGTGCAGCTCCACCTCGGCCAGCCGTCGCAGCGGCAGCCGGTCGGCCCGCTCGATGACGCCGTTGCGCATCTCGACCTCGTACTCCCGGCGCTCGGCGGGCAGCGCGTCCGCCGCGGCGTCGAACCGCGCGGCGCTCTCCCGCAGGTCGCGCAGATGTGCGGCGAGCGAACGGTCCGCGTCCCGGGCGATGTCGGCGTCGCGGGCCGCGGCACCGGCGTACATGGGCGTGGGTACGCCGGTCCTCGCCCAGGTGAGCAGGTTGACCAGCGCGTCCGCGTTGCGCGCGAGATGGGCCAGGACATGGCCGCGGGTCCAGTCCGGCAGCAGCGACGGTTCGCCGATCGCCTCGTCGTCGAGCTTTCCCACCGAGACCAGCAGCCGGTCGGTGGCCTCGCGGACAGCGGCCGCGTCGTGCGCGAAATCTGGCGGAGTCTGCGTCATGGTCCGACGCTAGCGCCGCGAGGCCGAGTTAGGGAGTCGGCAGGCATGGATCCGGGCGTACGCGGGTGGCGCGGCAGGGGGCGAGCGGGCGGCGGGCGGCACGGCCGAGATCGCCCGCGCGGTGGGCGCGGGGTGTGACGAGGACTGCGCCGGGGCCGGGAAGGTTGTGGGGCCGCCACACGTTTGGGTGAAGTGGGCTTGCCAAGACCGTAAATCGAATGTGCGTGCTATAGGCTCGTGTGTGGCATCCCAAAGACAGTGCCGCGGCGGTCCCCATACCCTGGGGCGTGGGCTCCGCTCCGCTCCGCCGCCCGTGCTCACTCACCGAGCGGCGGACGCAGAGCCGCGGCTCCCCGCCCTCTCCAGAAAGGTGCGACCGGCGTGGCCGACCGTCTCATCGTCCGTGGCGCTCGCGAGCACAACCTCCGCAACGTCTCGCTCGACCTCCCCCGCGACTCCCTCATCGTCTTCACGGGGCTCTCCGGGTCGGGCAAGTCCTCGCTCGCGTTCGACACGATCTTCGCCGAGGGGCAGCGACGCTACGTCGAGTCACTGTCCTCCTACGCCCGGCAGTTCCTCGGACAGATGGACAAGCCCGATGTGGACTTCATCGAGGGCCTGTCCCCGGCGGTCTCGATCGACCAGAAGTCGACCTCGCGCAACCCGCGCTCGACGGTCGGCACGATCACCGAGGTCTACGACTACCTCCGCCTGCTCTTCGCCCGCATCGGCAAACCGCACTGCCCCGAGTGCGGCCGGCCGATCGCCCGCCAGTCCCCGCAGGCCATCGTGGACAAGGTCCTGGAGCTCCCCGAGGGCAGCCGGTTCCAGGTGCTCTCGCCGCTGGTGCGCGAGCGCAAGGGCGAGTTCGCCGACCTCTTCTCCGACCTCCAGACCAAGGGCTACAGCCGGGCCCGGGTCGACGGCGAGACCATCCAGCTCTCCGAGCCGCCCAAGCTCAAGAAGCAGGAGAAGCACACCATCGAGGTGGTCGTCGACCGCCTGACCGTCAAGGAGACCGCCAAGCGGCGGCTGACCGACTCCGTGGAGACGGCCCTCGGGCTCTCCGGCGGCATGGTCATCCTCGACTTCGTCGACCTCGACGCCGACGACCCGCAGCGCGAGCGGATGTATTCCGAGCACCTGTACTGCGCCTACGACGACCTGTCCTTCGAGGAGCTGGAGCCCCGCTCCTTCTCCTTCAACTCGCCCTTCGGCGCCTGCCCCGACTGCACGGGTATCGGCACGCGCATGGAGGTCGACCCCGAGCTGATCATCCCGGACGAGGACAGGTCCCTCGATGACGGCGCGATCCACCCCTGGTCGCACGGCCACACCAAGGAATACTTCGGCCGCCTGGTGAACGCCCTGGCGGACGCCCTCGGATTCCGTACGGACATCGCCTGGGCCGGACTGCCGCAGCGGGCGAAGAAGGCCCTGCTGCACGGCCACAAGACCCAGATCGAGGTCCGCTACCGCAACCGTTACGGCCGCGAGCGGGCCTACACCACCCCCTTCGAAGGCGCGGTGCCGTTCGTCAAGCGCCGGCACAGCGAGGCGGAGAGCGACAGCAGCCGCGAGCGCTTCGAGGGCTACATGCGCGAGGTGCCCTGTCCGACCTGTGAGGGGACGCGGCTCAAGCCGATCGTGCTGGCGGTCACGCTCCACGGGAAGTCGATCGCCGAGGTCGCGGCCATGTCGATCAGCGACTGCGCCGACTTCCTGCGCGAGATGAAGCTCAACGCCCGCGAGAAGACGATCGCCGAGCGGGTCCTGAAGGAGGTCAACGAACGGCTGAGGTTCCTGGTCGACGTCGGCCTGGACTACCTCTCGCTGAACCGCGCCGCGGGCACCCTCTCCGGCGGCGAGGCCCAGCGCATCCGCCTCGCCACCCAGATCGGCTCCGGCCTGGTGGGCGTGCTCTACGTCCTGGACGAGCCGTCGATCGGCCTGCACCAGCGCGACAACCACCGCCTCATCGAGACGCTGGTACGCCTGCGCGACATGGGCAACACCCTCATCGTGGTCGAGCACGACGAGGACACCATCAAGGTCGCCGACTGGGTCGTGGACATCGGTCCGGGCGCGGGCGAGCACGGCGGCAAGGTGGTGCACAGCGGTCCGATGAAGGAGCTGCTGGCCAACAAGGAGTCGATCACCGGCCAGTACCTGTCCGGGAAGCGGGCCATCCCGATGCCGGACATCCGCCGCCCCGCCGACCCGGCCCGCCGGCTGACGGTGCACGGCGCGAAGGAGAACAACCTCCGCGACATCGACGTCTCCTTCCCCCTCGGGGTGCTGACGGCCGTCACGGGCGTCTCCGGTTCCGGCAAGTCGACGCTGGTCAACGACATCCTCTACACCCACCTGGCGCGCGAGCTGAACGGCGCCAAGTCGGTGCCCGGCCGGCACACCCGGGTGGACGGCGACGACCTGGTGGACAAGGTCGTGCACGTCGACCAGTCGCCGATCGGCCGGACGCCGCGCTCCAACCCGGCCACGTACACCGGGGTCTTCGATCACGTCCGCAAGCTGTTCGCGGAGACGATGGAGGCGAAGGTCCGCGGTTATCTGCCGGGCCGCTTCTCCTTCAACGTCAAGGGCGGCCGCTGCGAGAACTGCTCCGGCGACGGCACGATCAAGATCGAGATGAACTTCCTCCCGGACGTGTACGTCCCGTGCGAGGTCTGCCACGGTGCGCGCTACAACCGCGAGACGCTGGAGGTGCACTACAAGGGCAAGTCCATCGCCGAGGTGCTGGACATGCCCATCGAAGAGGCGCTGGACTTCTTCGAGGCGGTGCCGACCATCTCCCGGCACCTGCGGACGCTCAATGAGGTCGGCCTGGGCTACGTCCGCCTGGGCCAGTCCGCGCCGACCCTCTCGGGTGGCGAGGCGCAGCGTGTGAAGCTGGCAAGCGAGCTCCAGAAGCGTTCGACCGGCCGCACGGTCTACGTCCTGGACGAGCCGACCACCGGTCTGCACTTCGAGGACATCAGCAAGCTGATCACGGTGCTGTCCGGGCTGGTCGACAAGGGCAACTCCGTCATCGTCATCGAGCACAACCTCGATGTGATCAAGACGGCCGACTGGGTTGTGGACATGGGCCCGGAGGGCGGCAGCGGCGGCGGACTGATCGTCGCCGAGGGCACGCCGGAGGAGATCGCGGCGATCCCGGCCAGCCACACCGGCAAGTTCCTGCGGGAGATCCTCGGCGACCGCGTCAGCGATGCCGCACCCGCCCGGAAGCCGGCGAAGAAGGCCGCGGTGGCCAGGACCTCGGCGGCGGCCCGTAAGGCCACGGCGAAGACGGTCACGGCCAAGACGGCGACGGGCAAGACGGCGACGGGCAAGACGGCGACGGCGAAGAAGCCCGCGGCCAAGAAGACGGCGACGGGGGCCCGCCGGGCCACCTGACGCCGCCAAGCTGTCCCGGCCGGGCTCGCGCCCCGCCGAGCTGGCCGCCGCCTCCTCGCCACGTGTCGCGAGGACGGCGGCGGCCCGTCGGCTGCCGCCCTCCTCGGGGGGACGGGGCTACGGCCGCACGGCCATAACCGGACGGGACCGTACCGGTATCGTCGGGCCGGGTGCTCACGGGCTCACGGACCCACGGCCCACAGGCCCACGGCCCACAGGCCACGGGCCACGGGCCCCTGCGGCCCCCGGAATCGCAGACCGCCGATCACCACCCTTCGCCACTCCTCGCCCCGACCTACTGGAGAAGTCATGAGCCAGCCCCCCGCCCGCCGGACCGTGCTGCGTGGGGCCGCCGCCGCGGGTGCCGCCGGTTTCGGGGTGGCGGCTTGCTCCCCGTCCGGCTCGGATGCCGGGGCGGGGCCCACCGAGCCGGTCGATCTGGGAGCCGCCGCCGACGTTCCGGTCGGCGGCGCCAAGCTCTACCGCGAGGAACGGCTCGTGGTGTCGCAGCCGGCCAAGGGCGAGTACAAGTGCTTCAGCGCGAAGTGCACCCACGCGGGCTGCGTGCTGACCGAGGTCGACAAGGAGCAGGGCCGGTGCCCGTGTCACGGCAGCCGCTTCGACGTCACGACCGGCGAGGTCGTCGAGGGCCCGGCGTCCCAGCCGCTGCCCGAGGTCCCCGTCAAGGCCAAGGCAGGCAAGCTGATCGCGGGCTGACCGCCCAGCGGCCCCGCCCCTCGCTCACCCCCAGTCCCACCCGATCCCCAGGATCCCGGGCCGCACCCCCTGCTCCACCAGATGCACGGCCGGGTGCCGTCCGCTCAGTGTCAGCTCCTGCTGGGCGCTGCGCGGGGCGGTCGCGGAGGACTGCGCGAAGCGGCGGCAGCGTACCGGCAGGGCCGCCTCGTCGAAGCGGACCTGGAGGACGTACTGGCCGCCGGCGAAGCTGAAACCGCGGACGTACTCGCTGCTCGGGCCGCCGCTGCCGTCCTCGAAGACATAGCCGAAGACATGGGTGTCACCGGCCCGCAGCCGGGTGTCGAAGAGCAGCTCGGCGACCACCACCCCGGTGCCGGCGTCCCCGCGCACCCGCCCCAGCCGGCAGTTCTCCGCGGCCCGCACCACCACCCGCGTGGGATCGCAGCCGGTGTCGCCGCGATGGATGGCGACGTAGCGGTCCACGCCGTCCCGGTGCGCCCGGACCACCTGCAGCGACTCCCGCTCGCTCAGCTCGCGCCGCGGTCCTATCCGGACCCGCTCGTGATGCCCGACGGTGTGCAGGCCGCCGTCCGCGGGCGTCCCCAGCTCGGCGAAGAGCTGGCGCAGCGCGTCGGCGGGCGCGACCAGCGAACGGTAGGAGCGGCCGGCCGGCCGCTCGGCCTCGGGGCGGGCACCGGCCTCGGGCACCAGCAGCCGGTGCAGCGAACGCGGGGGCAGGTCGAGTACCTCCTCCAGGGCGCGCACCGCCCGCAGCGACTCGGGGCGCTGCGGGCGCCGGGCCCCCTGCTGCCAGTAACTCAGGCTCGTCACGCCGACCTTGATGCCGCGCTGGGCGAGCTTGTGCTGGATACGGTGGAGGGCGAGGCCGCGCGCGACGAGGGCGCTGCGCAGCGCGAGATGGAACGGACCGGTCCGCAGCAACTGGGCCAGCTCGGCCGACTCGGGGACGTTCTGTGCCATTGCCTCAATCCTCCGGCGCGCGGGTGAACGTTCACAACCGGATCGCGCGCCGTGCGCTCTCCCCGCTTGTTCACCGCGGTACGCCGGGCACCGGTCGTTCACATCCGGGCCCGCTCGTTCACACGCCCATGTCATCCCGCATTGAAGCGTGTTGACCTGCCTGCGACAACACCTGATGCTCCTCATCAGCATCCGGATGCGCTCCTCTCACCCCTCACCCCCCTCCGGGAGGAACGCCATGACCCGTGCGCCTTTCGCACGCCCTTCGCGGCGCAGATGGCTGTCGGCCGCAGCCCTCGCCACCGCCGCACTGACCGCGCTCCCCGTGACCACCGCCTCGGCGGCCACGCCCCCCGCGCCCCCGGCGCACACCGCGTTCGCCGCCAACCGCCTCGACATCTCGATGCAGGCCCAGGAGAAGACCAACTGGTGCTGGGCCGGCTCCGGCAACACCATCGCGTCCTGGTACGGCAGGAACTACAGCCAGAACCAGTTCTGCAACGCCGCCTTCCGCCGCCAGCAGGGCACCACCTGCCCCAACAACCAGGCGACGCTCGGCAACGTGCAGAACGCCTTCGACTGGATGGGCATCAACTCCGGCTCCTACGTGACCGGGTATCTGCGCTACAGCACCGTCCAGAACGAGATCAACGCCAACCGGCCCATCGAGACCCGCATCCAGTGGTCCTCCGGCGGCGGCCACATGCACGTCGTCTACGGCTTCGACACGGACCGGAACTGGGTCTACTGGGGCGACCCGTGGGGCTCCAACAACCGCTACAACTGGGGCGACTACGACTACTACGTGAACGGCAGCTCCTTCTCCTGGACCCACTCCCTCTACCGGATAGGAGCCTGAGGCCATGACGAAGCGCACCGTCGCACGCGCCGCCGCCACCGGCACGCTCGCCACCGTTCTCCTCGGCCTCGCCCCGTCGTCCGCGCAGGCCGCCGACACCCCGGCGCCGCCGAAGGCACCGGCCCCCGCCGGCGTCGCCGCCGCCCACCGGGCCGCCGCCGACCCCGCGACGCTGGCCACCCTCGCCCGGTTCTTCGCCCAGGACCGGGCCGGCGGCGCCCACGCCGCCGCTCCCGGCGCCGCGCAGGCCGCCCCGCGTATCGAGGGCGACGCCGTCCCCGTCTACGTCCTGTCGCCGGACTTCGTCCGCGGCAAGGCCGGCGCCCCCGTCGCCCGCCTGGAGTTCCTCGCCAGCCGGGCGGTCGCCGCCGACGGCCGCAAGGCATCGGTGTGGACCGCGCGGCAGGGCGCCGCGTGGAAGGTCGTCAACATCGCCAGCGGCGACGACGAGACCCGCTACACCGCGGCCGGTGCGGCGAAGGGCGGCCGGGGCACCGTCTTCCACGAGCCGCAGATCGACGCCTGGTACGTGCAGCGCGGCGACCGCGTGGAGCCCCTCGACGCGGACGCCGCGAAGGCCGTCGGCGCCCACGGCACGACCGTCGCCGCCTACCAGCGGCGGGTGGCGAAGGCGTACGGCGACAAGCTCCCCGGCTCCGCCTACGACAAGCGCGGTCGGGCCGGCGGATACGGGTCCGAGGCCGCCACGGAGGCCGCCCCGCACGTCGCGGCCGGCCAGGGCGGCGCCGGGCGCCCCGTCGCGGCCGCCGCGACGGGGGACGACAGCTTCGCGCTGACCGCGGCCTCGTCCGTGGCGGGCGTCGCCGCCCTGGCCGCCCTCGGCCTGTGCTCCGCCGCTGCACTGCGCCGGAGCCGCCGAAGCTGAGCCGCCCGTAGAACGCGCAGGGGCCCCGGTCCGCCGACGCCGGCCGCGGCCCCTGCGATCCACTCGCGCGCCGCGCCCTCCGGCGCCCGCCCCCGCGCGCGCCGTCCGGGGACCGTGATTGTCGGTGGCGGTCAGTAGGGTGGTGGGCATGGCAGACCCCAGCAGCTACCGACCCAAGCCGGGACAGATCCCCGACTCGCCGGGGGTCTATAAGTTCCGCGACGAACACGGCCGGGTCATCTACGTCGGCAAGGCCAAGAGCCTGCGCCAGCGCCTGGCCAACTACTTCCAGGACCTGGCCGGGCTGCACCCGCGCACCCGCACGATGGTCACCACCGCCGCCGCCGTGGAGTGGACCGTCGTCTCCACCGAGGTCGAGGCCCTCCAGCTCGAATACAGTTGGATCAAGGAGTTCGACCCCCGCTTCAACGTCAAGTACCGCGACGACAAGAGCTATCCGTATCTCGCGGTGACCCTCAACGAAGAGTTCCCGCGCGTCCAGGTCATGCGCGGCGCCAAGAAGAAGGGCGTGCGCTACTTCGGCCCGTACGCCCACGCCTGGGCCATCCGCGAGACCGTCGACCTGATGCTGCGCGTCTTCCCCGTGCGCACCTGCTCCGCCGGCGTCTTCAAGCGCTCCGCCCAGATCGGCCGCCCCTGCCTGCTGGGCTACATCGGCAAGTGCTCGGCCCCCTGCGTCGAGCGGATCTCCGCCGCCGAGCACCGCGAACTCGCCGAGGAGTTCTGCGACTTCATGGCCGGTCGGACCGGCGCGTACATCCGCCGCCTGGAGCGGAAGATGCGGGACGCCGCCGAGGAGATGGAGTACGAGAGCGCCGCCCGGCTGCGCGACGACATCGTGGCCCTGAAGAGGGCCATGGAGAAGAGCGCCGTGGTGCTCGCCGACGCCACCGACGCCGACCTCATCGCCGTCGCCGAGGACGAACTCGAAGCCGCCGTCCAGATCTTCCACGTCCGCGGCGGCCGGGTCCGCGGCCAGCGCGGCTGGGTCACCGACAAGGTCGAGGCCGTCACCACCGCCGGCCTCGTCGAACACGCCCTCCAGCAGCTCTACGGCGAGGAGCAGGGCGACGCCGTACCCAAGGAAGTACTGGTCCCGGCGCTGCCCGAGCCGGTCGAGCCGGTCCAGCAGTGGCTCTCCGAGCGCCGCGGCTCCCAGGTCTCGCTGCGCATACCGCAGCGCGGCGACAAAAAAGACCTGATGGCCACGGTCGGGCGCAACGCCCAGCAGGCCCTGGCCCTGCACAAGACCAAGCGGGCCTCCGACCTGACCACCCGCTCCCGCGCCCTGGAGGAGATCTCCGAGGCCCTCGGCCTGGATTCGGTGCCGCTGCGCATCGAGTGCTTCGACATCTCCCACCTCCAGGGCGAGGACGTCGTCGCCTCCATGGTGGTCTTCGAGGACGGCCTGGCCCGTAAGAGCGAGTACCGCCGCTTCCAGATCACCGGCCGGGTCGGCGACACGCAGGTCTGGCACGGCGAGGGCCAGGACGACGTCCGGTCCATGCACGAGGTGGTCGCCCGCCGCTTCCGGCGCTACCTCCAGGAGAAGCAGAAGTCCGGGGAGTGGACGGAGGAGCCGTCCGCCGGCGCCCCCGTGGACGACGACGGCTCGGCGGAGCCGGCCCCGACGGCCGGGCGCCCCGTGGACGAGGAGGGCCGCCCCAAGCGGTTCGCCTACCCACCCCAGCTCGTCGTCGTCGACGGCGGCGCCCCGCAGGTCGCGGCCGCCCGGCGGGCCCTGGACGAGCTCGGCATCGACGACGTCGCCGTCTGCGGCCTGGCCAAGCGCCTCGAAGAGGTCTGGCTGCCCGGGGACGACGACCCCGTGGTGCTGCCGCGCCACAGCGAGGGCCTCTACCTCCTCCAGCGCGTCCGTGACGAAGCCCACCGCTTCGCCATCACCTACCAGCGCGGCAAGCGCGGCAAGCGGCTGCGGGCCTCGCCGCTCGACGCCGTCGCCGGACTCGGCGACAGCCGCCGCCAGGCCCTGCTCAAGCACTTCGGCTCGCTCAAGAAGCTGCGGGCCGCCACCGTGGAGGAGATCTGCGAGGTCCCGGGCGTCGGACGCAAGACAGCCGAGACGGTCGCCGCCGCACTGGCCGGGGCCCGCCCGGCCGGCCCGGCGGTGAACACCGCCACAGGAGAGATCATTGAGGATGACGGGGTCCCACCGGCCGCGTTGTCAGCAGAACGGGGGCAGGACCGATGAGCACACCGCACGAAGAGCACGGACCCACAGGAGCTGAGAGAGACGGTGCACAGGTGAGTACGGGCACGATGCGCGAGTCCGACCAGGGCGAAAGCACCGCGATTCCCGAGCTGGTGATCATCTCCGGCATGTCCGGGGCCGGCCGGAGCACCGCGGCGAAGTGCCTGGAGGACCTCGGCTGGTTCGTCGTCGACAACATCCCGCCCGAGCTCATCCCCCCGATGGTCGAGCTGGGCGCCCGCTCCCAGGGCAACGTCGCGCGCATCGCCGTCGTCGTCGACGTCCGCGGCCGCCGGTTCTTCGACAACCTCAAGGAATCCCTCGCCACCCTCGACACCCAGAACGTCAAGCGCCGCGTGGTGTTCCTGGAGTCCTCCGACGAGGCCCTGGTGCGCCGCTTCGAATCGGTCCGCCGCCCGCACCCCCTCCAGGGCGACGGCCGGATCGTCGACGGCATCGCCGCCGAGCGGGACCTGCTGCGCGAGCTGCGCGGCGACTCCGACCTGGTCATCGACACCTCCAGCCTCAACGTCCACGAACTGCGCGCCAAGATGGACGCCCAGTTCGCCGGCGAAGAGGTCCCCGAGCTGCGCGCCACCGTCATGTCCTTCGGCTTCAAGTACGGCCTGCCGGTCGACGCCGACATGGTCATCGACTGCCGCTTCATCCCCAACCCGCACTGGGTCCCCGAGCTGCGCCCCTTCACCGGCCTCAACGAAGAGGTCTCCGACTACGTCTTCAACCAGCCCGGCTCCAAGGAGTTCCTGGACGGTTACGCCGAGCTGCTGCGCCTGGTCGCCGAGGGCTACCGCCGCGAGGGCAAGCGCTACGTGACCATCGCGGTGGGCTGCACCGGCGGCAAGCACCGCAGCGTCGCGATGTCCGAGAAGCTGGCCCGCAGGCTGGTCTCCGAAGGGGTCGAAACCGTCGTCGTCCACCGGGACATGGGGCGCGAGTGACGGGGCGCGCGCTGCGGCTGCACCGGGTGCGCAGGCTCGTCCCCAGCGGCCGCAAGACGAAGGGCGCCACGCCCAAAGTGGTGGCGCTCGGCGGCGGCATGGGTCTGTCCGCCTCGCTCACCGCGCTGCGCCGCATCACCGGCGACCTGACCGCCGTGGTCACCGTCGCCGACGACGGAGGCTCCAGCGGCCGCCTGCGCGACGAACTGGGGGTGCTGCCGCCCGGCGACCTGCGCAAGGCGCTGGCCGCCCTGTGCGGCGACGACGACTGGGGCCAGACCTGGGCCCGGGTGATCCAGCACCGCTTCAAGAGCGAGGGCGAGCTGCACGACCACGCCGTCGGCAACCTGCTCATCGTCGCCCTGTGGGAGCAGCTCGGCGATCACGTCCAGGCGCTCGACCTGGTCGGCAAGCTGCTCGGCGCGCACGGCCGCGTACTCCCCATGTCCGCGGTGCCCCTCGAACTCCAGGCCCAGGTCAGGGGCCACGACCTGAACCGCCCGGACGACGTCGTCACGGTCCGCGGCCAGGCCACCGTCGCGCTCACCCGCGGCGAGGTGCAGTCCGTCCACGTCGTCCCCGAGGAGCCGCCGGCCGTCCCCGAGGCGGTCGCCGCGGTGCGCGACGCCGACTGGGTGGTGCTCGGCCCCGGCTCGTGGTTCTCCTCCGTCATCCCGCATCTTCTGGTGCCCGAACTGCGCGAGGCACTGGAGGAGACGAAGGCCCGGAAGGTCCTCTCGCTCAACCTCGCGCCCCAACCGGGCGAAACCGATGGCTTCTCCCCGCAGCGTCATTTGGAGGTTTTGGCCCGACACGCCCCTAAACTCGCCTTCGACGTGGTGCTGGCCGACAAGGCCGCCGTGCCCGACATCGAAGGTCTGACGGTTGTCGCCAAGCAGCTCGTCGGCAGCGAGGTCGAGCTGGCGGCGGTCGCCGCACAAGGAGACGACACCCGGTCGACAGCCGGGGGAGCCCCCGACCGGCACGACCCGGAGCTGCTGGCAGCCGCGTACGACCGTATTTTTCGGATGCATGGAAGGATCGGCCCATGGCGATGACGGCTGCGGTGAAGGATGAAATCTCCCGGCTCCCCGTCACCCGGACCTGCTGCCGGAAGTCGGAGGTCTCGTCGATCCTGCGGTTCGCGGGTGGTCTGCACCTGGTCAGCGGACGCATTGTGATCGAGGCGGAGCTGGACACGGGCATCGCGGCCCGCCGGCTCCGCAAGGACATCCTGGAGATCTTCGGACACTCCTCCGACCTGGTGGTGATGGCCCCCGGCGGCCTGCGGCGCGGCAGCCGCTACGTCGTCCGCGTGGTGGCCGGAGGTGATCAGCTCGCCCGGCAGACGGGTCTGGTGGACGGCCGCGGCCGCCCCATCCGCGGCCTGCCCCCACAGGTGGTCTCAGGGGCGACCTGTGACGCCGAGGCCGCCTGGCGCGGGGCGTTCCTGGCGCACGGCTCGCTCACCGAGCCCGGCCGCTCGTCGTCCCTGGAGGTGACCTGCCCCGGCCCGGAGGCCGCGCTCGCGCTGGTCGGCGCGGCCCGCCGGCTCGGCATCGGCGCCAAGGCCCGCGAGGTACGCGGCGTGGACCGCGTCGTCGTCCGTGACGGTGACGCGATCGGCGCGCTGCTGACGCGCCTGGGAGCCCACGAGTCGGTGCTCGCGTGGGAGGAGCGGCGGATGCGCCGCGAGGTCCGGGCCACCGCCAACCGCCTCGCCAACTTCGACGACGCCAACCTCCGCCGCTCGGCGCGCGCCGCGGTCGCCGCGGGCGCCCGGGTCCAGCGGGCCCTGGAGATCCTCGGCGAGGAGGTGCCCGAGCACCTCGCGGCGGCCGGCCGGCTGCGCATGGAGCACAAGCAGGCCTCCCTGGAAGAGCTGGGCGCCCTCGCCGACCCGCCGCTGACCAAGGACGCCGTCGCCGGTCGGATCCGCCGGCTGCTGGCGATGGCCGACAAGCGGGCCCAGGATCTGGGCATCCCCGGCACCGAGTCCAACCTCTCCGAGGAGCTCGCCGAAGGCATGGTCGGCTGACCTTCGCGGCCCCGCTCCCGCCCGCTCGCCCCCGGTCTCCCAGGTGATTCCGGGGGCGCGGCGCGTCCTGGCCGGGACCGCTCGGCGAGTGAGTACGACGGGCCCCTGTCAATGTCACGTACGTCTCGTATTGGAGGTAGGGTCGGAGGCGGTCGGGGAAATCCCATACAGCTCGCCGGTATCTGCACCGGCGTACCAACGAGGAGATCGGTTCGTGACGATCCGCGTAGGCATCAACGGATTCGGCCGCATTGGTCGTAACTACTTCCGCGCGCTCCTGGAGCAGGGTGCGGACATCGAGATCGTCGGTGTCAACGACCTGACCGACAACGCCACCCTGGTTCACCTGCTGAAGTACGACACCATTCTGGGTCGCCTCAAGCAGAACGTCAGCCACACCGACGACACCATCACCGTCGGCAACCAGACCTTCAAGACGATGGCCGAGCGCGACCCGGCGAACCTCCCCTGGGGCGAGCTCGGTGCCGACATCGTCATCGAGTCGACCGGCATCTTCACCAAGAAGGCCGACGCCGCCAAGCACATCGCGGCCGGTGCCAAGAAGGTCCTGATCTCCGCGCCCGCCAAGGACGAGGACATCACGATCGTGATGGGCGTCAACCAGGACAAGTACGACGCGGCCAACCACCACGTCATCTCCAACGCCTCCTGCACCACCAACTGTGTGGCGCCGATGGCCAAGGTCCTCCTGGAGAACTTCGGCATCGTCAAGGGCCTGATGACGACGGTCCACGCGTACACCAACGACCAGCGCATCCTGGACTTCCCGCACAGCGACCTGCGCCGCGCCCGTGCCGCCGCCGAGAACATCATCCCGACCACCACCGGTGCCGCCAAGGCCACCGCCCTGGTGATCCCGGAGCTCGCCGGCAAGCTCGACGGCATCGCGATGCGCGTCCCGGTCCCCACCGGTTCGGTCACCGACCTGGTCATCGAGCTGGAGCGCGAGGTGACCAAGGACGAGGTCAACGCCGCCTTCCAGAAGGCCGCCGAGGGCCAGCTCAAGGGCATCCTGGAGTACACCGAGGACGCGATCGTCTCCTCGGACATCGTCAACTGGCCGGCGTCGTGCACCTTCGACTCCTCCCTGACCATGGCCCAGGGCAAGTCGGTCAAGGTCATCGGCTGGTACGACAACGAGTGGGGCTACTCCAACCGCCTGGTGGACCTGACCACCTTCGTCGGCGGCCAGCTCTGATCGCACCCGGCTGACGCTGGGAGGGGTGCCCATGCGCAGAGGGCACCGAGAGATGTGAGGACGGGGCTCGTATGACGCGATGAAGCGTCGTACGGGCCCCGACCCATGACTGACTGAAGCAACGGAGTCACTTCTCATGAAGACGATCGACGATCTCACCGCAGAAGGGGTCGCGGGCAAGCGGGTCTTCGTCCGCGCCGACCTCAATGTGCCGCTGGACGGCACGACCATCACCGACGACGGCCGTATCCGCGCCGTCCAGCCGACGATCGCCAAGCTCGCCCAGTACGGCGCCAAGGTCATCGTCGCCTCGCACCTGGGCCGCCCCAAGGGCGCGCCGGACCCGGCCTTCTCGCTCGCCCCCGCCGCCGCGCGGCTGGGCGAACTCCTCGGCCGGGACGTGGCCTTCGCGACCGACACCGTCGGCGACTCCGCGAAGTCCGTCGTCGCCGGTCTGAGCGACGGCCAGGTCGCCGTCCTGGAAAACCTCCGCTTCAACGCGGGCGAGACCAGCAAGGACGACGCCGAACGCGGCGCCTTCGCCGACCAGCTCGCCGCCCTCGCCGACCTCTACGTCGGCGACGGCTTCGGCGCGGTGCACCGCAAGCACGCCTCCGTCTACGACCTCCCGGCGCGTCTGCCGCACGCCGCCGGCGACCTGATCGCCACCGAGGTCGGCGTCCTGAAGAAGCTCACCGAGGACGTCAAGCGCCCCTACGTCGTCGTCCTCGGCGGCGCCAAGGTCTCCGACAAGCTCGCCGTGATCGACCAGCTCCTGTCCAAGGCCGACCGGCTGCTCATCGGCGGCGGCATGGCCTACACCTTCCTCAAGGCCAAGGGCTACGAGGTCGGCATCTCCCTCCTCCAGGAGGACCAGATCCCGGCCGTCACGGAGTACATGGAGCGGGCGGAGAAGAACGGCGTCGAGCTGGTCCTGCCCGTCGACATCCTGGCCTCCTCGGAGTTCCCCGACCTGAAGACGAAGGCGCCCGCCGACTTCGTCACCGTCGACGCGGACAAGATCCCCGCCGACAAGGAGGGCCTGGACATCGGCCCGAAGACCCGCGAGCTGTTCGCCTCGAAGATCGCGGACGCCGAGACGGTGTTCTGGAACGGCCCGGTCGGGGTCGCCGAACACCCCGACTACGCCGGCGGCACCACGTCCGTCGCGCGGGCGCTGCTCGACAGCTCCGGTTTCACCGTCGTGGGCGGCGGGGACTCGGCCGCGGCCGTCCGTGCCCTCGGCTTTGATGAGAACGCTTTTGGCCATATTTCAACCGGTGGCGGTGCCAGCCTCGAATACCTCGAAGGCAAGACGCTCCCCGGCCTCGCCGCTCTGGAGGACTGAAGAACGTGACCGCTGTTAACGAGGGCCGTATCCCGCTGATGGCGGGCAACTGGAAGATGAACCTCAACCACCTCGAGGCCATCGCCCATGTCCAGAAGCTCGCCTTCGCACTCGCCGACAAGGACTTCGACGCCGTAGAGGTCGCCGTCCTGCCGCCCTTCACCGACCTGCGTTCGGTGCAGACGCTGGTCGACGGCGACAAGCTCAAGATCAAGTACGGCGCCCAGGACCTGTCGGCGCACGACTCCGGTGCCTACACCGGCGAGATCTCCGGCGCCATGCTCGCCAAGTTCAAGTGCTCCTACGTGGCCGTCGGCCACAGCGAGCGCCGCCAGTACCACGGCGAGAACGAGGAGATCTGCAACGCCAAGGTCAAGGCCGCCTACCGGCACGGCGTCACCCCGATCCTGTGCGTCGGTGAGGGCCTGGACGTCCGCAAGGCGGGCAACCAGGTCTCCCACACCCTCGCCCAGGTCGACGGCGCGCTCAAGGACATCCCGGCCGAGCAGGCCGAGACGATCGTGATCGCCTACGAGCCGGTGTGGGCCATCGGTACCGGCGAGGTCGCCACGCCCGAGGACGCGCAGGAGGTCTGCGGTGCGATCCGCGGCCGCCTCGCCGAGCTCTACAGCCAGGAGCTGGCCGACAAGGTCCGCATCCAGTACGGCGGCTCGGTCAAGTCGGGCAACGTCGCCGCGATCATGGCGCAGCCGGACGTCGACGGCGCCCTGATCGGCGGCGCGGCGCTGGACGCGGACGAGTTCGTCAAGATCGTCCGCTTCCGCGACCAGTAGCAGCTATGACGACGGGCCCGGCCCGTCGTACCCTGTCGGGGCCGGGTCCGGTGTTCAGCGCGCCGGTCCGGCCCCGCACCGTTCGCTCTTCGTCAGCGCAACGGTACGTTCCGTCCGTCAGTCCTAGAGAGTTGGTCCAGCCGTGGTCATCGGGTTCTCGATCGCCCTCATCGTCTTCAGCCTGCTGCTGATGATGCTGGTGCTCATGCACAAGGGGAAGGGCGGCGGCCTGTCCGACATGTTCGGTGGCGGTATGCAGTCCTCGGTCGGTGGCTCCTCGGTCGCCGAGCGCAACCTCGACCGCATCACCATTGTGATCGGTTTGCTGTGGTTCGCGTGCATTGTCGCCCTCGGCGTTCTGATGAAGCTCGGTAACTGACGTACCGTCGAAGACGCGGCCTATCATGAGGGCGGCGTCCTCGGACGGGTAACTCCTGTCACTGGACGCGCGTTGGGCCTTACGTAGACTGGGGCGCCCGCAGCGCAGCTTCTGTTAGAGCCCGCAGTGAAGCTGTTGTGAGAGGCTTCGCAGCACCATTACGCAGGGAGTTACGACCGTGGCAAGTGGCAACGCGATCCGAGGAAGTCGGGTCGGGGCGGGGCCGATGGGGGAGGCCGAGCGCGGCGAATCCGCGCCGCGCATCCGCATCTCCTTCTGGTGCTCCAACGGGCACGAGACGCAGCCCAGCTTCGCCGGTGACGCGCAGGTTCCGGACACCTGGGACTGCCCGCGCTGTGGTTTCCCGGCAGGCAAGGATCGGGAGAGCCCACCGGACCCGCCGCGCACCGAGCCGTACAAAACCCACCTCGCCTACGTCCGGGAGCGCCGCAGCGACGCCGACGGTGAGGCGATCCTCGCGGAGGCGCTCGCCAAGCTCCGCGGCGAGATCTGACGGGACCAGCAGGCCCGACAACCGGCCCGGGGGGGGGGGGGGGGGGGGGGCCGCCCCGGGGGGGGGGGGGTGGTTTGGGCGTCCCCTCGCTGGATTCTGGGGGGTTTGTCACCCCCCCCCCCCCCCGCTCCCACCTCCCTC
>NZ_JBVIHH010000011.1:182290-284444 GCF_055570395.1 Streptomyces sp. NPDC031210
TGGTGGGGAGGGGCTCGGGGGGGGACACTTAAAAGAGCGGTGGGGGAGAGGGAGAGAAAACAAAACCACAAAACCCCACCCGAAGGCAGGAACCACCCCCCCCCCCCCCCCGGGCCGGTCGCGTGCGGTGCGGCCGCCACCGCGCGGGCCGCGGTGGCTCCGCCACCCGTCCGCCACCTGTCCGACAGCTCGTCTTCCGAGAGCGGACAGGCACCTCATACCGCGCTCTGATCAATTAGGTTGGAGCATGGCGGGGCCGGTACGAGATGAGAAGGCTGATGTCCGAGATGAACGCAGAAGGCCGCAGCAGGCTCGACCAGATGCCTGAGTGGACCGCGCTGAGCAAGCACCGTGAGCAACTGGGGGAGGTGCATCTGCGGGAGCTGTTCGAGCAGGACCCGGGCCGCGCCGAGCGCTACACCCTCCGGGTCGGCGATCTGCACCTGGACTACTCCAAGCACCTGATCACCGACGACACGCTGCGGCTGCTGCGCGAGTTGGCCACGGCCCGCGGGGTGACCGCGCTGCGCGACGCGATGTTCCGCGGCGAGAAGATCAACATCACCGAGGACCGCGCCGTCCTCCACACCGCGCTGCGCGCCCCCGGCTCCACGGTCATCAAGAGCGACGGCGTCAACGTCGTCCCCGCGGTGCAACACGTCCTGACGAAGATGGGCACCTTCTCCGACCGGGTGCGTTCCGGTGACTGGAAGGGGCACACCGGCAAGCCCATCACCACGGTCGTCAACATCGGTATCGGCGGCTCGGACCTGGGCCCGGCCATGGCCTACGAGGCGCTGCGCGCCTACACCCACCGGGACATGCGCTTCCGCTTCGTCTCCAACGTCGACGGCGCCGATCTGCACGAGGCCCTGCGCGACCTGGACCCGGCCGAGACGCTGTTCATCATCGCGTCCAAGACCTTCACCACGATCGAGACGATCACCAACGCCGTCTCCGCCCGGAACTGGCTGCTGACCGGGCTGCGGGCCGGGGAAGACGCCGTGGCCAAGCACTTCGTGGCGCTGTCGACCAACACCGAGAAGGTGACGGAGTTCGGCATCAACCCGGACAACATGTTCGAGTTCTGGGACTGGGTCGGCGGCCGCTACTCCTACGACTCCGCGATCGGCCTGTCGCTGATGATCGCGATCGGCCACGACCGGTTCCGCGAGATGCTGGCCGGCTTCCACCTCGTCGACGACCACTTCCGCTGCGCGCCGCCGGAGGAGAACGTCCCGCTGCTGCTGGGCCTGCTCGGCGTCTGGTACGGCAACTTCTTCGACGCCCAGTCGCACGCGGTGCTGCCCTACAGCCACTACCTCTCGAAGTTCACCGCCTATCTCCAGCAGTTGGACATGGAGTCCAACGGCAAGTCCGTGGACCGCGAGGGCAACCCCGTCTCCTGGCAGACCGGCCCCGTCGTGTGGGGCACGCCCGGCACGAACGGCCAGCACGCCTACTACCAACTCCTGCACCAGGGCACGAAGATGATCCCGGCCGACTTCATCGGCTTCGCCGAGCCGGTCGCCGACCTCCAGCCCGGCCTGGTCGCCCAGCACGACCTGCTGATGGCCAACCTCTTCGCGCAGGGCCAGGCGCTCGCCTTCGGCAAGACGCCCGAGGAGGTGCGCGCCGAGGGCGTGGCCGAGGAACTGGTGCCGCACAAGACCTTCCAGGGCAACCGCCCCTCGACCACCATCCTCGCCAGGGAGCTCAGCCCGTCCGTGCTGGGCCAGTTGATCGCGCTGTACGAGCACAAGGTGTTCGTCCAGGGCGCGGTGTGGAACATCGACTCCTTCGACCAGTGGGGCGTCGAGCTCGGCAAGGTCCTCGCCAAGCGGGTCGAGCCGGCGCTGACGGACGGCGCGCCGGTGCCGGGCCTGGACGCCTCCACGGCCGGACTGGTCGCCAAGTACCGCGAGCTGCGCGGCCGTTGACCGAAAGGCGCGCCCCGGGCGCGCACGGCCGAACGGCAGCGGCCCCGCCCTCCTGAAGGAGAGCGGGGCCGCTGCCGTTCGCGGTTCTACGCCGACGCCGGCGGGTACAGGTCGCGCGGCAGCCGGGACGCCGCCGCCCCGTCCAGCAGCCACAGCGTCCGGCTGCGGCCGCGCGCGCCGGCGGCCGGGGCCTGGACCTCGCCCGCCCCCGACAGCGCGATGGCCGCGGCCCCCGCCTTGTCCTCACCGGCCGCCAGCAGCCAGACCTCCCGGGCCGCGCGGATCGCGGGCAGGGTCAGCGAGACGCGGGTGGGCGGCGGCTTGGGCGCGCCGTGCACCGCGACCACCGTCCGCTCGGTCTCGCGTACGCCGGGCAGTTCGGGGAAGAGGGAGGCGACATGGGTGTCCGGGCCGACCCCCAGCAGCAGGACGTCGAAGGACGGCACCGGGCCGTGGTCCTCGGGCCCCGCGGCGGCGGCGAGTTCGGCCGCGTACGCCGCCGCGGCAGCTTCCGGGTCATTGCCGAACGGGCCCCCCGAGGGAGCCATCGGATGCACGCGGGCCGGATCCAGCGGCACGCTGTCCAGCAGCACCTCGCGGGCCTGGGTGTGGTTGCGCTCCGGGTCGCCCTCCGGCAGGAACCGCTCATCGCCCCACCACAGGTCCAGGCGCGACCAGTCCACCGCGTCCCGGGCGGGCGCCTCGGCGAGCGCCGCGAGCAGCCCGTTGCCGTTGCGCCCGCCGGTCAGGACCACCGAGGCGGAACCGCGCGCGGACTGGGCGTCGACGATCTTCGTGATCAGCCGGGCCGCCGCGGCCTTCGCCATCAGCTCCTTGTCGCGGTGGACGACGACCTGCGGAGCGCTCACTTGGCCGCCGCCTTCTTGGCGGGCGCCTTCTTCGCCGTGGGCTCGGCCGGGCCGCTCTTCTCGCCGGCCGGCGCCTCGGCGGCGGGCGCGGCCACCGGCTCGCCCGGCCCGGTGAGCCGGTCCACGCCGTACCTCAGCGAGGTGGCGTAGGTGTCGTCCGGGTCCAGCCGCCGCAGCTCCTCCGCGAGCAGCTCGGCCGTCTCGCGCCGCTTGAGCGCCACCGCGCGGTCGGGCTGGCCGCGCATGGAGAGCGTGGCGAGCGAGCCGTCGGGCCGGTGCAGCACGATGGGCCCGCAGCTCGTCTCCATCCGTACGGCCGTGAGGCCGGGGCCGGCCGACAGGCTGCGCTTGACGGGCACGCCCAGCCGGCTGGCGAGCCACATGGCCAGCAGCTCGCAACTGGGGTTGAACTCCTCGCCCTCGACCTCGGCCGAGGTGACCGTGCACGGGGCCTGGTCCAGCGCCGCCGCCAGCATCGAACGCCAGGGGGTGATGCGGGTCCACGACAGGTCGGTGTCGCCGGGGGTGTACGTCTCGGCGCGGCCGGACAGTTCCTGGGCGGGCTGCTCGGCGGAGTAGGCGTCGGTGACCCGCCGCTGGGCCAGCGCGCCGAGCGGGTCCTTCGCGGGATCCATCGGGGAGTTGACCGGCCACCAGACCACGACCGGGGCGTCCGGCAGCAGCAGCGGCAGCACGACGGACTGGGCGTGGTCGATCGCCTCGCCGTACAGCCGCAGGACGACCGTCTCGCCGGTGCCGGCGTCCGTGCCGACCCGTACCTCGGCGTCCAGGCGCGCCTTGGCGCGATCGCGCGGCGACCGGCTGACCCGCTTGATGACGACGAGGGTGCGCGAGGGGTGCTCGCGGGAGGCGTCGTTGGCCGCCTTCAGGGCGTCGTAGGCGTTCTCCTCGTCGGTGACGATGACGAGGGTCAGCACCATGCCGATGGCGGGGGTGCCGACGGCCCGACGGCCCTGGACCAGCGCCTTGTTGATCTTGCTGGCCGTGGTTTCCGTCAGATCGATCTTCATGGGCGACGCCAGCTCCGTCCGTCTCGTGCGAGCATTTCGTCCGCCTCGACGGGGCCCCAGGTCCCCGCCGGATACTGCGCGGGCTTGCCGTTCTTGTCCCAGAACTCCTCGATCGGGTCGAGGATCCGCCAGGACTGCTCGACCTCTTCCAGCCGCGGGAAGAGGTTGGCGTCGCCCAGCAGCACGTCGAGGATCAGCCGCTCGTACGCCTCGGGGCTGGACTCCGTGAAGGACTCGCCGTACGCGAAGTCCATCGAGACGTCCCGCACCTCCATGGAGGTGCCGGGCACCTTGGAGCCGAACCTGACGGTCACGCCCTCGTCCGGCTGCACGCGGATGACCAGGGCGTTCTGCCCCAGCTCCTCGGTGGCGGTGTGGTCGAAGGGGGAGTGCGGGGCCCTTTGGAAGACCACCGCGATCTCGGTGACGCGGCGGCCCAGGCGCTTGCCGGTACGCAGGTAGAAGGGGACGCCCGCCCAGCGGCGGTTGTCGATCTCCAGCTTGATCGCGGCGTAGGTGTCGGTCTTCGACTTGGGGTCGATGCCGTCTTCCTGGAGATAGCCGACGGCCTTCTCGCCGCCCTGCCAGCCCGCGGCGTACTGCGCGCGGACCGTCTCCTTGCCGAGGTCCTTGGGGAGCCGGACGGCGCCCAGCACCTTGGTCTTCTCCGCCACCAGCGCGTCCGCGTCGAAGGAGGCGGGCTCCTCCATCGCGGTCAGCGCGAGCAGTTGGAGGAGGTGGTTCTGGATGACGTCCCGGGCGGCGCCGATGCCGTCGTAGTAGCCGGCCCGGCCGCCGATGCCGATGTCCTCGGCCATCGTGATCTGGACGTGGTCGACGTAACCGCGGTTCCACAGCGGCTCGAACATCGTGTTGGCGAACCGCAGCGCCATGATGTTCTGGACCGTCTCCTTGCCCAGGTAGTGGTCGATCCGGAAGACCTCGTTGGCCGGGAAGACCTCGTGGACGATCCGGTTGAGCTCCTGGGCGCTCTCCAGGTTGTGCCCGAAGGGCTTCTCGATGACCGCGCGGCGCCAGGAGTCC
This sequence comes from Streptomyces sp. NPDC031210, assembly GCF_055570395.1. NCBI lineage: Bacteria > Bacillati > Actinomycetota > Actinomycetes > Kitasatosporales > Streptomycetaceae > Streptomyces > Streptomyces sp. NPDC031210. The sequence goes on from NZ_JBVIHH010000011.1 coordinate 187,175, forward strand.
TCCTTCTGGTCGGCCAGCCCGTGCTTCTTGAGCTGCTGGACGACCTTGGGGAAGAACTTCGGCGGCACGGAGAGGTAGAAGGCGAAGTTGCCGCCGGTGCCCTGGGCCTTGTCGAGCTCGTCGATCGTCGCCTTGAGCGTCTCGAAAGCCTCGTCGTCGTCGAAGTTGCCCTGCACGAAGCGGCATCCCTGGACGAGCTGCTGCCAGACCTCCTCGCGGAAGGGGGTCCGCGCGTGCTGCTTGACGGCTTCGTAGACCTCCTGGGCGAAGTCCTCGTTCTCCCACTCGCGGCGGGCGAAGCCGATGAGCGAGAAGCCCGGCGGGAGCAGGCCGCGGTTGGCCAGGTCGTAGACCGCCGGCATCAGCTTTTTACGTGACAAATCGCCCGTGACGCCAAAGATGACCAGGCCGGACGGCCCCGCGATACGCGGGAGCCGCCGGTCCTGTGCGTCACGCAGCGGATTGCTGCTGGTCAATTCCTCAGGCCTCCGAAGGAGAAAGGCGCTTGAGCTCCGCCTCGGTGGACTTGAGCAGGTCGTTCCAGGCCGCCTCGAACTTGTCGACGCCCTCGTCCTCCAGGAGCTGCACGACGTCGTCGTACGAGATCCCGAGCTTCGCCAGCGCCTCGAGGTCGGCCTTGGCCTGCGCGTACCCGCCGCGCACGGTGTCACCCGTGATGCGGCCGTGGTCGGCGCTGGCCTCCAAGGTGGCCTCCGGCATGGTGTTGACCGTGCCCGGGGCGACCAGCTCGTCGACGTACAGCGTGTCCTTGTAGGCCGGGTCCTTGACGCCGGTCGAGGCCCACAGCGGACGCTGCCTGTTGGCGTGCGCCTTGTCGAGCGCGGCCCAGCGCTCGGACGCCTCGGTGGAGCCGTCGGCGGAGCCGAAGACCTCCTCGTACGCCTGGTAGGCGAGACGGGCGTTGGCCAGGGCGGCCTTGCCCTTGAGGGCCTTGGCCTCGTCCGTGCCGAGCTTCTCCAGGCGCTTGTCGATCTCGCTGTCCACCCGCGAGACGAAGAACGAGGCCACGGAGTGGATCTTGGAGAGGTCCAGGCCGGCGGCCTTGGCCTTCTCCAGGCCCGCGAGGTAGGCGTTCATGACCTCGCGGTAGCGCTCCAGCGAGAAGATCAGCGTGACGTTGACGCTGATGCCCCGGCCGATGACCTCGGTGATCGCCGGCAGGCCGGCCTTGGTCGCCGGGATCTTGATAAGGGTGTTGGGGCGGTCCACCAGCCACGCGAGCTGCTTGGCCTCGGCGACCGTCGGCTCGGTGTGGTGCGCCAGGCGCGGGTCGACCTCGATGGAGACCCGGCCGTCCTGGCCGCCGGTGGCGTCGTAGACCGGCCGCAGGATGTCGGCGGCGTCCCGCACGTCCGCGGTCGTGATCATGCGGAGGGCTTCCTCGACGGTCACCTTGCGGGCCGCGAGGTCGGCGAGCTGCTGGTCGTAACCGTGCCCGTCCGAGATCGCCTTCTGGAAGATCGACGGGTTGGTGGTGACGCCGACGACGTGCTGCTGGTCGATCAGCTCGGCGAGGTTGCCGGACGTGATGCGCTGGCGCGACAGGTCGTCCAGCCAGATCGCGACGCCTTCGTCGGAGAGGCGCTTGAGTGCGTCTGTCATGGGTTCTGCATCTCCTACTTGTCGTGGACGGGCGTCAGCGCGCGGCGGCTTCGAGCGAGTCGCGCGCGGCGGCGGCCACCGCGTCGGCGGTGAAGCCGAACTCGCGGAAGAGGACCTTGGCGTCGGCCGACGCGCCGAAGTGCTCCAGCGACACGATGCGGCCGGCGTCACCGACGAAGCGGTGCCAGGTCAGACCGATGCCGGCTTCGACGGCGACACGGGCCTTGACGGACGGGGGAAGGACGCTCTCGCGGTAGCTCTGGTCCTGCTCGTCGAACCACTCGACCGACGGCATCGACACCACGCGGGTGGGCACACCCTCGGCCTGGAGCTGCTCGCGCGCCGCGACGGCGAGCTGTACCTCGGAGCCGGTACCGATCAGGACCACCTGCGGCTCGGCCTGCTGCCCGTCGGAGGTCTCGGCCTCGAAGAGCACGTAACCGCCCTTGGCGGCGTCGACGGTGGCCTCGGGGCTGTAGGTGGGAACGCCCTGGCGGGTCAGCGCGAGACCGTGCGGGGCCCCGACGCCGAACTCCTTGGTGTACCGCTTGAGGATCTCGCGCCACGCGACGGCGGTCTCGTTGGCGTCGGCCGGGCGCACGATGTTCAGACCCGGGATGGCGCGCAGCGAGGCCAGGTGCTCGACCGGCTGGTGGGTCGGACCGTCCTCGCCCAGGCCGATGGAGTCGTGCGTCCACACGTACGTCACCGGCAGGTGCATCAGGGCCGACAGCCGGACGGCGTTGCGCATGTAGTCGGAGAACACCAGGAAGGTGCCGCCGTAGACGCGGGTGTTGCCGTGCAGCGCGATGCCGTTCATCTCCGCGGCCATGGAGTGCTCGCGGATGCCGAAGTGGATCGTGCGGCCGTACGGGTCGGCCTCCGGCAGCGGGTTGCCCGCCGGGAGGAACGACGAGGTCTTGTCGATGGTGGTGTTGTTCGAGCCCGCGAGGTCGGCGGAGCCGCCCCACAGCTCGGGGATGACGGCGCCGAGCGCCTGGAGCACCTTGCCGGACGCGGCGCGGGTGGCCACGGCCTTGCCGGTCTCGAACACCGGGAGGTGGTCCTGCCAGCCCTCGGGCAGCTCGCCCGCGGCGATGCGGTCGAACTCGGCGGCGCGCTCGGGGTTGGCGGTGCGCCAGGCGGCGAACGCCTTCTCCCACTCGGCCTTGGCGTCGCGGCCGCGGTCGAGGGCGGCGCGGGTGTGCGCCAGGACCTCGTCGGAGACCTCGAAGGACTTCTCCGGGTCGAAGCCCATCACGCGCTTGGTGGCGGCGACCTCGTCGTCACCCAGCGCCGAGCCGTGCGCGGCCTCGGTGTTCTGGGCGTTGGGAGCCGGCCAGGCGATGATCGAGCGGGCCGCGATGAACGACGGGCGCTCGGTCTCGGCCTTGGCGGCCAGCAGCGCCTCGGCCAGGCCGGCCGGGTCCAGGTCGCCGTTGGGGAGCTGGTCGACGCGCTGGACGTGCCAGCCGTACGCCTCGTAGCGCTTGAGGGTGTCCTCGGAGACCGCGGTCTCGGTGTCGCCCTCGATGGAGATGTGGTTGTCGTCCCACAGGAGCACGAGGTTGCCGAGCTTCTGGTGGCCCGCGAGGGAGGACGCCTCGGCGGAGATGCCCTCCTGGAGGCAGCCGTCACCGGCGATGACCCAGATGGTGTGGTCGAAGGGCGAGGTGCCCGGCGCCGCCTCGGGGTCGAACAGGCCGCGCTCGTAGCGGGCCGCCATCGCCATGCCCACGGCGTTCGCGACACCCTGGCCCAGCGGGCCGGTCGTGGTCTCCACGCCGGTGGTGTGGCCGTACTCGGGGTGGCCGGGGGTCTTCGAACCCCAGGTGCGGAAGGCCTTGAGGTCGTCCAGCTCCAGGCCGTAGCCGGCGAGGTAGAGCTGGATGTAGAGGGTCAGGCTGGAGTGTCCGGCGGAGAGCACGAACCGGTCGCGGCCGGTCCAGTCCGCGTCCGCGGGGTCGTGCCGCATGAGCTTCTGGAAGAGAAGGTAGGCGGCCGGAGCCAGGCTCATGGCCGTACCCGGATGGCCGTTACCGACCTTCTGCACGGAATCCATGGCCAGGACACGGACGGTATCTACGGCCCGCTGGTCCAGCTCGGTCCACTCGAGATCTGTGGTGGTCGGCTTGGTGCTCACCCTGAGTCAGGGCTCCTCTCCACATGTCGAATGCCACGGACGGTATGTCCGCCAGGCGGTGTCGAGCCTACCCCTGCGAGTGCGTGCGTCTTTTCGACGCTCAGTCGGTGTTTTCGGCGCTCAGTCGGTGGGACGGCGCCACGGCGGCCCGTGGCTTTGGGCAACTAAATCCGGACTTCACGTATTCCCGGCCGGGGGGTGAGGATGCCCCGCGGACGGCCGGGCCGCGCAGGGGTCCGCCTTGCGCACGTGGGCACCGACGCGGACGAAGGAGCGGCCCCCGCGCCGGTGGACCGGCGCCCAACACGACCGCACCCCCGCGAAGATCGCCGTATGGCCAGCGTCTAAAGTGGCGTGGTACGCGCAAGCATCAACCGGTTTCTTCATGGCCGGCAGGGCTTGCTGGCCTTATCTCCGCGGCGCCGAGCCGCTGATGTTACTTCCAGGGGTGTGCGTGACGGCCGTCGAATCCCGTCCTGCGGGGGGTGCCTCCCGTGCCGTTCAGGCCAAGGGGGAGCTTTCCTCGGTCCCCGGGAGTCCCGGCGACCGGCCGTTCCCGGCCCGCGTCAAGGCGTTCGTGGCGCTGACCAAGCCACGCGTCATCGAATTGCTGCTGATGACGACGGTGCCGGTGATGTTCCTGGCGGCCGGTGGCGTTCCCGACCTGTGGCTGGTGCTCGCCACCTGCGTCGGCGGCTATCTCTCCGCCGGCGGCGCGGGCGCCTTCAACATGTACATCGACCGCGACATCGACGCCCTGATGGACCGCACCTCCCAGCGACCGCTGGTGACGGGCATGGTCTCGCCCCGCGAATGCCTGGTGTTCGCCACCACCCTCGCGGTGGTCTCCACCGCCTGGTTCTGGTTCCTCGTCAACCCGCTGTCGGCGATGCTGTCGCTCGGGGCGCTGCTTTTCTACGTCGTCGTTTACACGATGATCCTCAAGCGGCGCACCGCGCAGAACATCGTCTGGGGCGGAATCGCGGGCTGCATGCCGGTCTTCATCGGCTGGTCGGCCGTGACGAATTCGGTCTCCTGGGCCGCGCTGATCCTCTTCCTCGTCATCTTCTTCTGGACGCCGCCGCATTACTGGCCGCTGTCGATGAAGGTCAAGGACGACTACGAGCGGGTCGGCGTGCCGATGCTGCCGGTCATCGCGGGAAACAAGGCCGTGGCCCGCCAGATCGTCGCCTATAGCTGGGTGATGGTCGCCGTCTCCCTGCTCCTGCAGCCGCTGGGCTACACCGGTTGGTTCTACACCGCGGTCGCCCTGGCCTGCGGTGCGTTCTGGCTCAAGGAGGCGCACGGACTCCAGTCCCGCGCCAAGGCCGGGATCACGGGCGCGGCGCTCAAGGAGATGCGGCTCTTCCACTGGTCCATCACCTATGTCTCGCTGCTCTTCGTGGCCGTCGCCGTGGACCCCTTCCTTCGTTGATTACCGATGGGTAGCATTCTGTCCATGGCAGACACCCAGCAGGCGGACGAGCAGGTGGCGGCGGACGGCGCGAAGGCCGTGAAGCGGGCCGGCAGGCGCACGGCCAAGCTCGCCAAGGAGATCCGCGCCTTCGCCGGCGCGCACGGCGGCAGCGCCGAGGGTCAGCTCGCGCACATCGGCCGCGGTCGCGTCCGTATCGCCCTCGTCGGCGCCGACGGCCAGTGGGGCAATCTCGTCGCGGACACCCTCACCGACGCCCAGAAGGCCGCGGAGCAGGCCGGCCTCGCACTCCAGGACGAATTCGACGGCGAGCTCGCCGCGAAGGTCCGCACCGGCCCCTACGAGTGGTCCCGGATGGCAGGCATCCAGGTGGGCGGCCCCGCCAACCCCTGAGGCCCCGCCAGGCGCGCGCTCCGGCCTCCCGCGCCGGGCCCGGAGCCCGCTACCTGACCACCTCCTCCTCCGTTAAGCCCACCAGGCGCGGCGCTTCGGCCGCGGCGGGTGGGCTTGGGGTGAGGAGGAGCGGATGGACGGGTTTCCGCCGCTCATCGATCAGTACAGCCACGGCGCGGCGCACGGCGAGCTCGGCCTGGGATCGTTCGAGACGCATCTGGCCGCCGCGGCCGGCGCCCACGGCCCCGCGCCCGCCGGCACCACCTACTTCGACAGTTGGACCGGCATCGCGGTCCGCCGCTGGTGCCCGCCGCTGCTCGGCCTGGAACCGCACTGCCCGCCCGCCCGCTATCTGGCCCGGCGGCGCGAGATCGGCGCCTACCTCGCCGGCCGCCTCCTGCTGCGCGGCGCCGGCATCGGCACGTTCCTGCTGGAGGCCGGCGCCCCCAGCGATCTGACCTCGGCCGCCGAACTCGCCACCGCCGCCGAGGCCCGCGCCCACGAGGTCGTACGCCTCGAACCGCTCGCCGAGCAGGTCGCCGACACCTCCGGCAGCGTCGACTCCTTCATCGGCTACACCGCCGAGGCCGTGTACGCGGCGGCCCAGCACGCCACCGCCTTCGCCTCCGGGGCCACGCACTGCGACGGGCACCCCCCGGCGGCCGGCGAGGTGCGGCGCGCCGCGGAGCGCTGGCTGCGCGACCGCCGGCCGGGGCAGCGGCTCGACGAGCCGGCCCTGGTGCGGCATCTGCTGTGGAGCGCGGTGGCGACGGGCCTTCCGGTGCAGTTGCACTGCCCCGACCCGCGGCCGCTGGCGGGCTTCTTGCGGGCCACGACCGGCCTCGGGGCGGATCTCGTGCTGCTGCCGGGGGCGCCGCACCACCGGCGGGCGGCGCAGTTCGCCGCCGCGCACGCCCATGTCTACGCCGACGCCGGACCGGACCCGCGCGAGACCCTCGGCCAGGCCCCGTTCGGCAAGCTGCTGTTCTCCTCGGGCGCGCGCGGTCTGGCCGAGCTCTACGTGACCGGCGCGCGGTTCTTCGCCCGCAACATGGAACGCGTGGTCCGCGAGTGGACCGACGAGGGGCTGTGCGCCGCGGCGGACGGACGGCGGATCACCGAGATGATCGGCTCGGGGACGGCCCGGCGGGTCTACCGCCTGGAGACGTAGCGGACGCGACGGGCCCGGATCGGTTAGGCGCCGGCCGCCGGCTGGGGCTCCAGCGCCTCGGGCGCGGCGGCGGGCGCCGGCACGACCGGCACCGGGCCGCGCTCGCGCAGGCTCAGGACGACCCGCAGGACGGCGATCCACAACAGGGCCGAGCCGAACATGTGCAGCCCGACGACGATCTCGGGAAGCCCCAGGAAGTACTGGGTGTAGCCGATGACGCCCTGGAAGAGGAGGCAGCCGAACAGCTCCAGTACCGCGCGGCGGGGCGCGGCGGGCGCCTTGACGGCCCGCAGGGTGAACCACAGGGCCACGGTCAGGCCGACGACGATGTAGACGAAGTCGACGTGGAGCTGGGTGATCTCCTGCCAGTCCAGCGGAATCCGGTGGACCTTCTTCGCGTCGCCCGCGTGCGGCCCGGTGCCGGTGACGACCGTCCCGACGAGCGTCAGGACGCCGGTCGCCACCACCAGCACCCAGGAGAGCTGGCGCACCGGGCGGGCGACCAGGTCCCGCGGCTCCTCGTCGCCCTCGGCCGCCCGCCGCCAGGCCACCACCGAGACGGTGAGCAGGGCGGTGGTGAGCAGGAAGTGGGAGCTGACGATGTAGGGGTTCAGGCCGGTCAGGACGGTGATGCCGCCGACGACGGCGTTGCCCATCACGATCCAGAACTGCGCCCAGCCCAGCCTGGTCAGCGAACGGCGCCGCGGCTCGCGCGCCCGGGCGGCGATGATGAACAGGCCGACGAACGCGCACAGCACGTACGTCAGCATGCGGTTGCCGAACTCGATCAGGCCGTTGATGCCCATCGCGGCGGTCGGCGTCAGGCTGTCCGGCGTGCACCGCGGCCAGGTGGAGCAGCCCAGACCGGACTGCGACAGCCGCACCGCGCCGCCGGTGATGACGATGACCACGGCCATGACGACGGTGGCGAGCGCGGCGCGCCGGACGAAGCGCGCGGACGGCTGCCAGTGGCGGGCGATCAGCTCAAGGGGATTCAGCGTGTTCGGCACCCGGCCATCGTAGGCGGCCTCTTGTGCAAACTTTCACGAGGGGTGCGTATCGCTACGGAACCACCCGAGCCGCCCGCCGCACGCCCGCCCGGGCGGCTACTCCCAGCGGAAGAAGCGGGCCGCCGCGCCGAGACCCAGCGCCGCCCAGACCGCCAGGATGCCCAGGTCCGGCCAGGGGATGCCAGCGCCGTGCTGGAGGACGTCGCGCAGCCCGTCGGACAGTGCCGTGATCGGCAGCAGCCCCAGCACGGTCTGCGCGGCCTCCGGGAACTTCTCCAGCGGGACGATGACGCCCCCGCCCACCAGCAGCAGCAGGAAGACCAGGTTGGCGGCGGCCAGCGTCGCCTCGGCCTTGAGCGTGCCGGCCATCAGCAGACCGAGGCCGGAGAACGCGGCGGTGCCCAGCAGGAGCAGCAGGACGACGGAGAGGGGGTTGCCGTGCGGGGACCAGCCCAGGGCGAAGGCCACGGCCGTCAGCAGCGCGATCTGGAGGATTTCGGTGACCACCACCGCGCAAGTCTTGGCGGCCATCAGGCCCCAGCGGGGCAGCGGCGAGGCTCCCAGCCGCTTGAGCACGCCGTAGCGCCGCTCGAAGCCGGTGGCGATGGCCTGGCCGGTGAAGGCGGTGGACAGCACGGCGAGGGCCAGAATGCCGGGCGCCAGGAAGTCGACGGACCGGCCGCCGCCACCGGCCGTGTCGGTGGGCACGGCGATGATGTCGACGGCGGAGAACAGCACCAGCAGCAGGGTGGGGATCACGACGGTCAGCAGGAGCTGCTCGCCGTTGCGCAGCAGCATCCTGGTCTCCAGGGCCGCCTGGGCGCGGATCATCCGGGGCAGCGGGGCCGCTCCCGGCCGCGGGGCGAACGTACCGGTGGCGGTCATGCGCGCAGCTCCTTGCCGGTCAGCTCCAGGAAGACGTCCTCCAGAGTGTGCCGTTCGACGGCTATCGCGTCGGGCATCACGCCGTTCTGCGCGCACCAGGAGGCGACGGTGGCCAGCAGTTGCGGGTCGACCTTGCCCTGGACGCGGTAGACGCCGGGGGTGAGTTCGGCGGCCACGCTGTCGGTGGGCAGGGCCGTGAGGAGCGAGGCGACGTCCAGGCCCGGCCGGCCGGTGAAGCGCAGGGTGTTCTCCGCGCCGCCCCGGCACAGGTCCTCCGGGCTGCCCTGGGCGATGACCCGGCCGCCGTCGATGATCGCGACGTCGTCGGCGAGCTGCTCGGCCTCGTCCATGAAGTGGGTGGTCAGTACGACACCGACGCCGTCCTGGCGCAGTTCGCGGACGAGGTCCCAGGTGGCGCGCCGGGCCTGCGGGTCGAGGCCGGCGGTCGGCTCGTCGAGGAAGACCAGTTCGGGGCGGCCGACGACGGCCATGGCCAGCGCCAGGCGCTGCTGCTGTCCGCCGGACAGCCGCCGGTAGGCCGTGCGGCCGCAGCCGCCCAGGCCCAGGCGGTCGATGAGGACGTCCACGTCGAGGGGGTGGGCGTGCAGGGTGGCGGTGTGCCGCAGCATCTCCTCGGCCCGGGCGCCCGGGTAGACGCCGCCGGACTGGAGCATCACGCCGATCCGCGGCCGCAGCGCCGCGGCGTCCGCGAGCGGGTCCAGGCCCAGGACGCGGACGGTGCCGGCGTCGGGGCGGCGGTAGCCCTCGCAGGTCTCGACGGTGGTGGTCTTGCCGGCGCCGTTGGGGCCCAGGACGGCGGTCACGGTGCCCCGCGCGACGGTCAGGTCGAGCCCGTCGACGGCGGTTTCCGCCCCGTATCGCTTGACCAGGCCGACGACCTCGACGGCAGGCTCGGTTCGCATGCCGGGCAGTCTACGGAGAGTGGCGTGCCGGACGTGAACGGGGGTTTGGCCGCCGTCCGCCCGCCCAGGGCCCCGGCCGGGGCTTCTTCGTCTTTCCGTAGGCTTCGAAGCGCCGGGTCGTCAGGGTGGCGGTGCCCGCAGCCGCGAATTTCGGGCGGTGACGAGCGGGGCGCGGCCGGTCGGCGAGTGCGTCGTCGTGCCTGGTGGGGGCCGGGACGGCCGCCAGAATTAGGTAACCCTAAGTGATCGAGGCCACCCGTCCGTGATCTGGACGAGGGTTGTATCGCTCCGACGAATTACGCAACAATGGCGTTGTGAAATACGCGAGCGAGGATCAAGGAGGGCCCGTGGTCGAGACCGCCATGGCGCCGGCCACCTCCGCGCCCGAGATCACCGCACGGGCCGGGCGGGCCGCGCACTCCGCCGCTCCCTCACCCCACGACGAACAGCAGGGCACCCGCAACAAGGTCGCCCGCTCCATTCTCGACCACGGTCCGTCCACCGCGGCCGAACTCGCCCTGCGCCTGGAGCTGACCCAGGCCGCGGTCCGCCGTCATCTCGACGCGCTGGCCGCCGAGGGCGTCGTAGAGCCCCGCGAGAAGCGGGTCTACGGAGCCCGTGGCCGGGGCCGCCCGGCCAAGGCCTTCGCCCTCACCGACTGCGGGCGGGACGCCTTCGACCAGGCTTACGACGAGCTGGCCGTCGACGCGCTGCGCTGGATCGCGCAGAGCGCGGGCGGCGGCGAGAAGGGCGAGGCGGCGGTCGCCGCGTTCGCCCGCGCCCGGCTCGCCACCCAGGCCGAGGGCTACCGCCGGGCGGTCGAGGCGGCCGAGCCCGAGGCCCGCACCCAGGCCCTTGCCGAGGCGTTGACCGCGGACGGGTACGCTGCTACGGCGCGCAGCGCGCCCAATTCCCAGCTCGGTGAACAGCTCTGCCAGCACCACTGCCCGGTCGCCCATGTCGCCGAGCGGTACCCCCAGCTATGCGAGGCGGAGACCGAGGTCTTCTCCCGTCTGCTGGGGACGCACGTACAGCGTCTCGCCACCATCGCCCACGGCGACGGGGTGTGCACGACCTTCATCCCGAAGGCCGGCAGGGCCGGACGCGCCACCAAGACCACCACAGCATCTGCAAGCACGGCCGGGAGGAACCCCGCATGACGCTCCCCACGGAGACTGCTCACCCCGAGCTCGAGGGCCTGGGCAAGTACGAATACGGCTGGGCCGACTCCGACGTGGCCGGCGCCGCTGCCAAGCGCGGTCTTTCCGAGGCCGTCGTCCGCGACATCTCGGGCAAGAAGAACGAGCCGGAGTGGATGCTCAAGCTCCGCCTTAAGGGCCTGCGGCTGTTCGACAAGAAGCCCATGCCCAACTGGGGCTCGGACCTGTCGGGCATCGACTTCGACAACATCAAGTACTTCGTCCGCTCCACGGAGCAGCAGGCCGCCTCCTGGGAGGACCTGCCCGAGGACATCAAGAACACCTACGACAAGCTCGGCATCCCCGAGGCGGAGAAGCAGCGCCTGGTCGCCGGTGTCGCCGCGCAGTACGAGTCCGAGGTCGTCTACCACCAGATCCGCGAGGACCTGGAGGAGCAGGGCGTCATCTTCCTGGACACCGACACCGCGCTCAAGGAGCACCCGGAGCTCTTCCAGGAGTACTTCGGCACGGTCATCCCGGTCGGCGACAACAAGTTCGCGTCGCTGAACACCGCGGTGTGGTCCGGCGGCTCGTTCATCTACGTCCCCAAGGGTGTCCACGTCGACATCCCGCTCCAGGCCTACTTCCGGATCAACACCGAGAACATGGGCCAGTTCGAGCGGACGCTGATCATCGTCGACGAGGACGCCTACGTCCACTACGTCGAGGGCTGCACGGCGCCGATCTACAAGTCGGACTCGCTGCACTCCGCGGTCGTCGAGATCATCGTGAAGAAGGGCGGCCGCTGCCGCTACACGACGATCCAGAACTGGTCGAACAACGTCTACAACCTGGTGACCAAGCGCGCCGTCGCCTACGAGGGCGCGACCATGGAGTGGGTCGACGGCAACCTCGGCTCCAAGGTGACCATGAAGTACCCGGCGGTCTACCTCATGGGCGAGCACGCCAAGGGCGAGACCCTGTCCATCGCCTTCGCGGGCGAGGGCCAGCACCAGGACGCCGGCTCCAAGATGGTCCACATGGCGCCGAACACCTCCTCCAACATCGTCTCCAAGTCGGTGGCGCGAGGCGGCGGCCGCACCTCCTACCGCGGCCTGGTCGAGATCGGCGAGGGCGCCGCGGGCTCCAAGTCCAACGTGCTGTGCGACGCGCTGCTGGTGGACACCATCTCCCGCTCGGACACCTACCCCTACGTCGATGTCCGCGAGGACGACGTGTCCATGGGCCACGAGGCGACCGTCTCCAAGGTCAGCGAGGACCAGCTCTTCTACCTGATGGCGCGCGGCCTGACGGAGTTCGAGGCCATGGCGATGATCGTGCGCGGCTTCGTCGAGCCGATCGCCCGTGAGCTGCCGATGGAGTACGCGCTGGAGCTCAACCGGCTGATCGAGCTGCAGATGGAAGGCTCGGTCGGCTGACGCCCGCCTCCCCACGCAGCGACTGACTCCCTGATTGCAGAAAGAGAGCACGACGACAGCCATGGCTGAGGCTCAGAACTCCCCCACTCTCGGCTCCGCGCGAGCGGGGGGACCCCCACCGGCCGGTTCCACGACCACCGGCTCCATCGCGGTGGCCGCGGAGTCCACCGTCGCCACGAGGATGAGCGCCCCGCCGTCCTTCGACGTGGCGGACTTCCCGGTGCCGCACGGCCGCGAGGAGGAGTGGCGCTTCACGCCCCTCGCGCGCCTGCGGGGCCTCCACGACGGCACCGCCGTCGCGGGCGGCGCCGATCTGAAGATCGACATCAGCGCTCCCGAGGGCGTCACCCACGAGCTGGTCGACCGCGCCGACCCCCGGGTCGGCAAGGCCGGCAAGCCCGTGGACCGCGTCGCCGCGCAGGCGTACAGCTCCTTCGAGAAGGCCTCGGTCGTCACGGTCCCCAAGGAGACCGTGCTCCCCGAGCCCATCCGGATCACCGTGCACGGCGAGGGCGGCACCGCCTTCGGCCACCAGGTGATCGAGCTGGGCGCGTTCGCCGAGGCGGTCGTCGTGATCGACCACACCGGTGACGCCGTCCTCGCCGCCAACGTCGACTTCCTCCTCGGTGACGGCGCCAAGCTGACCGTCGTCTCCGTCCAGGACTGGGACGACGACGCGGTCCACGTCGGGCAGCACAACGCCCTGGTCGGCCGGGACGCCACCTTCAAGTCCGTGGTCGTCACCTTCGGCGGGGACGTCGTCCGCCTCCACCCGCGCGTCACCTACGCGGCGCCCGGCGGCGAGGCCGAGCTCTACGGCCTGTACTTCACCGAGCGGGGCCAGCACCAGGAGCACCGCCTCTTCGTCGACCACGAAGCGGCCAACTGCCGCTCCAACGTCGTCTACAAGGGCGCGCTCCAGGGCCAGGACGCGCACGCGGTCTGGATCGGCGACGTCCTCATCCGGGCGTCCGCCACCGGAACCGACACCTATGAGCTCAACCGCAACCTCGTCCTCACCGACGGCGCGCGGGTCGACTCGGTCCCCAACCTGGAGATCGAGACCGGCGAGATCGTCGGCGCCGGCCACGCCTCGGCGACCGGCCGGTTCGACGACGAGCAGCTCTTCTACCTCATGGCCCGCGGCATCCCGGCCGACGAGGCCCGCCGGCTGGTCGTTCGCGGCTTCTTCGCCGAGCTGGTCCAGCAGATCGGGCTCCCGGACGTCGAAGAGCGTCTGATGAGCAAGATCGAGGCCGAGCTGGAAGCGTCCGCGGTATGACGTACGTACGCGTAGCGGCGCTCGGCGAGCTGGCGGAGGACACCCCCAAGCGGGTGGAGATCGACGGCACGCCGGTCTCCCTCGTCCGCACCGAGGGCGAGGTGTTCGCGATCAACGACATCTGCTCGCACGCGAACGTCTCCCTCTCCGAGGGCGAGGTCGACGACTGTTCGATCGAGTGCTGGCTGCACGGCTCCAGCTTCGACCTGCGTACCGGCAAGCCGTCCGGCCTTCCCGCGACGCGCCCCGTCCCCGTATACCCCGTCAAGATCGAAGGAGAGGGCCCGGACGCATCCGTGCTCGTCTCCGTCACCCAGGAGTCCTGAGTTCCCCATGGCAACGCTTGAGATCCACGACCTGCACGTCTCCGTCGAAGCCGAGAACGGCCCGCGCGAGATCCTGAAGGGCGTCGACCTGACCGTGAAGCAGGGCGAGACGCACGCCATCATGGGCCCCAACGGCTCCGGCAAGTCCACCCTCGCCTACTCCCTCGCGGGTCACCCCAAGTACACGATCACCGGCGGCACCGTCACCCTCGACGGCGAGGACGTCCTGGAGATGTCCGTCGACGAGCGCGCCCGGGCCGGCGTCTTCCTCGCCATGCAGTACCCGGTCGAGGTGCCCGGCGTCTCCGTCTCCAACTTCCTGCGGACCTCGGCGACGGCCATCCGCGGCGAGGCCCCCAAGCTGCGGCTGTGGGTGAAGGAGGTCAAGGAGGCCATGGAGCGTCTCCAGATGGACCCCGCCTTCGCCGAGCGCAACGTCAACGAGGGCTTCTCCGGCGGCGAGAAGAAGCGCCACGAGATCCTCCAGTTGGAGCTGCTCCGCCCGAAGATCGCGATCCTCGACGAGACCGACTCCGGCCTCGACGTCGACGCGCTGCGCACCGTCTCCGAGGGCGTCAACCGCGTCCACGAGACCGGCGAGGTCGGCACCCTGCTGATCACCCACTACACGCGCATCCTGCGCTACATCAAGCCCGACCACGTCCACGTGTTCGCGAACGGCCGCATCGCCGAGTCCGGCGGCGCCGAGCTCGCCGACAAGCTGGAGGCCGAGGGCTACGAGGCCTACACGAAGGGTGGGGCGACCGCGTGACACAGATGCCGGGCCTCCTCGACACAGAGGCGATCCGTAAGGACTTCCCCCTCCTGGACCGCCTGGTCCACGACGGGAAGAAGGTCGTGTACCTGGACAACGCGGCGACCTCCCAGAAGCCGCGCCAGGTCCTCGACGCGCTGAACGAGTACTACGAGCGGCACAACGCCAACGTCCACCGCGGCGTGCACGTGCTCGCGGAGGAGGCCACGGCGCTGTACGAAGGCGCCCGTGACAAGGTCGCCGCCTTCATCAACGCGCCGAGCCGCAACGAGGTGATCTTCACCAAGAACGCCTCCGAGTCGCTCAACCTCGTGGCCAACATGCTCGGCTGGGCCGATGAGCCCTACCGCGTCGACCACGAGACCGAGATCGTCATCTCGGAGATGGAGCACCACTCCAACATCGTTCCCTGGCAGTTGCTCTCGCAGCGCACCGGCGCGAAGCTGAAGTGGTTCGGCATCACCGACGACGGCCGTCTGGACCTGTCCAACATCGACGAGATCATCACCGAGAAGACGAAGATCGTCTCCTTCACGCTGGTCTCCAACATCATGGGCACGATCAACCCGGTCGAGACGCTCATCCGGCGGGCCCAGGAAGTCGGCGCGCTGGTCTGCATCGACGCCTCGCAGGCCGCCCCGCACATGGTGCTCGACGTACAGGCGCTCCAGGCCGACTTCGTGGCCTTCACCGGCCACAAGATGTGCGGCCCGACGGGCATCGGCGTGCTGTGGGGCCGCCAGGAACTGCTGGAGGACCTCCCGCCGTTCCTCGGTGGCGGCGAGATGATCGAAACCGTCTCGATGCACTCCTCGACGTACGCGCCCGCGCCGCACAAGTTCGAGGCCGGTACGCCCCCGATCGCCCAGGCCGTCGGCCTCGGCGCGGCCGTGGACTACCTCTCCTCGATCGGCATGGACAACATCGCCGCGCACGAGCACGTGATCACCGAGTACGCCGTCAAGCGGCTGCTGGAGGTCCCCGACCTGCGCATCATCGGCCCCAACTCGGCCGAGGACCGCGGCGCGGCGATCTCCTTCACGCTGGGCGACATCCACCCGCACGACGTCGGCCAGGTGCTGGACGAGCAGGGCATAGCGGTGCGGGTCGGCCATCACTGCGCGCGGCCGGTCTGCCTGCGGTACGGAATTCCCGCGACCACGCGAGCGTCGTTCTATCTGTACTCCACGCCCGCCGAGGTCGACGCTCTGGTCGAGGGGCTGGAGCACGTCCGTAATTTCTTCGGATGAGGGACTGACTGAGCCGTGAAGCTGGATTCCATGTACCAGGACGTCATCCTGGACCACTACAAGCACCCCCACGGGCGCGGTCTTCGGGACGGCGACGCCGAGGTGCACCACGTCAATCCCACCTGCGGTGACGAGATCACGCTGCGGGTGCGGCTCGACGGCGCGACCATCGCGGATGTGTCCTACGAGGGCCAGGGCTGCTCCATCAGCCAGGCCAGTGCGTCGGTGCTCAACGACCTCCTGGTCGGCAAGCAGCTCGGGGACGCGCAGAAGATCCAGGAGACGTTCCTGGAGCTGATGCAGTCCAAGGGCCAGGTCGTCCCGGACGACGCGATGGAGGAGGTGCTGGAGGACGCGGTCGCGTTCGCCGGTGTCTCGAAGTACCCGGCGCGTGTCAAATGCGCCCTGCTCAGTTGGATGGCCTGGAAGGACGCCACGGCCAAGGCCCTCTCCGAGGAGGCGAAGACCGCATGACGGACACCCCCGAGAACACGATCGCGACCACCAAGCCGGCCACCGAGGAGGAGGTCCGCGAGGCCCTCTACGACGTGGTCGACCCCGAGCTGGGCATCGACGTCGTCAACCTGGGGCTGATCTACGGCATCCACATCGACGACGCCAACATCGCCACCATCGACATGACGCTGACCTCCGCGGCCTGCCCGCTGACCGACGTGATCGAGGACCAGGCGAAGTCCGCCACGGACGGCATCGTCAACGAGCTGAAGATCAACTGGGTCTGGATGCCCCCGTGGGGCCCGGACAAGATCACCGACGACGGCCGCGAGCAGTTGCGCGCGCTGGGCTTCAACGTCTGATCACCCGCACCGCGTGAGCGCGGCCCGGGGCGTGTCCGTGACACGCCCCGGCCCCGCACGGAAAACGGCCATGCCCGCCAGGCACACTGGCGGACATGGCCGTTTCGCTGTACCAGATCGCCGTCGACGCCCATGACATCAAGGCCCTCGCCACGTTCTGGGCGCGGGTCCTGGACTGGCGGGTGCTCTTCGAGGCGGACGACGAAGTCATCATCGGCTCCGCCGAGCACGCCCTGCCCGGCATCGTCTTCCTGCCCGTCCCCGAGGAGAAGGCCGGCAAGAACCGCCTGCACCTGGACCTGGCGCCGGACGACCAGGCGGCGGAGGTCGAGCGGATCACCGGCCTCGGCGCCCGGCGGGTGGACGTCGGGCAGGGCGACGACGTCTCCTGGGTGGTGCTGGCCGACCCCGAGGGCAACGAGTTCTGCGTACTGACGCCGAAGCGGACGCTGGTGGACTGAGGGCGGCCGTGCCGCGAGGCGTACCGCCACTCGTCCCAGCGGCCGTTTTGATCGCTGAGACCGGTTCGCCTCGGCGGGCGCCCTCCGGTTAGGTTTCGGATATGACCGATGCTGCTACTTCCCGTACCACCGGCGCCGTCGCCGCCGGGCTCGCCACCGTCACCTCCGACGGCACTGTTCTCGACACCTGGTTCCCGGCGCCCGCGCTGGCCGCCGCGCCCGGTCCGGCCGGCACCGAGCGGCTGACCGACGAGCGCGCCACCGAACTGCTGGGCGCCGCCGCGCTGAAGGCGATCGGTCCCGACCCGGTCCGTGACGTGGAGGTCGTGGCCGTCCGCACGGTCATCGCCTCCCTGGACGACAAGCCGCTGGACGCCCACGACGCGTACCTGCGCCTGCACCTGCTCAGCCACCGGCTGGTCAAGCCGCACGGCCAGAGCCTCGAAGGCATCTTCGGCCTGCTGGCGAACGTCGCCTGGACCTCGCTCGGCCCCGTGGCCGTCGACCAGGTGGAGACCGTCCGCCTCAACGCCCGCGCCGACGGGCAGCACCTCCAGGTCACCAGCATCGACAAGTTCCCGCGGATGACCGACTACGTCGCGCCCACCGGCGTGCGGATCGCGGACGCCGACCGGGTGCGGCTGGGCGCCCACCTCGCCGCCGGCACCACCGTCATGCACGAGGGCTTCGTCAACTTCAACGCCGGCACGCTGGGCACCTCCATGGTCGAGGGCCGGATCAGTGCGGGCGTCGTGATCGGCGACGGCACCGACATCGGCGGCGGCGCCTCCACCATGGGCACCCTCTCCGGCGGCGGCAAGCAGATCATCTCGATCGGCGAGCGCTGCCTGCTCGGCGCCGAGTCCGGCATCGGCATCGCCCTCGGCGACGAGTGCGTGGTCGAGGCCGGCCTGTACGTGACCGCCGGCACCCGCGTCACGCTGCCCGACGGCCAGATCGTCAAGGCCCTGGAACTCTCCGGCGCCGACAACATCCTCTTCCGCCGCAACTCCACCACGGGCGCCGTCGAGGCCCGCCCGAACAAGGCGGTCTGGGGCGGCCTGAACGACATCCTGCACAGCCACAACTGATCCCGGGTGGCCGTGACCTACGGCCGCCTTATCGATCAACGCCCTGACCTGCCGTCGAGCTGTCGGCACCTGTCGATGTTAGTCACCATTGAGCGCCCTTCCACGGCCCGAGGACGGCCCGTGGAAGGGCGCTCGTGTGGTAGCCCATGCGTTGAGCACCGAAGTGCGGAAGCCAGAACCTAAGCCTACGATTGAACTCAGGATTCGGCCGCCGAAGGAGGCTACGGTGTGTCGCGTCGATACGCTCGCCGAGACCGTGGGCAAGTTCCGTCTGTCGAACTCCACCATTGCACCTGGACCTTCTTCGGAGCTCTATCGCGTCGCTAATACGACCGAGAACTGGACCGGTCCGCAAATAAGCGAACGATTCGGCCCCCTTTTGCATTACACGCAAAATGCGTTCCGGCCGCTAATCGAGACCTACGGATTGGGAATGCCTGACCCGTGGGGCATGGATTACGGCGTCTACCTGACTCCGTCAATATATTCATCATGCATCGCCCCGTATCGACTCGCGCTGAATAAGCCTTGCGATCTCTGCGTCATCATAGATGTCGCCAGTATCAATGAACCGTGCTTCTGGGGCCCGCGGCTCTCCGTCCCGGAAGTGGGAACTCCCGCGCGCCTTAAAGGGATATGGGACGGAGGTGGCATAGAGATATACTGCTCGCAACGCATAAGCCCCGATAATCTGCACTACGAAGCCATTGAGCCATGCGGTGACGACGCCTAGGGGTTAAGGATGAAGGAGACGCCGTTCGCTGTAGCAAGTAGATGTCTGGACGCCGTTTCGGAGACTTTCATTGGCGACAAGCCGCAACTCGCTCGCGTCCTAAAATCCTGGGATGGTGACCAGGGGAAATGGGTGTGGCGTTACGCTGTGCGTGACGAGTGTTTCGCTGAAGTTGTCGCTATCTTCAAGCTGGAGCCGTTCCCGGTCGATATTGACACTACCACGGACGTATGGATTGACTTCTATGCGCAAGCACGCATTCCTTCCCGTGGGGAAAAAGAAAAGCGCGTAGCCGTCGTTCACGTTGGCGCTGATGACCTACCGGCGGACGAAGAGAGCCTGATGGCTGAAATAATTAGCGCGTTGCAAAGCGGAATGGACTCTGCTGAAAGTTGGATCGAGGAATCCGGTTCCTCAAAGGTCGACTCTCCGAGGATTTGAACTCAGCCTGGACCCCAGGCTGAGCCCCCGGCGCTGCTGGTTTTGCAAGTAGGTCGGTGGAGCGGCTTTGGGCTGGAGCTGCTTTGGGGCGAGTGATCATGGACCCGTAAGCTTCAGGCGCGTCGGGCAGTCTGTGGACCTGCCCGGTAAAGCACGACGTTGGGGCCATGATCTTAGAGGCTCGCCCCAAGGTGGCTGTCTAAAGCCGTGGAGCCGACCGCCCCAGCTACAGAGGGTTTGTCCCCACGATGTGCCCGCAGCCGCCGAGCGCGCCGCCGGGCGCGGCCAGTCGGGGCGGAGACAGGAGGCAGGCCGCGCCGCAGAGGCGGCGCGCGCCCGCGCCGTGCGCGGGCCTTGATGGAGTAGGGAAAGTCTTACCGCGCCATGCGCCTGGCCTGTCGCTCGTGGGCTGTCGGTGACCTGCTCGTTTCGGCTACGGTGCGATCTATGCCTTCTTGACTGGACACGCCCTAAGGCGCGGCCGAACTGGCCGAGTCGCTTCTGCCTCCGCTCGGGAATCGCTGGTTGCACACTCGGACCGTGGCGGCTCGGGCTCGCGAGGCATCGCCGGCCGTGTCCGAGGAAGACCGTGATCTGCTCGTCGCTGCAGCGTGGCTCCATGACATCGGCTGCGTCCCGGAGTTGAAGCAGACTGGTTTCCATCCCCTCGATGGCGCTCGCCACCTGGAGGGGCGCCGGTACGGCTCGTGCGCCTGGTCGCCCATCACTCCGGTGCCGTGTACGAAGCCGAACAGCGTGGCCTCACGGAGGGGCTGGCCGTGTACGAGCGGGAGGACTCTGCCGTCCTGGACGCGCTGATCTATGCCGACATGACGACCGGTCCCGCTGGGCAGTCCTTCGACTTCGATCGCCGTATCGACGAGATCCTGGAGCGCTACGAACCGGGGAGCGAGGTGCACAACGCCATCAGCAAGGCACGCCCATACCTCGGGGCCGCCGTGGAACGGACGCGGGCTCGCCTCGCCAGTGATCAGCCGATGTGAGGTTCCGGCCGGTTCGCAAGACCGTGATCGATCCGCATCCTCATCGAGGGGTGGATGTTCAGGCTGTCCAGCCGCTCGGGGTCGACGAACGCCACTTCCTTGCTCTCGCTGCTCGTCCGCAGCTCGCCGCCGATGATGCGGGCACGGAAGCAGCTCGAGAACAACTGAGCGCCGGCCCCGCGTGGCCCGCATCTCTTGCCGCTGAGCGTCCCGCTCCGCCCTTATGCGGGTCGGACGGGGCGCTCAGGCGCGTGCGCGGTTCCGCGTGGGGGCTGGCATGGTCGTGTCATCCGGTTGGGGTGTCGCCGATAAGCTGGGGTCATGCATGATCTTGTAGCGGGGATGCGGTATCTGGGCAAGGGGCAGCGGTGGGTGGCCGGCCACGGGCGGTGGTGGGGGTTCGGGCTGATTCCCGCGCTGATCGCCATGGTGCTGTACGCCGGTGTGCTCACCGTGCTGGCGCTGTGGTCCGGCGACATCGCCGCCTGGGCGACGCCGTTCGCCGACGGCTGGGCGGCGCCCTGGCAGGGCCTGCTGCGCGGGCTGTTCGTGGCCCTGCTGTTCGCCGGCGCGCTGATGCTGTCCGTGCTGACGTTCACCGCCGTCACCCTCCTGATCGGCGACCCGTTCTACGAGGCACTCTCGGAGAAGGTCGAGGAGTCCGAGGGGAACTGCCCGCCGAGCCCGGACCGGCCGCTGTGGCGGGAGATCTGGATCGCGCTGCGCGACAGCGTCCATGTGCTGCTGCGGGCCGCCGGTTTCGGCCTCCTGCTCTTCGTGCTCGGGTTCCTGCCGTTCATCGGGCAGACCGTGATCCCGGTCATCGGCTTCTGCGTCTCCGGCTTCTTCCTGGCCGTCGAGCTGACGTCGGTGGCGATGCAGCGCCGCGACATCCCGGTCCGTGAGCGGCTGCGCCTGCTGCGCGGCCGCAAGGCACTGGCCGTCGGCTTCGGCACCCCCGTCGTGCTGCTCTTCCTCATCCCGTTCGTCGCGGTGGCGCTGATGCCGGGCGCGGTGGCCGGCGCGACGCTGCTCGTACGCGACCTGGTGCCGGCACCGGACGAGGGGGCGCCGCAGCCGCCACAGGAACCGCAGGCGCAGCAGTACCCGCAGCAGCAGTACCCGCACCAGCAGCAGTACGGAGCGCGTCCGCCCGCCGGCTGGTGAGCCGGGCCCGCTGGTCCGGCGGCCGGGGCAGGCAGACACGGAGCGGCCGCCGCGCCAGGCCGGCGCGGCGGCCGCTCGGGTATCACAGGGCCCTCACTCGTCAGTCAGGTCGTCACGCGTACGGGCCTTGAGGTCCTGGGTCCGCTCGGCGGCGGACTCCTCGGGGACCTGCGGCCTGCGCTCGCGGTGGGTGCGCCGCTCGGCGGCGCGGTCCTTTCCTGACTTACGGTTCTTCCCCTTGGCCATGTTGACTCCCTTGTCGGCCGATGTGCTTACCTGCCCAGTACCGCACTCCCAGGGGGAGTTGGCGATCCGGAAGTGGGCCAGGGGAGTGACGGGGCCCGGAGCCGGGCCGACGCCGGTCACGGCCGGATGCGCAGCACCTGCGGGTCGTGGTCGCTGGCCTGGTCCGCGTACTCGGCGTTGATGTGGACGATGTCGTAGTCGGCGCGGGCCAGGTGGCGGCTGGTGAGCATGTGGTCCAGCACCTGGGAGTTGCCGTTGTAGACATAGCCGTAGCGCTCGGCGCGCGGCAGTCGGCCGACGAGGTCGGTGAGGGCGCCGCCGTCCGTCAGGGCCTTCAGGGCGGGCGAGAACTGGTAGTCGTTGAGGTCGCCGGCCACCACCACGTCGGCCTTGGGGTCCTTGGCCAGCAGGTCCTTGACGAAGGCGTTGACCAGACGGGCCTGCGCGGTGCGCTGGGTCTCCGACGTCCTGGCCGGCGGCTGGAAGCGGCTGTCCAGACCCTGGTCGCCGCCCTTGGAGTTGAAGTGGTTGGCGACCACGAACACCCGGCTGCCGGGGCGGCCGTTGAGGGAGAACTGGCCCACCAGCGGCTTGCGGCTGGCCTTCCACGCCGGATCGCCCGGCGCGATCCGCCCCGGCGAGGCCGACAGCGCGGCCCTGCCGTGGTCGGCGACCACCTTCACCGGCGTGGTGGCGTCGCCGCCCGCGATGTCGGCGAAGGTCACCCGCTCGGGGTTGAAGAGGAAGGCGACGCGGATGTTGCCGCCGGGCTGCCCGCCGTCCTGGTCGTTCACCGGGTCGATCTGCCGCCACTCGTACGCCGGTCCGCCGGCCGCCTTGATGGCGTCGGTGAGCTTCTTGAGGGTGGCGCCCGCGGTGACGACGCCGTTGTCGGTGGGGCCGTTGTCGTCCTGCACCTCCTCCAGCGCGACGACGTCGGGGGAGGCCAGATTGCGCACCAGCGCGGCCGCGAGCCGGTCGAACTTGGCCTGCGGGGTGGCCGGGGAGAGGTTTTCGACGTTGTAGGTGGCCACCGCCAGCTCGTCGGGCTTCTGCGCGCGGGTGCTCTCCGGCGCCGGCCCGTGGTCGGTGAGCGTGCCCAGCTCGGTGGCCTGGAGGGTGTAGCCGCCGAAGCTGTCGTAGTCCAGCGGGCCCGCCGTGGTGCCGGCCAGTTCGTCGCCGACGTCGGCCACCGGGAACGGCCGCTGGGCGAGGGGGATCAGGGAGGCGACCTTCACCCTGCCGGCGTTGGGGTCCTTGTAGGAGCCGTAGAGCGCGCCGCCGCGGGCCGTGCGCTGGTGGCCCGGCTCGGCGGTGACCCACAGTTCGTGGTGGGTGTTGGTCGCGCCGACGACCGGGGCGCCCGCGACCGAGACCCGCATGCCCTCCAGGGACTCGTAGCGGTCCAGGGCGTAGGAGCGGGGGCGCAGCGGCAGTGGCTCGATGTTCCCGCCGTCCTTGCCGGGGGTGTAACGGGCCGGTACGGACGCCGGGTTGAGCCGGAAGGCGGCCGGCAGGGCGGCGCCGGAGGAGGCGACGGTCCAGGTGGCGCGGGTGATCTCGGTGACGGACTGCAGGCCCGCGTCCTTGCCGCCCGGGTAGTACTCGCTGACCGTTCCGGCGACCGTGACCGCCTCACCGACGGCGACCTTGGGCGTCTCCTTGCCGGTGAAGACGAAGACCGCCTCGCTGGTGGCCTGGTCGTTGTCCGGGTGCGGGTCCTGCATCCAGAAGCCGCGCGCCGAGCCGAACGACCGGATGGCGGTGACGACGCCCGCCACATCGCTGACCTGCTGCCCGGCCAGCGGGGATATTCGGGTGCTGCCCTGGATGTCGTGGATCCGGGCGCCGGCGGCGGAGGCGGACTGCGGGGCGGTGAGCAGCCCGGTGGCGAGGGCGGCGCAGGCGACCGCGCCGAGTACGGCCGGTCTGCGGAGCGAACGACGGGACGACATGTGGCCTCCGAGGGGAGAAGAAGTGGGGGGTAGGGCGAAACGTGCGCGTGGAACGGCCCGGTGCTCTCTACGCGCGTCAATCTCTTGTGTGGGCACGGCAGTTGTCAAGGTGTGGCGGATGACCGGCCCCGGGCGGGTGGGTGAACCGCCCGAGATACGGAGAATTCCGTCTACGCTTGGTCGTCGCACGAAACCGCAGTCCGTTCGAGGAGCTGAGCCCCAGATGTCCGCAGACCGCCCCACCCTGCCGCCGGTGCGGCTGCACTCCGAAGCGGAGCTGGCCCGGGACGCGCTGAGCGCGCCGCTGATGGCCAGGGCCGCGAAGCTCGCCCGCTGGGCCGAGCGGGGCGTCCCCGTCGGCGTCGGCGGCGAGATCCTCCAGGAGGCGCTGGGCGACGCCACCGAGCTCCTCGGCCTGGCCGGCGACGAGGACGGGCCCGCGTACACCGCCGAGGCGTGGCAGCTCGCGGTCGACACCGGTCTGGTGGAGATCGAGGAGACCGACGAGAGCGGAGCGGACGGACCGGACGGCGCGGGCCCCGCCGACGACGCGGCCGTCGGCATCGCCACCCCCGGCGAGGAGCTGACCATGCTCACCGCCGGCAGCCCGCAGGACATCCTCGACATCTGGCTCGGCGGTATGGAGACCGTGCTCGCCGACGCCGTCGCCCCGGACCTCTCCGACATCGCCGACCAGCTCGCCGAGGGCGGCGAACTGGACCTGGACGCCATCGACTGGAATCCGGAGGAGGAGGCCGAGCTGCTGGACGGCATCCTCGGCAACCTCTATCTGCTGACCGCCCTGAGCGAAGGCCCCGAGCAGGCCGTTCCGCTGCCGGCCCTGGCCGCGTCCATGATCGTCCCGGACGACATGGAGGAACCCACCGACGACATCCTCGAAGAGGTCTCGGCGGCGATGATGCGCCTGGACGACCAGTTCCGGGTACTGGAGCCGATCGGACTGGTCGACTACACGCCCGTCGACGAGGCGCTCATCGAAGAGCTGGACGAGCAGGGCGAGGCGGTCAAGTCCGCCGAGCCGCTCCAGGACGAGGACGTCTCCCGCTACGGCCTGGTCCGCCTCACGCCCCTCGGCGTCTACGCCGTACGTGCCCGGATGCTGGACGCGGGCGTGGACGCCCCGGCCGTCGGCGACCTCACCGGCAAGGGCGCCGAGGTCCTCCTCGGCGCGCTGCCCGACTACCCCGAGGCGCTCGCCCAGGCCGAGTCCGAGCAGTGGCTCGCCGCCCGTACGCCCGTGGACGCCGCCCGCGACCTCCTCGCGGCCGCCCGCGGCGACGACGAGCGCGCCCCGCTGCGCCGGCTCGCCGCCCAGCAGACCCTCTCCCTGGTGTCCCCGGACGCCGAGCCCGCGCTGCGCGAGGTGCTCGACGACCGGCAGCTCGGCGGGCTGGCCCGGGTCTGGCTCGCCGAGCGCGGCGCGTCCGACGTCCCCGAGCCGTCCCAGGACCTGATCTTCTGGCTGACCGTGGACACCATCGCGGCCCAGTTGGGCAGCGCGGACGAGGCGGCGACGGCCGAACTGCGCGAACTCGTCCAGGGCCTGACCGAGCAGCACAGCGGGTTCTTCGACACCGCCTGGCGGGTCGACCACCCGGCCACCGCCGACGTCCTGGAGGCCATGGGCCGGCTGCACCCGGACAAGAAGGCCGCCAAGGAGGCCCGCAAGGCCGCCTTCAAGGCGCGCTCGCGAAAGGCGGACTGACGGGCCGGGGGCGTCGGTAGCCGGCGGGCCGGCCCCGGTGCCGTCCCCGCCGCGCGAGGCGTAACCGCTTCCTGGAGGACGCGCCGCGTTCAACCGGCGTTCCCCGGCGCGCGGGAACGTGTGCGGCGCAGGCACAGGGGAGAAGAAACCGGCCATCCAGGAGATGACGAAATGCCGCTCACCCGGAGAGACTTCGCCGCGCGTTCCGCCCTCACCGGCGCGGGGGTGGCGCTGGCGGGCAGCGTCGGCGTACTGGCCACCGCGCCCGGAGCCGTCGGCCAGGGGCTGCCCGCCGACGACGCCGCGGCCGGCACCTCGGATCCCACCGCGGACGGCCACGGCCTCGGCTACGGCCCGCTGGTCCCCGACCCGGACGGCATCCTCGCGCTGCCCGCCGGGTTCTCGTACAAGGTCCTCACCCGGGCCGGCGTGACCCGGCTCGACAGCGGCGAGCCCACACCGTCCCACCACGACGGCACCGGCACCTTCGCGGGCCCCCGGGGTACCACCCTCCTGGTCAACAACCACGAGCTGAAGGGCCCGCGCGCCAAGTGGCCCCACCCGGTCCCGCTCGCCGAGGGCCTGGTCTACGACCCGGCGGCGTCCGGCGGCTGCACCGTCGTGGAGGTCGACCGGGACGGCACGCCCGTCGGCGAGTGGGTCGGCATCGCCGGCACCTCCACCAACTGCGCCGGCGGCCACACCCCGTGGGGCACCTGGCTCACCTGCGAGGAGACCGAGGACAAGGCCGGCCAGAACGGCATGACCAAGGACCACGGCTACGTCTTCGAGGTCGACCCCACCGACCGGTGGGCCGGCCGCGACCCCAAGCCCCTCAAGGCGCTGGGGCGTTACGCGCACGAGGCGGTCGTCGTCGACCCCCGGCGCGGCCACCTCTACCTCACCGAGGACGCCTCCGGCCCCAACGGCCTCTTCTACCGCTGGACCCCGCCGCACGGTTTCACGCACGGCCGCGGCCAACTGCGGACGCTCGCCGACGACGCCGGTGTCCTGGCGGCGCCCAGGTGCTTCGACTCCGGCGGCCGGTTCGTGGACGACCTCTCGCGCGCCACGAAGACCGGCACGGTCTACGGCGTCGACTGGGTCGAGGTCCCCGACCGCGACGCCCGCACCGTGCCCGTACGCGAGCAGTTCGACGACGGCGACATCACCCGCGCCCGCAAGCTGGAGGGCATGTGGTGGGCGGACGGCGGCGCGTACCTGGTGTCCTCCTACGCGCGCGAGGAAAGCCCGGTACGGCACGACGGGCAGGTCTGGTTCTACGACCCGCGGCGGCGCACCCTGACCCTGAAGGTGCTGCTCGGCGTCAACCCCGCCCCCGAGGCGGAGGGCGCGCTCGACGGGCCCGACAACATCACCGTCTCGCCCTACGGCGGGCTGGTCATCGCCGAGGACGGCGAGGGTGTCCAGCATCTGTTCGGGGCCACCGACGACGGCCGCACCTATCCCCTCGCCCGCAACGAACTCAACATCGGCACCGCGGCTGAGCCGGAGTTCAGCGAGTTCACCGGGCCGGTCTTCTCGCCCGACGGCCGGACGCTGTTCGCCAACATCCAGGACCCCGGGCTCATGCTGGCCATCACCGGGCCGTGGAAGCGGGAGCGGCGGCGGCGCTAGCGGCGGGTGCCCTCGCGGGGCGCGGTGGCGGGCGCCGCGGGCGGTCGCTGTGCCCGCCCGGGCCGGGGCTGTGCCCGCCCGGGCCGGTCCGTTGGCTCAGCCGGCTTCGGCGGTCAGGACGTAGTAGTCCAGCAGGCCGGACTCGTACGCCGTCAGATAGCGGCGCGGCCACTCGTCGCGAAGCTCCGGCCGCTGCGCCATGTAGCGGTCGTAGGGCCGCCAGACCCGCTCGCCGATCGACCGCACGCCGACGTCCCGCAGACCCGCCCCGGTCAGCGTGGCGGCCACCTCGCCGACCACGTGCGGGATGTCCAGGCCGTCGGCATACGGGGGGAGCAGGGCGGGCAGGGCCCGGGCCGCCTCCTGGTCGCGGGCGAAGAAGGTCGTCAGCACCAGCCGGCCCGTGGGGCGCAGCACCCGCGCCGTCTCCCGGGCGAAATCGGGCAGGTCGCGGAAGTGCTGCGCGGCCTCGACGGAGTAGACGCAGTCCACGGAGGCGTCCGGCAGGGGGAGCCGTTGGGCGGCGCCGAGCACGAATTCCAGGCGGCCGGGGGCGGTGCCGTCGGTGGTGGGGCCGGGGGCGGCGGTGTCCGGTGGGCCGACCAGCAGGGCCGCGTTGGCCTGCCGGGCGCGGGCGATCTGGTCGGGGTGCGCGTCCAGGCCGATCACCGTGCCCAGGCCGAACTCCCGCAGGGCCAGCGCGCAGCCCAGGCCCCGCCCGCAGCCCACCTCCAGCGCGGTACGGCCGCGCGGCCGGTCGAAGGCGCGCAGGACCAGGCGGTAGAGGTCCTCCTCGCTGCGGATCCGGTCGGCCTCGGTCAGCGGGCCGTCCACGATCTCGGGCGTCCGCGTCCAGTAGCCGAAGTTGATGAAGCCGCCGGCGAAGGCGGGGACGGTGCTGAGGTCCTCCTCGCCGTAGACCGTCGCGACGCGGTCGGGAAGGTCCGGGACCGCTGCGCCGGACGGGTGACCGGACCGGCCGGCGCCCCCGGTCGGCTGATCCGGCCGGGCGGCGCCACCGGCCGTGGGCGGCTGCTGCGTCATCACACGCTCCTCGGGCGTCTGGCGGGCGGCTGGACGGGATCCTGAGCGCGCGCGGACGGTGAAGCAGGGGTGAGCTCGACGATCCTGACCACCCAATTCTCGGTCCTGGACCGTTCGCGCACCAGCGAAGACCCTCGGAGGCGGCGGCGCCGCGGAACACCGCGGCCTGGCGCGGCACGCCGAGCGGATCCGGCCCGCGTCCCGTCCGCCGCCCGGCGGGGGCGGGCGGCGGACGGGCCCGGACACGGCCTGCGGGGGAGGCGGGTCAGAGCGCCTGGGCCGCTGGTTTGACCATGCCGCGGACGGTGCGGGAGTCGACGAATTCGCCCATGGCCGTCATTTCCCACTCGCCGGAGAACTGGCGGATGAGCTTCGCCATCATCACGCCCGTGCGCGGCTCGGCGCCGGTGAGGTCGAAGCGGACCAGTTCCTCGCCGGTCTGGGCGTCGGACAGCCGGCAGTACGCCTTGGCGACGTCCGAGAACTTCTGGCCGGAGAAGGAGTTCACGGTGAAGACCAGGCCGGTGACCTGCGGCGGAATGCCCGAGAGGTGGACGGTGATGACCTCGTCGTCACCCGAGCCGTCGCCGGTGAGGTTGTCGCCCGAGTGCTGGATCGCGCCGTTGAGGATCTGCAGCTTGCCGAAGAAGCAGTTGTCGACCTTCTTGCGGTCCGGGCCGTAGGCGATGACGGAGGCGTCCAGGTCGATGCTCTTGCCGCGGAACGCGGGCTCCCAGCCGAGGCCCATCTTGACGGAGCTGAGCATCGGGCGGCCGCCCTTGACCAGCGAGACGGTCTGGTTCTTCTGGAGGCTGACGCGGCCCTTGTCGAGGTTGATCTTGCCCGTGCCGGGGGCGGGAGCGGCGGGCGGCGGCGGGGCGACGGGGGCGGGGGCGCCGCTGGGCGGGCCCCACTGGCCGGCGGGGG
The DNA here is from genome assembly GCF_055570395.1 of Streptomyces sp. NPDC031210. Classification (NCBI taxonomy): domain Bacteria; kingdom Bacillati; phylum Actinomycetota; class Actinomycetes; order Kitasatosporales; family Streptomycetaceae; genus Streptomyces; species Streptomyces sp. NPDC031210. The sequence goes on from NZ_JBVIHH010000011.1 coordinate 216,220, forward strand.
CAGGGGGCGGCGGTGCCTGGGCCGCCTGGGGGGCCGCGGGGGTCGGGGGTGTCTGGGGGGCGGCCGGTTCCTCGACGCTGACACCGAAGTCGGTGGCGATGCCGGCGAGGCCGTTGGCGTAGCCCTGGCCGACCGCGCGGACCTTCCACACGCCGTTGCGGCGGTAGATCTCCACGAGGACCAGCGCCGTCTCCGGGCCGAGCTGTGGCGGGGTGAACGTCGCGATGACGCCGCCGTTGTCGGCGTCGCGGACCGTGCCCGTCGGCTCGGTGCCGGCGAACGTCGCACCGGCGGCGTCCAGGCTCGCCGTGACGACGACCTTCTCGATGCCGTCGGGCACCGCGGTGGTGTCCACCGTGATGGTGTCGCCGCCGCCGGCCGCCGCGGAATGCGTCACACCGGGGCCGTTGGGCTGGTTGTAGAACACGAAGTCGTCGTCGGAGCGCACCTTGCCTTCGGCGGTGAGCAGCAGGCCCGACACATCCAGCCGCACAGGGGCGGTGACATCCACCGCCACCCGCGCGGAGGTGAGCGGGAGGTTGGAGCCAGGAGTCATAGCGGTCATGCCAGCAGTAACGATCGGCTCGCTTTTACGGTTCCATTACCCGCGACCGGATGGCCGGCCCGGTCCGGTCAGCCGGCGTTGCGCGGATGCCGGCGGGCGGCACGCTCGTGGGGCCACGGCAACGGAATCACCGCGGCTACCGCGGCTACCCCGGCGGCTCAGCGGCGGTCGCGGGAGTTGCCGAACAGCAGGCGGTAGGCGATCAGCAGCACCAGGGCTCCGGCGATCGCGGCGACCCACATCGACGGGTCGTAGAAGTCCTTCGGTATCGGGCGGTCCAGGATGCGGGTCGAGAGCCAGCCGCCGATGAAGGAGCCGGCGATCCCGATCAGGGTCGTACCGACGATCCCGCCCGGGTCGCGGCCCGGCAGCAGGACCTTGGCGATGATGCCCGCGATCAGGCCCAGTACGAGCCAACTGACGATGCCCATGATGCGTTTCCTCGTTCCTGCGCGGTGCCGCGCGTGTGCCGTGCGTCGCCCTGAAGGACGCGAGGCCGGGGCGGTGAGTTCCGCCTCGTCACGCCTCGGGGATTTCCTCTCCCGCTCGCCCGGCTCATCCCGGCCGGACGAAACCGCATTCGTACGCGGCGATCACCGCCTGGGTCCGGTCCCGCACCCCGAGCTTGGCCAGGACCCCGGCGACGTGCGTCTTGACCGTCGCCGGGCCGACGCTCAGTCGGGCCGCGATCTCGGCGTTCGTGAGCCCGGCCGTCATCAGCCGCAGGACGTCGCCCTCCCGCTCCGAGAGCCTGGCCCGCAGCGCCCGGGCCGCGTCGTCGGCCGCCCGCTGCCCGGCGTGCCGGGCGGCAAGGGCGCGGACCGCGGCCGGGAAGAGGAGCGAATCGCTGCGCGCCACCAGCCGGACGGCCTGGATCAGATCCTCCGCACCGGACCGCTTGAGCAGGAAGCCGCTGGCCCCGGCCCGCAGCGCGTCATAGACGTAGGCGTCGTTCTCGAACGTCGTCACCACGATGACGCGGGGTGGGTCGGTCATCCGGCCGACGATCTGCTCGGTGGCCCGGATGCCGTCGATCTCGGGCATCCGTACGTCCATCAGCACGATGTCCGGGCGCAGTTGCCGCACCAGCGGCACGGCCTCGGCCCCGGTCGCGGCCTCGCCCACCACCTCCATATCGGGCTCGGCGCCCAGGATCACGCGCAGCGCGGTGCGGACCATGCGCTCGTCGTCGGCGAGGACGATGCGCAGCGGGCGGGTCCGCACGGCGCCGTCGGCCGCGCCCTGGCCCGAGCCACCGCTCACGCCGCGCCCCTCGTCCCTCCCCTTGTCACCTAGGTCCGTATCACCTACGTCCGTGGTCACGGTCTCCCTCGTGCTCATCGCCCTGCCCCCTGTTCGTGCCATCCGTCTCCTCCGCCCCGGTCAGCGGCAGGCGTACGGTGAGCCGCCATCCGCCGTCGTGTGCGCCGGCCGTCGCCTCGCCGCCCAGCAGGCGGGCGCGTTCGGCGATGCCGCGCAGCCCGCGCCCGCCACCGGCCCGCGTGGTGGGCCCGGCCCGGTCGCGCCCGGGGCCGTCCCCCGCGGCCTGCTCCGCCCCTGCCGCCGCCAACGGATTGTCCATCCGCAAGGTCAACTCACCGCCCGCCACGGTGAGATGAAGCGTCACCGGCACCGCCCCGGCATGCCGTAGCGCGTTGCTCAGTCCCTCCTGCACGATCCGGTACGCCTCGCGGGAGACCACCGGCGGCAGTTCGCCGCGGCTTCCCCCGACCGTCGCCGTGACCGGTACGCCGGCGGCGCGGGTGCGGTCCAGCAGCGCGTCGAGGCCGTCGAGAGTGGGCGCGGGCGCGGTCGGATCGGTGCCGTCCTCCTCACGCAACAGGCCCAGTACGGTGTCCAGTTCGGCGACCGCCTCGCGGGTGGTCTCCTCGATGGCGGTCAGGGCCTGGCGCGCGAACACGGGGTCGGCATCCAGCACCCGGCGGGCGGCGGCGGCCTGGAGGGTGACCGCGCTCAGCGCGTGGCCCACGGAATCGTGGAGTTCGCGGGCCAGCCGGTTGCGGGAGGCCAGGTCGGCGGCCCGGCGCTCGGCCGTGGCCAGGCGGTCGGCGGGGGTGGGCCCCAGCAGCGCGGGCGCGCAACGGGCCAGCAGCGCCCCGGCCGCCCAGGTCGTACCCACCACCAGGACCAGCAGCGCCAGCCCGGCGAGCGGGCCGAGCACACCGGGGAAGGCGACCGGCCAGCCCAGCGCGGTGAGCCGCAGCGGCTCGGCGAACGGCAGGATCAGCAACACGATCGCGGCCGGCGGCGCGGCCAGCGTCATCCCGCTGACGATCCCGCCGGCCAGCAGGTGCGCCACGAACCACAGCGCGGTACGCCGCCGGGCGGGCCAGGCGTCGGCCGGCCCGGCGGCCAGCCGCTCCTCGGGCACCCCGCACAACGACAGTACGGCGCCCGCCTCCAGCGAGCGCAGCGGCGGAAGGAGCAGGGCGGCCAGGCCGGCGAGCGGCAGCGCGGCGCCGAACGCGGCGAACTGCCAGCCGACGTCGCGGAGCGGGTCGGCGCCGTCCGCGACCAGCGGGAGGGCGGCCGAGGCCAGCAGGAAGAACGGCATCAACAGCGCGCCGCCCAGCACCAGATGGATCCAGCGCCGGCCCGTCAGTCGCACCGGGCGGCCTCGCGCTCGGCGAGGAAATGGGCACCGGCGACTGCCACGAGCATTCCCACGATCATCTGCACAGAGTAGGTCAGGCTCATCATCGGGGTGGGCAGCTTGGGATCACCCGCCGCCGTGGACAGCGTGGTCAGCGTCATCCAGCCACCCCAGCAGGCCAGCGCGCTCGAACCGGTCCAGGTCACGGCCAGGGGGAGGAGCAGCGGCAGCCGGCGGCCCCGGCCGAAGCCGAGCAGCAGAGCGCCGGACACGGTGAGCACGGCGAAGAGCACATACGCGGCCTCGTTGAGGCGGGCGTCGAGGTCAAGTGCCGCGGCCCGCGCGGGACTCAGCCCGGACGTGTCACCGGCCGCCCACAGCAGATGGGTCGTGGCGGGCAGCAGGCTCAGGGCGGCCACCGCGCACGCCGACAGTTGGCGGGCGGAGCGGACCGGGCTGCGGGGGAGGGCGCCGATCCGGCCGTGCCACAGGTGGCCCCAGCGTTCCCGGGCGTAGAGCACGAAGAGGGTGCCCAGCGCCAGGCCCTGTACGAGGAAGCCGGTGTAGACCAGGCTCCACACCCACGGGGCGAGCAGCTCGTCCGGGCCGGCGCCGGAGCCGCCACCGCCCGCGGCGGACGTACCGCGCAGCGCCGCGGCCAGGGTCTGCGCGGGGAAGACCACGGCGATCGGCGCGATCAGGCCGGTCGCGCACCACATGGGCAGCGCCAGCAGCCAGGCCGGCACCCGCCGTCCCCAGGGCCGGGTCAGCAGGAACGCCAGGACCAGGACGGCGGCGTCCATCAGTACCGTCAGCGCGTTGAGCGCCATCAGGGAGTCGCCGTCCCGGCGCAGGGCGCTGCCTTCGGGGATGCCCACCCGGCTGCCCGCGAGCCAGGCGATTTTCAGGGCGAGGTAGGGGACGCAGGCGGCGAGGGTCGTGAGGCGCAGTACGGCGCGGGTGGTGGCAAGGCCCCGGCGCGGGCCGCGGGTGCGTTCGGAGCGGGCGGGCCGACCGGCGTCGGCGGCCGGGGCGGCGGTGGGCGGGGGCTGGGGCGTCCTCGTCGTCATGCCCACCAGACTTCCGGCGCCGCGCCCCGGCCGCCTCGGCCCCGGCGACGATCCGCCTCCGCCGCGCGGGGGAGCCGCATCCGGCCTCAGGGGTGGGTCACAGGCGGCGGGTGGCCAGCGCCAGGCGGTCGCGGGCGTCGAACAGCGTGTCCTTGAGCATCTGCTCGTGGGCCGGGGTCAGCCGCGCCACCGGCACCGAGCAGCTCACCGCGTCCCGCGCGGGGGTGCGGTAGGGGATCGCGACACCGAAGCAGCGCAGCCCCAGCGTGTTCTCCTCGCGGTCCACCGCGTAGCCCTGTTCGCGTACCGCGTGCAGTTCCTCGATGAGCCGCTCGCGGTCGGTGATGGTGTGCTCGGTGAGCGGGGCGAGGTCCCGCGGCAGCAGCGCGCGGACCTGGTCGTCGGTGTGGGTGGCGAGCAGCGCCTTGCCCAGCGACGTGGAGTGGGCGGGCAGCCGGCGGCCGACGCGGGTGAAGGGCCGCAGGTAGTGCTGGGACTGGCGGGTGGCGAGATAGACCACGTTGACGCCGTCCAGCCGCGCGAGGTGGATGGTCTCGGTGGTGTCGTCCGAGAGCCGGTCCAGCGTCGGGCGGGCGGCGGCCACCACTTCGTCGCCGTCGATGTAGGAGGTGCCGACGAGCAGGGCGCGGACGCCGATGCCGTAGCGGGTGCCGGTGGCGTCCGTCTCGACCCAGCCGAGGTCGACGAGCGTCCGCAGCAGCATGTAGAGGCTGGACTTGGGATATCCGACGGCTCCCTGGACGGAGGCCAGGCTGTGCATGCCGGGGCGGCCCGCGAAGTATTCGAGCAGCTCCACCGTCCGCACCGCGGACTTGACCTGCGAACCACCGGTGTCGGCAGTTGACATGAGCCCTTGACCCCTCTGTTCGGACAGCCATAGAGTCCCGCATATTCACGCTCTGGGACGGCGTTCACCATATCGAACGCGTTCCGGTGTGCGGCAAGACTTCGCCCGGGAGGAACGCGTGGTGGCAGCAGCGGTGGCAGCACCAGTCTGGAGTGTCGACCCCCGAACCGGGAAGCCGCGGGAGCAGGTCGCGGTCGAGGCCACCGAGGCCGAGGTCGACGCGGCGGTGCGCGCCGCCCACGCCGCCCGCGACGCGCTCGCCGACCGGGACCTGCGCGCGGCTTTCCTGCGCCGCGCCGCCGACCTGCTCGACGAGGCGGGGGACCGCGTCATCGAGGCCGCCGACGCCGAGACCGCGCTCGGCCCCGGCCGGCTCACCGGCGAACTGGGCCGCACCACCTACCAGTTGCGCGCCTTCGCCGACCTCGTCACCGAGGGCGCCTTCCTCGACGTACGGATCGACCACGCCGACCCGGCCCTCACGCCGCCGCGGCCCGACCTGCGCCGCTACAAGATCCCGCTGGGCCCGGTCGCGGTCTACTCCGCCAGCAACTTCCCGCTCGCCTTCTCCGTCCCCGGCGGCGACACCGCCAGCGCCCTGGCCGCCGGCTGCCCGGTCGTCGTCAAGGCACACCCCGACCACCCCGCCACCTCCGAACTCTGCGCCGCGCTGCTGCGCCGCGCCGCGACCGGACTCGGCCTGCCCGAGGGCCTGGTGGGCCTGGTCCACGGCTTCCAGGCCGGCGTCGACCTGGTGCGCCACCCGCTGATCGCCGCCGCCGGCTTCACCGGCTCGGTCCGCGGCGGCCGCGCCCTGCACGACGCGGCCGCTGCCCGCCCGCGCCCCATCCCCTTCCACGGTGAGCTGGGCAGCCTCAACCCCGTCGTGATCACCGAGGCCGCGGCCGGCGAGCGCGCCGAGCGGATCGGCGCCGGACTCGGCGGCTCGGTGACCCTCGGCGTCGGACAGTTCTGCGTCAAACCCGGCCTCGTCCTGGCGCCCGAAGGGGAGGCCGGTGACCGGCTGCTGGACGCGCTGACCGCCGCCGTCAGCGACACCGAGGCGGGCGTCCTGCTCGACCAGCGCATGCGCGAGGCGTTCCTCGACGGCGTACGCGCCCGGGCCGAGCTCCCCGACGTCCACGCGCCGGTCACGCCCGGCGCGGGCGGCGAACACACCGTCAGCGCCGGGTTCCTCACCGTGCCCGCCGCGCGCCTGGCCACCGAGGGGCCGCACGACCTCCTCCTGGAGGAGTGCTTCGGCCCGGTGACCGTCCTGGCCCGCTACGCCGACGAGAGCGAGATCGGCGCGGTCCTCGCCCGGCTGCCCGGCAACCTCACCGCGACCCTCCACCTCGGCGACGCGGAGAACGCCGGCACCGACCCCGAGGGGCGCGGCGCCCGGCTGCTGGCCGGCCTCACCCCGCTCGCCGGCCGGGTCGTCGTCAACGGCTGGCCGACCGGCGTCGCGGTCGCCCCCGCCCAGCACCACGGCGGCCCCTACCCGGCCACCACCTCCACCGCCACCTCCGTCGGGGGCACCGCCGTCGAACGCTGGCTGCGCCCCGTCGCCTACCAGGACACCCCGCCCGCGCTGCTCCCGCCCGAGCTGCGCGAGGACAACCCGCTCGACCTGCCGCGCCGCGTCGACGGCCGGCCCGTGGGCGCGTAACCGCCGCCGTGCGCCCCGACACCGCCGCGGTCCGACCCACCACCCCCGGCCCCGACCGCCTCCTGATCCGGGCCGCGACCCCCGCCGACCTCGACGCGGTCGCCGCCCTGCACAGCCGCGCCCGCGCCGCCCACCACCGCGGCCGGGCACCGCACACCCCCTTCGACCTGCCGGCCGAACACGCCTGCCGACTCGGCGCCTGGCAGCGCGACCTGGACCGCGGCGACACCTCCGCCCTGTGCGCCGAGCGGCACGGCACGGTCCTCGGCGCCGCCTCCTACCGCCACCGCGAACACTCCGGCGCGCCGCCCGCCGCGGCCACCGTCACCCTCCACCAGTTACACGTCGACCCCGACCACTGGGGCACCGGCGTCGGCCGCGCCCTGCACACCGCCTGCCTGGCGGCCTGGCGCGCCGACGGCTTCCGCCGGGCCTCCCTCGACGTCCGGTGGCACAACCACCGCGCCCGCGCCTTCTACACCGCCCTCGGCTGGCACCCCGACCCCGCCCGCCGCCCGGCCCCCGACGCCACCCACCTCACGCTGACGCTTCCCCTGGCTCCGGTGCCGGTGCCGGAGCCGGAGCCGCGGGTGACGCCTGCCGACGGGCGATGACCTGCAACCGCTCCGCGCTCCCACCGTCCAGCGTCCGCACCGTATCCGCCCGCTCCCGCACCACCGCGAACCCCGCCGCGCGCACCAGCCCGCGCAGCCGCTCCGGCGCGTGGTGGCGGAACACCCCGCCGTCGGGCGTCCCGAACACGCCGTACGCGCCGAACACCGCCGCGCCGCGCGCGTACCGCTCCCGATGGTGCGGATCATCCTGAAGCGGCATATCACTCAGATACAGCACCCCGCCCGGCCGCACCACCCGGCCCAGCTCCGCGACGATCGCCGCCTGCTCCGCGTCGTCCGGCACGCACGTGAGCACCGCGAACAGCAGCGCCGCGTCGAACGCCCCCGCCCCGAACGGCAGCGGAAGCCCCGCACACCGCTCCAGAGGCACCCCCGGATGCTCCCGCCGCCCCCGCTCGACCAACGCCGCCGACACATCCACACCCCGCACCGCCCCGTACCCCAGCCCCACCATCTGAGCCGTGAGCCGCCCGTAACCACATCCGTAGTCCAACACCCGGGCCCCACGCGGCACATACTCCGCCAGCAGCTCCGCGTCCAACGGGTGCGTGAACGTCTTGGCGGAGCCGGCCGCCTCCCAGAAACCGAGCAGATCCCGTGACGAGGTCATAGCCGGACGCTACCCACGGGGTACCGGACGGTATCCACGGAATAGGGCGGCGCGTGCGGAGGTTGTCCCTGGACCCACCCGCGACGAGGAAAGTCAGCCATTCATGCGCGTCGAAATCTGGTCCGACATCGCCTGCCCGTGAACCAAGGGAACCAGGGCTTATCGCGGGGCCCCTGATCAGCGCAGACGAACAGCGAAGGCCCCGCCTATGCGCCACGGGGGAAGCACACAGACGGGGCCGTCCAGGGGGCCTACAGGGCCGCGCTCAGGGTCTCGCAGACCTCAGCGCTTGTAGGCCGGTTGGCGGGCGAACGGCTGAGCATGTGGGGGATGAGACCCCCCAGCACTCCAGAGACCTCTACCGGCCGGTGAGGACCCGCCACGATGGCCCAACGCTGCTCTTCTCGGGAAGCGTCATCCGGGTAAGCCACATGCCGCCATCCCGTCGCGCTAATGAACAGCGCAGCTCCCAGCGCGTACACGTCGGCTTCCTGAGTCGGTGTTGCCGTTCCCGAATCCAACACGCTGGCGGAGATCTCCGGGGCTTCGTAATGAACGAGACAGCCCCCGTACGGGAAGTCATAGGCGCGGGGAATCCGACCCCCGCTGGACAGCGCGAGATCAATGAGGAACGCGCCGCCGGACTCACCCAGAAGGAAATGGGCGGGCTGTACGTCCCCGTGTGTCCAACCCATTCCGTGCAGGGCCGACAGAGCCACGGCACACGAAAGCGCCTCCCCGATGTCCGGTTCAGCCTCTCCGGTCCGACAGGATGCCCACCGGCCGTAAAGACTGTCTCCCTGTCGCCACGGCTGAGCGCCCCACGTGCCGTGCTCCCACTCGCCGCTGAAAATCCGTTCCCGGGTGAGCTGACGCAGAACGGCTGCCTCACGGGCAGGGGCCAGCGCGGTCCATGCGTGCGTTCGACTCGGGTAGCCGACTTTCACCGCGTAGGGACCCGCCTCCGTCTTCACCTTCCACACGGAGGAACCACGCCGGTTGAGCACCAGTTCGGCGGGACCCGGATTCAGCAATTGGAGCGCGCCGGACGGCGGATCGTACGGCCCTTCAAAGATCATGAATTACCTTCCAACAGCGGGGCCGATCCTCGCAGTTGAGGACCGGCCCCTTCATCTGATTGGCCCAGCCGGCCGTCAGACCGCCCGGTAGTCCCGTCCGCAGTCGGAGTCGCACTGCGCGGCATTCTCGCCGTTCACGGTCCACAGGTCATCCATGACCATGAACCCACCGGCCTTGATCGCGTGCGCCGTCGCCTGCACCTCCTCCAGGACCCGGCCCCCGCCACCCGGGCGCGGGTTGTGCTCCAGGAAGCGGCCCGCGTACTTCTCGCAGAACTGCCTGTAGTCGGCGGTGTGCAGGATCAACGCGTGCAGCGCGCCGTCCACGTCGTCGCTCGGGACCATCTTGACCGTGGCCGTGCCGACCGTGGCGAGGAACGCGAGGGCCTGATCGGTCGCACGCTCCGCCTTCTCCTGGTCGTACCCGAAGTGCATCACGGTGAATTCCGCGATGCTGTCGAACAGGTCTGCTTCGACCAGCGCGCGGCCGGTCCGGAGGTCGTTCGCTGTTGCCGTCATTTCCGTTCCTCCAGTTGTTGAGTGAGCTGTTCCGCAGCACGCCGAATGAGAGCAGGTGCCGCACGCCTTATGGCCGCCTCCCAGTCCCGAGCATCGCGCTCCGCGAGAATCCGAACCAAACCGGCGTCGAACTCCGCGCGTTGCTCCGGAGTGAATCGGGGAACCGTCTTCACATCCGCTCCCTTATCCGCTGGCTCGTGTTGGCGGTAACCACGGCGGCGCTGAGGGCGTCGGACTGGTATGCCTCCCTCAGGTTCTCCAGGTCCGCCTCCCACTCCCGTCCACCGTTCAGCGGGCGGAGCTGGTAGCGCGGGCCCACGTGGCCCATGACGCGCCCCACCCGCCGCTTGGAGACGTCCAGCGCCGTTTCCCCCGCCTCCCACTGTCGGGGGTGCTCACGTGCGCTCTCAGGGCTGCTCATGGCTGCACCTCTCGTGCTCGTCCGGCTGCTCACAGAAGGCAACCGCGTGACCACGGCAGAGGGGTACCGTTGCAACAGCGCTAGGACTTAAGAGCTTTAAGCGGCTTGAAGACGTGGGGAGTTGATGACCGGTGGCCAGTCCCAACGAATCACTTGCCCGACTGCACCGGGAAACCGGCTGGACGTTGCGCCAGTTCGCCCAAGAGGTCAACAAGCTGGGAACCGAGCGAGGGACGCCGCTTCGATACCGCGAACCCTCCGTTCACCAGTGGCTCAACGGACACCTTCCCAGGGAGTCGGTCCGCCCGCTGATCTTGGAGGCACTGGCCCGGAAGCTAGGCCGCCCCATTACCTGCAGCGAAGCGGGTTTCCCGGCCCCACCCGCCGATGAGTCAGGCGCGCTCCCCAGTACCGTGGAGGGACTGCTAGACCTGGGGAGGCAAGATATGGACCCGTCGCGCCGAAGCGTGCTCGGAGTGGGTCTGTTCTCTGTCGCTCTCACTGTGCCGAATTGGCCGGACGTAGTAGGCCGTATGGAAGCTGTCCAGAAGGGTCAGGCACGGCGCATAGGGATGCCTGACGTTCAGTCAGTTATTGCGATGACGGAACGGCTCTCAGACATTGACGACCAGTTCGGCGGGCGAACAGCGCGACCAATGGCCGCTGCATATCTCGTGAACACCGTTGCGCCGTATCTCCGCGCTGACGCACCGGAAGATGTGCGTAAAGCCATGATGGCCGCCGCATCAGACCTTTCCTATCTCACGGGGTATATGGCGGTAGATGAGGGCGTCCAGGGCATGGCGCAGCGCTATTACCTGAAAGCGCTGGAACTTGCCGGGGCCAGCGAGGACCACCTCACCTACTGCACGACATTGCGAGGAATGAGCGTGCAGGCGGTAGACCGTCGCCATGGTGCCGAAGCCTTGAGACTCGCTGACGCAGCCGCCGCAGCCTCCCCACAGGCCGGTCCTCGAATGCGTGCCTTTCTCGCTGGACAACAGGCGCACGCTGCCGCTCAAGAGGGTGACAGGCGATTGTCCCTGCAGCGGATTAGGGAAGCCGAGACGGCAATGGAGAAGGCCGAGTCCCAGTCCAAGACTTTCGGCTCCTATAACCCGTCTTCGCTGGCCTATCACGTTGGGCAGGTGCGCTACGAACTCGGGGACGTGACTGGCTCTATCCAATCGCTAGAGGAGTCGGATCGGCTACGCCCCAGCACGTTCCGACGGACGAGCATTCGCTACCTTTCCATGCTGGCCGAACGGCAATTGCAGGTGGGCCACTTGGAGGCAGCGTGCAAAACCTGGGGTCGGGTGTTGGAGATATACCCGCTCGTCCAGTCCGGACAGTGTGACCGAAGCATCGTTGCCATGCACAGTCGAATTCGCCCCTTCTTGAAGAACCCTACGGCGCGGGACCTCCGCGAACGGGCACGGCTGGTGACGCCCCCGAACCTGCTACCAGCCTAGGAATCGAAGGGCTCTGAATCCTTTGGGGAATCGGGCTTGCGTGGCGTGGCCCGTTACCCCCTCGCTGGCCAGACTTTCCGGCTCTGTTTCAAAGGCAGTTGCCAGGAACGAAAAACGCCTCCGATGACCAGCCCAGCGAGGGGCAGGCATCGGGGGCCTAGTCTTTTGTCGTGGCGTCGGGTCACTCAGTGTCGGCCCAATCAGTCACGCGCTGGTCATGCTCAGGAATTTGGAAGTCGCCATCGGCAGAAGCTCGGGCGAATGTGCGCCGGTTACGGGCTGCCAGAAAGGCTGTCCGGTCGGCAGGGAGAACCTCCCAGAGCGGACGGCTTAGCTCTTCGTCGGGCAGCATCAGGAACCGGCCTGCCCGCCGGTGAGGTCGCGCGCGTTCTGGACGACCCGGACGCCTACGCCGACGCCGTGCGCGCCGATGAGCGGGAGGCCGCCGCGCTGGGCGTCACCGGAGTGCCGTTCTTCATCATCGACCGCCGGTACGGCATCTCGGGCGGTCAGCCCGCCGAGGTGTTCCGGCAGGCACTGGAGCGCGCCCATGCCGACGGCCCGGCCGGACAGGTCCAGACCGCCGGTGACGCGGAAGTCTGCGCGGACGACGGATGTGCCGTGCCCGGGAAGTGACCGCGCCCGGATAAGTCGTGGACGCCGGGCTGATCGCCCAGCACAGTGGGGGCATGCAGCGACGTGAGCCACTGGGCGGGGACGACTTCGCGCCCGAGACGACGTACTTGAACTCCGCGTCCAGCGGACTGCTTCCGGCGCGCAGTGCGCGGTTGATCCGGGCGGCGCTCGACGAATCCGCGTCCTACGGGACGATGGGCCGGGACTACTTCGGTGCGGCGGCCGCCTCGCGGGCCGCCTTCGCCCGTCTGCTGGGCGTCCCCGTGGAGCGCGTCGCCCTCGGCAGTTCGGTGGCGGTGCAGTCCGCGTTCGTCGCGGCCACCCTCCCGCCCGGGTCCGAAGTCCTCGCGCCGGAAGACGACTTCAGTTCTCTGGTCAACCCGCTCGCCGCGCGTCCCGGTGTCACCCTGCGCACCGTGCCGCTGGAGCGGCTCGCCGAGGAGGTCCGGCCCGGGACCGCGCTGGTCGCCTTCAGCGTCGTGCAGTCGATGGACGGCCGGATCGCCGACCTCGACGCCGTACGCACCGCCGCCCGGGCCCATGGCGCGCGCACCTACGCCGACCTCACCCAGGCGGCCGGCTGGCTGCCGCTGCGCGCCGCCGACTTCGACTTCGCCGTCTGCGGAGCGTTCAAATGGCTGCTGTGCCCGCGCGGTGCCACCTTCATGACGTTCGGCGGGGAGGGCTGGGCGGACGGGGAGCGGGGCGGCGCGGCCTGGCCCGCCGCGCTGCACGCCGGCTGGGTGGCCGGCGAGGACACCGGCGCCTCCAGCTACGGCCCGGTGCGGCGGCCGGCCGCGACCGCCCGGCGCTTCGACGAACCGCACGCCCTCTACTCCTACGTGGGCGCCGAGAGCTCCCTCGCGCTCATCGAGGAGATCGGTGTCGCCGCCATCCACGCGCACGACACCGCACTCGCCGACCACTACCGCGCCGGCCTCGCCGCCCTCGGCCACACCCCCCGCCCGGCGCCCGGCTCGGCGATCGTCTCCACGCCCGGACTCGCCGACGCCGAGAGCCGGTTGGCCGCGGCGGGCGTGCGCGTCTCGGTCCGCGGCGGGCTGCTGCGCGCGGCCTTCCACCTCTACAACTCGACGGACGACGTGGACCGGTTGCTGGAACTGCTGGAGTAGGCGGCGCGCCTTCCAGGTGTCCGGGTCCGGGTGGGCGCTCTGTGCTCCGCTGGAAGCAGGGAGGACGCCCTCGGCTGCCGCTGGGGCCTGATGATCGCCTTGAGCCTGCTCGGTGGCATGGACGTGGCGGATGCCGGGGGACGTGGACGCGGCGGATGCCGGGGGACGAGGAGCCGACGCGGATGCTGGGCCCGGTCCTCGCCGCGGGTGCATGATGGAAGGGAAGATCCGCCGCCCCGCCGGTCGTCGCCCGCTCAAGGGCTCGGGGGCCGGCCCTCGTCAGTGTGCCGACGCCACGGAACCCGCCGGGTGCGGGGGGTCGTGAGGAGGCACAGCGATGACCGAAACAGCGACCGCCGTCCCGGCCTGGCACATGACCGGGGACTGGTTCGACACGTGCAAGTGCAGCATTCCGTGCCCGTGCTCGTTCGCCCAGCCGCCCACCTCCGGCGACTGTGAAGGCGTCCTGGTCTGGCACATCCGCGAAGGGCGGTACGGCGACGTGTCGCTGGACGGCCTCAACGTGCTGATGCTGGGCTCGTTCACCGGAAACGCCTGGGCCGAGCACTCCGACGCCTACGCCGCGGTCTTCCTCGACGAGCGCGCGGACGACGCGCAGCGCGAGGCCATGCAGAGGGTCTTCGGTGGCCAGGCGGGCGGCTGGCCCGCGGATTTCGTCACCATGTTCGACCCCGAGATGAGGGGCATGGCCGTCGCACCCATCACCGTCGAGATCGACGGGGACATGGGGTCCTGGCGGGCCGCCATCCCCGGCAAGGTCGAGGCGAACGCGGAGGCGCTCACCGGGCCGACGACACCGGAGGGCGCGCGCGTGCAGACCACCAACCTGCCGGGTTCGGAGACCGGACCGGGCCAGGTGGCGACCTGGGGCCGGGCGACCACGGACCGGGCCGACGCCTTCGGCTTCAACTGGAGCCGGGAAGGCAGGTCCAGCAAGCACATCACCTTCGACTGGAGCGGACCCGGGTAACGCCCCGCGTAACGCCCCGGCTCGCGACCACCGCGCGAGGCCCCCGGGCCCCGCGCGTCCCACCGTGCGTGCCCTTCACATCCCGGGCCCCGCGCGTCACGGTGCGTGCCCTTCACTCCTGGCCCCCCGCGTGCCCTTCACACCTCCCCGCGCACCATCTTCACCAGCCGGTCGAGCACCGCCCCGTCGCTGACCCGCAGCCCGTCGTGCTCCCACTCGTCGGTCACCCACACCCGCAGCCCCCCGATCGCCTGCGCGGTGCGCAGCGCGTGGGCGGTGTCGACGTACATGTCGTCGAAGTAGACCGCCGCGGCGGCCGGCACCGTGTTACGGGCCAGTTGGCCGGCGTCGTAGAGATCCGGCCAGTCCGCCCGCTCCGCCAGCGCCTGCGCGGCCTCCTTCAGGGGGGCCAGCGCGGGGTCGGTGTCGAACAGCCACGGATAGATCATCTCGCCGGTGAAGTACACCGGCCCGTCACCGGCCAGCGCCGTGTCCACGTCGAACGCCGGGAACGCCGCCCGTTCCCGCTGCGCCGCCCAGGCCGTCGGCCCCGGGTCCACCGACCGCTGGCCGTAGATCGTCTCGTGCAGCACCGCGAACAGCGGGGTGGTGGCGTGCGAGAGATGGCCCTGGGCGGCGTGCAGGAAGGCGTCGGCGAGCTCCGGGCCGGCCGGGCCGGTCACCCACGCCTCGCTGATCAGGTGGTGCAGGGTGTGCGAGCCGTTGCCGCTGCCCAGCATCAGGCCCAGGCCCTGGAACGCCTCGGCGGTCAGCAGCCCGCCACCGGGCAGTCGCGCCGGACGCTCCCGCAGGTGGGACGCGATCCGCCGGACGGCCGCCACGTCGCGCGGGTAGCGGGCGTAGTGCGCGGCGTTCTTCCGGGCCACCCGCGGGTAGGCCGCCCGGTAGACCTCCGCCGCGCTCACGTCGAGCCCCGGCAGCCCGCCCGTCACGTACGCCTCGCGCAGCCCCTCGGGCGCCCGGGAGAGGTAGGCGACCGTGCAGAAGCCGCCGAAGCTCTGGCCCAGGACGCTCCACGGCGCCCCGTCCGGCACCAGCCGGCGCCGGAACAGCTCGGCGTCGCCCACGATCGCGTCCGCGCGGAAGTGGCGCAGGTAGGCGGCCTGCTCGCGCGGTCCGCCGCGCAGCGGGAGCGTCTGCCGGTTGGCGGGCGTGGAACGGCCGGTGCCGCGCTGGTCCAGCAGCAGGACACGGTAGTCGTCCAGGGCCCTGGACAGCCACGAGTCCCGGCCCACCGGCCGAGGGGAGGGGCAGCCGGGGCCGCCCTGGAGGTAGACCAGCCAGGGCAGGTCCGCGTGCTCGCGCCCGGCGGCCACCACCTCGCGCCCGTAGACCTCCAGCCGTTCGCCGTCCGGATCGCCGTGGTCGAGCGGCACCTGAAGCACATGGTCGGTCAGCACGACCCCCGGCACCCGGTCCACGGTCATGACCTCTCTCCTCACGTCGCACGGCCCGCGAGACCCGGCCGGCCCGCGAGACCGCCGGTCAGGCTAGCGCCCGGCGCCGGTCCCGCTACCCGCGCGTGGCCCGCTCACGCACATGGCGCGGCCGCCGCACAGTCGCTGCTGTGCGGCGGCCGCGCCACCGGTACGCACCGGCGGCCCCGGGGCCCGAGAGGCGCCGGAGGACCGGAGGAGGAGCCGCTAGCGCACCGGGGTGAAGTCGCGGGCGCCGATGTACTCCGGGCGCCGGACCGGGGCCGCGAACGGCTCCACCGCGGTGTTCTCCACGCTGTTGAAGACGATGAAGACGTTGCTGCGCGGATACGGCGTGATGTTGTCACCGGAGCCGTGCATGGCGTTGCAGTCGAACCAGGTGGCCGAGCCGGCCTTGCCGGTGAACAACTGGATGCCGTGCTTGTCGGCCATCTTCGTCAGGACCTCGTCCGACGGGATGCCCGCGTCCTGCATCTGGAGCGACCGCTTGTAGTGGTCCTTCGGCGTCTCGCCCTCGCAGCCCACGAAGTGCCGGTGGGAGCCGGGCATGATCATGAGGCCGCCGTTGGTCGCGTAGTTCTCCGTCAGCGCGATCGAGACCGACACGGTGCGCATGTTCGGCAGACCGTCCTCGGCGTGCCAGGTCTCGAAGTCGGAGTGCCAGTAGAAGCCCGAGGCACCGAAGCCGGGCTTGACGTTGATCCGCGACTGGTGGACGTAGACGTCCGAGCCGAGGATCTGCCGGGCGCGGCCGACCACCCGGGGGTCACGGACCAGCGCGGCGAACACCTCGCTGATCTTGTGCACCTCGAACACCGACCGGACGCTCTGCGACTTCGGCTCGACGATCGAGCGCGGGTCCGCGCGCATCGCCGGGTCGAGGACGAGGCGGTCCAGTTCGGTGCGGTACACCGCGACTTCTTCCGCGGTGAGCAGTTCCCCGATGGCGAAGAAGCCATCGCGTTCGAAGTCGCTCAGCTCGGACGGCGCGAAGGGGCCGGCCGCTCCGGGCTGCGACCACACCACCGGGTCCTTCCGCGGGGTGATCACCTCGGTGGTCCCACGGGTCGGGTACAGGTCGGCGGTGCGCTCGGGTGCGGTGGTCATGGTGTTGCCTTCCTCTCCTCTCGTACGTGCTCTTCTGCTTGCTCCTGTGCGTGCCTTCCTCAACTGCCGGACGGGGCAGGCGGGGTACGCCTCAGCCCGCTTCGGGCTCGGTGAGCAACGGGTAGACACCGTTCTCGTCGTGGTCCTCACGGCCGGTGACCGGAGGGTTGAAGACGCACACGCAGCGGAAGTCCTCCTTGATCCGCATGGTGTGCTTCTCGTGGCCGTCGAGCAAGTACATCGTGCCGGGCGTGATGATGTGCTTCTCGCCGGTCTCGTCGTTCGTGAGCTCGGCCTCGCCCTCCACGCACAGGACCGCTTCGTAGTGGTTGGCGTACCACATCGACGTCTCGGTTCCCGCGTACAGGACGGTCTCGTGCAGCGAGAACCCGACGCGCTCCTTGGCGAGCACGATGCGCTTGCTCTCCCAGGTGCCGGATTTGGACTTGACGTGGCGGTCGGTGCCTTCGATGTCCTTGAAGGATCGGACGATCACGGTGAGTCGGTGCCTTTCTGTGGAACGGTGAAGGGGCTCTGGACCGGCCGGCCGGTCAGGCGCAGTCGCGGACCGCGCGGGCGAGGGTGCGAAGGCCCTCGTCCAGCTCCTCGGGGGTGGTCGTCAGCGCGGGCAGCAGCTTGACGACCTCGCTCTCCGGGCCGGAGGTCTCGATGAGCAGACCCAGCTCGAAGGCGCGCTTGGCGATCTTGTTGGCAAGGCTCTTGTCGACGCACTCCAGGCCCCACACCAGACCGCGGCCGCGGTACTCGGCGATGGCCTGCGGGTGCTCCTCGACGATGGCCTTCAGGTGTGCCTCGACGATCTCACCGCGGGCGAGCGTCTGCTTCTCCATCTGGCCGTCGGCCCAGTACGTGTCCAGCGCGGCGGCGGCGGTGACGAAGGCCGGGTTGTTGCCGCGGAAGGTGCCGTTGTGCTCGCCCGGCTCCCAGATGTCCAGCTCCGGCTTGAACAGGGTGAGCGCGAGCGGCAGGCCGTAGCCGCTGATGGACTTCGAGACGGTGACGATGTCCGGCACGATGCCCGCCTCCTCGAAGGAGAAGAAGGCACCCGTACGGCCGCAGCCCATCTGGATGTCGTCGACGATCAGCAGCATGTCGCGGCGCTCGCACAGGTCGGCGAGGGCGCGCAGCCACTCGACGCGGGCGACGTTGATGCCGCCCTCGCCCTGGACCGTCTCGACGATCACCGCGGCGGGCTGGTTCAGGCCCGAACCCTGGTCCTCCAGCAGCCGCTCGAACCACAGGAAGTCGGGGTAGGCGCCGTCGAGGTAGTTGTCGAACGGCATCGGGGTGCCGTGCACCAGCGGGATGCCCGCACCGGCCCGCTTGAAGGCGTTGCCGGTGACGGCCAGCGAGCCGAGCGACATGCCGTGGAAGGCGTTGGTGAAGGACACGATCGACTCGCGGCCCTTGACCTTGCGGGCCAGTTTCAGCGCGGCCTCGACGGCGTTGGTGCCCGTCGGGCCCGGGAACATGACCTTGTAGGGCAGGTCACGCGGCCGCAGGATGATGTTCTGGAACGACTCCAGGAACGCCCGCTTGGCCGTGGTGGACATGTCCAGGCCGTGGGTGACGCCGTCCCGCTCGATGTAGTCGATCAGGGCGCGTTTGAGGACGGGGTTGTTGTGGCCGTAGTTCAGCGACCCGGCGCCGGCGAAGAAGTCGAGGTAGGTGTGGCCGTCCTCGTCGATCATGCGGCTGCCCTGGGCGCGGTCGAACACGGTCGGCCATCCGCGGCAGTAGCTGCGGACCTCGGACTCGACGGTCTCGAAAACGCTGAGGTCGGGCTGGGTGATGGTCACAGCATGCTCCTGGGAGATGAGTGGCGAAACGTGGGGAAGTCCGTGGGGCCGGCCGGGTCCGGCGGACTGCTGGGTGTGCCGGTCCCGTGGGTGCGCGCGCCGGCCGGGTCGCGCGGGGCGGCGGGTGGTCAGCGCCCGGTGCCCGGTGGAGGGTCGAACGGGCCGATGAGGTGCAGCACCTCCGGCTCGTGACCCTGCTCGGGGAAGAGCCCGGCGTCGAACAGCACCTCGCGCTTGAGGGGCACCCGGTGCCGCTCGGCGAACGACTCGAACAGTCGGTTCGAGGCGGCGTTGTCGGGCGTGATGGTGGTCTCGACGAGACGGACGCCCAGGTCGCGGGTGGCGCGGCCGGTCAGCCCGTCCAGGAGTGCGGCGGCCAGCCCCTGGCCGCGGTGCGCGTCGTCGACGGCTACCTGCCAGACGACGAGCGTCTGCGGGCGCTCGGGGCGGATGTAGCCGGTGACGAAGGCGGCCGGCTCGCCCTCCGCGTCCCGTGCGACGACAGAGGTGGCGGCGAAGTCGCGACACCACAGGAGGTAGCTGTAGGAGGAGTTCAGGTCCAGTGCCTTGGAGTCGCGAGCGATACGCCAGATCGCGGCTCCGTCCTCCACGCGTGGGGTGTCGAGCTTGAAGCCCTCCGGCAATTCTCTGATATCGCTACGGGCACGTGCATGGTCTGCTTGTGCGGCGGTCATGGGAATTAAATTTACCCAGGGAAAAAGGAAATTGCATCGCGAGGAGGGGTTACGTACGACGCTCGTCTGTGGTATCGCGCGGGGGCGCCCGAGCGCGCGATCCGACCGAGGGATGTACCGTTTTGACCAGGAAGTTCGGCGCAAAACGGACCCCTTGTGGAGTCGGTCACAGGTCCGTAACGTCCCTGAGACGCGTCCGCATTACGGCCCTCGACCCTAGCGGAATCTTGGCGTTTGAGGTGCGGAAAAGCGGGCAGAAGAATACGGGGAGCTACGCTCCTGAGGAATTGGGAATTCGCCGGTGGAAGGTTCGCCCGAACGGGTGGCGGAAAGCCGGTCGCCGGGAAAGCGTGAAGCTCCCGGGAGTTTTGGGGAAACGGCCCGGAAATCGTCCGCCGGCGCCTGCGGGGACGGGCCCCGGCCGCCCGCGCGCGGCGCCGCCTAAAGTGCCGGTATGACGTCCAAGAGTGAAGGTGCCGCGCTGCACCTCAAGGGGAGGGTCCTGGCCGGGCCGGACGACGTGCGCGACGAGCTGTGGGTCGTCGGCGGCCGGGTGACGTTCGAGCTGCCCACGGGCGTGCGGGATCTCACGACCGTCGAGGGCTGGGCGCTGCCGGGCCTGGTCGACGCGCACTGCCATGTGGGGCTCGACGCGCACGGGCCGGTGGACGCAGCCACCAGCGAGAAGCAGGCGCTGACCGACCGCGACGCCGGCACGCTGCTGATCCGGGACGCCGGCTCCCCCTCCGACACCCGCTGGATCGACGACCGCGAGGACCTGCCGCGCATCATCCGCGCCGGCCGGCACATCGCCCGCACCCGCCGCTACATCCGCAACTACGCCCACGAGATCGAACCGGAGGACCTGGTCGCCTACGTCGCCCAGGAGGCCCGCCGGGGCGACGGCTGGGTCAAGCTCGTCGGGGACTGGCTCGACCGCTCCACCGGCGATCTGGGCTTCTGCTGGCCGCGCGGCGCGGTCGAGGCGGCCATCGCCGAGGCGCACCGGCTGGGCGCCCGGGTCACCGCCCACTGCTTCGCGGAGGAATCCCTCGCCCCGCTGGTCGAGGCCGGGATCGACTGCGTCGAACACGCCACCGGGCTCACCGAGGACACCATCCCGCTGTTCGCCGAGCGCGGCGTCGCCATCGTCCCGACGCTGGTCAACATCGCGACGTTCCCGCGCCTGGCGGCCGGGGGCGAGGGGAAGTTCCCGCGCTGGGCGGACCATATGCGGCGGCTGCACGCGCGCCGCTACGACACCGTACGGGCCGCCTACGACGCCGGCGTGCCCGTCTTCGCCGGTACGGACGCCGGCGGCTCGCTGGCGCACGGCCTGATCGCCGACGAGGTGGCCGAGCTGGTGAAGGCCGGCCTGCCCGCCGTCGCCGCGCTCTCCGCGACCACCTGGGGAGCCCGCGCGTGGCTCGGCCGCCCGGGCCTGACCGAGGGCGCCGCCGCCGACCTCGTCGTCTACGAGAGCGATCCGCGCGCCGACGTCCGGGTTCTGGCGGCGCCGCGCCGGGTGGTGCTGCGGGGGCGGGTGATCGGCTGACGCGGGCGGTGGGCCGCGCCTCGCCGGGGCTCGCGTCGGCGGCCGGACGGCCTCACCGGGCGCGCCGCGCGGAGCGGGCCATCCAGGCGGCGACGACCGCGCCCGAGACGTTGTGCCAGACCGAGAAGACCGCGGCGGGCAGCGCGGCGGCCGGGCTGAAGTGGGCGGTGGCCAGGGAAGCGGCGAGCCCGGAGTTCTGCATCCCGACCTCGAAGGCCATCGCCCGGCTCGCCGGGCCGCCCAGTCGGGCCAGCCGCCCCCCGGCGTAGCCCAGCACCAGGCCCAGTCCGTTGTGCAGCACCACGGCCAGCAGGACAAGTGCCGCCGCGTCCTTGAGCGCGGCGGCACTGCCGGCCACCACCGTCAGCACGATGACGGCGATGGTGGCGGCCGACACCCACGGCAGCGCGGGGAGCGCCCGGTCGGCGTACCGGCCGGCCCCCAGGCGCACCAGCAGGCCCGCCACCACCGGCAGCAGCACCGTCTTGAGGATGTCGGTGACCATGGCGCCCGCGTCCACGTCCAGGAACCGGCCGGCGAGCAGCAGCGTCAGCGGCGGCGTGACGAGCGGCGCGAGGACGGTGGAGACCGTCGCCACCGCCACCGACAGCGCGACGTCGCCGCGCGCGAGGTAGGTCACGACGTTGGACGCGGTGCCGCTGGGCGCGCAGCCGACCAGGATCACGCCGGCGGCGAGCTGCGGCGGCAGGTGCAGTCCCGTCGCGATCAGCCAGCCGAGCCCCGGCATGATCACGTAGTGCGCGGCCAGGCCCAGCGCGACCACCCAGGGCCGCCTGGCGACCGCGGCGAAGTCCGGCGGGGTCAGCGTCAGCCCCATCGAGAACATCACCACACCCAGCAGCCACGGCACCGCGGGAGCCCAGTCGGTGAACGGCGCCGGCCACAGCAGTCCGGCCGCCCCGGCGGCGATCACCAGCAGTGGGAAGAGGGTCACGGCCCGGCGGGCCGCCCGGTCCGGTGCGGACGGCTCACGGTCCGGTGCGGGCGGCGCCGGAACGCCGGGGCCGGGGGCCGGTGCGGGGCTCTGGTTCGTCTGCTCGCTGGGCACGAGGGCACCCTAGCCGTCTTAAGCATGTACAGGACAACGGATTTCGGAACCCGGACCGGTGGCGGGCGGTCGGCGGCGTCACCCGACCGGTGTGACGTCTGTGGCGTGAGGGGAACGCGGCGCCCCGGGAATCGAATGCAGACGCGGAAACCACCCATTGGGGTGAACTCACCGCACGTGGCTGCCCGTTCACCCTCGGTGCGGCCACGATGTGCGGGTCGAGGTCGCCGAGCCGCGTGATGTCCCCCATCGGCGCGGCCGGCGGCTCCACTTCTCTTGTGGGGGTTCCACACACGTGTCCACCAGTCCCACCCGTTACTCCGGCATGCCCGCAGCCCGCGCGGCGGCCGGTCCCGCCGCCGCGCGGCCGGTCCGCCGGCTCGCCGCGACGGCCCTCGCCACCGCCCTCGCCGCCGGCCCCGCCGTCCTGCTCGGCGCCGGCCCCGCGCACGCCACCGGCGGCGACGGCCCGGCCCACGGCACCGCCGGCGCGGTCGTCCTGCGCACCGCACTCAACCTCGGCCTGCTCGACAAGACGGTCGACGTCCCGCTGCGCGCCACGCTCAACGAGGTGCGCGCCCCGGCCTCGGCCGACAAGACCGCGCTGACGGTCACCCTCGACGGCATCGACCGGGGCCGGCCGTTCACCGTGCTGCGCGCCGACGTCGCCACCGCGCGCGCCACCACCGGCCGCCACAAGGCCGAGGGCTACGCCAACGTCGCGCACGCCAAGGTCCACCTGCCCGGCCTTCCCCTGCTGTCCCTCATCGAGGTCCAGCAGGTCACCTCCAGGGCCGTCTGCGCGGCGGGCGAGCGCCCGCGGGCGGAGTCCGAGGTGCTGGGCGGCGTCCGGGTCCTGGGCAAGAAGGTCACGCTCAGCGCCGGCGGCACGACCCGGGTGAAGGTGCCGGGCGTCGGCGAGGTGCGGCTGGACCTGTCGAAGAAGAGCGTGACGTCCAAGAGCGCCGCCGCCACCGCGCTCGACCTGAACGTCTCGGTCAACCCGCTGAAGCTGAACGTCGCCGACGTCACCGGGCGGGTCACCCTCGCCGAGGCCACCTGCACCACCCCCCGGCCCCAGGCACCCGACGACGGCGGCACGGGCGGCACCACCGCCGAGCCGCGCCCCGGCTCCCGGCCGAGCGTCCAGACCGCCTCCCGGCCGGCCACCGGCAACCTCGCCGAGACCGGCGGCAGCTCGACCACCCCGTATCTCGCCGGCGGCGCGGCCCTGCTGCTCGCCGCGGGCGCCGGGGCGCTCGGCTACGCCCGCCGCCGCCGCGCCGCCGCGCCGGGGGACGGGCGCGGCTGACAGACCCGTACACCGCGCCGGTGCCGTGGGGGCGCCGGGCGCGGGTACGGCCGGGGCGTGCCGGGCGGGCCCTACGCGGCCCGCACGGTGTGCCTCACCCCTCGCCGGGCCCCCGTCGAAGCGTGGTTCGACGGATGGGCCCGGCGAGGGCCTCCGCCAGGCAGCCGCGGCACGGTCACCGGCGGCCCGCCGGGTGCGACGAGGCGAGCGCTCGGAGCGGGTGCGGCGAGGCGGGCGCTCAGGGGCCGTCCGGCCCGGCGAGCAGCGCGGCCAGGGCCGCCACGAAGTCGTCCGTCGTGGCCCGGTCCCGGACCGCGAGCCGCAGCCAGTCTGGGCCCAGGCCCGGGAAGGTGTCGCCGCGGCGGACCGCGAAGCCGCGCTCGCGCAGCGCGGCGCGTACCTCGGCGGCCCCCGCCAGCCGGATCAGCACGAACGGCCCCTCGGCCGGCTCCACGGCCCGTATCCCGCCCAGCGCGGCCAGCCGGGACAGCAGATGGGCCCGGTCCTCGGCGATCCGCACGGCCGCCGCGGCCGCCTCCGCGAGCGCCGCCGGCTCGCAGCACGCCTCGGCGGCGGCCAGCGCCGGGCTGGAGACCGGCCAGAGCGGCTGCGCCCGCTCCAGAGCCGCGATCATGCCCGGCTCGGCCAGCACATAGCCGACGCGCAGGCCCGCCAGCCCCCACGTCTTGGTGAGGCTGCGCAGCACCACCACGCCCGGCAGGTCCGTGCGCCCGGCCAGCGACGCCCGCTCCCCGGGCACCGCGTCCATGAACGCCTCGTCCACGACCAGCGTCCGGCCCGGCCGCGCCAGTCGCGCCAGGCTGTCGGCCGGATGCAGCACGGAGGTGGGGTTGGTCGGATTGCCGACGACGACCAGATCGGCGTCCTCGGGCACCGCGTCCGGATCCAGCCGGAAGCCGTCCCGCTCGCTGAGCAGCACCCGCTCCACCGTGTGCCCGGCGTCCCGCAGTGCCGCCTCCGGCTCGGTGAACTGCGGATGCACCACGACCGGCCGCCGGGCGGACACCGCCCGGGCGATCAGCACGAACGCCTCCGCCGCCCCCGACGTCAGCAGCACCCGTCCGGCCGGCAGACCGTGCCGGGCCGCGACCGCCAGGCGCGCGGCGCGCCCGTCGGGATACGCGGCGAGCCCGTCCAGCGACGCGGCGATCCGCTCCTTGAGCCAGGCCGGGGGAGTGCCGCCGCGGACATTGACCGCCAGGTCCGTCAGCGCGGCGCCCGCGCCGCGCACCTCGGCGTCGCCGTGATGCCGCAGATCGGGCTCGCCCGCCGGCGGGGAAGGGCGGGCCGCCGGCAGCCGCACGGACTCAGCGGGCCCCGGCATGGCCACCCCGCTCCCCACCGGCCGGCGCCCCCGGGCCCGCCTGCCGCGGTACGGCGTCGCCGCCCGCGTCCGGCAGCCCGCACCCGCACGTCCCGGCGCGCAGCGCCGCCTCGCCCGCCACCGTCTCGTGGTACCGCTCCAGCACCACGTCGGCCACCTCCCGCACCGGGCCGATCACCCCGGCCCCGAACACCTCGGTCTCCGGATGCGCCGCCGCCCAGCCCTCGGTCTGCATCCACACGCGCTCCGCCAGGGCACCGGCGAACAGCAGGTAGGGCAGCACCACGATCCGGGACCGGCCGGCGACCGCCGGGGCCGCGGCGGCCAGCGCGCGGCACCGGTCGAGCCCGGCCGGCACATCGGGCGCCGCGAGGGACACGAACGCCGTCTCCACACCCGCGTAGCCGCGCCCCTCCCACAGCAGCCGCGCCGCCCGCGCCACCTCGGCGTTGGCCCGCGGATCGCCCGCGCCGGGCCCCACCAGCAGGACCGTCGTACGCGCCCGGTCCTCCGGCCGGCGCGCACCGCCGCCCAGCGCCTCCTCCAGCCGCAGCTCCAGCACGTCCAGCAGCTTCGGATGCGGCCCCAGCTCGGCGCCGCCGGCGTAGCGCAGCCCGGGGTGGGCGCGCCCGGCCCGCTCCAGCACGTCGGCAAGGGATTCGGGCACCGGCCCGGTCGGCCCCAGCAGCAGCGGTACGGCCGCGATCCGGGTCGCGCCCCGCTCCACGAGGCCGTCGACGGCGCCGGCGAGCGGCAGCGGCGACGGCGACGGGCCGAAGAGGCCGCCCGCGACCGGTACTCCGGGGACGCGCCGGCCGATCTCACGCACCAGCGCGGGCAGGGCCTCGGCCTCGCTGTCGTCACGGGCGTGACCGGCGATGAGCAGAGCGGGAGGGGTGGTCACAACGTCTCCTTGGAACCGGTGGTGCGCTGTCGGGCGCGGCGCCGGGGACAGCCGCCGCGGTGCGTGGTGGGGGAGGCCATGACGATATCCGCAGCGTCATCAGGGGCGTCAGCCGCGCCCCGGGTACTTCCGGTAAGCGCCCCGCCGTCCCGTTCCGGCGGCACGGCGAGCGCGCAGGTGGCCCGGGCCGGCCGGCCGCGCGGTGCCGACTTGCGCTTGGCGACGAGCAGTTCGGCGCCCGGCCCGGCGGCCAGCAGCGCCGCCGCCTCGGCGACGCTCGGCGTCCCCACGGCCTCCCGGGCGGCGGCGGACGGCCCCGGCACCGCCAGCGCCGCCAGCGCCCGCGCCGGATAGGCCCGCAGCGGCACCCCCAGCCGCCGCGCCGCCCCGATCAGGCCCGGCTCACCGGCCTTGGCGTCCACCGTCGCCAGCGCCGTGACCGCGTCCGCCGCGTATCCGGCGGCGGCGAGGGTATCCGCGATCAGATCCAGGACCTCCGCCACCGCCACGCCCCGGCCCGCCCCCACGCCGGCGACCAGCCCACCGGGGCGGGGCCGGGCGCCCTCGGCACCCGGGGTAGCGCCGGAGCGGGACGCTGCGGTCATCGGGCGGCTCCTTCGGCACGGGCGGTGGCGGACATGCGGGATCGGCGGCGGGTCAGTAAGCAGGGGGCAGGTAAGCAGGTGGCAGGGGAGCGGCGGCCGCACGGACCGGTCCGGTCCCCGGGAAAGGGGTGAGCGGGTGCCGGTGGCCATCGCGCTGGGCGCGTTCTTCATGACGCTCATCGGCGGCTGGGTGGCCGGCCGGGTCACCGACCGCCGGCACCTGGTCCTGGGCCTCGCGGGCGGCCTCATGCTCGGTGTCGTCGGCCTCGACCTGCTGCCCGAGGCGCTGGAGGCGGCCGGCGGCGACCTGTTCGGAGTACCGGCCGCGCTCCTGTGCTTCGTCCTCGGCTTCCTCGCCGCGCACGCCCTGGAGCGGCTGCTCGCGGTCCGCAAGGCGGCGCACGGCATGGACCCGCACGAGCGGGTCCCGCAGGTGGGCCTGACCGCGGCCACCGCGATGGTGATCCACAGCGGCATGGACGGCTTCGCCATCGGCCTGGCCTACCAGGTGGGCCAGGAGATGGCGGTGGCCGTGGCGCTGGCCGTCATCGCCCACGACTTCGCGGACGGCTTCAACACCTACACGATGACCAGCCTCTACGGGAACGCCCGGCACAAGGCGCTGCTGATGCTGGGCGCCGACGCGGTGGCCCCGCTCGTCGGCGCCGCCGCCACCTTGCTGTTCACCCTTCCGGAGCAGTGGCTGGGCCTCTATCTGGGCTTCTTCGGCGGGGTGCTGCTCTACCTCGCGACCTCCGACATCCTGCCGGAGGCGCATCACGAGCACCCCGCGCTGACCACCCTGGCCTGCACGGTCGCGGGAGCGGGCTTCATCTGGCTGGTGGTCGGCATCGCCGGCTGACCGGCCGCCCGCCCCCCGTCTCACCGGGGGCCGCCCGTCGCACCGGCGGGCGGGCCGCCCGCGGCGCTCGCCACCAGCCGGGCGGCCAGGGACGGTTCGGCCGCCCAGTGCACATGCAGATACGAGGCGTGCACGCCGCCGCTGACGAAGCCCTCCACCCGGCGCTCGGGATGCGTCAGACCCCATGCCGGTGACGGGCCCGCGCCCGGATCGAGCGCCGTGCGGTGGAACTCGTGGCCGCGCACCCGCGTCCCGGCCACCGCCAGCGCGTTGTCCGCCAGCGCCACCGCCTCCCGGTAGCCCAGCGTCAGCCGTTCCGACATCCGCGCGTCCGCGGGCAGCACCCCGCACATCGGCTTGCCGTCGATGGACCGGGACAAATACAGCAACCCCGCGCACTCGGCGGACACCGGCGCGCCGGAGGCGGCCAGCGCGGCCACCGTCTCCCGCAGCGGCGCGTTCGCCGACAGATCCGGCGCGTACACCTCGGGGAAGCCGCCACCGATCACCAGCCCCCGCGTCCCGGCCGGCAGCCGCTCGTCGCGCAGCGGATCGAACGGCGCGACCTCGGCGCCCGCCGCGGTCAGCAGCTCGGCGTGCTCGGCGTACGAGAAGGTGAACGCGGCCCCGCCCGCGACGGCGATCAGCGGCCGCTCACCGGCCGGCGCGCCCCCCACGGCCGCCGCCCCGGCCAGCTCCGCCGCCGGATCCCACGGCTCGTCCGTCAGATCCGGCACGCCCCGCGCCAGCGCCAGCAGCGCGTCAAGATCACAGCCGGCGCGCACCCGCGCCGCCAGCTCGCGCACCGATGCCACCGCCTCGGCCCGCCGCTCGGCCACCGGCACCAGACCCAGGTGCCGCGACGGCGTACGCGCCTCGGGGGTACGCCGCAGCGCGCCCAGCACCGGCACCCCGGACGAGCCCATCGCCTCCCGCAGCAGCTCCTCATGACGGTCCGAGCCGACCTTGTTGAGGATCACCCCGGCCAGCCGGACCTCGGGATCCCATGACGCGAAGCCGTGCACCAGCGCGGCCACCGACCGCGACTGCGACGACGCGTCCACCACCAGCACCACCGGCGCCCGCAGCAGCTTGGCGACCTGCGCCGTCGACGACAGCTCGCCCTGCCCCGACGCCCCGTCGAACAGGCCCATCACGCCCTCGACGATCGCCAGGTCCGCACCCGCCGCGCCGTGCAGGAACAGCGGCGCGATCCGGCCCGGGCCGCACAGGTAGGCGTCCAGGTTGCGGCCGGGGCGGCCGGTGGCCAGGGAGTGGTAGCCCGGGTCGATGTAGTCCGGGCCCACCTTGTGCGGGGAGACGGCGAGACCGGCCTCGGCGAACGCCGCCATCAGGCCGGTGGCCACCGTCGTCTTCCCGGCCCCCGAGGACGGCGCGGCGATGACCAGCCGGGGAATCGCGGTGCCGCTCATGTCACGTTCACCATTCGATGCCCCGCTGGCCCTTCTGGCCGGCGTCCATGGGGTGCTTGACCTTGGACATGTCCGTCACCAGATCGGCGAAGTCCATCAGCGGCTGCGGCGCGTTGCGGCCGGTGATGACGACATGCTGCGTACCGGGACGGTCCCGCAGCGCCGACACCACCTCCTCGGTGTCGATCCAGCCCCAGTGCATCGGATACGCGAACTCGTCCAGCACCAGCAGCTTGTACGTCTCCGCCGCGAGGTCCCGCTTGACCTGCTCCCAGCCCTCGCGCGCCGCGTCCTCGCTGGAGAGCGCGTCCCGGACGTTTCGCTGGACCCACGACCAGCCCTCGCCCATCTTGTGCCAGGCGACCGTGCCGCCCTCGCCGGAGTCGCCGAGCACCTTCAGCGCCCGCTCCTCGCCGACCTTCCACTTCGCCGACTTCACGAACTGGAACACCCCCACCGGCCAGCCCTGGTTCCACGCCCGCAGCGCGAGACCGAAGGCGGCGGTGGACTTGCCCTTGCCGATACCCGTGTGGACGAAGACCAGCGGGCGGTTGCGGCGCTGGCGGGTGGTGAGCCCGTCGTTCGGTACGACGGACGGCTGTCCCTGCGGCATTACGCGGCCTTCCTGTTGCCTTGAACGGTCCGTACGAGCGCGGAGACGCTGTCCGCGCGCAGCTCGTCGAGGGTGATCGCGGTGCCCTGCAGCTCACGGGCCAGCTCGCCCGCCAGCCCCAGGCGCACCGGGCCCGCCTCGCAGTCCACGACCACCGACGCGGTGCCCTCGCCGGCCAGCAGCCGGGCGGCCCGGGTGGCCCGCACCAGCGGCTCGGGTCCGCCGGTCGCCCGCCCGTCGGTGACGACGACCAGCAGCGGCCGCCGCGAGGCGTCACGCATCCGCTCCACGCGCAGCACCTCGTGGGCCCGCAGCAGCCCCTCCGACAGCGGCGTACGGCCGCCCGTCGGCAGCTTCTCCAGCCGCGCCGCGCCCGCCTCGACGGAGGACGTGGGCGGCAGCGCCACCTCGGCGCCGGAGCCGCGGAAGGTGACCATGCCGATCTTGTCGCGCCGCTGGTAGGCGTCCATGAGCAGGGAGAGCACCGCGCCCTTGACCGCGCTCATCCGCTTGCGCGCCGCCATCGACCCGGACGCGTCCACCACGAACAGGACGAGATTGCCCTCCCGGCCTTCGCGTACCGCCTCCCGCAGATCGTCCCGGCGCACCACCAGTCCCCGGCCGTCGCGCCCGCGCGCCCGCTGGTGCGGGGCGGCGGCCTGCACGGTCGCCGCCAGGTGCAGTTTGCCCAGGGAGCCCTGTGGCCGGCGGGCCCCGGTCGTCCGGCCGTGCGCGGTGCGCGCCCGCGACCGGCGGCCGTCCGCGCCCTCGCCGAGCCCCGGCACGTCCAGCCGCCGGGTCTTGAACGGCTCCGTCGCGCCGACGGCGGCCGTCTCGCCGCCGGCCCCCGGCGCGTCCTCCTGGCGCTGCTCCCGCGCCGCCGGCTGCTCCCGCGGCGGCTCGGGGGCGCGGTCGGCGTCCCCCTCCTGCTGGTGGGGCAGTTCGGGGCCCGGCGGCAGCGGCGAGTCCTCCGGTCCGTCGTCCGCCGGCGGCTGCCCGCCGCCCGGACCGCCCCCCTCGGGCCCGCCGTCCGGACCGTCCGGCTCCGGATCGTCGTCGCCGTCCGCGCCCTCGTCCGCCCCGGCGAACTCCTCCAGCGTCTGGTCGAGCTTGTCCTCGTCGATCCCCGGCGCGTCGAAGGGATTACGGCGCCGGCGGTGCGGCAGGGCCAGCAGCGCCGCCTGCCGCACGTCCTCGGCCAGGACGTCGGTGCGGCCCGCCCAGGCCGCCAGCGCGGTCGCGGTGCGCGCCATCACGATGTCCGCGCGCATCCCGTCCACCTCGAACGCGGCACACGTCGCCGCGATCTGCCGCAGCGCGGCGTCCCCCAGCGTCACGCCCGGCAGCAATTCCCGGGCCACCGTGATGCGCTCGCGCAGCGCGTCCTCCTCGGCCGCCCAGCGCGCCGCGAAACCCGCCGGATCGGCGTCGTACGCCAGTCGCCGCCGGACGACCTCGACGCGCTGGTCCGGCTCGCGGGAGGCGGCCACCTCCACCGTCAGGCCGAAGCGGTCGAGCAACTGCGGCCGCAGTTCGCCCTCTTCGGGATTCATGGTGCCCACCAGCAGGAAACGCGCCGCGTGCCGTACGGAGACGCCCTCGCGCTCCACGTACGAGGCGCCCATGGCGGCGGCGTCCAGCAGGAGGTCCACGAGGTGGTCGTGGAGCAGGTTGACCTCGTCGACGTAGAGCACGCCGCGGTGCGCGTCGGCCAGCAGACCCGGCTCGAACGCCTTCACGCCCTCCGACAGCGCCCGCTCGATGTCCAGCGCGCCCACCAGCCGGTCCTCGGAGGCGCCGACGGGCAGTTCCACCATCCGCGTCGGACGGGCCTCGGCCGCGCCCGCCTCGTGGGGCCCGTCGGGGCAGGCCGGGTCGGGGGAGTGCGGGGCGCAGGAGAAGCGGCAGCCGGTGATCACGTCCACGGCCGGCATCAGCGTCGCCAAGGCGCGCACGGCCGTGCTCTTCGCGGTGCCTTTCTCGCCGCGGACCAGCACACCGCCGACGGCCGGGCTCACCGCGTTCAGCAGCAGCGCCAGCCGTAGGTCGTCCATGCCGACCACCGCGGTGAACGGATAGTTCGGGGTCGTGGTCATGCCTCGATGCCTCCTGCGGGCGCCACACGCCCGCGCACGTGATCTGCCACCGCGGACCGAACCGCCGTGGCGCTGGTGCCCCCGCCCGCGCGGGGGTGATGCGTCCTTGCCCTGGGGGGTGTGCGCGCGGCGTCCCTCACGGCGCCCGTCACGGCGCCCCCGGAGGAACGAACGGCAGGCCCCGCGGCACCCCCTCCTCGATCAACCGCAGCAGCGCGTCGGTGTCCGCGTGCTCCTCGATCAGGTCGCCGAGCCGGTCGAGCTGCTCCTCGCGCAGCGCGGCGAAGCTGGTGTCCGGGGCGGGCACGAACGCCCGGCCGGCGTCCGCCGCGACCCGGCGCAGGAACGCCCGCCGGAAGCCGTCGCTCTCCAGCGAACCGTGCCAGTGCGTCCCCCACACCGAGCCGACCCGGCACCCGTCCGAACGATGCCCGGCAGCCGCGGAGATGAACGTCTCCCCGCCGCCCACCTCGGCCACCCCGTGGTGGATCTCGTACCCCTCCACCGGCTCGCCCAGCGCCCGGCCGACCGGCCGCGCCAGCGTCTTGTCGACCGCGAAGCGCACCCGTACGGGCAGCAGCCCCAGACCCGGCACCGCGCCCGCCCGCGACTCGACCTCGTCGTCGATGTGCTCGCCGAGCATCTGGTAACCGCCGCAGATGCCCAGCACCGGGCGGCCCTCGGCGGCCCGCCGCGCGATCGCGTCGGCCAGTCCGCGCTCGCGCAGCCACTGGAGCGCCCGGACCGTGCCGCGGGTGCCGGGCAGCACCACCAGGTCCGCGTCGGCCAGCTCCTCGGCCCGGTCCACGAAGCGCACCACCACGCCCGGTTCGGCGGCCAGCGCGTCCACGTCCGTGAAGTTGGACATCAGCGGCACCGCCGCGACCGCGACCCGCAGCACGTCCGCGCCGTGCGGCGGAGCCACCACGCTCTCGCGCACCGCGCCGCGCAACGACACCCGCAGCCCGTCCTCCTCGTCGATGCCCAGCCCGTGCGCGAACGGCAGGACACCGAAGGTGGGCCGCCCGGTGAGGGCGCGCAGCATCTCCAACCCGGGCTCCAGCAGCGTCACATCGCCCCGGAACTTGTTCACGACATATCCGGCGATCAGCGCCTGGTCCTCTTCCGACAGCAGCGCCGTGGTGCCGAAGAACGAGGCGAAGACCCCGCCGCGGTCGATGTCGCCGACCACGACGACGGGCAGCCGCGCGGCCCGCGCGATCCCCATGTTGACGATGTCGGTACGCCGCAGATTGATCTCCGCCGGGCTGCCCGCGCCCTCGCAGATCACCGCGTCGTGGGTGCGCCGCAGCTCCGCCAGGCAGTCCGTGACGGTGCCCAGCAACTGCTCGCGCCGGCCCGCGTAGAGCGTCCGGCCGCCCGCCGTGCCACCCTCGCTCCCGGCGTGCCCGAAATAGCCCTGGGCGCTCAGCTCGCCCACCGGCTTGCCCAGCAGCACCACCTGACTGCTGCGGTCGCTGCCCGGCTTGAGCAGGACCGGGTTCATCAGGGCGGTCGGCTCCACGCGCGCCGCGGCCGCCTGCATCGCCTGGGCCCGTCCGATCTCCGCGCCCTCGCGCGTCACGAACGAGTTCAGCGACATGTTCTGGGCCTTGAACGGCGCCACGCGGACACCCTGCCGGGCCAGCCAGCGGCAGATGCCCGCGGTGACCACGCTCTTGCCCGCGTCGGACGTCGTACCGGCCACCAGCAGGCCACCGCCGACGCCCCCACCGGGCGCCCGGAACGCTCTGTTCACCAGGTCCTCCTCATGAGCCGGGACGGTCGGCCGGTCGTGCCCCGTGCCGTGAACCGGGCGGCCAGGCGCGCCGCCGGTCCCACCGCGCGCCCCGCCGTACGCGCCGCGTCCGCCGCCCGCCGCCGCGCCGCCGCCGAGCGCGCCGCGCCCACCGCCAGCCGCCCCGCGACGGTCGTCGCCAGCGCCAGCGCGCTGACCCGGCGCGAGAGCCGGACCGCCCGCTCGATGTCGGCGACCGCGACCGGCGGCGCGCCGCCGTTGAGCACCGGCCGGTGCTCGACCCGCCCGCCGTACGCCAGCGTGCCGCCCAGCCGGATGCCCAGGGCGCCCGCGAACGACGCCTCCACCGGGCCCGCGTTGGGGCTCGGGTGCGCGCCGCCGTCGGCCCGCCAGGCCCGCAGCGCGCCGCGCCGGTCGTCGGCCGCCAGCACCGTCAGCGCGGCGGTCAGCCGGGAGCCGGGCCAGCCCGCCACGTCGTCCAGCCGGGCCGCGGCCCAGCCGAACCGGCGGTAGCGCGGCGACTTGTGGCCCACCATGGCGTCCAGGGTGTTCACGGCCCGGAACGCCACCAGTCCGGGTACGCCGCCCAGCGCGCCCCACACCAGCGCGCCCACGACCGCGTCCGAGGTGTTCTCCGCGACCGACTCGACCACCGCCCGGGCCATCTGCGGCCCGTCCAGCGCCTGCGGGTCGCGTCCGCACAAATGGGGCAGCCGCTCCCGGGCCACCTCCAGGTCACCGGCCGTCAGGGCGCCGCCGACGGCCCGCGCCTCGCGGCCGAGCGAGGTGCCGCCCAGCACCGCCCAGACGGTCGCCGCGGTCAGGGCGACCCCGGCGGTGCGACAGGTGGGGGAGGCACCGCGTACGGCGCGGTCGGCCAGCGCGGCGGCGGCGGCCGCGCCCCCCGCGCACACCAGGGCGTGGGCCGTACCGTAACCGCGGTGATCGCGCCACAGCCCGCGCTCCACGGCGCCCGCCGCCCGGCCGAACGCGGCGACCGGATGCCCGCGCCGGGGATCGGCCGCGATCAGGTCGCCGAGAAAGCCGAGGGCCGCGCCGCACGCGTACGTGACGTGTTCGGCACGCATCCGATCAGACCGCCGTCAGCCCTCGAAGGGATGCTGCGACGGCGCTCAGGGTGGCTCTCGAACTGCTGCCGGGCATGGCGGTATGTCCTCACTCAGGGTCCGCGCCCTGGCTCGACGTGACGGCGACGAGAGTCTCCTGGCTCCCCGGATCGGCGTTTCCCCCGGCCTTCCAGTCCGTACGCACGCGACCTGACGGGCGTGCGCGAGGCGGGCCGTGACCTTCTGTGGAGGAACGCTCCCCGGTGACAGTGGCGGGACCGCGCCGGATTCTCACCGGACTTCCTCATCTGTCGCCGAATGGCTCCGGCAGTCCACCACGGCCCGCGAATGCCCGTCAACTTCCCGCTTGACCTGCGACGCTGCCGTCCGGCACGGGTTGTGGCGCACGCCACAGCGTGGTCCGTACGTCACGGACGGTTGCCCGCGCACCTGATTCCACGTCACTATCTGGGGGCACGGCGGGCGATGATGCCGCCGGAAGGGGGCCGGGGGATGCCGCACAGCGCTGACCGTCAAGAGATCCGCATCCGGATCACGGGTACGCACAATCCGCACCAGGACATCGAAGACCTCAAGGCGTGGCTGGAGCGCGAGCCCTGGCTGAGCGACCAGCCGCACGACTGGGCCCTGCGGCCGCGCCCGGCCGGCCAGGACGCCGGCCCG
The DNA here is from genome assembly GCF_055570395.1 of Streptomyces sp. NPDC031210. Classification (NCBI taxonomy): domain Bacteria; kingdom Bacillati; phylum Actinomycetota; class Actinomycetes; order Kitasatosporales; family Streptomycetaceae; genus Streptomyces; species Streptomyces sp. NPDC031210. The sequence goes on from NZ_JBVIHH010000011.1 coordinate 250,888, forward strand.
GACGAACCGGACCTCGGCGACATGGCCGTGGGGGTGGACGACCTGGTCCTCGTCATCGTCGGCGCGTTCGCCGCCGAACTCGCCAAGGGCCTGGGCATCGCCCTGCGGGAGTGGCTGCGCCGGCGCAAGGACGAACGCGCGGCGGGCGAGGAGCCCGCCGTGGCCGTCGGCGGCGATGACGGTCTGACCGCCCTCGACGAGGGGCCCGTGGGCACCGATCCCGCCGGGCCCGGACCCGGCAGCCCCGACCCCGGCACCTCCGATCCCGGCAGGCCCGCGAACGAGGGTGGCAGCACCCGCGAGGGCTGAGCCGGATGTCCGAATACGACGCACGGGGCAAGACCAACCGGGCGCTGCTGATCTGTGTCAGCGACTACCGCAACCTGCCCGCCCTGCCCGCGGTGGAGGACAACGCCGAGGAGCTCAAACGCGTCCTGGTCGACCCCGCCACCGACCTGTTCACCGAGGACGAGGTCGTCATCTGCCGGCCCCAGGAGCCGTGGGAGGTCGAGCAGGCGCTGGACGCCGTCGCCGGCGAGGCGCGCGGCCTGCTGCTGGTGTACTTCTCCGGCCACGGGCTGGTCGGCCGCGACGGCGGCGACCTGCAACTGCTGGTCGGCGCCTCGGAGACCCGGCAGCGCCACAAGACCGTCTCCTGGCAGGGCATGGTGCTGTCCTACCTCGACAACGCGCGCGCCGACCGGATCGTGATCGTCCTGGAGTGCTGCTACTCCGGAAACGCCGACGAGACCTTCCACTCCCGCCGCAAACCCATGTCGCTGCTGATGGCCGCCCAGCCCAACCGCCGCATCTTCAGCGGCGACGAACCGGCCGGCGGCAGCCTCTTCACCCGCGCCGCCGTGGAAATCCTGGAAACCGGCATACCGGGCAAGCAGTTCGTCACCTTCGAGGACCTCGTCCGCGCGCTGCGCGAACGGCTCGCCCACGAGCGGACCCCCATGGGCGACGTGTGGGAGCCGCGCTCCGCCAAGCAGAACACCGTCGACGACGTCGTCCTCTCCTTCGCCACGCCCGGCACCCGGCCGCCCACCCCGCTGCGCGTCCGCCTGCGCCGCCGCCTCAACCCCCACGCCCCCCGCCGCCGGAAGCGGCCCGTCCCCCGCCCGCTGAAAGTCCTGACCGCCCTGGCGGCCGTCCTCGGGCTGACCGCCGGCGGCCTCGTCGCCCTGGACGCTCTGCGGGCGGAGCGGGACTGCCCGCCCGCCCTGGAATTACGGCTGCTCACCGCCCCAGAGGCCGAACCCGCCCTGCGCCGGGCCGCCTTCGCCTACGAGATGTCCGCCCGCAACACCCAGCCGCTCGACGGCGAGGACGACCTGCCCGAGGGCTGCCGGCGGGCCCAGATCACCGTCTACTCCGCCGCCAAGGACGAGGTCGACCAGGGCTTCGCCGCCGCCGACCGCTGGCAGGGCGCGGCCCACGGCGCCGGCGGGCCGGCCAAGGACGCCAAGGGTGCCAAGGGCGCCGACGACCCGCTCCACCGGCCCGGCCCGCAACCGGACCTGTGGATCCCCGAATCGACCGCCGACTACGAGGAAGCCCGCCGCGGCATGCCCGCCGGCGGCTCCCCGGCGGCCCTGCACAACACCGGCCCGGTCGCCTACACCCCGCTCGTCGTCGGCATCCCGGCCGACCGGCGCCTGGACGACGTCGAACAGGTCGGCGCCTCCTGGCGGGAACTGCTCAGCGGCACCGACAGCGACCACCGCGGCCTCAAACTCCTGCGCCCCAGCCCCGTCCTGTCCGGCACCGGCCTGCTGCACACCATCGGCCTCTACCTCGCCAACGACGGCACCCGGATCGGCCCGGCGGGCACCCCCGACCCCTCCCTCGCCCAGGACGCCGAACGCCGGCTGTCCGCCCCCGGCAGCCAGTACGCCGGCAGCACCGAGCTGTTGTGCTCACTGCGCCCGGGACCGGGCCGGCCCGGCACCGCGGCCGGCACCGGGCAGGCCGCCCGCTCGGCGCCCCTGGTCTCGGAGAAGTCCCTCGCCGACTTCAACCTCGGCCGCGCCATCGGCAGTTGCCCGGCCCTGAACGCCCCGCTCGCCCCCGGCGACCGGTACGCCGCCTACTACCCCAAGAACGTCCCGGCGCTCGACCACCCCCTGATCCGCGTCGACTGGCAGGGCGCCGCGGACGCCGTCCCCCGGCGGGCCGCGGCCGACAGCTTCGGCCGGTGGCTGCGCGACCCGGCGGGCGGCCTGCCCCTGATGAGCGCGCAGGGCTACCGCGCGGTGCCCGGCACGGACGGCACGGTGCCCGCGCCGTCGCCCGGCTCGCCGCTGCTCGACCACCGCGCCGACACCGACCTCGGCGCGCCCGCCACCGCGTTCACCGGCGGCGGGGACCAGGTGGCCCGCGTCCGGGACGGCTACGACAAGGCCCAGCGCCCCAGCCGGCTGCTGATCCTCTTCGACACCTCCACCTCCATGGCCGACGGCGGCAAGCTCCCCCTCGCCCTCAGCGCGGCCGGCCGGGCGCTGGAAATGGTGGGCGCCCACCACACGTACGGCCTGTGGACCTTCCCCGACCGCGCGCACCCGGCGGACCCGGGCGCGGTCCGCCGCGTCGTCCCGCTCGGCAGCGCCGACCCGGCGGCGGGCAAGGCGGCGCTGGAGCGCATCGCGAAGGGCGAACTGGTCGACCACGGCGCCGCGATGGAAGAGGCCCTGACCGCCGCCGTCCGCGAGATGAGGAAGTCCACCGGCACCAACAACGCCATCGTGCTCGTCCTCGACGAGGACGACGGCGGGCCGCGGCGCGCGGCCGGCGTCGAGCGGACCCTGAACGCCCTGTTGAAGGAGGGCCCTCAGGTACCCGTGCTGATGCTCGTGATGGGCAGATCCGGCTGCGACTCCTTCACCCTCCAGGGCCTCGCCGGCGCCTCCCGGGGCCAGTGCGTGCCCGGCGGCCCGGACGCCCCGGACCTGCTGGCCGGGCTGGTCGCCTCCATCGGGACGGCGGGGAACACCTCGGCGGGCGCGGCGGCGCACACGGCGGGGAACACGTCCGGAAAGGAGAGCCCATGAGCGCCGCGCGCACCGCCGCGCCCGCCGCCCTGGCGGCCCTGGCACTGCTGGCCGCGGTGAGCGGCTGCACGCCGGGACCGGGGCCCGGGCCCGAGAAGGGCGCGATCGTCCTGGCCACCGGCAGCGATCTCAGCAGCTCCGGCGTCCGCCAGGACCTCATCCGCGCCTGGGAGCGGCGCACCGGCCGCACCGTCCGCATCGTCCGCCTCCCCGACACCGCCGACGGCCAGCGCAGCCAGTTGCTGGCGGCCGGCCAGTCCGGCAACAGCGGCTACGACGTGCTCAACCTCGACGTGGCCTGGACCGCGGAGTTCGCCGAGGCGGGCGTCATCAGGCCCTGGGGCACGCACCTGGACGGCGACTTCCTCGACAGCGTCGTCAAGACGGCCGAGCACCAGGGCAAGGTGTGGGCGGTGCCCTTCAACACCGACGCCGGGCTGCTCTACTACCGCAAGGACATCCTCCACGACTACGGCTACGACGAGCCCCCCGCCAACTGGGGCGAGCTGAAGAACATCGCCGTCCAGGTCGCGGACGCCTACAACCGCGCGGCGGCGAAGAAGGCGAAAGACACCGAGGGCGACAAGGACGCGAAGGACACGCCCAGGATGTACGGCATGGTCGCCCAGTTGCGCCCCTACGAAGGGCTGACCGTCAACACCCTGGAATCGGCCTGGGCCAACGGCGGCGACCCGGACGCGCCCGGCTTCACCAAGGGCGAGCAGGTCGGCGCGCTCCAGCAGGGCGTGGCCGACGTCAAGGACCGGCTCGATTCGATCATGCCGCACGAGGCCACCGCGATGGACGAGACCGAGAGCCGCCGCTGGTTCGCCGACGGCCGGGCCCTGTTCATGCGCAACTGGCCGGTCGAATACGCCTCGGTCGCCGAGAAGCTCCGGCCCGGCGTCGAGTTCGACGTCGCCGAACTGCCGGGCCGGCCCACCGACGGCAAACGGATCTCCGTCCTGGGCGGCCAGAACCTCGCCATCTCCGCCGACAGCACCCACCCCGAGGGCGCCCGCCGGCTGATCGAGGCCCTGACCGGCCCGGCCGGTGAGCGCTGCCTGCTGGAGAGGGGCTTCGCCGCGACCCGCGACTCGGCCTACCGGGACGCCGGCCAGGCGCCGGACTGCCCGCTGCCGCCCGGCGACGCCGAGCGCGCGGAGCACGGCGCCACGCGGCAGCCGGCGCGGCGGCCCGACCAGGAGCCGCCGTACACCCGGACGCTGTACGCGGCGCTGCGGGCGGCCGCGCCACGTCCGCGCAGCGCCCACTACCAGACGTTCAGCAAGGTGGTGCAGATCCGGGTCTCGGAATACCTGGGCAGTCGCGGCGGCACCGCCATCGCCGACGCCCTGGCGCGGGAAGCGGACGAGGCGCTCAGCGGCCGCGGCTGATGCCGCGGTCCGCCGAACGCCTCGTCCGAGGTTCCCGCCTGGTCCGTCCGCCGTCGCCGGCGGACGGTCAGCCGGCGACGATCAGGTAGATGCCGTACGCCACCGCCGCCGCGCACAGCGCGAAGGCGGCCACCGCGCCGGTCCGCGCCCCCGCACCCGGCGCGCCGGCCACGGCCGCCTCGCCTTCCTGGCGCGGCTTGCGGGACGTACCGACGATGCCGACGGTGAACAGGCCCACGATCCCGACGGTCACCACGAGGCTGACGCCGAAGACCTGGCCGAGAGCTGCCCAGTCGATGTGCATGGGGTTCCTTAGGTGAGGGCTGCTAGCTGGTGGCCGTCGCGGGCGCGGCCCGCCGGGTGGTCGGAGAGGCCGTGGCGGCGGGCGCCGCGGGCTCGTCGGCGGCCGGCTCGTCGGCCGGGGCGGCCACCGCACCCGCCGGGGGCGGGGAGACGGTGCGCAGCGCGGCGGTCACGACACCCACCGGCTCCGCCGGGATTTCGTTGACGTTGGTGTGGTCGATCGGCTTGCGCCGGGAGGCGGCCCAGATGGCGCCGCAGACGCCGAGTCCGAGGACGGCGACGGCGGCCACGCCCCAGTCGCCGCGCCCGGCCAGGAACGCGGCGCCGGCCGCGACCAGACCGGCGGCCGGCAGGGTCAGGCCCCAGGCGAGGACCATCCGGCCGGCCGTGGACCAGCGGACCACGCCGCCCTTGCGGCCCAGCCCCGAGCCCATGACGGAGCCGGAGCAGACCTGGGTGGTGGAGAGCGCGAAGCCGAGGTGGGAGGAGGCCAGGATGGTGGCCGCGGCGCCGGTCTGGGCGGCGAAGCCCTGCGGCGGCTGGATGTCGGTGATGCCCTTGCCCATCGTGCGGATGATCCGCCAGCCGCCCAGGTACGTGCCGAGCGCGATGGCGACACCGGCCGAGGCGATGACCCACATCGGCGGGTCGGCGTGCGGGGCGATCACACCGCCGGTGATCAGCGCGAGGGTGATCACACCCATCGTCTTCTGGGCGTCGTTGGTGCCGTGGGCGAGCGAGACCAGGGCGGCCGAGGCGATCTGGCCGGCGCGGTAGCCCTTGGCGGTGTCGGTCTCGTCGCGGCCCCGGGACAGCCGGTAGGTGAGCCGGGTCGCGGCCGTCGCGGCCAGACCCGCCACGACCGGCGCGGCCACGGCCGGGATGAGGACCTTCATCACGACGGCGTCGCCGTGCACGCCGTTGGTGCCCACGGACACCAGGGTGGCACCGATCAGACCGCCGAAGAGGGCGTGGGAGGAACTGGAGGGGAGCCCGGCGAGCCAGGTCAGGAGGTTCCAGACGATCGCGCCGACCAGGCCGGCGAAGATCACTTCAGGTCTGATGCCGGCGGCCTCGTCGATGATTCCGCCGGAGATGGTCTTGGCGACCTCCACCGACAGGAAAGCCCCGACGAGGTTGAGCACCGCTGACATCGCCACCGCGGTCTTGGGCTTGAGTGCCCCGGTGGAAATGGTGGTGGCCATTGCGTTGGCCGTGTCGTGGAAGCCGTTCGTAAAGTCGAACACCAAGGCCGTGACGATCACGATCCCGATGAGAAGCGTGATGTGTTCCATTCACCCAGGCAATCAGCTCGATGGTCAGTGACGCTCGGAAACGTACGGAGGGTGGGTGAACGGAAAGTGAACTGGGGCGGGCGTCGTGGTGACGCCCCCGCATTGTTCACGCGGAGGCGTCCACGGCGTCACTTCCGTATCACCTCGCGGCGACCTTCGTGCGCTCGCCGGCGCACCGCATTGTGCCCTACGGGAGGCCGGTCGGCCGGGCGGCGCCGCCGAGGGGTGCCCCGTCCGGCGCACCCCGCCCGGCCTGCCCGTACGGTGACGCGTGCCGTATCCACGTGCCGTATCCACACAGCGCCCGCACCGTGCCGGAGGACACCATGAACGACCAGCCGGACTCCTCTGAACAGCCCGGACCGCACCGGCCCGGGCCGCCCGCCGGACCGCCCGCCGCGGACCGCCTCGCCGCCGCCTGGGACGAACTGGTCGCCACCGCCCGCCGCACGGTCACCGACGGCCTGGTCGTCGGCACCTCCGGCAACGTCTCGGTCCGCGTCGGCGATCTGGTGCTGGTCACCCCCACCGGCGTCGCCTACGACCGGCTCGGACCGGCCGACCTCACCGCCGTCGACCTCGACGGCCACCAGGTCACCGGCGACCTGCGGCCGACCAGCGAGCTGCCCATGCACCTGGCCGTCTACCGCGCCACCGAGGCCACCGCCGTCGTCCACACCCACGCCCCGCACGCCACCGCCGTCTCCACCCTGGTGGACGAGCTGCCGCCGGTCCACTACATGACCGCGGCACTCGGCGGGCCGGTCCGCGTCGCCCCCTACGCGCCCTACGGCAGCGACGAGCTGGCCGCCCACCTGCTCGCCGCGCTGCGCGACCGCACCGGCTGCCTGCTGCGCAACCACGGCACCACCGTCCACGGCGACAGCCTCGGCCAGGCGCTGGACCGCACCGCCCAGCTCGAGTGGATGTGCCGGGTCTGGCTGCTGGCCCGCTCCGTACCCGGCCTGGAGCCCGCCGTGCTGACCGCCGGACAGCTCGACGAGGCCGGCGCCCGACTGCGCGGCTACGGCCAGCCCGGGGAGCGCCGGGCCCCGGAGCGCCGGGGCTGACCCCCCGCCGCCGTCACCCGCCCGCCGCCGCCCACTGGCCCGGCGCGCTCTCGGTCCCCACACTGAGAAGGTGCGCCTGGGTACTGCGGCGGCGTTCGCCGCCATCACCGTGATCGGTGCCGGGGCGGCCGCGGTGGCGGTCGGCCGGTACGCCAGCGATATTGCCCTCAAACCGTCGCCCGACCACCCCTTGCCGGGCGACCCTCCGCTGACGGTGCATGCCGCCACGGAGGAGCTGGTCACCCTCACCCGCAGCCTCGCGTCCCTGCGGCCCGGCCGCTACGGGCTCACCGGCGGCGGCTGCCACGCGGTGGTCGGCCCCGTCGTCGAGGGCACCCCGCACCCGGCCGACACCGTCGTCCGCCGCCTGGAACGGGTCAACCGCGGCGTCCTGACCCCCGGCGTCCGGATGCGCCTGACCCCGCAGGTGCACGCCGGCAACCCCCGCGACGCCCTGGGCCTGGACTTCACCGACGTCGAGATCCCCGGCGAACTGGGCCCGCTCCCCGCCTGGTTCGTCCCCGGCGTCCGCGACACCTGGGTCATCGCCGCGCACGGCCTGGGCACCACCCGGGAACACCCGATGGTGATCCTGCCGGTCCTGCACCGCCACCAGTTGCCGGTCCTCGACCTGGCCTACCGCAACGACCCCGGCGCCCCGCGCACCACCGACGGCATCAACCACCTCGGCGACGCGGAATGGCGCGACCTGGACGCCGCGATGCGCTACGCCTTCCGCTACGGCGCCCGCGACGTGATCCTCTACGGCTGGTCCACCGGCGCGACCATGGCGCTGCGCGCCGCGACCCGCTCCGCGCTGCGCGACCGGATCAGCGGACTCGTCCTGGACTCCCCGCTCCTGGACCGGCACACGACGGTGCGGGCGCTGGCCACCGCCCGACGGGTCCCCCGCGCCCTGCTGCCGCTGGCCGTCCGCGCCGCCGAGGGCGCCACCGGGCTGCCGCTGCACCGCCCGGCCGACGCCGTCGACCCCGCGGAGCTGACCGCCCCCACCCTGCTCTTCCACGGCCCGGACGACACCCTCGCCCCCTGGGCCGCCTCCCGCTCCTTCGCCGCCAGCCGCGCCGACCTGGTCACCCTCCAGGCCGTCCCGCACGCCCCGCACGCCGCGATGTGGAACGCCGACCCCGACAGCTACGAAGAGGCCCTGCGCCGCTTCCTGACCCCGCTCCTGTGAGCCGGACCGCCGGCGCCCCCGCCCGGCGGGTCCCAACGCCCCGGTGACGCGGGGACGTACGGGAGGACAACTCCCCACATCTTGGATGGCGCGCCGGGGCGGCACAGCCCGCGCACCGCACCGGCCCGGTTCCGATTGGGCTTTCGGGCCGTCAACGGCAACACTGCTCCTGTGACGTCCCGTACCCCGCGCGACTCCCGACTCCGTCTCGTCCCCCACCGGCCGATCGCGGCCGCCCGCCGGGCGGTGAGCACCCGGTCCGCCCGGCCGGCGCCCCGCCCTCCCGAGGGCACCCCGCCGCCCGCCGAACTGGCCCGGCAGGCCCGCGCCGTCCTGTCCGGTGCGGCCGGCCTGGCCCGCTGGGCCGACGGCGCCGGCGGCGCCGGAGCGGGCCTGCGGGCCGGACCGGACGGCGCGCTGCCCGAGGCCGCCGTCGAACGGGCCGCCCACGATCTGAGGCTGACGCCGCGGCAGGTCCGCGCCGACTGGGACCGGGCCAGGCTCGCCGGACTCATCGAACTCCACGGCGGCGTGGCCCGCCCCGGCTGGCGGCTGCGCGCCTGGGACCGCGACGACACGGCCGCGCTGCGCGGCTGGGTCGCGCTCTTCGACGCCTGGTCGCTGGCGCTGCCCACCCCGCCCGGTGCCGGCCCCGCCATCGTCGCCGAAGTCGTCGAGGCCGTACCGCAGTTGCTGTCCCTGCTGCATCTGTCGGCCGGTCCGGTCCGGCTGCCGGTCCTGCTCGACATGCTCGACCAGCGCGTCGCCGAACTGCGGACCGAACGCTGCGAGGTGCCCTACGGCCAGGACCCGGCCCCCGGCCGTACGCCGCAGCCGCCCGGCCCCCGGCCGCTCGTGCCCGCCCCGCGCGGCGCGGACCCCGGTACGGACACCGGTACGGACCCCGGCCCGGCCGACGGCACCGCGGGCACCTCGCTCGCCGAGCTGCTGGACTGGGCCCTGGACGCCCTCACCGCGGTCGGCGCGCTGGTCGCCCCGGACGCCGGCTCGGACGCCGTACCCGAACGGACCGACGGCCGCGAGGCGTTGCTGACACCGCTCGGCAACTGGTCGGTGTGGGTCAAGCTGGAGCAGATCTGCGTGGCGGCGCAGAGCCCGGCGGGCCACATCGAACAGTCCGCGGAAGCCATGCTGCGCGGCTGCGCCCGGCTCACCCCCGGCCCGGCGCGCACCGAATACCGCGCCTGGCTCGCGGCGCGCTCCGTCGGCGCGGCCGTCGAGGAACTGCTGACCGTGGCCCGCGGCCAGGACGCGTTGCTGCGCGGGCTGGCCTTCGAGGCGCTGCGCGCGGTCGGCGCGCCCGCCGAGCCCGCCGTGCGCGCCGCGGCCGACGAGCCGGGACTGCGGCCGTACGCCCTGCTGTGGCTGGTCGAACACGAGGGCGGCGACCCGGAGACCGCGCCCGACGTGCTCACCCGCGAGGAGTCGACGTGGCTGTGGGTGGACACCGCGGCCGCCGTCGCCGACCACGGAGAGACCCAGTTGCTGGTGCGTCACCTGGACTCGGCGGTCCAGGGTTCGGTGCCGCGGCTCCTGGAGGAGGTGCGCGCCGTCGGCCATCCGCGCACCGTGCAGGTGCTGGTCGCGCTGGCCGCGGCCCACCCCGACCCGGCGCTCGCCAAGGCCGTGCGCCGCGCGGCGTTCCAGGTGCACACCGGCGGCGCCTGACGCCTCGTCACGCGGCGGCGGGGGCCCGGCGGCACGCGCCGCCGGGCGTCCGGTCCGGGCCCGGGCGGCCGCCTCAGGCCGAGGCGCCCGGCACGTACGTCCCGAAGCTCCAGATGTTGCCCTCGCCGTCCCGCGCCATGTAGTCGCGCGAGCCGTAGTCCTGGTCCTTGGGCGGCATGAGGATCTCCGCGCCGGCCGCCTCGGCCCGCCGGAAGTGCGCGTCGGTGTCCTTGACGACGACGTAGACGCCGGCCGGCCCGCCGTCGCCCATCGCCGTGGCGAACACGCCGCCGTGCCCCTTGGAGCCCAGCATCACCTTGCCGTTGCCGTACGACAGCTCGGCGTGCAGTACGGAGCCGCCCTCGCCCTCGTACACCGCGTCCTGCCGGAAACCGAAGGCTTCGGTCAACAGCCGGATCGCGGCCTGGGCGTCGCGGTAGAGGAGCGTCGGGTAGATCGTCGGCGCACCTGTGCTCGCGGTGGTCATACGCTTCACCGTCCCTGCGGAGAGATCCCCCGTCGTTGTGGTCCGAGACCCCCGTCACAGTTTCCCCGCCGCCGCCCCCGATGCCCCGCAACCGGCCCGCGCGGGCCCACCGGCCGCGGGCCGAACGGGGGACGGACCGCGTCGTCGCCGGTCAGCCCGCCGGTCCGCGCCGTGGGCGACCCGCCCGGGAAAAGTGCTTGCCCCTGCCCGCTAGACTGCCTGTATGGCAGTTCTCCTTTGGGTTCATTAGACGGCGCAGACCGCTCTCGGACCGTCCGTCCAACCCGCCGTCTTCCCTGCCCTGGAGTTTTTCCGTGATCACCGCCTCCGGCCTAGAGCTGCGCGCCGGCGCCCGCATTCTCATCGAATCCGCTTCCTTCCGTATCGCCAAGGGCGACCGCATCGGCCTGGTGGGCCGCAACGGCGCCGGCAAGACCACCCTCACCAAGGTGCTCGCCGGGGAGGGCATCCCGGCCGCCGGCACGGTCACCCGCTCCGGCGAGGTCGGCTATCTGCCGCAGGACCCGCGCACCGGCGACCTCGACGTGCTGGCCCGCGACCGCATCCTCTCCGCCCGCGATCTGGACTCCGTCCTGCGCAAGATGCGCGAGAACGAGGACCGGATGGCCAACGGCTCGGGCGCCACCCGCGAAAAGGCGATGAAGAAGTACGAGCGCCTGGAGACGGAGTTCCTGACCAAGGGCGGCTATGCCGCCGAGGCGGAGGCCGCCACCATCGCGGCCAGCCTCCAGTTGCCCGACCGCATCCTCGCCCAACCGCTGCACACCCTCTCCGGTGGCCAGCGCCGCCGCGTCGAGCTGGCCCGGATCCTGTTCTCGGACTCCGACACCCTGCTGCTCGACGAGCCGACCAACCACCTCGACGCCGACTCCATCGTCTGGCTGCGCGACTACCTCAAGACCTACCGCGGTGGTTTCATCGTCATCTCCCACGACGTCGACCTGGTCGAGACCGTCGTGAACAAGGTGTTCTATCTCGACGCCAACCGCGCGCAGATCGACATCTACAACATGGGCTGGAAGCTCTACCAGCAGCAGCGCGAGGCCGACGAGAAGCGCCGCAAGCGCGAGCGGGCCAACGCCGAGAAGAAGGCCGCGGCGCTCAACTCCCAGGCCGACAAGATGCGGGCCAAGGCCACCAAGACCGTCGCCGCGCAGAACATGGCCAAGCGCGCCGACAAGCTGCTGGCCGGGCTGGACGCGGTGCGCGCCTCCGACAAGGTCGCCAAGCTGCGCTTCCCCGACCCGGCGCCGTGCGGCAAGACGCCGCTGACCGCCGAGGGCCTGTCGAAGTCCTACGGCTCGCTGGAGATCTTCACCGACGTCGACCTGGCCATCGACAAGGGCTCCCGGGTCGTCATCCTGGGCCTCAACGGCGCCGGCAAGACCACCCTGCTGCGGCTGCTCGCGGGCGTCGAGACGCCGGACACCGGCGAGGTCCGCCCCGGGCACGGCCTCAAGCTCGGCTACTACGCCCAGGAGCACGAGACGCTGGACCCGGACCGCACGGTCCTGGAGAACATGCGCTCGGCCGCCCCGGACATGGACCTGGTCGCCATCCGCAAGACGCTGGGCTCCTTCCTGTTCTCGGGCGATGACGTCGACAAGCCCGCCGGGGTCCTCTCCGGCGGCGAGAAGACCCGTCTGGCGCTGGCCACCCTGGTCGTCTCCTCCGCCAACGTCCTGCTGCTGGACGAGCCGACGAACAACCTCGACCCGGCCAGCCGCGAGGAGATCCTCGGCGCGCTGCACACCTTCACCGGTGCGGTGGTCCTGGTCTCGCACGACGAGGGCGCGGTGGACGCGCTGGAGCCGGAGCGGATCATCCTGCTGCCCGACGGCGTCGAGGACCTGTGGGGCCAGGACTACGCGGATCTGGTCGCGCTGGCCTGATCAGGCCGGCTTCCCCGGACCGCCGATCACCGGCTTCCGGGCACCCGCTCCGGCCTCGAGGAGTGGGGACGGGGCTCGCTGATCAAGGGGCTCTGGATCATTCGGCCGACGCGTGATCCATCATCTGAGTGAGAACGGCTCGTACACCGGCGAGCCTGCGGCGCACGGCCGGGCCCCTTGGGCCCGGCCTTCGCCTTTTCGGTCGCATACCCCCTGACCTGCCACTTCTCGACGAATAGGGGACCTTTCCGGCTCACGCGTCGTCCGGAATGAGTGATTCCTGGTGTCCTCACCGCCCGCCGCGGGCCGAAGGATGTCGTAGAGACCTTGCGGAATGGGTGGCCAGGAAGCCGGGGAGGGGTGATCATGAGAGTCCAGAGCGCACTTCCCACGAGGAGGCACGGGTGGCCGAGACTCTGAAGAAGGGCAGCCGGGTAACCGGCGCCGCGCGCGAGAAGCTCGCGGCAGACCTGAAGAAGAAGTACGACTCCGGTGCGAGCATCCGGGCGTTGGCCGAGGAAACGGGCCGCTCCTACGGATTCGTGCACCGGATGCTCAGCGAATCCGGTGTGGTTCTGCGCGGTCGTGGCGGAGCCACGAGGGGCAAGAAGGCCGCCTCGGCCTGACGACCGCGACTCCGGGTGTCAGCGGTGTCCCCCCGGTCGGTCGAGCAGCCGACCGGGAGGTTACCGTTCAGTCACTTACGCACGCAGGTGCGGCTGGCTGACTCGGAGGCGCCCCATGACTCTGCTCGACAAGGACGGTGTGCGGCTCACCGTGGACGACGCGATCGCCACGGTGACCCTCGCCAACGCGGCCAAGCGCAACGCGCAGTCGCCGGCCATGTGGCGGGCGTTGGCCGAGGCGGGCTCCCTGCTGCCGGGCACCGTACGCATCGTGGTGCTGCGCGGCGAGGGCAAGTCCTTCTCCGCGGGCCTGGACCGGCAGGCGTTCACGCCCGAAGGGTTCGACGGCGAGCCGTCGTTCCTCGACCTCGCACGCGGCGAGGACAGCGCGCTGGACGCCACCATCGCCGAGTACCAGGAAGCGTTCACCTGGTGGCGGCGCACGGACCTGGTGTCCATCGCCGCCGTACAGGGCCACGCGATCGGCGCCGGCTTCCAACTCGCCCTCGCCTGTGACCTGCGCGTCTGCGCACAGGACGTCCAGTTCGCCATGCGCGAGACCAGCCTGGGCCTGGTGCCGGACCTGACCGGTACCCATCCCCTGGTCGCCCTCGTGGGCTACGCGCGGGCGCTGGAGATCTGCGCGACCGGGCGCTTCGTGCACGCCGAGGAGGCCGAACGCACCGGCCTGGCCAACCTCGTGGTGCCCGCCGAAGACCTCGACGGCGCGGTGGCCGACCTGGCCGCCGCCCTGACCGCCGCCCCGCGCGACGCCGTCATCGAGACCAAGGCCCTGCTGGCCGGTGCCGTGGGCCGGGGCTTCGAGGAGCAGCGCACCGCCGAGCGGGCCGCCCAGGCGCGCCGGCTCCGCGACCTCGCCGGGCTGGGCGAGTAGGACCCGTCGCGAGAGGGACCCGGGCCGGGGCGCCCGGCCGGGCGGGGTCACCCGTTCGGCCGAGCGCCCTCAGCCGCGTTCCACCGCCGTGACGAGCACCGCGACCGTCCACGGCGTCGGCATCCCCGCCGTCACCGCCTGCCGCACGGCGCGGGCCACGTCCACCGCGCGATGCCCGGCCGTGGTCGCCAGTTGGACCAGAGCGTGGCCCTCCTCGGTCCGTACCGGGCGGGAGAGGCCGCCGAGGGCGGGCGCGAGCCGGGCCACGCCCGGGACGGCCAGGGCCAGGGCGCCGATCGCGTCCGCGTCCCGCGGCGGCCCGCCGGGCGTGGTGACCTCCGGCACCGGGGGCTCCTCGGCGGGCACCTGGGCCACCGGCCCCCCCGGCGTCGGTGACGGCGCCGGCCGCCCCGCCTCGGCCGGCTCCAGCAGGTCGCTGACCCGCAGGTCCACCACGCTCATCACCAGCCCCAACTCCTCTTCCGCCGCCGCCAGCAGCGCCGCCCGCAGCAGGTCCGCGACGGCGGGCAGCGGACGGTCGGCGACCGCGGCGAACTCCGCCTCGACGCGCAGCGGCCCCGGCGGCCAGGCGCTCGGCGGGGGCGGCACGGCCGGGTCCGGGGCGCCCTCGGGATCCGCGACGGACAGCCGCAGCGTGCCCAGGCGTACTCCCGCCGGCGCGCCGAGCGCCCACCGCAGCTCCGCGGCGGCCGCCCGCTCGGTGATCCAGGCCCCGTCCGCGGGCCCGCCGAGCGGCAGCACCCGGCCGATACCGAGCTGCTCCCTCACCACCCGCGCCAACTGGTTCGCGGCCACCGCGTCACCCCTTTCCTGCAGAGTGCTCCCAGCCTGCCGCAGACCGGCCCGTACGGCAGGACGGTGCGGCCGATGGCGCCAACCCGCACCGCGTGGAGCACTCCTCTGCCGCATTCCCGGAGCGGGATCAGGGAACGGCTCTTAGGGTGAGGGACGAAGCGGGCATACCGCTTTTCCCATCCGAAAGGGACGAACGGCGATGAGTGAGAGCCAGCAGCATTCGGACAGCGGAAAGACGCTGGGCGGCAAGCGGGGCGGCGGCGACCCCGCGTCCCGTGGGCGTACCACCATCGCCGACGGTGTCGTGGAGAAGATCGCCGGACTGGCGGCCCGCGATGTCGTCGGTGTCCACGCCATGGGCAGCGGCTTCGCCCGCACCCTCGGCGCTGTCCGGGAACGGGTCCCCGGCGGCGGAGGTAAGGCCTCCACCGCGACCCGCGGCGTGAAGGCCGAGGTCGGCGAGGTGCAGACCGCGCTGGACCTGGAAATCGTGGTCGATTACGGCGTGCCGATCGCCGATGTCGCCCGGGCCGTCCGGGAGAACGTCATCGCCGCCGTCGAGCGGATGACGGGCCTGGAGGTCGTCGAGGTCAATATCGCGGTCAGCGACGTCAAGCTGCCCGACGAGGAAGACGAAGAAGAAGAGCAGGAGTCCCGGCTCCAGTAAGCGGGCCCGTCCGCAGCGGTAGCGAAGGAGCGCGTGATGAGCATGGCCGTGGTCGGCCTTCTGGCCGGTATGGCGCTGGGCTTCGCCGGATATTTCGGCGGTTTCGGAGCCTTTGTGGTGGTGGCGGTATTGGGCCTGATCGGATTCGTGGCGGGCAAATTCGCGGACGGCGATCTGGAGAGCGGTGACTTCTTCCGGTCGCGCGGTGGCGCCCGCGACGACCGGCGGCGGTGAGGCCGGGTGACGACGGTGTCCCCGCCCGCCGCCGCCGTGGCGGCGGGCGAACGCGGCTCGACCAAGATCGCCGACCGGGTGGTCGCCAAGATCGCCGCCCAGGCGGCGCGCGAGGCGCTGCGCGAGACGGCCGCCACGGCTTCCACGGACGCGCACGCGACGGTGACCATCCACCGGCGCGACAGCCGGAAGGACTTCGGCGAGGCGCGCGTCCGGGTGGCCGCCGAGCTCGCCTATCCCTCCGACATCGGCGCGCAGTGCCGTGCGGTGCGCCGCCGGGTGACCGACCGCGTCAAGGCGCTGGCGAACATGGAGGTGCCCGAGGTCGCGGTGGAGGTCGAGCGCCTGCACTCACCGCTGCTGGACACCGCTGACGGGCGGAGGGTGCGATGAGCGACGACGACGCGGACCTGTCGAGCACCCGGCGGCTGCCCACGGCCCTCGCCGGACAGGGCGGCACCGACGGGCCCGAGCAGCCCGGTCCGCGGGGGGCCGGGGACGCTCCCGCCCACGCGGCCGGCAAACGGCGCAGCGGCCGCTTCTGGTCGGCCCGCCGCGTGCCGGCCGCCGTCGTCGCGCTGGTGCTGCTGGGCGCCTCGGGGCTGCTGCTCTACGACGTGTCCGCGGTGCGCGCCGACCGCCCCGCGATGGCCTGGCGCCGCTGGGTCGCCGACCAGCTCGCCACCCGTCACCTGGACGACACCTGGGTGCTGGCCGCCGCGGCGCTCGCCATGCTCATCGGCCTCTGGCTGATCGTGCTGGCGCTCACGCCCGGGCTGCGCGCGGTGCTGCCGATGCGGCCTGCCGCCCCCGGCGTCCGGTCCGGCCTGGACCGCTCGGCGGCCGAGCTGGTCCTGCGCGACCGCGCCGTGGAGGTGCCCGGCGTGCGGTCCGTCTCGATGAAGGTCACCCGCCGCAAGGCCAAGGCGCGGGCACGTTCCCACTTCCGGGAACTGGACGAGGTCCGCGCCGACCTGGAGGCCGCGCTCGGCGACGGGCTGGGCAAGCTGGGGCTGCGGCACCGGCTGGGCCTGTCCGTCGATGTCCGGCGCCCGAAGAAGAGGTGAGCGCGACGATGCGCACGGTCCGAAGAACCACCAACCGGGTGCTGCTCGGCCTGAGCGGCGTGGTGCTGCTGGGCACGGGCGGCCTGGTGCTGCTCGGCGGCCTGGACCTGCCCGCGAAGTGGGACCTGGAGCTGCCCGACGGCTGGCCCTGGAGGCGGCCCGGTGGCGTCCTGCTCTCCGACCGCGACCGGACCCGGTGGACGGACAGCGGCTGGTGGTGGCCGACCGTCATCGCCGCGCTGGCCGTCCTCGTGCTGCTCCTGCTGTGGTGGCTGCTCGCCCAACTCCGGCGGCACCGGATGCGCGAGATCCTGATCGACAGCGGCGACGGCGAGGGCGCCCAGGTGCGCGGCCGGGCGCTGGAGGGCGTGCTGACCGCGGAGACGGAGGCGCTGGACGGCGTCGAGCGGGCCGGGGTGCTGCTGACCGGCCGCCGGTCCGAACCGCGGGTACGGGCCCTCCTGGCGCTCGCCCCGCACGCCGACCCGGGCACCGTCGTCCAGCGCTTCGCCGACGAGACGGTGGAGCACGCGCGCACCTCGGCCGGCCTGGAGGAGTTGCCGGCCGACGTCCGGTTGCGCGCGGTCCGCCACCGTCCCGAGCGGGTCAGCTAGGCCGGTCCCAACTCCCGTCGCCCGCGCGGGTCAGAACCCGCGCCGGGCACCGCCGTCCACCGGGACCATCACACCGGTGACGTACGAGGCGGCCGGCGAGAGCAGGAACGCCGCCGCCCGGCCGAACTCCTCGGGTTCGCCGTAGCGGCCCAGCGGAATCGACGCGGCGTTCCGCGCGCGGGAGCCCTCCGGGTCACCGGAGAGGGCGTCGAGCTGCTTCATGCGGTCGGTGGCGATCCGGCCGGGCAGCAGCCCGACGACCCGGATGCCGCGCGGGCCGACCTCGTCGGACAGTGACTTCGCGAAGCCGGCGAGGCCGGGGCGCAGACCGTTGGAGACGGTCAGCCCGCCGATCGGCTCGTAGACGGAGCCGGAGAGCACGAAGCCGATGACGCCGCCCTCGCTCAGCTCCGCGGCGGCGGTGCGGGCGAGGCGTACCGCGCCGAGGAAGACCGACTCGAAGGCGGTCCGCCACTGCTCGTCGGTGATGTCGGCGGCCGGGCCCGGTGCCGGGCCGCCGACGCTGATCAGGACGCCGTCGAAGCGGCCGAAGCGTTCGCGGGCCGCCGCCACCAGGCGCGCGGCGGCGTCCGGGTCGGCGTTGTCGGCCGCGACGCCGAGGGCCCGCTCGCCCAGGCCGGCGGCCGCCGCGGCCGCGCTGTCCTGGTCGCGCCCGCTGAGGACGACGTTGGCGCCGTCGGCGACCAGTGCGCGGGCGGTGGCGAAGCCCAGGCCGCGGGTCGCCCCGGTGACGAGGTATGTCCGGTCGGTGAGTCCAAGATCCATGGCCCTAGTCTGCCCCCGGCCCGTCGAGCAGGGCGAAGGCGGTCCCCACCAGGCCGATATGGCTGAACGCCTGGGGAAAGTTGCCGAGCTGCCGCCCGGCGGCCGGGTCGTACTCCTCGGCGAGCAGACCGACGTCGTTGCGCAGCGCCAGCAGCCGCTCGAACATCTCGCGGGCCTCCTGGGGGCGGCCGGTGGCCAACAGCGCGTCGGCCAGCCAGAACGAGCAGACCAGGAAGGTGCCCTCGCCGCCGGGCAGGCCGTCGACGGGCAGGCTGCCCTCGGTGCTGTAGCGGCGGACCAGGCCGTCGTGGGTCAGCTCCCGTCGGACCGCGTCGACGGTGCCGATGACGCGCGGATCGCTGCCGGGCAGGAAGCCCAGGCGGGGGATCAGCAGGGTGGCGGCGTCGAGGTCCTTGGAGCCGTAGAACTGGGTGAAGGTGCCGCGTTCGGCGTCGTACCCGCGCGTGCAGACCTCCTGGTGGATCTCCGCGCGCATCGCCCGCCAGCGGTCGACGTCACCGCCGAGCTTCGGAGAGGCCTCGACGGCGCGCACCGCGCGGTCCGCGGCGACCCAGGCCATCACCTTGGAGTGCACGAAGTCCTGGCGCGGGCCGCGGATCTCCCACAGGCCCTCGTCCGGTTCGCGCCAGCGGGATTCCAGGTAGTCCACCAGCGACCGCTGGATGCTCCAGGCATGCGCCTGCGACGGCAGTCCGGCCGAGCGCGCGATGTGGAAGGAGTCCAGGACCTCGCCGTAGACGTCGAGCTGGCACTGTCCGACGGCGGCGTTGCCGATGCGTACGGGCGCCGAGCCGGCGTAGCCGGACAGCCAGGGGAGTTCGGCCTCCGGCAGCCGCCGCTCGCCGGCCAGCCCGTACATGATCTGGAGGTCGTCGGGGGCGCCGGCCACCGCGCGCAGCAGCCAGTCCCGCCAGGCGCCGGCCTCCTCCAGATAGCCGGCGGAGATCAGGGAGTTCAGGGTGAGGCTGGCGTCGCGCAGCCAGCAGTAGCGGTAGTCCCAGTTGCGGACGCCGCCGAGGTCCTCGGGCAGCGAGGTGGTGGGGGCCGCGACGATGCCGCCGGTGGGCGCGTAGGTGAGCGCTTTGAGGGTGATCAGGGAGCGGACGACGGCGTCGCGGTGCGGGCCGTCGTAGCGGCACCCCGCCGACCATTCGTGCCAGTCGTCCAGGGTGTTGTCCAGGGCCTCGAACGGATCGATCCGCCGGGGCCGCGGCTCGTGCGAGGGGTGCCAGGTCAGGAGGAAGGCGGCGCGTTCGCCCGCGCTGACGGCGAAGTCCGAGCGGGTGCTGAGGTCCTTGCCGTAGGTGGTGCCCTGGGCGGGGGTGGTCAGCCAGACCGAGTCGGGTCCGGCGACCGCGACCCGGCAGCCCTGGGACTTGCGCACCCAGGGCACGACCCGGCCGTAGTCGAACCGCAGGCGCAGCACCCCGCGCATCTCTACCCGGCCGCTGAGGCCCTCGACGATGCGGACGACGTCGGGCGCGCGGTCGCGCTGCGGCATGAAGTCGGTGACCTTGACGGTGCCGGTGGGCGTCTCCCACACGGTGTCCAGGACCAGGGAGTCGCCGCGGTAGGAACGCGTCGGGCGGGCCTGGGAGGAGCGGGGGGCCAGGAGCCAGTGGCCGTTGTCCTTGCCGCCGAGGAGGGCCGCGAAGCAGGCGCCGGAATCGAAGCGGGGCAGGCAGAGCCAGTCGATGGAGCCGTCGCGGCCGACGAGTGCGGCGGTCTGCAGATCGCCGATGAGCGCGTAGTCCTCGATGTAGGGGTGCACTCAAGCGCACCTTCCCGCCAGGCGGGCCCCCTACTCGGCCGCGGCGGCCGTCCGTGCTACGGGTTCCGCCGCCGTCGCCCGCTCGGCTTCGGCCGCGGCGTCCCCATCGGCGTCCGCTGCCGCCTTCGCCTCGGCGCGGTCGCGGCGCTCGCGGCGTACGAGGATGATCCAGCCGACCGGCACCCCCGCCGCGAAGAGCCACCACTGGATCGCGTACGCCATGTGCGGGCCGATGCTGTCGTGATCCGGCTCGGGGACCGGCTCGGGCTCGCCGCCGGCCGGCTTCGGCGCCGTCAGCTCGATGTAGCCGCCGAGGACCGGCCGGTGCAGCCGCTCGGCCTGCCGCTCGCTGTTGATCAGCATGACCTGGCGGGCGGGCAGGCCCCGGGTGTCCTTGATGCCGCTGTTCTCGGGGGTCTCGTCGGCCATCATCCGGCCGGTCACAGTGATCTTGCCGTGGGGGGCGGCCGGGACGCGGGGGAAGGTGGTGAGGTCGTCGCCGGGCGAGATCCAGCCGCGGTTGACCAGGACGGCGTCGCCGCCGGGGAGGATCAGCGGGGTCAGGACGTAGTAGCCGATGCTCTGCTCGTCGGCGGCGGTGCGCTGGCGGACGACGACCTCGTGCGCGGTGTCGTAGGTGCCGGTGGCGCTCACCGTGCGCCACATGTCCTTCGCGGGCAGCGGCCGACCGGGGGCGGTCAGCCCGGTGACCGGGACCGGCGCGGCGGCGAGGCTGTCCGCGATGAGCTGGTTCTGCGCCACCTTGTGCTCATGGCGGTGGAACTGCCAGAACCCCAGCTTGATCATGACGGGGATCAGGACGAGGCCCACGAGGGTGAGGATCACCCACTGCCGGGACAACAGGAAGCGGTACACGGCTTCGACGGTACCCGCAGTGCGGCGGCCCCCGAGCAGGGGGTCCTGCCGGTGACCGCCGGAGCGCGCGGCGAATCCGGGCCGGGAATCACACTCTGTCGACGATGCCCACCTTCCCCTCGGCGCGGGCGCAGTGGGCGCCGCAGTACCACTGGCCCTCCACCTCGACGCCCTGGCCGATGATCTGGCACCGGCAGTGCTCACAGATCGGCGCCATGCGGTGGATGGCGCAGGAGAAGCAGTCGAAGACATGCACCGCGCCCTGCGCGTGCACCTCGAACGTCATGCCGTATTCGTTTCCGCAGACCTCACAACGTGCCATGCGCCACAGGGTGCGGGCGGGGCCCGCGCGGGGCGAGGTGCCGGTGGGTGTGTTGGCCGCGCTTCACCCGGACGCAGGCGCCGTGCCCGCGGGAGCCACGTCCTGGAGCAACTGCATGAAAGCGGCCTCGTCGATGACGACCGTGCCGAAGGAGGCGGCCTTGGCGGTCTTGGAGGTCTGCGCGTCGGGGTCGTTGGTCACCAGCAGGCTCGTCAGGCGGGACATGCTCGTCGCGACGTGCAGTCCGGCTTCGATCGCGCGGTCCTCCAGCAGCTCGCGGTCGACGGAGGTGTCACCCGAGAAGGCGACCCGCATGCCCTGGACGAGCCGCCCGCCGGCTACGTAGCGCCCCGGGTTGGGATGCGGGCACGCCGGGCGCTTGCGGGCGGGCCGCCAGGAGGTGGGGCGGTAGGACGACGCGGGGGAGTGCTGCCGGGGCGCGGGGGCGTCGGACCACTCCGTCAGGGGCTGGCAGCTCAGCAGCGGCAGGCGCAGGTTCTCCCGCGCGGCCCGCCGCAGACTGGGGCGGAAGGTCTCGGCGAGCACCCGGGCGTCGTCCAGGGCGTGGTGGGCGCGCTCCTGCACGACGCCGTAATGGGCCGCGAGGGACTCCAGTTTGTGGTTCGGCAGCGGCAGCCCCAGTTCCTTGGCGAGGGCGATCGTGCACAGCCGCTGGCGGACCGGCGCGGTCGCGGCGGCGCGGGCGTACTCCCGGGCGATCATCGACCAGTCGAACATGGCGTTGTGCGCGACCAGCACCCGGTCCTCCAGGCGCCGGGACAGCTCCGGCACGATCTCCGGGAACAGCGGGGCGTCCGCCAGCACCGCGCTGGTCAGACCGTGGATCCAGACGGGGCCCGGGTCGCGCCGCGGGTTGACGAGGGTGTACCAGTGGTCCTGGACCTCGCCCCGCGCGTCGAGCTGGTACACGGCGGCGGAGATGATCCGGTCGTCGCGGGCCAGGCCGGTGGTCTCGACGTCAACCACCGCGTATCCCTGGGGATACGCGTCCGGCCAGGGAGCCGGCGGCGTCTGCGGGCCCGGCTGCCGCCCGATCGTCGGCGCGATCGAGGGGGCTGCTGCCATGTGGTCTTCGAGCATGGTCATTGAGGATACGGGCCACCACTGACAGCCACCCAACCGCCGTCGCGCCGGGCGACGTCCCGGCCCGCCCCCGTCGCCACCCTTCGCGCCGAATGCCGGATTTGACGGATTGATAGGGGTCGGTGGGGGAGTGTCGGCGGGATGTGTCGGGAACCGGCGGGAGGGTGCCGGCCGTTCCCTAGGCCGCCCCCGGCCCCAGTAGCGATGCCACCAGCGCTTCGAGCGAGACCAGGAACAGCCGTTCGGTGTCGGCGGGCGTGGCCAGCGCCCGGGCCAGCGCCGGATCGTGGCCGGCGGCGGGGGAGTCCCACAGTTCACTCTCGCCGGGGCGCTGCTCGGGGGACCGTTCGCGATGACGCTCGACCAGCACGAAGCCCACGACCTGGAACTGCACCGCGCGCACCGCCTCGGCCGCGAGCGCGCCCCGCAGCCCCGCGGCGTGCACCTCGCGCACCAGCGCCTGCTGCGCGGGCAGGAACATCCGCTCCGTCAGGCCGCGTTCGTGCACCAGCGCGATGAGCTGCGGGCGTTCGCGCAGCGCCGTACGCAGGGAGCGGGCGACCGAGATGACGCGCGCCGGCGGGGTGGTGCCGCTGGGGTGGATCTCGCCCATCTCCTCGACGGTGCGCTCCACCAGGGCGTCCAGGAGCGATTCCCGGTTGCCGACATGCCAGTAGATGGACGTGACGGCCGTGCCGAGATCCGTGGCGAGCCGGCGCATGGTCAGCGCCCGCGGGCCCTCGGCCCGGACGATCGCGGCGGCGGCCGCGAGGACCTCTTCGCCGGTCAGCGCGGTGCGTGGCATTTTTCTCCAACTCCCGTCCGTGCAGCGGTCTTTACCCTTCGGCGGCGGCGGTGTAACCCTGTTACAGAACCCCGGTGAGTCCGCTTCCGCGCCGGCCCGCGAGCCGGCTTCGACGAAGGTCCGACGAAGGGTGGCACGACATGGCACGCGTACGGTACGGCGCACGCTCCGAGGCCGAGATGCGGACCTCCAGACAGCGCGCCGCCGCACTCCCCGACATCTGGTCCACCGGCGTCACCGCCGTCTGGGAGACCGACCCGGACGTCGTCGCCGCGGTCCTCCCGCCACCCCTGGAGCCGCCCGAACGGCCCCTGGTGCGGGCCACCGTCTCCGCCGTGGACCTGCCCGGCTACCCGCTGGGCGCCGGCTCGGTCGCCGTCGCCGCCCGGCACCGCGCCGCCGCCACCACCCACGACGGCTGGTATCCGCTGGTCATGCCGATGACCCACGAACGCGCGCTGACCGGAGGACGCGAGGTGTTCGGCGAACCGAAGAAGCTCGGCGAGGTGGTCGTGGAGCGCGACGGCCCCCTCGTCCGCGCCCGGCTCGCCCGGCACGGCATCACCTTCGTCGAGGTACGCGGCACGGTGGCCGGCCCGCTGCCGCTGCCCGCGCCCGCCACCCGACTCGACTTCTACTTCAAGTTCCTGCCCGCCGTGGACGGTTCGGGCTTCGAGGACGATCCGGTCCTGGTGCACTGCACCCGCCACGAGCGGCTGCGCACGCTGGAATCGGTGACCGGCGAGGTGGTGCTGCGCGAGTCGCCGTTCGACCCCGTGGCCGACCTGCCGGTGCTCCGCCTGGTCGGCATCACCCTCGCGGAGAAGACCTCCGACCAGCGGGGCCGGGCCGCCGCACGCGTCGACGCCCGTCGCCTGCTGCCCTATCTCCACCAGCGCTACGACGACGCGGCCCAGGCCCAGGACGCCCCGCCGGAGCGCCCGGACCGCTCCCGCCCGGCGCGGCACACCCCGGCGCCCGCGACCGAGGGGAGGTCCTGATGGAGATCCGCGCCGGACAGGTCGCCGTCGTCACCGGTGCGGCGAGCGGCATCGGCCTGGCCCTGGTCCGCCGCTTCGCCGCCGAAGGACTGAAGGTCGTCCTCGCCGACGTCGAGGAGGAACCGCTGCGCGCCGCCGCCGCCGAACTCGCCGCGGGCGGCGCCGAGGTACTGGCCCGCACCGTGGACGTCGGCATACGCGAGGAGGTCGCCTCCCTCGCCGCCGCCGCGTACGACACCTTCGGCGCCGTCCACCTGCTGTGCAACAACGCGGGCGTCGGCTCCGGAGCCGAGGGCCGGATGTGGGAACACGACCCCCGGGACTGGGAATGGGCCTTCGCGGTCAACGTCTGGGGCGTCTTCCACGGCATCCAGTGCTTCCTGCCGCGCATGCTCGCCGCCGGCGAGCCCGGCCACGTCGTCAACACCTCCTCGACGGACGGCGGCGTCGCCCCCCTGCCCACCGCCTCGGTCTACGCCGTCACCAAGGCCGCCGTGGTCACCATGACCGAATCGCTCCACGCCCACCTGAGGGCCGAACGGGCCGCCGTCGGCGCCTCGGTGCTCTTCCCCGGCCCGCACATGCTCCGTACCGGCCTGTGGGAGTCCCACCGCAACCGGCCCGAACGGTACGCCAAGTCCCGCCCGCGCCGGACGCCGTACCGGGGCCTGGCGCAGTGGGAGGCCGCGATGCGCCAGGCCGGGCGGGAGGTCGCCTTCACGCCGGTCGAGGAGGTCGCGCGGCAGGTCGTGGACGGCGTCCGCGCCGACCGCTTCTGGATGCTGCCGCCCGGCGGCCACAGCGAGGCGCAGATCCGGGCCCGGGCCCGGTCGATGCTCGACCGCTCCGCCCCGGCCTACCTGGAGAACTTCATCCTGGACGACGATCCCGACGCGGGGAGGACCGACCGATGACGGACCACGGCGATGCGGCGACCGGCCACGGCGACCGGTACCTGATCATCTCCTCCGACTGCCACGCCGGCCTCCCCACCGAGGAGTACCGGCCCTATCTCGAATCCCGCTTCCACCGCGCCTTCGACGACTTCCTGGCCCAGCGCGACGCCCGGCGCGCCGAGATGACCCGCCTGGGCGTCCGCGACGAGGCGTTCGCCGAAGCCTGGTTCCGCGACCACGAGGAGGGGCTGCGCGGCGGCTGGGACCCGGTCACCCGCGCCAAGGAGCTGGACGGCGACGGGGTGGCGGGCGAGGTCGTCTTCCCCGACGCGGACGCCGTGGACAGCGGCACCGCCGCGCCCTTCGGCGTCGGCCTCGGCCTCTCCGGCGACCAGGACCCCGAACTGGGCATGGCCGGCGCCCGCGCCCACAACCGCTGGCTGGCCGAACTGTGCGCGCACCAGCCCGAACGCCACTGCGGAGTCGCCCTGCTGCCGGTCACCGGCGACGTCGACCGGGTCGTCGCCGAGATCCACCGGGCGAAGGAATCCGGCCTCGGCGCGCTGATGATCCCCGCGATGTGGGTGGACAAGGCGCCCTACCACGACCGCCGTTACGACCCGGTCTGGGCCGCCGCCGCCGAGACCCGGATGCCGGTGGTGACCCACTCCGGCGCCGCACCCCGCCAGGAGTACGGCGACCACCTCGGCATCTACGTCTCCGAGGTCACCTGGTGGCCCGCCCGCCCCCTGTGGTTCCTGCTCTGGTCCGGCGTCTTCGAACGCCACCCGGACCTGCGCTTCGGCGTCGCCGAATCCGGCTGCTGGTGGCTGCCCAACCTCCTGTGGTTCATGGACCGGCTCTACCTCGGCGCGCACGGCGGCAAGAAACTCTCGCCGTTCGCCGAGCTCGAGCGGCCCCCGCACGCCTACCTCGACCGCAACGTCTTCATCTGCGCGACCAACACCAAACGCCGCGAACTCGCCCAGCGCTACGAGATCGGCGTCGACAACATCCTGTGGGGCTCGGACTACCCGCATCCCGAAGGCACCTGGCCGCACACCGGCACCTGGCTGCGCAAGACCTTCCACGACATCCCCGTCGGCGAGACCCGCCGGATGCTCGGCGAATCCGCCGCCGAGATCTTCGGCTTCGACCGGGCCGCGCTCGCGCCGGTGGCCCGCCGGATCGGCCCCACCCCGGCGGACCTGGGCCAGCCCGCCGACCAGGGACCCGTCGAGGCGTCCTGGCGGCGCGCCAGGGAGACCGGCCGGCACTGGCTGACCGGTTCCGACTTCCCCTACGTAGGAGTGGGCGATGCCTGACACCGCGTCCGGCCCGGCGGCCCCCGCCGGGCCCGGCACCCGCCCCGGCGCCGACCGGCGCTACACCGTCATCTCCGCCGACTGCCACGCCGGCGCCGACCTCCTCGACTACCGGCCCTACCTCCCCGCCCGGCACCACGACGACTTCGACGCCTGGGCGGCCGCCTACGTCAACCCCTACGAGGACCTGCTCGCCGACAGCGCCGACCGCAACTGGAACTCCGACCGCCGGCTGGCCGAGCTGGAGGCCGACGGCATCGTCGCCGAGGTCGTCTTCCCCAACACCATCCCGCCGTTCTTCCCCAGCGCCTCGCTGATGGCCCCGGCGCCCGGCCGCGCGGAGTTCGAACGGCGCTGGGCCGGGCTGCGGGCCCACAACCGCTGGCTCGCCGACTTCTGCGCCCAGGCCCCGGGCCGGCGCGCCGGAGTCGCCCAGATCCTCCTCAACGACGTCGACGAGGCGGTGCGCGAGGTCCGCTGGGCGAAGGACGCGGGCCTGACCGGCGGCATCCTGCTGCCCGGCACCCCGCCCGGCTCCGGCCTGCCCGAGCTGCACTCCCGCACCTACGACCCGCTGTGGGCGGTCTGCGCCGAACTCGGCGTCCCCGTCAACCACCACGGCGGCTCCGCCTCCCCGCCGCTCGGCGACGAACCCGCCGCCCGCGCCGTATTCATGATCGAGACGACCTGGTTCTCGCACCGGGCCCTGTGGCACCTGATCTTCGGCGGAGCCTTCCGCCGCCACCCCGGCCTCCGACTGGTCCTCACCGAACAGGGCTCGGGCTGGATCCCCGGCGTCCTGGACATGCTGGACTACTACCACGGGCGCCTGGTGGCCGCCGCGACCCGCACCGCCACCGCCGAGACCAGGTTCGGCGCCGGGCTGGCCGCGACGATGGGCGCGCCTCCGGCCGCCGTCTGGCGCGACCACTGCTTCGTCGGCGCCAGCTTCATGCGTCCCCACGAGGTCCCGCTGCGGCACCGCATCGGCCTGGACAAGATCATGTGGGGCAGCGACTACCCCCACGACGAGGGCACCCACCCCCACTCCCGCGAAGCCCTCCGCCTGGCCTACGCGGGCCTGCCGCCCGATGAGATCGCCGCGATGACCGGCCACAACGCCGCCCGCGTCTACGGCTTCGACCTCGACCGCCTCGCCCCGACAGCGGCCCGCGCCGGTCCCACCGTCGCCGAGATCGCCCAGCCCCTGGAGAAGATCCCCCCGGACGCCACCAGTCCGGCGTTCGCGCCAGGGGGATCGGTGCGGGTGTGGTGAGCGCGCCGGGGCCCGCCGCTCCCACCGGAGAGGCGGGCCCCGCCGCTACCGCCGGTACGCCGCCCCGTCACCGCTGACAGCCGGTCTTACATACTTCTCGGTAACAACCTCTAGCGGCAGCCCCGCCACCGCCCTTATCGTGCGGGACATGCCGCACCTGCCCGATGTCGTGTTGTGGTCCGTACCGGCCTTCGTCCTGCTCACCGTGGTGGAGATGGTGAGCTACCGCCTGCGTCCCGACGAGGAGGCGGCGGGCTACGAAACCAAGGACGCGGCCACCAGCGTCGGCATGGGACTGGGCAGCCTCGCGTTCGACGCGCTGTGGAAGATACCGATCGTGGCGATCTACGCCGCGGTCTACGAACTCACCCCGCTGCGCGTCCCCGTGCTGTGGTGGACCCTGCCGCTGATGCTGCTCGCGCAGGACTTCTTCTACTACTTCTCGCACCGCGGGCACCACGTCATCCGCATCCTGTGGGCCTGCCACGTGGTCCACCACTCCAGCAGGAAGTTCAACCTCACCACCGCGCTGCGCCAGCCGTGGACGACGTGGACGGTCTGGCCGTTCTACGTCCCGATGATCGCGCTCGGCGTGCATCCGGCGGCCGTCGCGTTCTGCTCCGGCGTCAACCTCGTCTACCAGTTCTGGGTGCACACCGAGCGCGTCGGCAAGCTGCCCAGGCCCGTCGAGTTCGTGCTCAACACGCCCTCCCACCACCGCGTCCACCACGCCTCCCAAGGCGGCTACCTGGACCGCAACTTCGGCGGCATCCTCATCATCTGGGACCGGATGTTCGGCTCGTTCGTCGCCGAGACCGAGCGGCCCGTCTACGGCCTCACCAAGAACATCGAGACCTTCAACCCGCTGCGGGTGGCCACCCACGAATACGCCGCCATCGCGCGCGACGTACGGGCGGCCGGCAACTGGCGCGAACGCGCCGGCCGGGTCTTTCGCGGACCGGGCTGGCAGCCGGCGGCGGCCCAGGCGACCCGGAAGGCCCAGGAAGCCCCGACGGCCCCGAAGACGCCGAAGTCCCCGGCGGCCGCCCGGAAGGCCGCGCCCGCCACCGAGCGCGTCGGGTGACGCGGGTCGGGCGCGAGAGCGCCGCCCGGCTCCTGCTGGGCGCCTTCGCGGTGCTCACCGCCGTCCACCTCACCGCGCTGCTCGTCGGAGGCGGCGCCGGTGCCGCGGGCGGGGCCGGTCACGCCGCCGCGACCGTCGTCCACCTCACCAAACCCGCGCTGATGCCGGTACTCGCCGCCTGGGCCCTCACCCGCGGCGCGCCCCGCCCGCTCGCCGCCGCCCTGCTGTGCGGCTGCGGCGGCGACACCCTCCTCCAGATCGGCGGGGAGTTCGTCTTCCTCCTCGGCATGGGCGCCTTCGCCGCCGGGCACGTCTGCTACCTGCTGCTGTTCGCCCGGCGGGGCGGCTACCCGGGCCGGGCCCGCACCGCCGGGCTCGCCGCCGCCTACGGCGCGGCCTGGCTCGGAACGGTGGCACTGCTGTGGCCCGACCTGGCAGCGGACCTTCGCGTCCCGGTGGCCGGCTACAGCCTGCTGCTCACCGCGATGGCCTTCGGCGCGCTGCGCCTGGGCCCCCGGGCCGCGCTCGGCGGACTGCTGTTCCTGCTCTCCGACACCCTCATCGCCGGCGGGATCGCCCACTGGCCGCAGCCACCCGTCCCGCAGTTCTGGATCATGCTGACCTATACGGCGGCCCAGTACGCGCTGGCGGACGGCGTCCTGCGCGCTTACGCGACCGGACCGGCCCCGGCAGACGAAGGGGCCGGGCGGCGAACCACCCGGCCCCTCCTCGCCGTTACCGACACCGACTCCGGTACCGGTCGGCCGTAGCGCCTACTTCTTCACCGCGTCCAGCGCGTCCACGATGCCGTAGCCGAAGTGGCTGTTGACATGCTTGGTGCCGGTGCAGGTGGCGTCACCCGTGGGGCAGCCGGGGTTGTCGGCGTGCTCCTTCAGGAGCCACTGGATCTCCTGCGGACTGGCCTTGGGGTGCGCGCTCTTGACCAGCGCCGCGACGCCCGCCACGTGCGGCGACGCCATGGACGTGCCGGCCAGGTAGGCCCAGTCGCCGCCCGGCATCGTGGAGAGGATGTTGCCGTTCTTGGCGGGCAGCTCGGGCACCTGCTTGGAGTCGCCGCCCGGCGCCGCCACATCGATCTGACCCAGGCCGTAGTTCGAGTAGTACGACTTGAGCTTGTGCACGCCGGTCGCGGCGACCGTCACCGTGCCCGGGAGCTGGGTGGGCACGTCCCAGCAGGTCTTCGGGCTGATGGTGCGCTCGACGGGCGTCGAGTCGTTAGGGCTGCTGTCGTCGGTCAGCTTGGCGGCCGCGAGATCCATGCTGGAGTTGCCCGCCGCGGCGACGTTGATCGCGCCCTTGCGCTGGGCGTACTTCGCGGCCCGGCCCACCGCGTCGATGATGGCGGCCTGGTCGGCGTCATCCTTGCAGTTGAACATCCACGGGTCGACGTAATAGCTGTTGTTCGTGACCTCGACGCCGTGGTCCGCCGCGAAGACGAAGGCGCACACCACGCTCTCGGCGTAGAACAGGCTGGTCTCGGGCTCGCTGACCTTGATGGCGGAGACCTTCACGCCCGAGGCGACACCGGCCACACCCACACCGTTACGGGCCGCGGCTATGGTCCCCGCGACGTGCGTGCCGTGGTAGTCGTTGTCCGGGTCGTAGGGCCGCCAGGCGCCCGGGGAGGTGTCCGGCAGGCCGCCCACGCAGTTCGCGGACTGCTTCGCGGAGAAGTTCGGCTTCAGATCCGGGTGGGTGTCGTCCACACCGGTGTCGATGACGGCGACGGTGACGTTCCTGCTGCCGGCGTTCACCTTCGCGGCCTGGTCGGCCTTGATGGCCGGCAGGTCCCACTGCAAGGGCTCCAGCGGTTCCCCGCCGTTCGCCTTCGCCGCCACGCCGGCCGCCTTGAGCTGCGACTTCGGCAGGTCGACCTTCTGCGGCTTGCCGATGTCGGTGGTGCCCGACGGCTTCAGCGGCGCGGTGCGCGTGGCACCCGCGGACTGCACGCCCGGCACGGCGCGGACCGCGGCCGCGAACCCGGGATCGGCCGAGTGGACGACGATCACGCCTATCTGCTCATGGGCGGTGATCACCTTCCCTCCGGCCTTGGATATCGCCGTCTTCACCTTGCTGACCGTGGCGTGGTCCGGCGTGGTGTTCACGACGTACGACAGCAGCGGACCATCGGTCGAAACGGCGGCGGGGGAGGAGTCCTGCGACGCGGCGGTGGCCGCGTTCGGGAGGAAACCGAGGGACGCCGTCAGAGCCAGGCCGAGCGGTACGGCAAGCGCCCGCGCCCGTCTGGATCGGGGATGTGCCATGGGTACTCCACATCATCCGTGAGACCGCCCGCGCGCGGGTCGCGCACGGGCGGATGGCATGACTGGTGAAGCTATCGGCGATCAACGGCACACAGCAATGGAATCCCGGAGAAAACCCGGCACGACAGGCGAATTGAGACCTCGTCAGACGGTGGCGGCAGGTCAGGCGCCGCGCCGCAGGGCGCCGATGCTCAGCGGCGGCAGGGCGATCCGCGGGCCGTACCACCGGCGCGACTCCACTCCCGCCGGCCGGCCCACCACGGGCGGCAGGGCGAGCGGAGCCGGCAGCCGGACGCAGCCGTAGGGGCGCCGACGGGGACCGGACGGCTGCGGGGCCTGCGAAAGCGGCGGATTCACACCCGGCACAACGAAACGCCCCCCGACCGGTGGCGGCCACCCGGGGCATTCCCAGGAAATCCACCAACGACCCCCTGTCGCATCGATAGCCACGCCTCTACCATGCGTGATCCACGTCACGACACTTACGCGAGCTTTACCGCCGGCCCCGCCGCCCGCCCCTACGTGTCAGGAGATTCCGTGAGTCCCGCCCCGTCCCTCAACAAGGGCCCCGCCGATCCCCCCGACTACACCGACGTGCAGTCGAGCGCGGAATTCGGCGCACTCCGCCGCTCGCACCGCTCGTTCGCCTTCCCGCTCACCGTCGGCTTCATCCTCTGGTATCTCGTGTACGTGCTGCTGTCGAACTACGCCGGCACCTTCATGGGCACCAAGGTCCTCGGCAACATCAACGTCGCCTTCGTCCTCGGCATCGCCCAGTTCGTCACGACGTTCCTCATCGCCTGGTGGTACGCCCGCCACGCCGCGGCCCGGCTCGACCCGAAAGCCGAAGCCCTCAAGTCCCGCCTGGAGGGCGACGCATGAACCTCACGCAGCAGCCCGGCGCACTCCAGCTCGCGGCCGGCGGCGCGGGCGAACACCGCACCCTGATCATCACCCTCTTCGCGGTCTTCGTCCTCGCCACCCTCGCCATCACCGTCTGGGCCGGCCGCCAGACCAAGGGCGCCGAGGACTTCTACGCCGGCGGCCGCCAGTTCAGCGGCTTCCAGAACGGCCTGGCCATCTCCGGCGACTACATGTCCGCCGCGTCCTTCCTCGGCATCGCGGGCGCCATCGCCCTCTTCGGCTACGACGGCTTCCTCTACTCCATCGGCTTCCTCGTCGCCTGGCTCGTCGCCCTGCTCCTGGTCGCCGAACCGCTGCGCAACTCGGGCCGCTTCACCATGGGTGACGTCCTCGCCTACCGCATGCGCCAGCGCCCGGTACGCACCGCCGCGGGCACCTCCACCATCGTCGTCTCGATCTTCTACCTGCTCGCCCAGATGGCGGGCGCCGGCGCCCTGGTCACCCTGCTCCTCGGCATCACCAGCGAAGCGGGCAAGATCCTCGTCGTCATCCTCGTCGGCATCGTGATGATCCTCTACGTCACCATCGGCGGCATGAAGGGAACCACCTGGGTCCAGATGGTCAAGGCGGTCCTGCTGATCGCGGGCACCCTGCTGATCACGTTCCTGGTGATGCTCAAGTTCCACTTCAACATCTCCACCCTGCTCGGCGCCGCCGCCGAGAACAGCGGCCACGGACCCGCCTTCCTGGAGCCGGGCCTCAAATACGGCGCCACCGCCACCTCGAAGATCGACTTCATCTCGCTGGGCCTCGCCCTCGTCCTGGGCACCGCCGGCCTGCCGCACATCCTGATCCGCTTCTACACCGTCCCCACGGCCCAGGCCGCCCGGAAGTCCGTGAACTGGGCGATCGGCATCATCGGCGCCTTCTACCTGATGACCATCGCGCTCGGCTTCGGCGCCGCCGCCCTCCTCAAGCCCGCCACCATCACCACCTCCAACAAGGCCGGCAACACCGCGGCCCCGCTGCTCGCCCAGGAGATCGGCGGCGGTGCCCACTCCGCCGGGGGCGCGATCCTGCTCGCCGTCATCTCCGCGGTGGCCTTCGCCACCATCCTCGCGGTGGTCGCCGGCCTCACCCTCGCCTCGTCCTCGTCCTTCGCGCACGACCTGTACGTCAACGTCCTCCGCAAGGGCCGGGCCACCGAGAAGGAAGAGGTCGGCGCGGCCCGCTGGGCGACCGTCGGGATCGGCTCCGTCGCCATCGTCCTCGGCGTCTTCGCCCGCGGCCTGAACGTCGCCGGCCTGGTGGCCCTCGCCTTCGCGGTCGCCGCCTCCGCCAACCTCCCCACCCTCCTGTACAGCCTGTTCTGGAAGCGGTTCACCACCCCCGGCGCCCTGTGGTCCATCTACGGCGGCCTGGCCTCCTCCGTCCTGCTGGTCCTCTTCTCCCCGGTCGTCTCCGGCAAGGAGACGTCGATGTTCCCCGGCGCCGACTTCGCCCTCTTCCCCCTGGAAAACCCGGGCCTGATCTCCATCCCGCTGGGCTTCTTCCTGGGCTGGCTGGGATCGGTGCTGTCCAAGGAGGAGCCGGACGTGAAGAAGTACGCCGAGCTGGAGGTCCGCTCCCTGACCGGAACCGGCGCCCACTGAGACATCCGCACCACCACCCCGGGGGGGGGGGGGGGGGGGGGGGGGGGGGGGGGGGGGGGGGGGAGGGGGGGGCGGGGGGGCAGGCTGGGGCCCCCCCCCCGGGGCCGTCAGGAGGCGGACTCGGCCTTCTTACGGGCTTCCTCGGCCTGCTTCGCGGCGGCCTTC
>NZ_JBVIHH010000011.1:284454-289003 GCF_055570395.1 Streptomyces sp. NPDC031210
CCACCACGGGAGGCGGCGCCACAGCCGTGTGTGTGAGGTTGTGTTTGTCCCCCTCCCCCCTTCCCCCCACGCCGGGGGGCCTCCCCCCCCCCCCCCCCCCCCCCCCCCCCGCCCACCTCGTGCTTCTCACGCCTGCCCACCGTCGGACCCATCGCGTAGGCTCGAAGCGTACGGATCCGCCACTTAGGGGAGGGGGCCTTGTGCTCATCGACACTTACGGTCGCGTGGCCACCGACCTGCGCGTTTCGCTGACCGACCGGTGCAACCTGCGATGCACCTACTGCATGCCCGAAGAGGGCCTGCAATGGCTGGCCAAGCCGGACCTGCTCACCGACGACGAGATCGTCCGCCTCATCGACATCGCCGTCAGCGAGCTCGGCATCGAAGAGGTCCGCTTCACCGGCGGCGAACCGCTGCTGCGCCCCGGCCTGGTCGGCATCGTCGAGCGCGTCGCGGCCCTCACCCCCCGCCCCCAGATGTCGCTGACCACCAACGGCATCGGTCTGGAGCGCACCGCCACCGCCCTGCGCGACGCCGGCCTGGACCGCGTCAACGTCTCGCTCGACACCCTGCGCCCCGACGTCTTCCAGACCATGACCCGCCGCAAGCGCCACGCCGACGTGCTGCGCGGCCTGGAGGCGGCCCGCGCGGCCGGCCTGACCCCGGTCAAGGTCAACAGCGTCCTGATGCCCGGCCTCAATGACGACGAGGCCCCCGACCTGCTCGCCTGGGCCGTCGAGAACGCCTACGAACTCCGCTTCATCGAGCAGATGCCCCTGGACGCCCAGCACGGCTGGAAGCGCGACGGCATGATCACCGCCGGCGACATCCTCACCTCCCTGCGCACCCGCTTCGAGCTGACCCCCGAAGGCCAGGACGAGCGCGGCTCCGCGCCCGCCGAGCGCTGGATCGTCGACGGCGGCCCGCACCGCGTCGGCGTCATCGCCTCCGTCACCCGCCCGTTCTGCCGGGCCTGCGACCGCACCCGCCTGACCGCCGACGGCCAGGTCCGCACTTGCCTGTTCGCCACCGAGGAGACCGACCTGCGCGCGGCCCTGCGCTCGGACGCCCCCGACGCCGAGATCGCCCGCATCTGGAAGCTCGCCATGTGGGGCAAAAAAGCCGGCTCCGGACTGGACGACCCCTCCTTCCTCCAGCCCGACCGCCCCATGTCCGCCATCGGCGGCTGAGCCACCCCCGCCTCCCGCAGGCTTCCCTCTACTCCGGCAGCAGGCTCCGCAGATACCGCGCACGCCGCCTCTTGACCCTCTGCCGTCCCACCACGACCGACGCGTACGCGACAACCGCCAGAAGGACCGTCGCGACGGTCCCCACACCCCAGGCGACGAGGGCGAGAGCGAGCACCGCGACTTGCACCGCCCACAGGCCCCCGGCGTGTACCTCCGGAATCCAGAGCGGATGGGTCCGGATCGCCCGCAACTTCTCCCAGTCAGGAAGCGCCCCGCGACCCGACGCTCCCGCGCCCTCCGCCAGCACGGACCCCTCCTCGGTCGCCAACCGACCCCTCACGCACCGTTCGCCCCCGGTCACCAGCGTGCCGATGATCCGCTGCGGTCCTCGCTGCCTGCCCTGAGGCGGCACGGCCCAGTACACCTCCGCCGGAACGCCGGTGAGCTGCCGCGCAAGACTGGTCGGATCGACCGCCGGGTCCAGGAACATCTCCATCCGCTCCCCGGCCGGCCCCACCATCACGACCCGCGGCCGGAGCTGCCGCTGCCCGCCCCCCTTCGGTTCCTCTCGCTCCGGCCCCACGTCCACACCGCGCACGGTGACACCGAGCACCCGCCCCTGCTCGCCGAGTACCTTCAGCCCACGACCAGCCCGGGCGAAGCCACGGAAAAGGAACACGAAGAACAGGAACAGAGCGCCGTCGAGCAGAACAAGAGCCTGAATGGCGGGGCGCGCGGGACCACCCGCCTTTTCTTCCAGCACCCCCCGGTCACTCTCGACCAGAGCTCCGAGTTTCGCAGCGGACGGCGCGTAGAGCGCCCACACCCGGTCACCGCGGTTCACCCGTGATTCCGAGTCGAATTCCGCCTTCACCAGTTCACTGCCTGCGTCGTACGGTACGGAAACCCGGGACACCACGGTGTAG
Organism: Streptomyces sp. NPDC031210; assembly: GCF_055570395.1. Lineage (NCBI taxonomy): Bacteria > Bacillati > Actinomycetota > Actinomycetes > Kitasatosporales > Streptomycetaceae > Streptomyces > Streptomyces sp. NPDC031210. The sequence continues at coordinate 286,571 of NZ_JBVIHH010000011.1, forward strand.
TGGCCGGAGTGCTTGCTCCGGGTGTACTCGGACGAGAGCACGTCTTGGACCGTCACTGCACGAATGCCGCCGCCTGCCTCAGAGATCCGAGTTGCCTCGGGCGAGGAGGAAAGGGCCGCATACCCGAACAAGAAGACCGGTATGACGGTCCCGAACAGCAACCCGGCCGCGATCCAGGCCCCGTTCCGGTCGGGCCACCAAGGCTTACACGTCTCCGCCACCTGATCGGATAGCGGGAACGCGCCGCGCCGCAGACAGCGGACGCCCCCTCCGAGGCCGACCGCTGTCACCGCCAGACAGGCGAGCAGGTCCCACCGCGGCATCGACGCGGCGGGGTGCGTCAACACCCGCACCACCGCCGCCAACACCCCGGCGCCGGCTGTCGCCAGGCAGAAATTCATCGCACGGGCCCGAGTCATCCGAATGTGTCCTTCACACTGCGCTTCTGAGGAGCCGACTTGGCTTCAGGTTTGTCTTCCGGCTTCTCATCGCCCTGCAACGAGGCCTGGCCGGCTCCCGCCAGTCCGCCACCGAGCCCGCTGGTCGGTCCGTCGATGGACATGTGGGGGCCGGACCGCTCCGGTGCGGGTGTGAAGCCTTCAGGAGGTACAAAACCTTCAGTCGGCCGGTTGAGATGACCCCCTCCTGCCCCGCCGACGCCGCCGAGCCCACGGCCGACAACGTTAGCGGCGGTGCCCCACACTTCCGTGCGCTTTCGATGTCATAGGCATAACTGGCGAAGCTTTTTCCCAGCTTCTTGATTTCCTCCGGTTCGATATGGAATTCTTTCGCCACGGAAGCCCCCGATGTGTCGGCTCTGCAAAGGCGTGCAGCGGTTTGCGCGCCGGCGCCTGGAAATTGACAGCCGGACGCACCCAAGGGCATAGAGGAACGGCGTCCCTGCAGGGCCCCAGACGGCAAGGGGCAGTGAGGCGAGCGCAACGCTCGCGCCCTCAGCGCCCCGCCTGTGCCGCGTCCCACTCCGGCAGGGTCACCACGTCCTTGAGGAAGCCGCGTACGCCGAGGAACTGTGAGAGGTGCTCGCGGTGTTCCTCGCAGGCGAGCCAGGTCTTGCGCCGGTCGGGGGTGTGCAGCTTGGGGTTGTTCCAGGCCAGGACCCAGACGGCGGGGGCGCGGCAGCCCTTGGCGGAGCAGATGACGGCGCTCTCGGGGGAGTTCGGGGAGTTCACGGCCTCAACCCTACGTCCCGCGCCCGGCAGCGGACATGGCGACGCCGGGCAGCCACGGGGGGAGCCGCCCGGCGTCGGTCCGTCGCTCCGACGGGGGATGCGGAGCGCGTACGCAGTATGTCACGGAGGCCACCGCCCGGTGCACCGGAACCGCATGATTGATCTGAGCTTTTCTTGAGCTTTGCGGACCGCGCGGCGGTCAGCCCGCCCCTTCCCGCGACTGCGGTTCCCCGGCCTCGGGGGATTCCGCGTCCGGTTCCGCCGGCAGGTGTCCGCCGCCCGCCGTCAGCATCGGCCTGGTCGGCGCGGCCACGAAAGTCGAGGGCGCCGAAGGCGCGTTCTCCCGGCCCGCGTTGGCGATGACGACCGCGATATACGGCAGCCCGATGCCCAGTACCAGCGTCGCGATGGCGATGGGACGCTCGACGTTCCAGAGCACGGCGGTGAGGATCACGGCCACGGTCCGCACCGACATGGAGATCACATAGCGGCGCTGCCGGCCGCGCACGTCCTCGGACAGTCCCTGCCGGGCCCCTGTGATCCGGAAGGCCCCGTCGCCGCCGTGCTTCCGCATCACGTTCCACCGCCTGGTCGTCGTGCCGGATTCTGCCCGCTTTCCGGGCACATCCCACGGTACGCCGCGGGTGCGCCGCATTCGAGACCGGGTCCTCACACCGCCGGACCGGCCCGCGCACGACCGGTGGCGGACAGGGCGCTCCGGCGTGCGCCGTAGGGGATGCGGAGCGACACTGACGAGGCACGGTTCACGTGCTCCGCGCCGCGCGAGGAGGCGACATGAGTTGGTTGTGGGCCATCATCGTGGGCCTGATTCTGGGACTGATCGCGAAGGCCATCATCCCGGGCAAGCAGGCGATCCCCCTCTGGCTGACCGTGATCTTCGGCATGCTGGGCAGCGTCCTGGGCAACTGGCTGGCCACCGGCGTCGGGGTGAACGAGACCGACGGCATCGACTGGGGGCGCCACCTGCTGCAACTGGTCGGCGCCGTCATCATCGTCGCCGTGGGCGACCGCCTGTGGACCGCCCTGCGGGGCGGCAAGAGACGCGCTGTCTGAGAGGGGGCGAACTTCCGCCGAGGTCGTCGCGGGGGGGGGGGGGGGGGGGGGTTGCCGGTCCCCCCCCCCCCCCCCCCCCCCCCCCCGCGCACCCCCCCCCCCCCCCCCCCCCCCCCCCCGACCGGCGGTCCGGCCCCCGCCCCGGCGCCCCCTCGGCCCCGCGGCCGCC
>NZ_JBVIHH010000012.1:0-96018 GCF_055570395.1 Streptomyces sp. NPDC031210
CCCACCCCCGCCCCCCCCCCCCCCCCCCCCCCCCCCCCCCCCCCCCCCCCCCCCCCCCCCGCCCCCCCCCCCCCGCCGGAGGTTCGTTCAGTTGCCCCGGGAGTTCCGTACGGACAATCGCATGCCGGGGAAGATGAGATCGGGGTTATCGCCGATCACCTGACGGTTCAGGCGGTAGAAATCCTTCCAGCCCCATCCGTGTGCGTACGCGATGCCGCTCAGCGTATCTCCGGGATTGACGACGACGGACTGGCCGGAATGCCGGTGCCGCTTTTCTTTGTAGCGCCGTTCCTGGGGTACCTGGCGCCGGATTCGGTCGCGGGTCGGCGCGGCCGCTTCCCGGTGCGGCGCGGCGGCGCGGGGGCCGCTGCCGCGTGAGGCCGTCCCGTTCAGCCCCAGCGAGGCCGAGCAGGCCGGCCACGCGCCCCACCCCTGCCGCGCCAACACCCGCTCGGCTACCTGGATCTGCTGCTGCCGGGTCGCCTGCGAAGCGCGCGGGGCGTATGTGCCGCCGCCGTACGAGCGCCAGGTGGTGTGCGCGAACTGGAGCCCTCCCGAGAACCCGTTTCCCGTATCGATACGCCAGTTCCCCCCGCTTTCGCACCCGGCCAGGCGGTCCCACGTCCCGCCGCTCTGGGCCTCGGCCGACCCCTCGGTCGCCAAGTTCAGTGCGCCGGCCGCCAGCAGAACCGCTGCCGCCGTGATGCTCCGGACCCCACGTCCCCGGCATTCGCCCCGGCCGGTCGATACCGATACCGATACCTGCGGAAATTCCATTCTCCAGCTCCCGTCGCTCGCCGCCGCGCAGTTTTCTGGCGGCCATTCAGGAAACGTGACGCCTCGGCGGTGGATCGTCTTCGCCTTCGCCTTTTCCTTTCAGGGTCCGGCTTCGTGAAGCGAATTCCGTGAGGCGCCATGAATTGGACGAGTGAGAGACAACCATGCTCGGAGTCGGCATCGGCAGAGCGCGCGGTAGCGCCGGCGACCCCCGGTCTGCCCCCTTGACGTCGGTGGAGAGCGGGTGCCTCCACGGGGGGTACTCGCCTGAGGGGTGGGGGCGCACCGCCATCGGTGGGCTGCACACAGTGGTGGGCCATTTCGATGGCATGTTCGAGTGGGGGGCGGTTGCCGTGCGCGTCCGCCGGGGTTGGTGCACGTGCGCGGCGGGGGTTCGCACGCGCCGCGCACATGGCCGTCGGGCCGAGATGGCGACTTGCGAGCGGCGGCGTGCCGGGTACGGGGCGTGTGACGAGGGTGAGCGGCAGATAAGGGCGGAGACTCGGGGTGCCGGCCGGGGTGCGGGGCTGGGGTACAAGTCCGGGGCCGAGCCCGCATCGGGAGGCAACCTGCGTGCCGGTCGCGCGTTCTGGCGACGCTGTACGACTCCCGGCGCGGGAGGGGCGGCCCAAGGGGGAGCGTCTGCGCCGCCGTCCCGTATCCGGATCATGCGCCCCCGAGCGGCGGGCGGCGGGGGTGGGGCGGTCGGACGGCGAGGGGCATGCCCGGAGCGCACGGAAGGATGCCGTCGCGGGCAGCGGGAGGAGCGGGGCGCGTTGCCTTGGCCGGCGCGCTCCATGGTCGGGCACGTCGGGCACGTCGGGCACGTCGGGCCCGACGGGGGTGCCGGGGGTGTCGAGAACCGAGGCGGCGCTGCGTTTCACGTGCGCCACGTATCGCGTGCGCGACGTATCACCTGTGCCACGTATCAGCCGTGCCACGTATTAGCGGCACGTGGCGGGGCGTAGCCGAATGGCGAATCCGGAAGCGCGCAAGGCGTGGGGAGTTAGGGAGAGTCGGCGGTGGGGAGATCAACAATTGCGTGCCGTAATCGCATTCGGCGGTGGAGGGAGGCAGCGAGGCGAGGGGTGAGGCGAAGAAGTGCGGCCATGACGCGAGCGGACGAATTGGTCGGTGGCGGTGTGGTGGGCGTCGCCGGCCGCATAGAACCCCGGTCTGCCAGTGCCGGTGCCGGTGCCGGTTCCGGTGCGGTGGGCGCCCCGCGCCGGTGCCCGTGCCCCTACCCGTCGATCCGGCCCGCTGCGGGCGGCACCGCCCGCCTCGCTACGACGGGAATTCGCTCGGCGGCACGGTGCTCGTGCTGGCGTTGCCGCCGATCACCTTGTTCAGGGTGAAGGTCAGCACTGTGTACTGCGTTCCGCCCGCGACCCGGACGGTACGAAAGTTCGCCCGGTCGTCAAATTTCTCGAAACCGCACCGACGCGTGAAGGACCGCCTGCCGCCGTTCCAGTCCTCCCCGGTGGTGAAGTACACCGTGTACGAACCGCTGTTGACGCTGCGCACGGTGGCATGGGAACCGTTGCGGACGTACACGGAGAACGCCGTCCGCTCGCCCCGCGTCAGGGTGACCACGGCATCGGTGCCGGTGCCGTTGTTGATGGTGAGGCGCCCGAGGCCGCCCCGGCTGCCGTCGCGGACGAAAGTGCCGTTGCCCAGGCGGCGATGCCGGGCCTTTTCGGTGCGCGGCAGCCGCAGGGCGGCGTCGTAGCCGAGGGCGGTCAGCGCGCGACTCGCGTCCCGCACGTTCTTCGGGCTGTCGGCCGTGCCCAGTTCGACGCGCGGGGAGGTGGCGCAGCGGCCGCCGTCGCCGCGGGCGCTCTTGAGGTCATCGCCGAGGCCGCGAAGGGACGCCGCGAGTTGGCTGTTGCCGGCGGTGGCGTCGACCGGTGCGGCGACCGCGTCGAGAGCGTTGGCGGCGGCGACGGCCTTGTCGGCGGCCGTTTGGAGCGCCTGGTCCAGTGGTCCGCCCTCGCGCGCGCCGTCGACCGCTCGCAGTGCGGAGTTCAGGGGGCCGAGGGCGGTGGTCAGGGCGCGCCGGTAGGCGGCGGGATCGACGGTCGGTGTCGGGCTGACGGACGGTGTCGAGACGGCCGTCGGACTGCCGGAGCCGTCTGGCGGGGCAGCGGCGTCCCCGTCCGCTGCCGAACAGGCGGCCAAGGGAGAGAGGGTGACGACGAGGAGGGCGCTGAGGAGGGGCGACCGGTGAGTCCGTCGACGCCTTGTCGTGGGACGGTGAGATGGCGATCTCGTGGGGCTTTGAGATGCCGATCCGCCGTTTGATCCGCTGTTTGAAGGGTGACGCCGGGGTGGTGGGGCGGCGGCCGCCCAGATGGCGTCGGTACCAGGTGTCTCCTGTGTCACGCGCACAGACGGGTGCCTCATGACTTTCCCCCGTTTTCCCCGAACCCGGCTGCTGCGCCGGAAGGACCAGGTTTCTCCCAGGGGAGGGGGCTGTCAAGACGGTAACTGGGCGGTTGGTGCGCCGGGTTGGCGCCCTTGGTGCGCGCTGAGCGGCGCGGGCGTACCGGGTGTACGGGGGCGGGGTAGCACGATGTCTGAATACCGCCGGAGCTTTGGGCGGGAGGCGTACAGGCTGGGTTGTGCAGCAGTCGGTGTCACGGTGGTGGCCGCATCGAGGTCGGTCGGTCTTCGCGGCTCCATCCTGGGGGAAGCGCATGAGAACAACCGGCACGGAGGGACCTCGCCGGAACGGACGGATACGGGATCCGCGAGGTATACGGGATCCGCGATGTGCCCGGCATCCGAAATCTGCACGGCATCCGCAATCGGCGTGGCATCCCCGATGTCCATGGCATCCGCGATGTACACACTGATCGGGCGTGACGGTCGGCCGTACCGCAGCGCCACCCCGGGCACGCTGGGTGGTTACCGGCGGGGGAAGCTCTACGGGCGCCTCGACTGTCCCTCCGCACTACGAGCCATCGCCCGTGGTCACTACGTGCGTCAACGCGTCTTCTTCGCCGATGAGGAGACCGCCGTCGCGGCGGGGTACCGGCCCTGCGCGGTGTGCATGGCCGGTCAGTACGCCCGGTGGAATGCCCGGAGAAGGGCGGTCGAGGACGGCCTTCGCCCGTGACCGGGCCCCGAGTCAGTACGGCATCCGAAGCCCGCCCGGCCGGTGCCGTCCCAGCGAAGTGAGTTGAGCGCGTGAGCAGTACATCCAGCAGCACGGCGGCGGTCCAACCATCCCCTCGCCAGCCCGTTGCGCCGCAGTCGCCCCAGTCGCCCCAGTCGCCCCCCGAGTCACCGGATCCCACGGCGGTGGTCGGTGAGGACGGGCTCGCGCGATGCCATTGGGCCGTCTCGCATCCGCTCAACACGCGGTATCACGACACCGAGTGGGGACTTCCGGTGCGCGGTGAGCAGGCGCTGTTCGAGCGGATCAGCCTTGAGGCGTTCCAGGCCGGGCTGAGTTGGCTGACGATCCTCGCCAAACGGCCGGCCTTCCGGGCGGCGTTCGACGGGTTCGCCCCGGACGCCGTCGCGGCGTATACGGACCGGGACATCGAACGCCTCATGGGCGACGCCGGCATCGTGCGTCATCGCGCGAAGATCGAGGCGGCGCGTACCAACGCCCGGGCCGTGGTGGCTCTCCGCGAGCACGGCGGACTCGATCGGCTGATCTGGTCACACAAACCCGAACGCACCCCGGTGCCCCGGACCGTCTCCGAGGTCCCGACGCGTACCGCCGAGTCGAAGGCGCTCGCCGCCGAACTGCGCTCCCACGGCTTCCGGTTCGTCGGACCGACGACCAGCTACGCCCTCATGGAGGCCATCGGCCTGGTCGACACGCACCTGGTGGGGTGCCATCGGCGCGGATCCTCCGGACAGCACGCCCCGTAGGCCCGCCCAGCAGGCACGGGCGAGTGAGTCAGTGAGTCATCGAGGGGCTGGGGGCTCGCGGCCGGCCGGTGCTTGAGGGCGGGTGGCGGTCTTCTTCGGAGGAGTGGAAGCGTCCGCGTATACGGTCTCCGGTCGGCCGGGTGGGCGGTTTTCCAGGTTCCGCTTTGCGTGACGGGCTGCCGGCCCGACAGAAAACCTCGGGGATTTTCCCAATCGGCTTGAAATCCTGTGGCGCAGGATTCATTATCGCGGTGACTCTCATTCGCGCTGGGTCATTGAGCACCCGTGCCGGGGGAGTCCAGGATCCGGGGGGAGATCTTTTCTTTGGTGCGCCATGCGCTCTGTCTGTCCGCGACAAATATTGATCGTGGCGATCGCACCTTCGGCCCTGATGGCGTACGCGCCGACGTCCGCTGCTGCTTCGCGGAAAGACCCGGATTCCTGATCTCGCGGGAACGGGTAAGCCCAGGGCATTTAACTCAGGAAGGGCTCGACACCAGCCATGACGAATGATCACGAGAATGTGGAGCGCAACGGGAAGCCGCACGGGTGTGGGCCCCAAAAGGCTCCCGCCGCCGAGTTCGGTGCGGCGAGGATCGCGGAGGCCGATCCACGGTACGTGGATCTCGTGCGCGGGGTGAACCAGCGATGGGTCGGGCGGCCGGAATCCGTGCGGGTGGTCGACTCCACCCAGCAGGTCGTGGCCGTCGTACAAGAGGCCGTGCGGGAGGGCAAGAAACTGACGGTCCGTGGTGGCGGACACTGCTATGAGGACTTCGTCTTCAACGCCGACACCCAGATCGTGCTCGACATGTCGGAGATGACGTCGATCTACTACGACGACCGGTTCTCCGCCTTCGCGATCGAGGCCGGAGCGACGCTGCTCGACGTCTACGAGCGGCTGTACAAGGTGTGGGGCGTCACCCTCCCCGGCGGAATGTGCTACTCGGTGGGCGTCGGCGGCCACGTCAGCGGTGGCGGATGGGGCATGCTCGCCCGCCAGCACGGCTTGATCGTCGATCACCTGTACGCGGTCGAGGTCGTCGTGGTCGATGCCAAGGGCCACGCCCGCACGGTGGTCGCCACGCGTGAGGAGTCCGACCCCAACCGGGAACTGTGGTGGGCCCACACCGGCGCCGGCGGCGGCAACTTCGGGGTGATCACCCGCTATTGGTTCCGGTCCCCGCAAGCCACCGGCCGCCAGGCCGAACAGGCTCTCATCAAGCCGCCGAGCGAGGTGTTGCTCAGCGCGGTCGCCTGGTCCTGGCAAGACATGACCAAGGAAGCGTTCATCAGGCTCGCGCGGAATTACGGGGCGTGGCACGAGGCGGAGGAGAACGCCGCGCCGGGAAGCCCCTACAGCGGATTGATGAGTTCGCTGCTGCTCAATCACCGGTCGAACGGCCAGATTGGGCTCGTGTCCCAAATGGACGCCACAGCTCCGCACGCGGAAAAGCTGCTGGAGGCCTATATCGCCGCGGTCACCGAGGGCGTCGATCTCACGCATGAACCCGTCACCAATACGATGGGTGAACACAAGCCGATGCCGCAATACCACAGGCCGCAGCGGATGCCGTGGTTGCAGGCCACGCGCTACATGGGCACCACGAACAACACGCTCGTCGACCCGACTCTGCGGGCGGACTACAAGTCCACCTACAACAAGCGGAATGTCACCGACGCGCAAATCGAGGCGATGTACAAGCATCTGGCGCAGACGGACCTCAACAATCCGCGTGCCATGGTGCAGTTCAGTTCCTTCGGCTGCGCGGTGAACGCGGTGAAGCCGGCGGCCACCGCGAGCGTGCACCGCGACTCGCGCTTCAAGCTGCTCTACCAGACGTACTGGAACAACCCGGCCGACGATGCCGCGAACATCTCCTGGCTGCGGGACTTCTACGAGGACGTGTACAAGGAGACGGGCGGGGTCCCGGTCCTCGACGACGTCACCGACGGCTGCTACGTCAACTACGCCGACATCGATCTCAACGATCCGCGGCACAACACCTCCGGGGTGCCTTGGTACACGCTGTACTTCGGGGCCAACTATCCGCGTCTCCAGCAGGTCAAGGCGAAGTGGGACCCGGGCAACCACTTCAGCCACGGGCAGTCGGTGCGACTGCCGTAGCCCGGTCGGCCCTGCCGTCACGCGTCCCGCCCGGGGCTGGTTGCCCCGGGCGGGACCGCGGCGAGAGGGCGGCCGGGAGGGTCAGGCGCCGAAGCCGCCGTCGATGTCCAGGCTCGCGCCGGTGACGAACGCCGCCTCGGGGCCCGCGAGATACGAGACCATCGCGGCGATTTCCTCCGACTTGCCGAACCGGTCCAGAGCCATCCAGCCGAGCATGCTGCTGGCCATGGGGCCGTCCGAGGGGTTCGCGTCCGTGTCGGTCGGGCCGGGCTGGACGTTGTTGACGGTGATGCCGCGCGGGCCCAACTCACGGGCCAGGCCGCGGGTCAGCCCCGCTATCGCCGCCTTGGTCATGCCGTAGACGGAACCCCCGGGGAAGGGGATGCGGTCGGCGTTGATACTGCCGATCGTGATGATGCGGCCGCCTTCCGGGAGATGCCGGAGCGCCTCGCGGATGCCGACGACCACCCCGCGGACGTTGACGTTGATCATCGTGTCGATGTCTTCGAGGGGCATCTGGTCCACGGGAGCGAACGTGCCGCCCCCGGCGTTGTTCACCAGGATGTCCAGGCCGCCGAGGCTTCGTACGGTCTCGGTGACGGCGGCCGCGATGTCCTCGTCCTTGCCGCTGTCGGCCCGGATGACCGTCACCCGCCCGCCCGCGGTGCGGATGCCGGCGGCGACCTCCTCGGCGCGGTCCTTGGAGTGGGAGTAGGTCAGCGCCACGGCGGCGCCGTCGGCCGATAATCGCTGGGCGATGGCCGCCCCGATGCCTCGGGATGCCCCGGTGACCAGGGCGACCTTCCCGTTGAGCTGGTCCGTCATGTGAAGTGTCCTCTCAAAGGTGCGTGAGCATGTGGGTGTGAGGGGTGGCTGACCGCTGCTGTGTGCGGCTCAGGATTTCGCGGGCGTGGTGCCGCGCTCGGCGGGTGGCAGGAAGAGGGCGACGACCGCGCCGGCCGCACAGATTCCCAGCGTCCACCAGAAGGCTCCGCCGAAGGCATCGGTGATCGGCCCGGCGAGATGAGGTGCGGATGCGACCGACGCCGAGGAGCCGGACGGGCCCAGACGGCTGGTGAGCTGCTGCTGGACGACGACGGCCAGCAGCGCGGTGCCGACGGAGCCGCCCAGTTGGATAGAGGCGATCAGAGCACTGCTGGCGCGACCGGTGTTCTCCGGGGCGATGCTGGTGAAGCCCGTGGACAGCGCCGGGGCCAGGGTCGTGCCCAGGCCGACGCCGCGAACCAGGAGCGCGATGACGAGCAGCGCGGTGTCGTCACCAGGATCGAGCTGGGTGTACGCCAGGGTGCTGACCGCCGCGAGTGCCATGCCCGCGAGGACGACGGCACGGGGGCCGTACCGGGCGACGAGACGGCCCACGGCCGGCAGGATCAGGACCGTGCCGATGCCCTGCGGGGCGAGCAACAGGCCCGAGGTCCACGCGTCGAAGCCGCCGGCCTGCTGGAAGAAGAGCGGCAGCAGGAACATCATGCCGTACACCGAGGCGCCGAACAGGAACGAGCCGAGCGCGGCGGCGGTGAACCGGCCGGTGGCGAACAGCCGCACATCGATGAGGGGAACGCCCCGCATCCGCAGAGCGTGCAGTACGTACGCCACCAACAGCACGGCGCCGACGGTGAAGGAGACCCACACGACCGGTGCGCCGATACCTCCGCCCGCGGCCACCTGGGAGAAGCCCAGCAGCAGCCCGGCCAGAGCCGCGGGCAGCAGCGCGAGTCCGGTCACGTCGAGCTGGGAGACGGGGCGCTCGGCGCGGGGCGGGTCGGTGGGCAGGATGCGCTGCGCCATCACCGCGCACAGCAGGCCCAGGGGGACGTTGAACCAGAACAGCCAGCGCCAGTCCAGGCTGTCCATGAGGACGCCGCCGACCATGGGGCCGAAGACCGGGGCGAGCGTGATGGGGATCTGGATGAGGCTGAGCACCGTCGTGGCGCGTTTCGGGCCGGCCGCGCGGGCCAGCATCGTGAGCATGATCGGCTCGAACATGGCGGCGCCGATGCCCTGGACCACCCGGGAGCAGATCAGGGTGCCGACGGACGTGGCGACGGCGGCCAGGACGCAGCCGGTGAGGTAGACGACGAGTGACGCCTGCCAGAGCGTCTTCTCCCCGAAGCGGTCCATCGCCCAGCCGGCGATCGGGATGGCGACCGCGAGCGCCAGGAGGTAGGCGGTGCTCACCCATTGCACGGTGGACAGCGGCACCGAGAACACCTCGGAGAGGCGTCCCATGCCCACCGACACGATCGTGGTGCTGAGCAGGGCCAGGACGGCGCCCAGGGCCAGTGTCGAGCCGATGGGCAGCAGGCCCGTCTCCGCCTGCTCACCTCCCTCGGGCCGCTCTGCGATCGGCGTGCTGTCGGCTTCCGGCGGTCGTTTCGCCGCGGTCTCTTCCATCGTTACCTTCCGTGCTGTCAGTGCGTTCCGTGCCGTGGGCAGCTCAGGTGTGCTCGCGGCCGGCGGGGAGGGTGGTGCGGGCGGGTGCGTTCCCGGGGCGTGGGCCGCCTCGTCAGCCGGCTGGTTCCTCGCCGGGCTCCCAGCCGTAGCGCGCGGCGGCGTCCACCACGGGCCCGAACCGGTCCGGCGTCCACGGCTGGGCCTGCTCGCCGGGCCTGGCCTGGTCGCCGGCCTCCAGGAAGAACTGGTCAAAGCCCGCGGGGGTGAACAGGAACACCATCCGGGCCACATGCAGGCCGGTGTTCTTGAAGCGGTGCGTTATCCCCCGCGGTATGAAGACGAAGTCGCCCTGGTGGGCGGTGAAGGTGCGGCCGGAGTCGAGGACTTCGAGCTCGCCCGAGAGCAGGTAGTACGCCTCGTCCTCGCGGGTGTGGACATGCGCGGCGGGGCCGCAGCCGGGAGGCACGGACGCCTCCAGGAAGGCCAGCGCGCCACCGGTGTTGGCGTGGCTCGCCTTGACGGTGTACGTGTCGCCGTCGACCCAGACCGTGGGGCCCTGTCCGGCGGGCACATGGAGCACGCCTTTGGGGCGCTCCGGCCGGTCTTCCTTCCCGTGCGTCATCGTTGCCTCGGTCATGGAGCCTCCAGCTCGGGTGAGGTGCGGAAAGGGAGCCGGCACTCTGCGGAGCGGCCGGTTCAGTGCGATTCACAGGGGAAACACCACTCGGCCCGGATGGGTTGCATCGCGGGCCGAGCGGTGGTGCGCGAGGGGTGCGTCGCGGGGTCCGGCCGGCGGGCCCCGCGACGTGTCTCAGCGGGCGAGCCAGCCGTCCCGGCCCAGGCGCCGGACGACGGTGCGGCTGGTGATCTGCCGCTGGGTGGCGGCGGCGCTCAGGCCGCCGCGATCGGCCAGCGGATCGAGGCGCCCCAGCAGCCGCAGCGCCCCGCCGGCCGGATCTATTTCGACGAGGTCGCGGGTGCACAGCCAGCCGCCCGGGTCGCGTCCGCCGTCCGCGAGGAACCGCGCGGGAGGCTCCTCCGGGGCCAGATACGGGGAGCCGGGCAGCCGTACCTGAAGTTCCCCCGAGACCAGCCGGACCTGCACGCCGGGCGCCGGAACGCCGACCGTGCCGGGCCCGTGCCTGCCGTCCGCGTCGACGGCGATGATGCCCGTCTCGGTCGTTCCGTACGCCTGGCCGATCCGAATGCCGAAGCGTTCCGCGAAACGCGTGTGGACCCGCCGGTCCAGCACGTCGCCGGCGGACAGGGCCATCCGCAGCCTTGGCAGTTCCGGTGGGTCGTCCTGCGCGGCGAGGGCCGCGAAATGGGCGGGCGCCCCGAGGACGGCGGCGACGTCATGGGCCCGGCAGGCGCCGAGGACCGCGGGGCCGCCGGTGTTCGGGGCGAAGACGGCGACGGCCCCGGTGTTCATGGCGTGCAGCAGACCGCCGATGAGCCCGAAGGAGTGCTCCGGCGGAGTGAGGAGCAGCGCTTTCTCGCCCTCGCGGGGCATGCCGCCGATCGCCCGGAACCGGCCGAGTTCGGTGGTCAGGGAACGCGGCGTCCGGCCGATGGCCTTGGCGGTTCCGGTGCTGCCCGACGTGAACTGGACCAGGCAGTGCGCGGTCTGGGCCGGGCGGCCGCCGATGAGACGGCGGACGAGGACCTCGCACTCGTCGTGGAAGGTGCCGTCGGCCCAGCCGGGGGCGTCGAAGGAGAGGTGGAACTGCGGACGGCAGCGGTCCAGGAGGATGCCCAGTTCCCGGCCGCGCAGGCCGGGCCCCATCAGCAGGACCTGAGCGCCGCACGACCACAGCGCCAGGAGCGCCCACATCTGGGTGAAACTGCGGGCGCCCTGGAGCGCGACGGTGTTGCCCTCCCCGATGCCGTACGACTGGAGGGTGTGGCGCAGGGAGTCCACCTGGGAGCGCAGTTGTCCGTAGGTGACCGTGCCGCGGGCGCACGCCCACGGTGCGTCGGGCGGGTGCCGGGCGAGCAGCCGGGCACCCCACCATTCGGGGTCCCGGCGGTTGTGGAGGGGCACCGTGGCTCAGCCTTCCCGCTCGCGCCTGAGCTCCAGGCGCTCGTAGCCCTCGTGCCAGGGGCGGCGGCGTTCCACCGCGGCGCAGGCGGCGACGACCCGCCGCTCGTCGAAACGGCGGGCGGCGACCTGGAGGCCCACCGGGAGCCCGGCCGGGGTGTAGCCGGCGGGGACCGTGGCGGCGGGGCTGCCGATGAAGTTGTACAGGCCCGTCAGGCACCAGCCGACGAGCGGGTTGACGCGCTGTCCCGCGACCTCGGAGGGGCCCACAGTGGTGCGGTCGGAGGCGTTGGGTATCCGCGCCACCGACGTCACCGGGCTGACGATGAGGTCGTACTGGTCGAAGACGTCCTCCAGGGAGTCCAGGAGCTCGGTGCGCAGGATGTCTTCGAGGCGGTAGTCGACGGCCGAGGGGCGTCCGCCCATCTCCAGGAGTTCCAGATAGGTGGGCGCCATGCGGTCGCGGTGGGCGAGCACGTCCACGCCGGCCCGCCGCATCCGTGTGATGAACTCGACCTGGCGGACGGCCTGGAGACGTCGCCACAGCGCGGTGAACTCCTGGTGCGGGCGGGGCAGTTTGATGTCGACCTCGACGACCTCCGCGCCGTCGTCGATGAGGGCGCCGAGAGACTCCTTGACGACCGCGGCCACCTGCGGTTCCACGGGGAATCCGCCGAGGTCGGGGGAGTAGGCGACGCGCAGGCCGGTGAGCGGGCGGTGCAGGGCGTCCGAAAGGCGCTCGGGTGTCGCGGGGAGCGAGTAGGGGTCCCGGGGGTGCGGGCCGGCCATCACCTCGAACATCAGCACGCCGTCCTCGACGGTGCGGGTGACCGGGCCGTAGCACACCATGGGGTTGAGCAGGCCGAACGCGTTGGGCCGCACCACGGTGGGCACCCGTCCGAAGGTGCCCATCAAGGCGAACACCCCGCACAGCGCGCCCGGGACGCGCAGCGAACCGCCCGCGTCGGAGCCTTGGGCGAGGGGCACCAGCCCTTCGGCGACGGCGGCGGCGGCGCCACCGGAGGAGCCGCCGGCGTTCGCGGTCAGGTCGAAGGGCGTACTGGTCGGCCCGAACAGGAAGTTGTCGGTGATGGCCTTGTGGCCGAATTCCGGGGTGTTGGTCTTCCCGATGACGATGGCGCCGGCCCGCAGGAGCCGTTCGGCGCTCACGCCGCTGGCCTTGGGCACTTCGTTCTCGAAGGCGTACGAGGCCTGCGTGGTGCGGATTCCCGCCACCGGGTCGAGGTCTTTGATGCCCACGGGCAGTCCGTGCAGCGGGGGCAGGGGGTTGCCGGTGAGCACCTCGCGTTCGGCGCGCCGCGCGGCGTCCAGGGCCTGGTCGGCGCAGACGGTGACGAAGGCGTTGACGGCGGGGTTGCGGCGCTCGATGCGGTCGAGGCACGCCTCGACCAGTTCCACCGGGGACAGCTCCCGGCGGCGGATCATCCCGGCGAGGCGGGTGGCCGGCTGATAGGCGAGTTCATCCATGGTTCGACATCCCTCCAGTTCGAGCGCGGACGGCTCGCGCGCCCCGTATGGGCCGGGCGTACGGGGCACACGAGCCGGCGCACCGGTCCTACTTCTCGACGCAGAACTCGCCCACGGGCCAGCCGACATGGCGCTGGTCGGTGGCCAGGTAGCCGATGAGCTGGTCACCCTTCTGGAGTTCGGTGACGTTGCGCACCGCGTCACCGGGGCCCAGTACCCGTACGTGCCAGTCGTCCTGGACGGCGAGGCTGACGAGGGTGCCGTCGTCGGCGCGGGTCTTGATGGTGAGCAGCGGGCGCGATTCGAGCTTGACGCGTCCGACGACGACGCGCCGGGTGCGCCCGGTGGTGCTGACGGCCAGGACGGTGGCACCGGCGCCGAGTTCGCTCAGGTAGTTGGTGCGGTTGTCGGTGCCCAGGACGTAGGACTGCAGGGCGCCGGCGTTGACGCGGAACGGCCGGGTCGGCATGTAGGGCAGCGGGTGCGTCTCACTGGAGCACAGGATGAAGCCGTGCGAGTAGGAGCCGACGAGGATGCCCTCGTCCTTGTGCAGATAGCTGCAGGTGTCGACGCAGACCCGGTCGCCCAGGCCGCTGTGCTCGATGGACTCCACGGTGAGCTGGGTGAGTTCGAGCGGCGGGGTGTCGGTCTGGAGGAGCTCGGCGAGTTCGAGCACCTCGGCGACGGAGCCGGGCGCGAGGAGGACGCCTTCGGAGCCCTTCTCCAGCACATCGAGGATGATCTTCGCTTCCTCAAGCGTGTCCGCCCGGCAGATGAGCTGGCCGGGAGCCTTGTCGGCCGCCGCGATCACGATCTCCAGCGGGATCTTGGTGGGGTCCTTGAAGGTGACCACGGTGTAGGGCAGGGCACGGGCGGCCGAGCACGCCAGGGTGAGCGAGGCGTCGTCGACGACCGGGACATGGGCGGCGACGGAGTCCTGCCCGGCGTGGGCCCTGCCCTGCAGTGCGGCGAGGCCGCGGTCATCGGTGACGTCGGTGAGCTGTACGTCGTAGCCGTCCCAGCCTTCGTCGCCCCCGTCACCGGGCGCCGCGGCGACCAGCACCTTGCGCACGGTCGGGGGGAGGGTGGCCAGGATCTCCGGTCCGTCGTCGACGATGCCGTCGATGCGGGCGTGCACGGCCGCCTCGACCAGCGCCGTGCGCTGGTCGGCGGGGACGGAACGGATGTCAATCCAGGCGAACTTCACATCGCACCTGCCAGTTCGGGTAGGGAGGGTGTCTTCGGGACGGATTCGGGTCGCGGGGTGTGGACTGCGGCGGCGAGCGTGCGTACCGCCTGTGCCGGGTCGGGACTGTGGAAGACGCGGCGGCCGATGGCCAGGCCCCGGCAGCCGGCGGTCATCGCGAAGTGGGCGAAGTCGGCGAGATCGCGGCTGTCGGCCTGGCCGCCGGCCACGACGACCGGGATCGGCGTCTTGGCGACGATGTTGGCCATGTCCTCCGCCGAGCCCGCCGCGACGGTCTTGACCAGGTCGGCGCCGAGGTCGACGGCGATGCTCACCACATGCGCCAGGAGTGCGGGGTCGCGCGGATCCTCGATGCGCGGCCCCCGGGCGTACATCATCGCCAGCAGCGGCATGCCCCACCGGTCGCAGCTCGCCGCGACGGCACCGAGGTCGGCCAACTGCCGTTTCTCGCTGTCGGAGCCGACGTTGATGTGCACGCTGACGGCGTCGGCCCCGGCGCGCACCGCTTCCTCGACCCCGCCGACGAGGACCTTGGCGTCGGCGTCGGGGGCGTGCGGTGTGCTGGCGCTGAGGTGGACGATCAGGGCGGCGCCCGTCAGCAGGTCCGGTTCGATGGAGCGGGCGCGCCCTTTGTGGACGACGATGGCGTCCGCGCCGGCGGCCACCACGTCACCGACGATCCGGCTGAACCGGGAGGCGTCGGCGATGGGGCCGTCGGCCACGGAGTGATCCATGGGGATGATGAGAAACTTTCCGTCGCCTGGCCTGGAGAGCCGGGTGAGACGTAAGGATTTTCCGCTCAGAGGTAGTAGGGGCACAGCACCCTCCGTCAGCACGGGTGATACGGGAACCGTCAGTCGGAACTGCGGATTGATAAAGATCCGGAGAAGGTGAATTCATCGGAAACGGGCCACGCCGGCCGGGGAAATGATTTCCCGGCGCTGCGGTTTCGGCCCGGGTTCCCTCCCGCCGGATACAGATTCTTAAGGCCCGGCGGCGCCCTGGGCAAGATCCTGAGGGCTCGGGTGCCCCGCAGCGGACAAGTCGGCGGCTACAGCGGTACTTCGTCGGACGGGCGGCACCAATTCCCGGGAAAAGGCAACCCGTTGGGTCTCGCCGGTGTTCTGCGGGTGTCCGTGTCCGAAGGGGCACCGCGCCTGTGAAGGAGGGGCCGATGACGAACGACACGCCGCCGCGCATCGCTGTGGTCGGAGGAGGGCTGGCGGGTCTGACGCTCGCGCTCGCGCTGCACCGAGCCGGGCTGGAGTGCCGGGTGTACGAGCAGGCGCCCCAGTTGGGCGAGGTGGGGGCGGGCGTACAGCTAGGGCCGAGCGCGACCAGGCTGCTGCACCGCCTGGGGCTGGAGTCCGCGCTGCGGGCGCGGGCCGTGGTGCCGGCGGCCATGGAGTTCCGCCGCTGGGCGGACAGTTCGGTGATCAGCCGCGGACCGCTGGGCGCGCGCTGCGAAGAGCGCTACGGCGCCCCGTACTACGCGCTGCACCGCGCCGACCTGCACCGGATACTGGCCGACGCGCTGCCGCCCGGCACGGTGCGGCTCGGCGCGCGGTGCACCGGCGTGGAGGAGGGCACGGACGGCGTCGTGCTGCGGTTCGCGGACGGCTCGCAGGCCGTCGCGGACGCCGCGGTCGGGGCGGACGGCATCCACTCGGTGCTGCGCGGTGCCCTGGTGGCCGATCAGCCGCGTTTTTCCGGCCAGGCCGTCTACCGGGGACTTGTCGACAGCGGGCGGGTGCCCGCTCTGGTGGCGGAGCAGCGGGTGCTGCTGTGGCTGGGCCCTGGGCGGCACTTCGTCTGTTATCCGGTGTCGGAGGGCAATCTGGTCAACTTCGTGGCCACGGTGCCCGCCGACGGCTCGGGGGACGAGTCGTGGTCGCGGCGGGGCCGGACCGAGGAGCTGGCGGCGGCGTACGAGGGGTGGTGCGCGGACGTCACGTCCGTCATCGGCGCGGCGGACGAGGTCAGTCTCTGGGCGCTGCACGACCGGGCCCCGATCGAGCGGTGGAGCACCGAACGCCTCACGCTGCTGGGCGACTCGGCGCATCCGATGCTGCCGTTCCTCGGGCAGGGCGCCAATCAGGCCGTCGAGGACGCCGTGGCCCTGGCGGCCTGTCTGCGGGACGCCGCCCCGGGGGCGCTGTCGGCGGCGCTGGCGCGCTACGAGGCGATACGCCGCCCGCGGACCACCCGGGTGCAGGAGAGCTCCCGGGGCAACAGCACGGCGTTCCACCTGCCCGACGGTGACGCGCAGCGCGAGCGCGACGCGCGGATGGGCACTCCGGCTCCGGACCGGCAGGACTGGCTCTACGGATACGACGTCGAACGGGCCCTGGCGGATCGTCAGCCGGTCTGACCGTCGAGACCGGGAAGGGAGGATTCCCTTTCCGGCGTGATTCCGGTCCTCTGGACGCCTCCTGGCTCCGGGGGACCGGTTTCATGTCGGCGACTGTCCGAATTCCTCTCGTGGATGATCGTACGTGCGGTGAAAGCTTGGCCGGAATCCTTACCGGCCTTCGGTGGTCTCCCGTGCCGGGTGATCAAGGTTTTCGGGGAGTTCCCTGAGGTCGGATCCCACGCGCCCGTGAGGTGATCGCCGCTGTCAATTCTCCTCCCTGGCCTATGGAACACCGCGGTGGCCTGAAAGGTTGCGGACCGCTCGCTTCAGGGACGCCATTCAAGTCAAACCACCGGGAATGATCATTTGCCGATCTGCCCTCGCCCTGGCCCGTACCAGCCGCCGACACTTCGCCCACCAGGGAGTATGCCGTACCAACCGGTCATTGAAGACTTCCATCCATGACTCGCGCTTTAGTTTCCATTTGCCTATCTTTTAGTTGCCGGATCTTTGGCGCTTGAGGTTCGCTGGGGCCGGGTCCGGAAAACGTGCGGGGGCACCTTCGCGCGATCAAGAAACAAGCTTGGCCGAATAGCTTGTTCTGATCGCCGGCCGGACTGTTCGACGTAACGGGGGGTTCAAGACCGGGCCCAGGGCCGGAGTGAAGCGGTTTCGGATGACTG
This sequence comes from Streptomyces sp. NPDC031210, assembly GCF_055570395.1. Taxonomy (NCBI): domain Bacteria; kingdom Bacillati; phylum Actinomycetota; class Actinomycetes; order Kitasatosporales; family Streptomycetaceae; genus Streptomyces; species Streptomyces sp. NPDC031210. Next base: position 16,978 of record NZ_JBVIHH010000012.1, read on the forward strand.
CGTCTGCGCACTCACCGCGCCGGAAGGCGTCTATCCGTTTTCGCCCCGCCCTGTGAGCGGAATTCTTCCCACCGGCAATCCAGCACGTACCGCGCCAGAGCAGGCGCGCGGCCCTACCGCCGCGCGTCCAACGGAGGAGCTCTAGTGATCGCTACCGAGTGCGCCACCAGACAACCTGACCTCTCGTTACCGACCGGAATGCCGGCCACCGGCACCACCCGGAAACCCGCGCCCGACGAGGCCGCCACCGGGCACATACCAGGCCCGCTGTCCACGGTCGGTGCCTGGGGGGCACCGCCCACCGCCGGACAGCGGGTCCCCTGCACCGACGACCGCCGGCTGCTGGCCGCACTCGCCGAGCTGGGGGAGCGGATCGGCCCGCTCTTCGCCCGCCCCGAACCCCGCGCGCAGGCCATGCAGTACGCGCTCGGCCTGCTCGCCGACGGCGGACGCAGCACCACCTGGCAGCTTGCCCAGCGGGTCGGGGACGCGTCGCCGTGGCGCATGCAGCGCCTGCTCACCCGCGCCCGGTGGGACGCGGACGCGGTGCAGGACATCGTCCGCGGCTACCTCTCAGAGCGCCTGGGCCATCCCGACGGGATGCTCGTCCTGGGCCGGAGCGACGCCCTGAAGAAGGGCGCGAAGACCGTCGCCGCGGCCCGCCAGTACACCGAGGTCACCCACCGGGTGGAGAACTGCCAGACCGCCGTCATGACCGCCTACCTCTCGCCGCACGGCCGCGCCCTGATCGACCGTGAGCTGCACCTTCCCGAGTCCTGGACCGACGACCCGCAGCGGTGCGTCAAGGCCGGAGTCCCCGAGGAACGCCTCGCCTACCGGCCCGAACCCGAGCTGGCCCGCACCATGATCGAGCGCGCCAGGAGGGCGTCCGTGCCCTTCCGGTGGGTGTGCGGGGGGCAGGACTACGGCCGCGACGAGGCGCTGCGCGCCTGGCTGGAGGAGAACGGCATCGGCTATGTGCTCGCCGTGCCGGCCGGACGCCTCGACGCCGCGTCGACCGCCGCCGCACTGCCCAAGCAACGCTGGTGGACCTCCCCGGGAGAGCCGGGCGACACGGGCGCCGCTCCCGGCAGATGGGCACGCGTGCTGGCGCCGGGTGCCCCGCACTGGGGACCCGCCGCGCCCCCCTGCGACGGATTCGCGCGCTCCGTTCTGCTGCACCGCGGACCGGGCGCGCAGCGGACCGAGTGCTACCTGGTGCACGCCCCTGAAGGAACGTCACCTCACGCCATGGTGAGCGCCGCCTCGGCCACTCACCAGGCGCGGCGCTATCTGGACACCGCGCGGCTGCACACGGGTCTGGACCGGCACGAGATCCGTACGTGGACCGCTTGGTACCGGCACATCACCCTCTGCCTCCTGGCCCTGGCCGCCCGTACGGTCGCCATGGACCTGGCCGGCTGAGCGCGGCCGGACCGGCGCCCCGGCACCGTCAGCCCGTCACGCGCGGGCGAGGTGCCGGGGCGTCACCCGTGCCGGTTCCCGTCGCCCCTCGCGGTTTCCGTCGTCCCCCGCGCTTTCCGTCGTCGTCCCGGTCCGACGCCCGCCGCGTCGCGCCGCCGACGGCGTCCTGCGCCCGGCCCCGGCTAAGTCCCCTTTTCCCGCCGGGCGTTCGGTCGAATCCTGGAGGCGCAGGTTCACGGAATTTCCAAGTACCGCAGTAGGAGCACACTCGGAAAGCGTATACCGCCGGCTCTTGCCCGGCCCCGCACCGGATGGTGTTCTAAGTGGAGACCGACCCGCTTCGCCCCCATGGGCATTGCACATACCAGCGGCCGTCATTTCGGAAATTTATTCCGGAGGAGTGTGCACACACTGCCATGAGTATTTCCGCTAACTCCCTGACCAACGGGAATACAGAATTCCGGGACGAGGAATTCGTCGCGCTCGACGCCAACGGGTCTCCCGGCCTGCGTCTGGCGCTCGCCTCGTTGCAGACACAGGCGCAGGAGCTGAACCGGCTGGTGACCGCCACGGTCGACGCCATCGCCCGGCCCCGGGAGTCCTTCTCCCCCCACTCCGCGGCCTTCGCCGAGATCGCCACCCGTACGATCCCGCGCTGGCACTTCGCGATGCTCAACGACACCGAACGCAACGACGCCCTGATCGTGGCATTGGAGCGCCGGATCCCGGCCGGTGCCCACGTCCTGGACATCGGCACCGGCACCGGCCTGCTGGCCATGGCGGCAGCCCGCGCCGGCGCCGGACGGGTCGTCACCTGCGAGGAGAACCCGCTGCTCGCCGAGATCGCCCGCCAGATCATCGCCGGGCACGGCATGTCCGACGTCATCACCGTGGTCAACAAGCGCTCCACCGACCTGGTGATGGGCAGCGACCTCGAACGCCCCGTCGACGTCCTCATCTCCGAGGTCGTCGACTGCGGCCTCATCGGCGAGGGACTGCTGCCCACGATGCGGCACGCCCGTGCCGAGCTGCTCGCCCCCGGCGGAGTCCTGATCCCGGGCGCCGCACGGCTGTACGGCCAGCTCATCCAGAGCGAGGTGGCCTGCGGCCTGAACCGCGTGGGCAACGCCGGCGGATTCGACGTATCGCTGATGAACGTGGCGTCGACCAGCGGCCACTTCCCCGTACGGCTGCACACCTGGCCGCACGAGGTCCTCTCCGGTCCCGTCGAAATGCTCGACTTCGACCTGCTGACCGGCCCGCTGGAAGGCGGCAGCCGCGTCGTTCCGGTGCCCGTCACCGCCGCCGGGCCGGCGCACGCGCTGGTCGCCTGGTTCGAACTGGACCTCGGCTCCGGCGTCGTGCTGCGCAACTCGCCCGACAACGTCGGGTCCCACTGGATGCAGGCACTGATCCCGTTCGACAAGCCCGTCCCGGTCAACCCGGGCGACCTGCTGGACGTGGAACTGCACTGGACGGACTACAGCCTCTCCGCGCGCTGAGCGTCCGCACCCACCTCACAGGAAGGCCGACCTGATCCGATGAGCCACACTCCGTTCCCCTACGAGCCGTTCGCGCTGCACGGCCAGGAACTGCGCGACGCGGTCGTGCGCTACGCGAGCAACCCCATTTACCTCGACAACGAGGAGTGGGAGAACAGCGACAACCCCTACCGGCGGCAACTGCGCCCGCAGGTGCTCGCCCACCTCGACCTCGACCGCGTGCCGGGGCGCGAGGAGATACTCAACTACACCAGCCTGGCCGTGCAGCGGCTGCTGACCACCATCTACGAAGCCGACCTGGTCTTCCTGCCCAAGTCGGGCCTGAAGGGCAAGTGGGAGGACTTCCAGCGGTTCTACAGCCCCACCAACCGGGTGCTGGGGGAGATGATCCGGCCCGCGCTGGAGCGGTACGCCTTCGGCTTCCTCGACGAGGAGGTGGAGACCTCCGGGACGTGGACGGCCGAGAGCCTGGAGACGTACCTGGAGTCGCTGCACGCCCATGACCCCGCGCCGGCGTCCCTGACGGAGAAGGCCATCGCCGACTCCACCGACCGCGAGCGCGCGGCCCGCATGTGGCTCATACAGTTCGCCCCGGACTTCCTCTCCGAGGCCTCCCCGATGATCCGCAACGTCCTCGGCTACTACGGCGCCGCCCAGTCCGAGTGGTTCAAGATCATCATCGATGAGTACGGCTACGGCGTCCATGACACCAAGCACAGCCAGCTCTTCGAGCGCACCATGGAATCCGTCGGCCTCGAAACCGATGTCCACCGGTACTGGCAGTACTACCTCAACAGCAGCCTGCTGATGAACAACTACTTCCACTACCTGGGCAAGAACCACGAACTGTTCTTCCGGTACGTGGGCGCGCTCTACTACACCGAGGCCACCCTCGTCGACTTCTGCCGCCGGGCCACCGCCCTGCTCAAGGACGTCTTCGGCGACCGCGTCGACACGCAGTACTTCACCGAGCACGTCCACATCGACCAGCACCACGGGCGGATGGCCCTGGAGAAGCTGATCCGCCCGCTCGTCAAGGAACACGGCGAGCAGGTCATCCCCGAGATCGTCCGGGGCATCGAGGAGTACCGCCGCATCCAGGAACTCGCCGACGAGGACTTCGCCACCCAGATCGCCTGGATGGACAACGGCCCCGAGTTCAAGAAGCTGCACGCGCCGGTCTGGGAGGCGATCGAGTCCGGCCGGGTCACCGCCCCGGTCGCCGACATCGTCGAGCCGTACGGCGAACTGTCCAACACCCACTGCCACGACGGCGACGAGCTGTGCCACATCGTGTCCGGGACGATGAAGTTCGTCTCCGGCTTCGACTCGCACCAGATCCTCGAAGCGGGCGAGGGCACCGTCATCCAGCGCAACCGCCTGCACGGCGCGATCATCGAATCCGAGGAGTGCGTCTACCAGATCCACTCGGTGGGGGACTACAAGAAGTGCATGTAGTCACCTTCTCCGTGGCCGGTACCAACAACTGCGCGGTGGTGGCCGGCGAGCCGTACGTATACGCCCGGACCGACGAGGGGTCCTTCGTGATGCGGGCCCGCTGCCCGCACCGCGGCGGCCCCCTGCACCTGGCCGAACTCTCCGCCGAACGCAACCGGCTGGTGTGCCCCTGGCACGACCGCAAGACGTCGCTGACCCGCCTGCGGCAGGAGATCCCCGCCGTACGCAGCGGCGACACCGTCACCGCGGTCCTGCCCGGCGCGCCCGGGGCCGAGGTCGGCCTCGAACACCGGCCGCTCTCGGCGGACCTGGCGGGCTGACCGGCCGGCGCGGCCGGGACGGCGAGCGTCCCGGCCGCCGCCGACCGCTCCGGCCCGCGACCGCGCCCCCACCCCACCGAGCGGACAAGGAACACGCTGTGTCCTCCTCTCCTTCCGGCGGCCCGGCCGTCATCGTCGACCCGTTCTCCTCCGGCGGCCTGTACGCCCCGGCCTTCCGCGCGGCGGGAGTACCGGCCGTGGCGGTCGTCTCCTATCCCCAGATCCCGCCGGCCTATGCCGGTTCCTTCCGCCCCGAGGACTTCGACGAGGTCCTGACCTGGAGCCCGGACGAGAGCGCGCTGGTGGCGCGGCTGCGCGCGCTGGGCCCGCGCTGCGTCCTGCCGGGCGCCGAGATCGGCGTGGAACTCGCCGACCGGCTGGCGGCGCAGGTCGTCCCCGACGTGGCGAACGTCCCCGCCCTGGCGGCCGCCCGCCGCCATAAGTACGCGATGGCGCGGGCCGTCGCCGCTGCCGGGCTGCCCGTGCTGCGGCAGCTCTGCTCCGACGATCCGGACGAGGTCGCCGCCTGGATCGACCGGGAAGGGCTGGCCGGCCGCGACCTGGTGGTGAAGCCGCCGAAGAGCGCGAGCACCGACGGCGTGACCCGGATCGCCGGCGGCCGCGGCTGGCGCCAGGAATTCCAGGCCCAGTTGGGGAAGCTGAACCAGTGGCAGATCCGCAACGACCAGATGCTCGTGCAGGAGTACGCCACCGGCACCGAATACGTCGTGGACGTCTTCAGCCACGCGGGCACCCACACCGTCACCGACGTCTGCCGCTACCGCAAGGTCGACAGCGGCGGGCAGATGGCGGTGTACGAATCCATGGACTGGCTGCCCGAGACCCATCCCGAGGTGTCGCAACTGGTCGGTTACACCCGGGGCGTGCTGGACGCGGTGGGCTTCCGCTGGGGAGCCGCGCACGTCGAGGTGATGATGACCGCCGACGGGCCGCGGCTGATCGAGGTCAACGCCCGTCCGCACGGCGGCGGCCAGCCCGGCTTCTGCCGCGTCGCCACCGGCGACAGCCAGGTCGACCGGGCGGTGGCCCACTTCACCGGCCGGGGCCCGGTGCCCACCGGCTACACACTGCTCCGGCAGGTGCGCGTGGTGTTCCTGATCAGCCGGTCCGCCGGAGTGGTCCGCAACGCCGAAGTCCTGGCGGACATACCCGAGGTGGCGAGCCATCACTTCTCGACGGTGCCGGTGCGTACCGGCGACCGCATCGCCCCGACCAAGGACCTGCTGGGCACCCTCTCTCTCGGCTTCGTGGTGCTCGCCCACGACGATCCAGCCCAGCTCGACGCCGACCACGCCGCGATCCGCCGGATCGAGGCGCTGCTGAAGGTGGAACCGGAGGCGGACGCGGCATGAGCGACGCGGGACCGGCGGCCACCGCCTGCTCACGCGGGCCTCGCGCGTCCGGCCCGCGCACCTCCTCTCTCCGGACGTCCTCTTTCCCGGCGTCCCCGCGCGGTCGTCGCGCGAGCCGCTCATGATCAGCGCATGGTTCCTGGGCAGCGCCCTGCTGGTGATCACGACACCCGGGCCGGACGCGGCGCTGGTCACACAATTGGTGCTGCGCACCGGGCGGCGCGCCCCCGCGCTCGCCGCGTCGGCGGGCATGCTCACGGCGGGCGCCGCCCACGCGGCGCTCGCCATCAGCGGCGTCTCCCTCGTGCTGGCCGGCCGGCCGGAGCTGTTCACCGCCGTCCGCTGGTGCGGCGCGGCGCTGATGCTCCTGTGGGGCGTACGCGCCCTGCGGTCCGCTCTGCGGCCTGGCCCGCCTCCGCAGGACGGGCCGGGCGACGGATCCGGCCGGCCGGCCCCGGTGTCCTTGCGGCGCTGCTGGCTGCGGGGCTTGCTGTGCACCGGCACCAACCCCAAAGTGGGGCTGTTCCTGCTGGCGTTCCTGCCGCAGTTCGTGCCGCCCGGGGAGCCCCCGGCGCGCACGATGGCGGTGCTGGCCGCCGTCCATCTGTCCCTGGCGGCGCTGTGGTTGGCTCTTTTGAGCGGCGCGGTGTATCTGCTGCGCCGCTGGGCTGCGGCGCGCCGGCCCGATGCGGGCGCCGGCCTGGGACGCGTGGTCGAGGCGGTGGTGGGGACCGTGTTCATCGGCTTCGCCGTGCGTCTGGGACTCGGATGGTGAGCGGCCGGGCCGCCGGGTCAGCCCTGGCTTTCCAGGTCGAGCAGGAATCTCTTGGCCTGGACACCGCCCGCGTAGCCGGTCAGCCGCCCCGAGGCGCCGATGATGCGGTGGCAGGGCAGGACGACACACAGGGGGTTGGCGCCCAGCGCCTTCCCCACCGCCCGGGCCGAACCGGGGCGGCGCACCGCGGCGGCCAGCTCTCCGTACGTCGCCGTCCCGCCGTACGGGACGTGTTCCCCGACCGCGAGCACGACCTCCCTGCTGAACGGGGTGGCCAGGCTCGGGTCCAGCGGCAGGGAGAAGGACGACCGCTTGCCCGCCAGGAAGGCGTCGAGCTGATCGCGCGCCTGGCGCACCACCTCCACCTGCCCGGGGCCGGCCCACGACTCCTCCACACACTCCAGCGCCCGGGTGGCGAGGCGTTGTCGTACGGCGTCGGGTGGGAAGAAACCGCAGTAGAGCAGTGCTTCCTCGGTGGCGGCGAGCGTCAGGCGGCCGATGGGCGTGGGGTGCTCCGCGACTACCACGGTGCCCACCGCTTCGGTCACTGTGCTGCGACGTGTGGTGTACATGATCTCTTCCTCCCGGATGGCGGCATGGCTGATGTGGCTCTTCCTCGGGCGGCCCGCAACGTGCCGCCGCTTCGCTCGGAGCGCGCGGGAAACCGCGCGCCGCGAGGACCTCAGGCCGCGATCGGCCGGCAGCTCTTGCAGGCGCGGTATCCCGCCTCGCGGGCGTCGCGTGCCGAGCCGAACGGCACCTGGTGGACCGGCGTGATCCGGCGCGCGTGGGCACACGTCGGATGGCAGTAGATACGGGTGGTGTCGCTGCCGAGGAACACCATCCCCAGGCGGGCGCGGCCCACCAACTCCTCGTCTATGCCCTCCGCGCCGCGCAGCACCGCGCCCACCAACGGGCCGTACCGCAGGTCGCAGGGCCCGCCGTCGTCGAACGTCACCCGGTGGCAGGGGATCAGCAACGGCACCGGATTGACCACCAGCGCCTCGGTCACCGCGGCACTGCCGGACAGCCCGGCCTCCCGTGCGACCCAGGCCAGCGGCCGCAACTGACCGCGCGGGATCGTGCGCACCGCGTCGAGCGCGGCCCGCTCCGCCGCGCTGAGCTCCGGCAGCTCGATCCGCAGACCCTTGGCGCGCCCGGTGCGCAGAGCGGTCCGCAGACCCGGCAGGGACCGGGTCGTACGGATCGCGCTCCGGCCCGTGCGGGCGAGGTGCTGCTCCTCGAACGCCTCGGGGCCGGGCAGCGTCCTGCCGAGCGCCGCTCCCGTCACGGCTTCCGCCGCATACGCGACGTACAGCCCGCCGGCGGGCGCATCGAGGTGCAGATACATGTCGTACCGATCTCTCGGGACGCCCACCCGTCGCAGCACCCGTGCGGCGAAGTCCGCCGGAGCGGGACCCGCGAGTCCCGCGAGAGCGGCCTCCAGGCCGCCGTCCGGCTGCGCGGTCCTTTCCTCACCTCGGTTCACCTCGTCACCTCCCTCAGCAACGCGACTTCAGGTTCCAGCAGTTCACGCAAGGTGCCGAGCCCTCTCGACACCTGCGCCTTGACCGTACCGACCGGGCATCCCTGCGCCTCGGCCACTTCGGCGTAACTCATCCCGACCACATGGCGCAGCACCACCGCGACGCGCGCCGCCTCAGGTAATCGGGCCAGTGCCGCGACGAGCAGGGCCCGGTCGGCGGCCGTGTCGGCCCGCTCCTGCGGCCCCGGCCCCTCGGCCGGCCAGCCTTCGCACGAGTCCTCCACCCGCGCCGCCGCGACCGGTCTTCGGACGCAGGTGCGCACGTGGTTGCGCCATACATTCGCGGCGATCGTCATCAGCCAGGCGCGGGGACGCAGCGCGCGGCGGCGCTGCGCGGAGTACCCCTGCAATGCCGTGTAGGCACGCAGGAACGTCTCCTGGCCCAGGTCGTCTGCCTCCGCGGCGAATCCCGTCACCCGGAGCAAGAAGGCATGGACCGCCCCGGCGTGGACCCTGACCAGTTCGGTGAAACCGTCGTCAAGATCCATCGCCAGACGTTCGCAGAGTGGCTCGGCTGTCTCGCTCATCACCCACACAAACACCGACGGGCTTCGCATGGTTGCACGGGCCGCTCGGGCACGGCTGCCCCAACGGCTGCCCCAACGGCTGCCGACACGGCGCGCCCTTGCGCTCGTGCACTCCCGGACCGGTCACCACGCCAGGTCATCGAGGTCCAGCACCGGCACCGCCGGCTCGCGCTCCCCGCCGCCCAGCGGGAGTTCGGCCCAGATGACCTTGCCGCGCTGGGTGTAGCGGGTGCCCCAGCGTTCGGCGAACTGCGCGACGAGGAACAGGCCGCGGCCGCCCTCGTCGGTGGTGGCCGCGTAGCGCAGGTGCGGGGAGGTGCTGCTGCTGTCGGAGACCTCGCAGATCAGGCCGCGGTCGCGCAGGAGACGCACTCGGATCGGTTCGCCGCCGTAGCGGATGGCGTTGGTGACCAGTTCGCTGAGGATGAGTTCGGTGGTGAACGCGACGTCCTCCAGGCCCCAGTCGGCCAGCCGCCGGGAGGCGTCGGCGCGTACGCGGGCGATGGCGGCGGGGTCGCCCGGCACGTCCCAGTCGGCGACCTGCTCCGGCTCCAGCAGGCGGGTGCGGGCCACCAGCAGGGCGATGTCATCGCTGGGGCGGGGCGGGAGCACGGCGTCCAGGACGTCCGCGCAGGTCTCCTCCGGGCTGCGGTCCGCGCGGGCCAGCGCGCCGCCCAGGAGGTCCAGCCCGGTGTCGATGTCCCGTTCGCGGTCCTCGACCAGGCCGTCGGTGAACAGCACCAGCCGGCTGCCCTCGGCCAGGTGCAGGTCGGCGGACTCGAACGGCATGCCGCCCAGGCCCAGCGGCAGGCACGCCGGCACCTCGGGGAAGTCCACGCTCCCGTCGGGGCGGACCACCGCGGGCCCGGGGTGCCCGGCCCTGGCCACTGTGCAGTGCCCGGACACCGGGTCGTAGATGGCGTACAGGCAGGTCGCGCCGACGATGCCGTCACCGCCGCCGCGCGGAGCCTCGTCCTGGTCGATCCGGTCGACCAGCTCGTCCAGGTGCCCGAGCAACTCGTCGGGGGGCAGGTCCAGCGTCGCGAAGTTGTGGACGGCGGTACGCAGGCGGCCCATCGTCGCCGCCGCGTGCAGGCCGTGCCCCACCACGTCGCCCACCACCAGCGCGACCCGCGCACCGGGCAGCGGGATCACGTCGAACCAGTCCCCGCCCACCCCGGCCTGGGCCGGCAGATACCGGTAGGCGACCTCCAGCGCGCTCTGCTCGGGCAGCACCCTGGGCAGCAGGCTGCGCTGGAGGGTCACGGCCAGGGAGTGCTCCCGGGCGTAGCGGCGGGCGTTGTCGATGGAGACCGCCGCGCGCGCCGCCAGCTCCTCCGCGAACGACAGGTCCTCCTCCACGAACGGCTCCGGGGTGTCGGCCCGCCAGAAGTTGGCCATGCCCAGCACGATCCCGCGGGCCTGGAGCGGCACCGTCAGCAGCGAATGGATCCCGTACTCCAGCGTCCGGTCCGCCCCTTCGGGATCCTGGGCCCGCCAGCCGGTGGCGACGGTCAGGTCGGCCTCCAGCACCGCGTGACCCCCCTCCAGGGCCGCCGCCATGGGCGTGGTGCGGACGGCGAAGCTGATCAGATCGCCCACCGGCTGCAGCGGCTGGTCCGACCGGATGCCGCGCATCGCCGTCCGCCGCATCTCGGTGTGCGCGCCCGACGGCTCCTCGCCGCGCAGCACGGGATCGAGCAACTCGACCGTGGCGAAGTCGGCGAAGGGGCCGATCGCCACCTCCGCCAGTTCCTCCGCGGTCCGCACCACGTCCAAGGTGGTGCCGATCCGCACGCCCGCCTCGTACAGCAGTTGCAGGCGTTCCCGGGTCACCTCGACGGTGCCGTACAGGGCCCGCAGCTCGGTGGAGTCCCGGAGGGTGGCGACGCTGCCGGGCGGTCCCCCGTAGGGCTGCGTGGTGCGCACGTTGATGGCCAGCAGGCGGTCCCCGGCCAGGTGGATCTCGTCCGTCGCGACGCGCCCGGAGGCCAGCAGCTCGGCCGTGGGCGGCTCCAGGCCCAGCTCGGTGACATGGCGCCGCTCGACGTCGGCGGGCAGGTCCAGCAGCCGCCGCGCCTCGTCGTTGGCCAGCAGCAGCCGGCGGTCCGCCCCGATGATGAGCACGCCCTCCCGGACGGCGTGCAGCACCGCCTCGTGGTGCTCGTACATCCGGGTCATCTCGGACGGCCCCAGACCGTGGGTCTGCCGCCGCAGCCGCCGGCTGACCAGCGCGGAGCCGCCGGTCGCCAACACCAGCGCGCCCCCCGCGGCACCCAGGAGCACCGGCAACTGCTGGTCCACCACATCGGTGACGTTCTCCACCTCGATGCCGGAGCCCACCAGGCCGACCACCCGGCCGCGCGCGTCGGTGACCGGGACCAGGGCGCGGACCGCGTCGTTCGGCGCCCCTTGGTAGACCTCCGTGAACGCCTCGCCCCGCGCGGCCCGCGCGATGTCGCCGGCGGCGCGCTTGCCGATCAGTTCCGGCTGGGAGTCGGTGTACCGCACCCCGTCCTTGGTCATCACGGCGATGAAGTCCACCCCGGAGCCGCGCCGGGCGCCTTCGGCCCGCGCCTGGAGCTCGGCCGTCGGATCGGGCGACCGCAGGGCCGCCGCGATCCCGGGGGCGTGCGCGAAGGCCTGCGCCGCGGCGAGCGACCGGTTGCGGGCATCGCGCAGGCTGTCGTACCGCGCCTGGAGTAGGAGCGCCACCACCGCCGCCGTGACCAGCAGCACCACGACCACCACCTGCAACGTGAACACCTGACCGGCGACGCTGCGCACCCCGAGCAGCATCCGCTGCCACCGGCCGTCCGGGCGCGGCGGCCCGGACGCCTGGCCGCCGCCGCGGTGCCGGGCGCGCCGCGCACGCCGGCTCACGACGCACCCGCCGGCCGGTGGGGCATGGCCCGCGCGACGAGCAACGCCACGTCATCGTGGTGGTCGGGATGGCGCAGCTCGCCGAGGAGCCGGTCGCACGTCTCCTCCAGGGAGCGGTCGGTGCTGCCCTCCAACAGCCGCAGGAGGGCATCCAGGCGCTCGTCGATGGGGTGCTCGCGGGTTTCGACCAGCCCGTCGGTGTAGAGGATCAGTTGGTCGCCGGGGTCGAACGGGACGGTGGCGGTCTCGAAGGCGACCCCGCCCACCCCCAGGGGCGCGCCGGTGGGCAGGGCCAGGAGCTCCGGTGCCCTGCCCGGGCGGACCATCGCGGGCGGCATATGCCCGGCGTTGGCGACGCTGCACTCCGCGCGGTGCGGGTCGTAGACCACGTAGAGGCAGGTGGCGATGTAGTGCTCCAGTCCCGCGGTGATCTTGTCGAGGTGGCGGAGCACGTCGTCGGGAGCGAGGTCGAGGTCGGCGAAGGCGCAGGTGGCGGTGCGCAGCCGGCCCATCGTGGCGGCCGCGTCGATGCCGTTGCCCATCACGTCGCCCACCACGAGAGCCGTTTTGTCGTCGGACAGGGGGATGACGTCGTACCAGTCGCCGCCGACCTCGCTGGTGGACTGCGCGGGCTGGTAACGGGAGGCGACCTCCAGGCCGGCGTGGTGGGACGGGTGGTCCGGCAGCAGGCTGCGCTGGAGGGTGACGGCGGAATTGCGCACGCTCTGGTACCAGCGGGCGTTGTCGATGCTGACCGCCGCGCGCGAGGCCAGTTCGCAGGCCAGGACCATGTCGTCGTGGTCGAAGGGCACCGGATTGCGGGCGCGCATCAGGTCGACGGCGCCCAGCACCTCGCCGCGGGCGATCAGGGGCACCGCGAGATAGGAGTGCACGCCGGCGCGCGCCAGGAGCGCGGCGGAGTCGGCGTCCCGGGCGATGCGCGCCAGGTCACCCTCGGCCACGTGGGAGACCAGCACCGGCCGGCCGGTGTGCACGCAGAGGGTGACCAGGCGGTCGGCGCCGTAGGTGGCCAGACCGCCGACCGGGTCGGCCGCGCGGAGCGCTTCGGTGGGGTAGGCGGCCTTCACCGCCAGGGCGCGGAAAAGCTCCGGGCCGGTCTCCGGCGCCCCGGTGCGGCGGAAGGCGATGACCGACTCCAGGACGTCCACCGCCACGATGTCGGCGAGCTCGCCCACGGCGACCTCGGCAAGCTCATGAGCGGTCCAACCCACCTCCAGGGTGGTGCCGACGCGGGCGGAGGCGTCGGCGATCAGCGCCAGGCGCCGCCGGGCCCGGTCGGCCTCGGTGGTGGCCCGGTGCCGCTCGGTCACGTCGACGACGGAGATGGCCACGCCGAGAATCCGCCCACCGGGCCCCTCCAGCCGGTAGAACGACACGGACCAGGCGCGCTCCTGACCGGGGTCGGCGCGGGTACGGCCCACCGCGTACTGGTCGACCAGCGGCGTACCGGTGGCCAGCACCTGCCGCAGTGCGGACTCGATGGTGTCGAGGTCGAGGAACGGCAGCGTCTCGCGCAGCGACCGGCCGATGTGGTCGGCGGCGGGAATGCCGTTGATCCGCTCCAGCGCCGGATTGACCAGGCGGTAGCGCAGGTCGGTGTCCATCAGGGCCAGGCCGATCGGGGACTGGGACACCAGGCGTTCGCTCAGCGCCATGTCCGTCTCGACCCGCTCGACGGTGCTGTGGTCGGCGGCGATGCCCAGGGCGTAGACGTCCCCCAGATCGTCCAGCAGCCGCATGTTGCGGAACTCCAGCAACCGGCTGCTGCCGTCCTTGTGCCGTATGGGGAAGGCGCCGGCCCAGCTCCGGCCCGACGCCAGCACCTCGGCGAACAGCTCGACCACCAGATCCAGGTTCTCCTCATCGACCAGGAGACGGGCCGCGTACTGCCCGAGCGCCTCCTGAGCGGTGTAACCGAACAGATCCTCCGCCTGCGGGCTCCAGAACACGATCCGCCCGCGCGCGTCGAGCACCACCGCCGCGACACCCAGCACGTCCAGCAGGCCCCTGGTCTGCGACGGCCCGGCGTACAGCCGGCCGCCCCCGGCCCGGAAGGATTCGGCTGTCATCCCCTGCACTCCCTCCGCCCGCCAGCACCACATGCGGCCTTCTGCCGGCTTCGGTCCGCGCATACGCCCGGGTCGCTTCGGTAGGTCTCTCCATGCTCCCCTGCCCGGCCCGGCAGCGCAGCCCCGGCCGGGCCGGGCGGGGCAGGCGGCGGAGCCGATACCCCCGTCCGGTGGAAACTCCCTTTCCCCGCCGCATACTTGCCGCCACCCGCCGCACACGCCGCGCCCGCACCGCCCCGGGCGCACACCTCCCGCACCATGGAGACGTATGTGGCGTTTAGCCGTAGAATATTGATTTGCGAGGCCCTGCGGCATCCCCCCGACCGCAGGGCTTCGTCATGCCCGGACCGCCCACCGCGGTTGATGGTCCAGAAGCCGGGCACGCGGCTGAAACAGGACCGGTCGTCCCACCGTGACGGTCCCGGCGCTCCCGACAGGGCACGGACCCGTCCCCATGGAGGGAAGTGAGCACCATGTGTGTACACCGGCGCCCCCGCCGCCACCCCGTACGGGTCGAATACCTCCTGCCCCACGCGGACACCTCCGCCCGGTGGGCCCGGCACCTGGCCAGGGCGTTCCTCGCCCGCGACGGAACCGGCTTCCGCGCCGACGCCGACGACGCCACCCTGGTCGTCTCCGAACTGGTCACCAACGCCACCCGGCACGCCCACAGCGGCTGCCGCCTGCGCCTGTGCGCCGCGAGCGGACGGCTCACCGTCGAGGTCCACGACGACAGCCCGCTGCGGCCCCGCCCGCGCGCCCGGACGACGACCGAGGAAAGCGGCCGCGGCATGACGCTCGTCCGCGCCCTGACCGAGCAGCTCGCCGTCCGCGGCGATCCGGCCGGCGGCAAGACCGTACGTGCGGTCCTCTGCGCGGCCTGACCCGATGCCGCCGTACGCACCGTCGTTCCCTCCTGGCGCCGGTGCCGCCATCAGGGCGGAAACCGCGCCTGTGCGCTAAGAGCACGGCGCGCCGGGGTACAGCCACATCCCAGAGAGGGCCAACGGCTGTCCGCGCGTGCGGACGCTCACCGCCGCTCAAAAGGAGGACCCATGGCTGGACCGCTCGGCGACCTCGTGGCCACTGGCTCCGTCTCGGTGGAGCGGCGGCGGACACCGGACCGGAACCGAGCCGGTCGGTGAGCCGGTGAGGTCGAGACGGTGGTCATGCGTCCTGCTGGCGGCGGCCACGGGAGGGTCGCTGTTGAGCGGCTGCGGGACCCGCAGCGAACGCGAAGCGGGCGCCTCGGCCGCGGCGGCCGGCTTCGAGAAGGCGCTGCGCACGGGCGCCGCGGCCTCGGCGTGCGCCGCGCTGGCCCCCGGCACCCGCGAGGAACTCGAACAGTCCGAGAAATCGCCCTGCGACACCTCGGTGACCGAGCAGTCCCTCCCTCCGGCGGGCGCGGTACGGCGAGTGGACGCCTACGGCGGCCAGGCCCGGGTGGTGCTGGAGCACGACACCCTCTTCCTCTCCCACTTCCCCAACGGCTGGAAGGTCACCGCCGCCGGCTGCCGACCGCGCCCCGCCGAGCCGTACGAGTGCCAGGTCAAGGGCGGGTGACGGGCCGTGCGCGTGCTGTTCACCACCCTTTTGGTGATGGTGTCGGGCGGGCTGGCCTACTTCATCGCCCTGGGACTGATGCACCGATGACCTCGACGTCCTTACGGAACGCTCCCGCGGGAGGTGCCTGAAGAGATGCGCCGATTCGTCCGGGACAACGGACTGACCCTGGCTTTCGGAACCGCCTTCCTCCTCACCCTGGCCGGCCAGGCCATCGCCGGCCACGCCGAGTTCAACAACGAACTCATCAGCGACAGCATGCAACCGCTCAGCTTCGGCGCCTACCTCGTGTCCTCCGACTTCGCCGTCGACGTCACCGAGAACTGGCAGTCGGAGTACCTGCAGTTCTTCCTCTACGTCTTCGCCACCGTCTGGCTCCTGCAACGCGGCTCACCCGAATCCAAGGAAATGCACAAGGCGGGCACCGAGTCGGAGGAGGACCAGCGCCTGGGAAAGCACGCGACAGGCGACTCACCGCGCTGGGCCGCCGCCCAGGACTGGCGCCGGCCCCTGTATTCCCATTCCCTCGGAATCGTCATGGCCGCCCTGTTCCTGCTGTCGTGGCTGGCCCAGTCCATCGCCGGCGTCGCCGCCCACAACGAACAGCAACTGCGCCGGTTGCAGGCACCCATCAGTTGGGCCGAGTACCTCAGCTCCGCCGAATTCTGGAGCCGTACCCTGCAGAACTGGCAGTCCGAACTCCTGGCCGTGGCATCCATGGCGATCCTGTCCGTCTACCTGCGCCAGCGCGGCTCCCCGGAATCCAAGCCGGTCGGCGCCGCCCACAGCGCCACGGGCGTGGAAGGCTGAATTCGGGGCCGTCATTGCCCCTTTCCCCCTGCCCAACTGCCGTCGCCGCCGGGCGAGATGGGATGATCACCCCCATGGATCGCACACAGAGCGGGGCATGGCTCGTCTTCCTCGTGGTGATGGGGCTGATCGGCGTAACCGCCGTCAGCAGCCACCTTCACCTCCACGACGCCTACGGGCTGCGAGCGGAGGGGCCGGAGCCATGGATCGACTACAAGGGCTCCTACAAGCCGCTGGAATCGGCGGCCTACCGGCAGGGCCCGAAGCCGGACGCCGTCTACGTCTTCTATGTCTCACCGGAAGACGGCGGCTGAGCCCTCGGGGCTCAACGGCCGCTCAGAGCCAGTCCCGTCGCTTGAAGATGACATACAGACTCGTACACACAATGGCCATCAGAATGATCGCGAAGGGATACCCGAATACCCAGTGCAACTCCGGCATGTGGTCGAAGTTCATGCCGTAGATGGTGCCGACCAGCGTCGGGGCGAACAGGATCGCCGCCCAGGAGGAGATCTTCTTGAAGTTGTCACCCTCACGGAGTTGACCTGCGCGAATCTCGATCTGTGGCATGTTGACCTGCGGAGATGGGGTTTCCCGCGCTTTCACCGTGACGTCGATTTGTAGGGTCCATTCTCCCCACGCGCTCCCCAGAGCGGCTTCGTTCTCCCCAGATTCTCCCCGGGTGCCGCTGCCGGGCAGAGTGGGTCACCGCTGGCCAGGAGCCTGATCTAGGTATCGGGACGGGCTACGCAACGTATTGGAAGCGAGTCGGAGCAGCGATGGCGTTCGGTTTTGTGGACGAAGACTGCAGGAACGAATCGGATTCTCTTCCTCGGCCCTGATATCACCATCCTCTGTCCGGGAAGCGGGCTGGTCCAGCTGTTGTCTGTGCCACCGTTGCACCTGTCGATGACCGACGGCGCGAAGGGGGATGGCGTGCGACTGTCACGGGAGGTCACGGGGTGGGCGTTCATCGCCGATGTGGAGGGGGTCCGGCATGCTGGTCTGGCTGTCGGACTGGCCAGCATCAGCCCTTTCACCACTGGAGGCGGGGCGGGAGGCAGCCTGTTTGCTCGTGCGTACGCGTGGGGCCTCCCAGAGCTTCTGTCACTGGACGAATTGCCGTTTAGCCACCCCGTCGCTCCCCGGTGGTGTGTCTCGCAGGACGAAGGGGGTGTGCTGTCCGTTCTCGGTCCCGACCGTAGGCCCTTCGTGCACGCCCTCGACCTAGAGGTGCCGCCAGGGTGGCGAGAGGCGGCGGACAGCTCGGGCTTGGTCATGCTGGCCGTGTCCCACGTGCTGCCTGCCACAGACGATCCGCTCGGTGCGCTGGCCCTCGAAACGCGGCGGGGAATGGTGTGCGCTTCGGTGAGCTTGCTTACGAGGTGGATGCCCAACCGACAGCCACGTTCGTCATCGACCCCGTCGGTGAGCTCGTGGAGCTGGCGCAACACGTGTGCGATCGGATCATGTCGTTGGACGAGGCGAAGCGACGGGCGCGCGAAGTCGAGGAGACGAGGCAGGCCCTGGCGGAGTACCACGCGTTGTCCGTAGAGACGATGGTGGATCTGCTGTTCCGGGACGAATTCTTTGACCACCGTGGCCTGATGGAGTGCATGTACGTCTACTGGCGACTGGTCGCTGAGGTCGCTGATGCCTGCGCCATGGAGCCTGCTTGGCAGTTCGCGGCTTTTCGGACCGTCGAGTTGGGCGTCCAACTGGTGGCGGACCGGTGCGACCGCGCGGTGTTCGAGGATTCTGAAGCGGTGATGGCTCGGCTGATCGATGGGCTGAGCGACTCCGCCGACCTGGAAGCCGCGCTGCTCGTTGCCGCTCGGTTACGTCTGGCCACCCGGGGACCGGAGGACTTGGCCGCCGACGAGTACGCTCGCGAGCTGCTGACCATCTGGTCCGCTCAGATGGCCGGGGACCTGTACCGCACGTGGTTCACCAAAGAGGAGCCCTTTCAGACGGAGTCCCACCGGCTGGTGGTGGAAGCGGGACACCTGGTGGCGCGGGCGCTGGAGCTCGACGGCGGGTTGAGGAGGCCCCGGCTGCTGGCGATATTGGCGCAGATCCTCGCGGACGAGGACGGACTTTATCGTGGCGCTGCAGGCGCTGCGCTGTCGGCATGGCGCGACCCGTCTGCCGGCGATGAGCCGGACCTTGCGCTGTTCCTCCTCAGGACGGTGGGCGGGGTGCCCCCGGAGACGGCCGACGGGTTGCTTACGGGGGTGTTCGGGACGCCACCGGCCGATTTCGTCGCGATCCACGGCAGTACAGTGACCGCGAAGGTGATCAGCCAGGGCATCAACCTGGCCCGGGAGCGTGCCGACCAGCCGTTGCTGCGCGCCGTGTTGGAATGGGCCGGGCAGCTCGACATCCGGTGGGCTTCTGCCCTCCGCAGGCAGCTGATCGAGGCTCGGCTGCACGTGTTGCCCGACGACCCGAACCAGTGCCCAGGTCCCAACCGGGTGCTCTCGGTGTCGTTCCTGGAGTCCTGGACACCAACCCAGCGATCCGCGGCTCTGCTGCATGCGGCCGCACACGCCCGCGACCGGCGGCAGCCGGCGTTGGGACTCACCTTCCTACGGCAGGCGGGCGACAGCCAGGACGAGGAAGCGCGGCTGCTCACTGCGGATCTGTACTACCAGTCGGCGGAGGCAGGTGAGCCGGTCTCCAGTTCTGTCCCGTTCCCATGGGGCTACTACACGTACGCGGCACTTGCCTACGCGTCGCTCGGCTTCGAGGAATTGGCGCGGGCGAGCCTGGTGCCGTTCGTGCAGCACCTGGGAAATCTCCACGGCGACGACCTGCGGGACGCGCTGCGCGCAATCATCGTGGATGTACCGAACTTTGACCCGAGCGGCGCGTCCGAACTCGGCGGGATACTGCGCGACCTCGTGCACTCAGCGGTGTGGCAGCTCACCGCGGAAAGCGAGACGCTGCCGATGGGGCTGATACTGGGCCTGCATCAGGCGGGCAAGGGTTCCCATCTGGGCGCGTGGTGGCGCATCGACGGCCCGCTCGACTTGCCCGCCCACATCCAGCATTTCATAGGCAAGCTGCGCGACCTGGAGGAGCCTTCCGCCTCTGGCGGTGCGTTGCCGAACCTGCTCAGTGTTGTGGACGCCGACCATCGTCCTGGCGGCCACGACAACATGCAGATCGCCCGGAACCTCCGGTGGCGCATCTCGTCGTTCATCGATGACGAGCTGCGTCGCCGCTCGGCACCGCTCATCGATGACCAGCACATGTGGGCCAAGGCGCATGAACTGCTGGACGACCGAACGGTGTTGTTGACGTGGTTCCTTGCCCGCGGCGATGAGCGGCGCGGCCGTGCTGCTCGCGGTCACCAGACAGGGCCCGGAGCTTACGGTGCACCTCGGCGAGGGCGCGGACGAGAACGACGACCGGCACCCGGACGCGGACCGGGTCGAGGCGATCCGGACGGAAATCGAACGCGACCCGCTGTTCGCCGCCGTGACGCCGGAGGGCAGTCGGCTGCTGGAGTCGGCGGGCCTGCCGCTCGGCGGCAGCGATCAGTGGGACAAGTGGCGTGCCCAGGGCAAGGACCGAATCCTGGCCTGGCCGCACGGAGCTCTGCACTACCTGCCGATCCCGCTTTGCCGCACGGGTAGCCGCCTGATCGCCGACGACTGGACGGTCACCACGATCGCTGGCCTTGAAGCCCTGGCACCCATCGAAGTTGCTGTGCGTGAGCTTCGCACCGTTGTACTGGCCTCTGCTGTCGGGGGTGTTCCTTCGGTCTGCATGCCGAACCGGCACTGGAGGAGCACGCGCGGAAGGTTGCCGAGGCGGTAGGTGCCGATGCCCTCACCGGTCTTGCGGCCACTCGCGACAGGCTGCTCGCAGAGATGTCCACGGCGGACGTCGTCCACATTGCCGTCCACGGGACGCTGGACGAGGACGCACCGTGGATGCACTGCCTCTACCTCACGCCGGACGGAGACGACGACGGCCGCGTATTCGCCTACGACTTCTTGCCGGTCGACCTGCGCGGCGTTCGCCTTGTCACACTCGCCGCTTGCGAGTCAGCGCTTGGCCGATTCGACCGCGGGGACAACATCCGTGGCATCCGTTCGGCACTGATCACCGCCGGAGCGCAGGCCGTCGTCGGGTGCCTGTGGGCCGTGCGTCCGGAGCCAGCCACGTACTTCTACCACCACCTGCACCATGGAGTCGCGCGCGGCGCGGACCCGGAGCATGCCTTCCGAGGCGCCCAACTCGCCACGCGTGCCGCGTATCCCCACTACCGTGACTGGGGAGCGTTCACCTATGTGCACGGCCGGAACAAGGGAGCCGCCGCATGACCGAGATTCGGCTGCACGATGTCGAACTCGTGCCGGAGCGTACGCTCGGCAGCCCGGCGGATGACGGACCCCTGCGCGGCAGGCTCACGTTCGGCTGAGACCTACTGCCCGCTGACCACGAGGGCGCGCCGTCGGGCTGGCCGTCCTACCTCAGGGCCACACCTGACCGGCAGTTCCGGCAACTGCTGATGGTGTGCTCGTTTCGCCCCGAGACGCCGGAGAAGCAAAGGCGTGTTCCGCCACGCTTCCTTGGGCGTCGCGCTGTCGACACCGGAGCGTGATGTACAGCCGATCGCGCGCCTGATCGATCCCGGTGAACGCCCCCGCCCGGTCGCCGGCCCTGGGACTGGCGTGACCTTCACGGTCACGACCGGCGTGCTGGATGTGGGGGTAGCGAAGGCGCCAGGAGCCGGACCGGCGAGGGAGGAGTGGATCGTCCGGGGCCACGGCGCTTCCCAGCCGAACCCGCAGTGGGAGTTCCGCCGAGTCAAGGGTTTCCCGTTGGTTGGCGATCACCCAGTGGCTGCGCTGGTGGAGCTCGTGCCCGCCCGTATGAACACGGCCGAGGTGCTGGTTGCGGCGGAGCTGGAGCACCGTAGTTGGGGAGTCCGCCGCTACCGCGCACAGCTCGCACCGACACCGCACTCCATCGTGCTGGCGGAGTAACCGGGTTCTGGGGTCCGCTTTCGGAAGGACGGCGGCCTCTGGATCACGATTGGTCGGGGCTTCGGCTCGTACCGGAGCTTGAAGGTACGGGCGAGGTGGACGGAGCACGCAGGGGCGCACACAGATGCAGCGGCGGGTTGCCCCCGCCTCGCTGCGGTTGGGACACCTGCCGAGCCAAGTCCTCAGACGACGCCGGGTGTGGCTATCTCTTCCACGCCTCCGCGTGCCGCACTGCTCGGTCGGCAGTGAGTTTTCCGGCGTTCTCGGGAAGAGGCCCCGCTGGTCCCTCCTACTGCTGGACGCGCGGTCAGCCTGCGAGCGGCTCTCCGAACCTAGGCCGCACTCGCTTCCGCGTTCTGAACTCGCGACCCCTTCGTGCCGAATGAGGTTCGACGAAGGCCACGACCAGCCTTGATGGTGTTGCCCCTGGTCAAGGCGTCGGTGCGGCGAGGTGTGGGGTGGTCTCGCGGGGGTGCGAGGAGAGAATCGGCTCCCCGGCGGCTCCCAGGTGACACGCCCTATTCGCACGGCTATCAGGGGGTGGGGCGCGGGAGCGGGGGCTCGATGTCTGCGGGCCGGAGACTTCAGCACAACCTCCGGTGCTGTGATGCGGATCACTCTAAATTCCCGGGTGCGAATTGCCGGTTCGGGGCGTTGCGGCGCCCGAGAGGAGACAAGCTCACCCATCATCTGCCGGAGGACTACCCATGAGGCCCGAAGCTCCCGAAGAACCGCAGACGCCGGAAGCGGAGGCATCGCCTGCGACCGTCCTGCCCCGTGAGGCGGGCGTGCCTGAGGCGGGAGAAGCCGAGGATCTTGACGCCCTTTACGCGAGCTACGGTCTGGTCAGGCGGTGGCGGGTGCTTCCTGAGCCGAAGCCTGTACCCATTGATCCACAGTCCGCTCACGGCCTCCCCGTGCTGGATGAGGGCGACCTCATCGCGTACGGGGGCGATGGAGGAGTCCGCGACAGCTCCTACTTCTATTTCGGCAACGAAAGGGACGGTGGGCGCCTGCTGGCAGGGCGCCTGTTCCGGAACAACTCCAAACTCGAACCGGGGCAAATCGTTCACACCTGGACGGAGGGGGAGGTCAACGACCCATGGGTCGGAGCGGCGAACCCCGCGAGGCCCAGGTCTCCAGAGGTTCGCGCGGAGGCCCGTGAGGCCAGGCTCGCGGCACGGGCCGTGGAAGCACGGAATGAGGCGGCGCTCGGCAACACCGAGCTCATCGAGAAGTTCATGGCCGTCGACCTCGGCCTGTGGCGGGGTGCCCGCTGGCAGGAGCCGGTGTCCACAGCTCTCCTTGGCGATTGGGCGAGCACCCTGTACACGCACGGCACCATTCGCCGAGGGGCTCTCTCCCGGCTGATGCGTGAGGTGCGCGAGATCCACCGACAGCTCACGCCACTGTGGCGCCGGCGCTGCGCGGGAGAGCGACTGCTCAGCCTCGATGTCCCCGTTCTGGAGAATGGGCTGACTCTCGCTGACCTCGTCGCAGGAGGGCCCGACCCGGCCGACACCCTTACGGGGGTGCTGCCTGACGATCCGCGTGTGCTCGCCGTGCTTGAGCAGATGTTGCCGATTGAGAGGGCCGTCGCGCTCGCTTGGTCCCGTTCAGGGACGTCAAGTTGGACCGAAGCGGCCGTCACGGTGTTGGCCCTCACCTCGCAGGCTTACGCGCAGGGTGTCGCCGAGGCTCTAGGTGAGCGAGTACGCCGCAAACTCAAGCGGCTCGGTCGTCGTGCCCACCACGGTTGGGACGGCGAGGAACCGTCCCGTTTCCGAGCGGCCCAGTCGCCTGCTGGCGGTCGAGCTGATGACCGTGCAGCGGAAGCGCGGGAGGCGTGAATGCCTGACGCGTTGACTCTCGCCTTAATCGCCATGGTCGGCTGCTTCGTTGTGCGCGAATCTCGGCGCGACGAACGGCTGGGCGCTGCGTTTTTGGTCGGCGTTGCCGTTGTGACACTGATGCTGACGCTGTACGGGGCAGGTCCTGACTAACAGTGGTCGGCCGCTGCCGGCTGGCGTTAAGCCGACAGGGGCCTGACCCGTGATGCGGTTCAGGCCCCTGTCTTCGTACTTCAGACTGTCGGGACCGTGAGATTTGAACCCACGACTTCTACGTCCCGAATGAGGTTCGGCAGGGGTTGCAGCCAGGTGGTTTGGTGTTTTTCTGGTCAGAGCGTTGGAGGTGAGCGGTCCCGGGTGGTCTGGAATGGAGTTAGGGAGTGGGTTGGCTCCCAAGAACCTGCGTAGCCGCTGTGGCAAGTCAGGTCGGTCTGTCCTGCCAGGTGACCCGAAGCGCTGGATTGGCGCGGTCCTTCGTTGTGCCCAGCCACAGGGTGGGTGGGCTCAGTGGGGCGGGCGTGTGGAGAGCGAGCGCCGCCCGGATCATGGCACGAACCAGAACTCACTCTCGCCGTTCGCCTGTCTCGTACAGCCTCCACGCAGGCCATCGAACGGCTTCGACTTTTCCATCCTCACTGCCCAGCATGTTGCGTCGGTGCAGCATGAGCCGAAGGTGGCGGGCCGCGTCGGAGCCCTCCTCGATTCCCCTGTCGAGCAATACAGCCCTCGAAGTGGTGGCACTGGTGCCACCCACCAGAGCGTCCACCGGATGTCCGTGAACGGTCTCGCCCAGCGTGACGGTGGCCCCCTCTCCCAGGGAGAGGATCCGGTACAGGCGTTTGAGTAGCACATCGTCATTTCCGCCACCGAGGGGTACACCGTTCCGGTCCGCGGCCTCCAGCAGCGCTGTGCCCACGCCACCCCGCTTCCGCCAGAGTTCCTTGTCCCCCACCACGATGAGGTGGCCGCGTGCCCGAGTGATGGCGACGTTCCACAGGTTCAGCTGTCCACCGATCCACTCGACGGCTCCAGGATGCATGCCTTCGCCGGCGACGAGTGAGAACACCATGACATCGCGCTCTCCACCCTGGAAGGTGTGCACCGTACCGACGCGAAGGCGCTCCTCGTCGTACGGCTGCAGCCGCTTGCGCAGTGTCTCGGCCTGCGCTGTGAAGGGAGTAACAACGCCTACGGTGGCCTCGGGCGGGAGCTGCGTTAGTAGATAGCGGACGCTGTCCTGCACTTTGCGGATCTCGTCCTCATTGATCCAGGAGCCGCCGAACGGCGGGCGGGCGGCCCGCCCAGTCACATCTGTCCAGATGACAGCCGAGCGATGCGCCAGAGCAGGCCGGCCGCGGGTGTCGGTGAGGACTGTCAGCACGCCGTCGTAGAAGAAGTCGTTGGAGATACTGGCGATTTGCGGATGACAGCGGAAGTGTTCGTCGAGAAGCAATGTGCCGCCCGCGGACTGCTCGGCCGCGTGGAAGGCCGAGTGGCGCCGGTACGCGAGGTGGTGCTTCTCCAACCAATCGGACCGCAGCCCGTTCCCGCGCCGGATGAGAGCCTCACGGTGTGGGCTGGTCTGAGTGATGTGCGTTAGCTGCATGGGGTCACCGATGACCAGGGCGCGCTGCGCCCGGAACAACAGTGGCAGAACATGGGGGATGGCGCACTGACTGGCCTCGTCGACCACGACGAGATCGAACAGTGCCGGGCCCAGCGGGAACCGCCGGGCGGAAAGACTGGTGACGGCCCATCCGGCCACGGCGGGCGTGTCCGGAGAACCGTTCGAGCGACCCAAAACTCTCCGCATCTGCGGCCAGTCGCTCCGTTTGCCGTCCCGAGCCGCCAGCAGGTCGAGAATGCGGCGGCGTCCGGCCCAGGCGGCTGCTTGGACCGTGGTGGCGAGGAGCGTGCGTGATGCGTCCTGAGCGGTGCTCTCCGCCTCACGGAGAGTCCGCGTGAGTGCGATGTCGTCAACGGCCGCCGCTTGCTCGTGCCCGTCACGCCATTCCGCCTCGGCCGCGGCGAAGCCGGCAAGCGCGAGGCATGCCGCGGCGGGATCACCGGCGTGCCCCTCCAGCCCGGTCGTGCGCAGGAATCGGGATCGGCGCCACGATCCGAGGAAGCGCGCGTGGGCGAGGCGGCGTGCCTTGTTCTCCAGCTCCCTTGGCCGAGGTGTGCCAGCGAGCAGGTGTTGGAGTTCGGTGACGGTGCTCCCGAGCTGTTCCGAGTGGTGGGCACGGGCTTCGCCTGCCTGACGAAGCCGCGCTTCGGTCTCCGCGAGGTGCGCCAGACCTTGCCGTACTTCTACCAGGCGGTCGGTAGCCAGCGCCGTGGCCATGGACGCCGTGGCCACGGTGGTGGGCGGCTCCGGGCCGGTACGTAGCGCGTGCAGCGCGGCGGCCTCGTGCTCCGCGTTGCTCTTGCCGTTCTTCCGCGCCGAGCCGGTGCGCACGACGCTGCCGGGCACCAGCTTGTCGCAGCGGCGCCAGACCTCGTCCACGGCGTCGTTGTTGGTGGACGCGACCAGTACCGTCTGACCTGCCGCGATCGCCGTGGCCACGAGATTGGCGACCAGCTGACTCTTGCCGGTGCCGGGCGGGCCCGTGGCCACTGTGAGGCGGCGTGTCATGGCAGACCGGAGAACCGCCGTCTGAGCTTCGTTGCAGGGCAGCGGCGTCACGAGGTGCGTCGGTTCGGGGCTCGTGTGGGCGTGGGACCCGGCTCGCTGCGCGGCATCGGGCGCTAGTGCACCGAGGGCGGTCTGCCCGATCTGGTCTGTCTGGTCGGCGATGCCGGCGAAGTCGTTGAGAAGCCCCTTTGTGAAGCCCGTCTGGGGGCGCGACGCGAACAGGACTGCAGTGTTGCGGGCCCCGTGTCCGGGTGTGCGGACGTCGATGCGGTCGGCGAGCTGGTCGGGACGGAGCTCCTGCACGCACGGTAGCTCGAACTCCTGCGTGAGGAGATTGCGCACCTCCACCGCCATACGGTCGTGCTGCCCTCGATGCCAGGACGGCTGAAAAGTGTCGATGAGCTGGTTGGCCTCGTCCTCTCCCAGCCAGTCGAGTGCCAGCTGAGGATGCGGCTGGACCGGGCCATACGGCTTGAGTCGCACCTCGCCCTCGTCCTGGACGATCTCGACCCGACGTACCAGCAGGGGTGCGAACTTCGGCTGCCGCCAGGGGCGTCCGGTGCGTGGCCCGGTGAGGACCACGGCCGGGTACCCCGCCCAGAGCTCGGCGTCCTCCTCGGCTGCCGAGTCCACCAGCGGGGCCGCTTCGTCGGGGAGAGTTATACAGCCGTCGTCGTCGACGTCGCCGGAGATGAGTCTTTCCGCGCCGGCCAGGCACACGTACGACGCGTCCTGACGGCTCACGTCCATCAGAGGTGTCTCGGCGCTCTCGGCCAGGACGCACTCGCGGTAGTAGTCCAGCAAGTTGGCCCAACTGGGCTGCGAGTGGACGGACTTCGCGACACGGGCCTGTGCAGCTTCTCCGGCGATGGGCTGGGGCCGAGAGCTCAGAGGATCGAGGATGGGGGCTCGGCCGAAGGGGCTGTCCGCGATGATGATGCGGTCGTCGACGCCGAGCGCGGAGTGCACCGGCACCTGGCGCCCGCCGTCCTGGGCACGCATGCGTCGGTTCACGTAGTGGAACAGGTCGCTGACCGTCACAGCGCTGCCACCGTCCTTGCTGACCTTCCCCGTGCGCAGCGCCTCGACGACTTCGCCGGTGAACGCCGACGGCTTCACGTCGTCGCCACTGCCCGTGTCCGCGTAAGAGTCCTCCCCGGCCCGCGAGGACGACAGGACGTACACGCCCCTGCTGGTCAGCGGCGGCTGCTCGCCCGATTTGGACACGGAATTATCGGCCCGCCGGTCCGACGTGCGCAGGCCCATGGCGAACCCGCCGCTGCGGCAGCAGTCGATCATCACGATCTTCTGAGGGGCGACACACTCCTCCAGCGCGTCGTTGAGGAACCCGGCGCTGACGCTGGTCGTGGCCACCCGGTCGTAGTCGGTGTCCTTGGCGACGAAGTGGAACTCGCCGCCGTCGCGTACGGTGCGCACGCCGTGGCCTGAGACGTAGACGAGCGCTAGTTCGTCCTCGTCGCGCTCTTGGAGAAACTCGCCGATGACCGCCCGCATGTCATCGGCGGCGAGATCGGACTCGGTCTGGACGGAGACGAAGTTGCCGATGTTGCGGTGCTTCAGCACCTGGGCAAGTCCCCACAGGTCTGCCCGTACGGAGGCCAGCGGTGAGAAGCGGCCGTCGTCGTAGTTCTCGTTGCCGATCAGGAGAGCCCGGCGTTTGTGGAGGCGGGTCATGCTGCGCCGTCATCCGGTTCGGGACCGTCCTCGCCAGCGATCCTGTCCTGGAAATCACGGACCATACGTTCCTGTGCGGCGTCCGGACGCCCCGTGATCTCGATGGAGTCGTCCCCCACCGTGACCACAACCTTGCGGTGCCGTTCCTTGGCACACCACTCCTTGATCAGAGTGATCAGGACCTGGGACGTAGGGCGGGCGACGGCGGCGGTGCCAGCAGCCCAGAGAGCTACCTCACCCACACCCGCACCCTTATGGCCCGGTTCGGTAGGCTCGTCGGCGTCGTGGAAACCGACGACGAGGCCGTCCGCCCTGTTCAGGGTGTCGTGCAAATTTCGGGTGAGACGCTCCTGCCGGAGGATGTCTCCGCCTGTGGGCACGGCGAGTGTCCACGGTGTTCCCCCGTTGCGCATGTGCTGCTCCTTGCGTTCGCGTATGTGCTTGCCCAGTCTGTCCGGCGACTTTGGCACGCGGGCCTCTGTAAGAGTCAGTCAGGGGCGCACGGGAGGGACAGCATCCGGCCACCCCTGAGCATCGGAGGAGACGTGTCCGAGCTGACTGTCGAGAATCAGCGCCTACGAGGATCCAGCAGCTCGTGGAGACGGAAGCAAGGAGCCCTGTAGTGAGACCACCACGGCCAGAGGCTTTCGACGTACCTTCAGACTGGTGACGCCCGAGTCCCCGCTACAAAGCTTGGTGGAGAGTCATAGGTGGGATCGTCCGACCTCGCCGCCTCTCAAACTCATGTGGGTGACCCTGGGGACCGGTCGTCGGGGGATGCCGTCTTTGGCACCACCCGTATCGCGAGCGCAGTGCCGTCCGGCCGGAAGGAACTCGCACCCCAGTCGTCGATGTCGTCCGGTTCCGGCCAGTCCTTTTGGCGTTCGTACGCCCGTCGGCGGTACTCCTCCACTTTGCCCTCCGCGAGCAGATCGTAGAGATCTGTGACCATGCCGGAGAACGCTTCAACGCGTGTGCCATTGATACGGAAGACCTGGTCAGTACCGACGTATGACTCCTTCCCGAAAGAGACTTTCGCGCCGTGAACACTGGCGGTCCCGGCGAAGGTTGTTTCGCTGAAGTGCTTGCCGCCCTGCTCATCGATCAGATACTGGCCGAGTGTCCCTCCGCCGCCGGCCAGTGAGAGCTGCCCGGCTGCGTGGGCCCGGGCGACCACTTGACCGAACCAGGAGAATTCCGACACGCTGGAGGACGCCAAGGCGTGGCTGCGCAGGGCCGGAACCGACAGCGAACGCGGCGAGTTCGTCGACCCAGGTGACGGCTCCGTCACGCTGGCCGACTACGTCACCCGCTTCTGGAAGGAGGGCGTGCGGGGCGCGCCGGGCACGGTCAAACGCTTCGACGAGCGCGTACGCCTCCACATCCTTCCGCACCTCGGCACGGTGGGCCTGAGGGACATCTCGGCAACCGTCCTGCGCAGCTACATCGCCACACTCGAAGGCGAGTGCGCGCCGCGCTACGCCCGGCAGATCCTCACGACCGTCTCGAACATCCTCGAGACGGCCATCGACGACAAGCGCCTCGTACGCAACCCAATGCGCGCCAAATCGGTGCGCTGGCCCAAGATGCCGGAGGACCAGCGGGAAGCATGGCCGCTGGAAACCGCGCAGCGCGTCCGGGACGCGATCAAAGCGCGCTACCGCATCGCGGTCGTGGTCGCGCTCGGCTGCGGGCTGCGGCAGGGGAGGTGTTCGGCCTCTCGCCCGACTTCCGGCGCGGGATCACCCGAGTACGCCGGCAGATCCAACTGCTCAACGGCCGCTTGTACTTCGCCCTACCCAAGGGCGGAAAGACGCCCATCGTCGACATGCCCGGGGCCGTCGCCGCCGAGCTGGCCGGGCACTTCCTGCAGTACCCGGCAATCGAGGTCGAGCTTCCGTGGGGCGGGCCGGATCCGGAACGCGAGAAGAGGACGTTCCCGCTCGTCCTGACCACGACGTATGGCAACGCGCTGCGGGGGAACATGTTCAATGGTCTGGAAGCCTGCCCTCGCTGCCGCCGGGGTCATCCCGATGCGGAAGAAGGGCGAGCGCTGGAAGGCATCACGCTAGGACGGATTCCACGTCCTCCGGCACACCTACGCCTCGATCATCCTCGAAGCGGGCGAGTCCGTCGTCACCTGGCCCGATGGCTCGGCCACTCCAGCCCGACCATCACCCTCGACCATTACGCCCACTTCATGCCGGAGGCCGGCGGCAAGGGACGCGCGGCGGTCGACGCACTGCTCGGCCCAGTACCTGATTACGTCCCTGACGACGTCGTCGCAGCTTGACCAACGGGTGGCACAGCACACGCTGTGCCACCCGTTTTCTGGTGTGCCAGCTTGATTGTGCTCCGCCCGCCTCAGCCGGTGAGGCTCTTGCGGCGAACGCGCAGCGAGTACGTCGTTCCCTCAGGCCCACTACTGCTGCCCCAGCCGCCGCTCGTGGCCACGGCCCATCCCTGCTGGTCTCTCATCTGCGCGGCAAAGGAGTCCAGGTCGTGGATTGCGCAGCCGCATGTCAACGAGACGCGGACGCTGACGTACGGACTCCGGGGGTTGTCGTTCCCGTAGGAATCCTTCTCCCAACGCATGTCGTGGACGTGCTCCTTGAGACCGGTGCGTGCCTCGTCGCGCTTGATTCCGTGAGCCTTGGCGTACTCGTCCAGGTCGTCGATCGCGAACAAGTGGCTCGACCATTCGCCCGGCCAGACCGCGAACAGCCGGGACTTGCCGTCGACGGCCCGCTCGTACGCGGTGCGGTCGTTCCCGTGCGTCACCGACCCGTCCTCGCGTACCTCGATGTAGCACGTCGTACGTGCGGTGTAAGGGAAGTCCTTCCCCGCTGCCGCCGCACTTCTCGGTTTCAATGAGCCCTCCCCTGTGAGTGGTTGCCCCGAGCCCCAGTCAACACCGTCAGTGACGGTGCGCGAAGGGAGAGCTGGATAGGGGCACGCCGAGCAGGGGGTGTCGAACGCCGGACCGCCCGGCGACGCCCCGCTCCCCACTGCTGTGCATTCTCCCCAGCTTCTCCCCAGAGGCCTGAAGGAACCTTCAATGGTGTTCGCATTTGCGAAATCGCTCAACGTGTTTGCGCTGCCGCCTACAGCCAATGCCGCCGCTTGAAGATGAAGTACAAGCTCACGCACACCGCTGCCATCAGCAGAATCGCGAACGGATACCCGAACCCCCAGCCCAGCTCCGGCATGTTCTCGAAGTTCATGCCGTAGATGGTTCCCACCAGTGTGGGTGCAAAGAGGATCGCCGCCCAGGAGGAGATCTTCTTGATCTCCTCGTTCTGCTCGAATCCCGCCTCGGCCAGCGCCCGCATTTCGGCGTTCTGCTGCTGGTTCACCAACGTCGCGTTGACGGTGAGAATGTCCTGCAACGCCTGCCGGAAGCCGTCCACGCGGTCCGTGGTGTGCAGGGCGTGGTCGGCGACGTCGCGCAGATAGCGGCGTAGTTCCTCGTCGATCGCGTACTTCTCGAAACCCGCGGTCAGGCTCTCCAGCATGCCGTTCAACGGGCGGGTGGCGCGCTGGAACTCGACGACCTCGCGGGAGAGTTCGTAGATGCGGCGCGAGACGCGCGGATCGCCCCCGAAGACCTCGGTCTCGATTTCGTCGATGTCGTTCTGGACGCCCGACACGACGGGCGCGTAGCCGTCGACAACGGCGTCGAGAATCGCGTAGAGGACCGCTTCCGGGCCGCGCTTGAGGAGTTCGGGGGTTTCCTCCATGCGACGCCGTACGGTCGACAGATCGGGTGCGCCGCCGTGCCGCACCGTGATGACGAAGTCCCGGCCGACGAAGAGGTGCAGTTCGCCGAAGTCCACCTCCTCCGGGTCGTCCAGATAGCGCGCGGCACGCAGCACGACGAAGAGCGTGCCGCCGTACCGCTCCAGCTTCGGCCGCTGATGGGCCTCCAGCGCGTCCTCGACGGCGAGGGGATGGAGGTCGAACTCCGATGCCAGGCTGACCAGTTCGGCGGACGTCGGGCGGTGCAGGCCGATCCATGCCAGGGTGTCCGGGGTGGCGCGCAGTTGCTGGAAGGTGTCGGCGAGTGTGTCGTGGGTGCTGACGCGGTGTCCGTCGCGGTAAAGCGCGGCGTGGAGAACGCTGTTGCGGTTCTCGGCGGGCGGATCCGGGGCGTCGGGCCGGTTCGCGCTCTCGTCCGGCGGCGGTACGGCGAGCCGCTGCCTGGCGGGTTTGCGCAGGCCGCGCAGGGCGCGCAGCCGTCGGCCGGGAGGTTCAGTGCTCAACAGAACCGACCTCCTTCACAAGGGGGGATGAACAGGCACACAGAAACTCGACGCAGGATATCTGCCGACGCTGTCAGCACTGGTCAGGGGCCATGGTGCAGGATGGGGGAGGGATGTGACGCGGCGTGTGTCGCGTTCGACAAGCTTTGTATGTTTATACCTACAATTGTGCGATGCAGATATCGCAGACAGCCAGCGCTCCTCTGAGTGAGGTGATTCGGTGAACGGCCGCCCCGATGCCACCGACGAGCAGTGGGAAGGGCTCGCCGAGGTCGTCCCGCTCCGCAGCAGCAGTGAATGGCCGTCCTGGCCCGACCACCGCGCCCTGCCCGAGGAAGAACCGGCGGAAGAGGCGCGGCGGTTCATCGTCATCCGCGTCCAGACCTTCGCGGACGCCCGCGAGGTCGCCGAGTACCTCATGGCGCAGCTCCCGGTGCTCCTGGACCTCAGCAGCGCCGATTCCGACGTGGCCAAGCGCATCCTGGACTTCTCCAGCGGAGTCGTCTTCGGGCTCGGCAGCGGAATGCACCGCGTCGACACGAATGTGTTCCTCCTGGCGCCCGTCGGCACCGAGGTCGCCGAGCCGGCGGCCGGCGCCGTCCCCCGTTCGTAGGAAGAGCTGCCGGGCGTAACGGTTCTCCGTCCGAGGCGCTGCGTAGCGTCCGCGTATGGATACCGACAGCGCACGACCGGCGGTCACGGAGTTACGGCTCTCCGCCTTCAAGTCCCATCGCGGCGTCACCTTGCCGCTCGGCCCGGTGACGCTGCTGAGCGGCGAGAGCGGCAGCGGCAAGTCCAGCGCACTCCAGGCGTACGAGATCCTCGCCCGGCTCGGCAGCGGGGAGCCGCTGGCGAGCGCCCTGGGCGTGGTGGCCGGCGGCGGCCCGGCCTGCGTTCCCGCGGGGGCGCGCCCCGACGAGGAGGGGCGGCGCGGATTCCGCATCGGCTGCACCATCGACGGCCCGGTCGGGCCCGTCACCCTCGATATCGCCGTCCAGGCGGAGCCCGAACTGCGCATCGTCGGCGAGCGGTTGACCGGCGGCGGCGAGACGCTGCTCACCACGGCCCTCACCGACCCCACCCGCCCCACCGTCCAGGCGGCCTGGTACACGGCCGGCGCCACCCCCGTGACCCGCGCACCGCTGCCCGACGACCGGCTGGGCACCTCACTGATGCCGTTACGCGTGGCCGGCAAGACGGCGGGGCAGCGACTGGTGCTGGCCGCGGCGGAACAGGCGGTCGTCGCCCTCCGGTCGGCCTTCTTGTGCGATCCCCGACCGGAGGTCATGCGAGCGGCGGGGGCGGAGAACGGTGAAGCGGAGGCGGGCGGAGACGGCGGGGGTGGGGGCTCCGCGCGAGGTCGGGAGGGTGCGGGCGGTGGGGCGCGTGGGACTGCCGGGAGAAGCGGAGGGCGTGGCGGCGCCCGGGCAGGGCAGGGTGGACCGCCGTCAGGGGCGGGGGATTCCGGGCGGGGGCGCGCGGGCGGGCGGAGCGGTGGGGCGGCCGGCGGCTGGGGGCGCGACCTCGACGGCGAAGTGGACGAGGGGCGGCTGCGGTCGTCCTGCGACAACCTGCCCATGGTGCTGGAGCGCACCAGCCGCGAGTGCGCGCGACGCCATGCCGTGCTGGTCGCGGCCGTCCGGGACGCGTACAACGGCCCGGTCGAGGGGCTGCGCGCCATCCCGCGGCAGGCGGGTTCCCCGGAGGACGGGGGCGTGGGGGATGTCGTGACAGCCGGAGCCGGAGCCGGAGCCGGAGCCGGAGCCGGAGCCGGAGCCGGGGTTGGGGTTGGGGCGCGGCCGAGTGGTCGGCCGGGTGCTTCGGGGGCCTCGTCGGGCGTCGGCTCGCCGGTGGCAGGTGCCGGGCACGCCGTGACGAGTGGTGTCCGGGTCGCTCCGGGCGCCGGCGTGGCATGGCCGGCGGTGGGGGCACGTCGGGCGTACGGCGTCCAGGCTGTGGTCGACCGAGGGCCTCTGGGGGCGATGCCCGTCGAACAGCTCGGCGACGGTGAGCTGCGCTTTCTCGCGCTGGCGCTGGTGCTGCTCACCGGGCCCGGGGTGCTGGCCATGGACCCGGTGGGGGAGATCCCGTCGGCCCTGCAGCAGCTCACGGTCATGGCGGACGGCATGGACCGCTGCATGGACCGCAGGCAGGCGCGCGAACTGGTGTCGCTGGCCGTACGGATGGCCGAGCGCGGGCACGTCCGGCTGCTGGGGACGGTGCAGGACCCGGCGGTCGCCGAGGGGCTGCCCGGCGTGCAGGTGCTACACCTAGGGGTATGAGCGAGGATCTTCATGCCCTGCAGCGGCGACTGGCCGAATTCGCCGCGGCCAGGGACTGGCAGCAGTACCACACTCCCAAGAACCTGGCCGCGGCGCTCAGCGTCGAGGCCGCCGAACTCGTCGAGATCTTCCAGTGGTTGACGCCGGAGGAGTCGGCGAAGGTGATGTCCGACCCGAAGCGGGCCGGCCGGGTCGAGGACGAGGTCGCGGATGTGCTCGCGTATCTGCTCCAGTTCTGCGAGACGCTGGGGATCGACGTCCTGACCGCGCTCGCCGCGAAGATCGAGCGGAACGAGTCGCGCTTTCCGGCGGTGCGGCAGGCACGGTCGGACCGGGCGGATGAGGCGGAGCGGTCGGACCGGGCGGACCGGGCGGATGAGGCGGAGCGGCGGCCTCGGGGGATCGGGGAGTAGGGAAGGAGAGCGGAACAGGTGGTCTCCTCCCGCTCCTCGCTCCGTGCTCCCTTCCCCTTTCGTCCTTCTCCTCTCGCCCTTCTCCCGTTCCCCGTGGCGGGGGAAGGGCGAGACGTACGCAGCGCGAGGGCGCTTGGTGGGCTCTGCGCCGCATGGGGTGGAAGTGACCCGAGAGGGTGAAGCGGGTGCCGACGGCCTCTCCGTAACTCTCCGGAGTCATGGATCTTTTCACAGCGCCAAACTTGTCCACAGATTTGCGAATTCCCCTGGCCTTTTGGGCTGTCACAGTTCACTCTG
Organism: Streptomyces sp. NPDC031210; assembly: GCF_055570395.1. Taxonomy (NCBI): domain Bacteria; kingdom Bacillati; phylum Actinomycetota; class Actinomycetes; order Kitasatosporales; family Streptomycetaceae; genus Streptomyces; species Streptomyces sp. NPDC031210. The sequence continues at coordinate 51,684 of NZ_JBVIHH010000012.1, forward strand.
GGTAGTGAAGAGAGTGCAGGGTGACGGTGAGTGAGGTGGAAGGAGGGGGCGCGGATGGACGCGGTGCGGATCATCGCGGCCAGTCGGCGCGGCCTGGCCCAGGCGAGCACGGTGCAGGACGTGGTCGTCGAGGCTTGGCAGGCGCAAGCCTTGGCAGAGGCGATCGGGAGCCACCTCGCGATATTCGGGCCATACGAAGTGCGGTCCCGGGCGCGGGGGTTGGGCGACGCGGGCGGGCGGTTCAGCGGGGGACTGCTGTGCTCGGCGCCGGCAACCGGTGGGCTGCGGGCGGCTCAACTGTCCGAAGTGCGCGACGTCAAGGCCGCTTTAACCGGCCTGTGCCGACTGCTGCGAGAAGTGTGCGAGGCGCTGGTGAGCGTCGTGTGCTCGGCTGACGAGGAGGGGATGTACTGGACTTGCGTCGAGGCCATGGACACGGCCGACGAATCGAGAGACCGCGTGACAGGAATGCTCGAAAAGTTGGAGGTGCGCGACCGGGACCCCGCCTGACCGGGCTCGCTGAAATCTGCCCTCACCGTCTCCCACCGTCTCTTCCGCCGGCCGGCCGGCGCGTAAGAGACCAGCGATACCCGACACCCGGTGCCCCGCCCCGCGCTGACGGTTCGTCCGCCGTCGAGAGTGCAGGATGGAGGTATGGATCTACGAATCTTCACGGAGCCTCAGCAGGGGGCCACCTACGAGACGCTTCTCACGGTCGCAAAGGCCGCCGACGACCTCGGCTTTGACGCATTCTTCCGGTCCGACCACTACCTGCCCATGGGTCATGCCGACGGGTTGCCCGGCCCCACAGACGCCTGGATCACGCTCGCCGGCCTGGCACGCGAGACCAAGCGCATCCGCCTCGGCACCCTCATGACGGCGGGCACCTTCCGCCTCCCGGGTGTGCTGGCCATCCAGGTGGCGCAGGTCGACCAGATGTCCGGCGGCCGGGTCGAGCTGGGACTGGGCGCGGGCTGGTTCGAGGACGAGCACAAGGCATACGGCATTCCCTTCCCCAAGCAGAAGTTCGCGCGGCTGGAAGAGCAGCTAGCGATCGTCACCGGCCTCTGGGCCACCGAGCCGGGAAAGGAGTTCAGTTACGACGGCACCTACTATCGGCTGGAGAATTCGCCCGCGCTGCCCAAGCCGGCACAGCGCAAGGTTCCGGTACTGATCGGCGGACACGGCGCGACACGTACACCGCGCCTGGCGGCACAGTACGCCGACGAGTTCAACATCCCCTTCGCCTCGCTCGAAGACAGTGAGCGCCAGTTCGGCAGGGTACGGGCGGCCGCCGAAGCCGCCGGGCGCAAGGGTGACGACCTGGTGTACTCCAACGCCCTCGTGGCCTGTGTCGGCAAGGACGACGCCGAGGTGGCGCGGCGGGCCGCGGCCATAGGGCGGGAAGTGGAAGAGCTGAAGGTCAACGGTCTCGCGGGCTCGCCCGCCGAGGTCGTGGACAAGATCGGGCGGTACGCGGCCCTCGGCTCGTCCCGCGTCTATCTGCAGATGCTCGACCTCGATGACCTGGACCACCTGGAGCTGATCTCGTCGCAGGTGCAGTCACAGCTCAGCTAACGCGGAGGGGAAGCGGTCCCGGCAGCAGCCCTGCTGTTGGAGGCCGATCCGATCGCCCTGGTCCGTCGGGGCCGGGGCGGAGCCGGTGGCGAGGCGCAGGGTCCGGCGCTCGGGTAGTACGCCAACGAGCCGCACCCGTCGGCCCGTACCCACCGGCCCGCACTCGCTGGTTCCCTCCCGCCAGCCCCACCCCCACCCGGCTCGGCGACGCCACCCGACGCGAGGCGTCGGTCTTGGTGGGGGTCGCGTGGTGGCTGGATCTGGCCGCCGACAGGGGTGCGGGCAGGGTGGGGAGACCGGTGCGGGCGGTGATGCGGCAGGAGGGTGGTCGGCTCGTGGGGGTGGTCGGGGCTCGTGGGAGCGGGCCTCGCATGCCGGGGTGGCCGGGGTGGTGAGTTCCTGGCGGATCATCTGCGGTCACGGGTGAGCCGGCCCCGGGATCCTCGTGCCTGCGGGGAGGCCGTCTGGGCCACTAGGCTCGCTTTCCCGCCCCGATATCCCGCCGATGTTCCTCCACATCGGGTGAGGACGTTCGTCGGGGGGCGGGAGCGGCCAAGATGGGGAGATGGGATTCCATGTCGACTCCGAGGCCGGGCGCCTGCGCCGGGTCATCCTGCATCGCCCGGATCTGGAGCTGAAACGGCTCACGCCCACCAACAAGGACGCGTTGCTCTTCGATGACGTGCTGTGGGTGCGGCGGGCCCGCGCGGAGCACGACGGGTTCGCGGACGTGCTGCGCGACCGTGGTGTGGAGGTGCACCTCTTCGGTGATCTGCTGGCCGAGAGCCTGCAGGTGCCGGAAGCCCGGACGCTGATCCTGGACCGGGTCTTCGACGAGAAGGAATACGGCCCCCTGGCCACGGACCACCTGCGGGCCGCCTTCGAGGAGCTGCCCGTACCCGAGCTTGTCGAGGCGCTGGTCGGCGGCATGACCAAGCGCGAGTTCCTCGAACGCAACCCCGAGCCCACCTCCGTCCGCTTCCACGTCATGGATCTGGACGACTTCCTGCTGGGACCGCTGCCCAACCACCTCTTCACCCGCGACACCTCCGCCTGGATCTACGACGGGGTGTCGATCAACTCCATGCGCTGGCCCGCCCGGCAGCGCGAGACCGTGCACTACGAGGCGATCTACCGGCACCACCCGTTGTTCCGCAGCGAGAGCTTCCACGTCTGGTCCGAGGGGCAGGCGGACTTTCCCTCGACCATCGAGGGCGGCGATGTCCTCGTACTGGGCAGTGGGGCGGTGCTCATCGGGATGAGTGAGCGCACCACTCCGCAGGCCGTGGAGCTGCTGGCGCGCGGGCTGTTCGCGGCGGGTTCCGCGCGGAGCATCGTGGCGCTGGACATGCCGAAACGACGGGCCTTCATGCACCTGGACACCGTCATGACCATGATCGACGGGGACACCTTCACGCAGTACGCGGGGCTCGGCATGGTCCGCTCGTACACCATCGAGCCGGGGTCGGGGGTTCAGGATCTCAAGGTCACCGACCATCCGCCGGAGCACATGCACCGGGCCATAGCGGCCGCGCTGGGGCTGGATGAGATCCGTGTGCTCACCGCGACGCAGGACGTGCACTCGGCGGAGCGGGAGCAGTGGGACGACGGGTGCAACGTCCTGGCTGTGGAGCCGGGCGTGGTCGTGGCGTACGAGCGAAATGTGACGACGAATACGTTCCTGCGGAAGCGTGGCATCGAGGTGATCACGATTCCCGGGAGTGAGCTGGGACGGGGACGCGGCGGGCCGCGCTGTATGAGCTGTCCGGTGGTGCGGGACGCGGTACCTGGAGCGGAGTGAGGAAGGGGGAGGGGGAGAGGAGGGAGTGGAGTGTGAGGAAGGGGAGGCGGGCAGGTATCCGTATAGGAATGCGTCAGCTCGTATATGCTTCCAGGGTTCGAGTACGTTTCCGATAGCCGCGAATCAGGAGCCCACCATGGCGATAGACCTCACGGGCCGCCACTTCCTCAAGGAGCTGGACTTCAGCGCCGAGGAATTCCGCCGACTCATCGACCTGGCGGCCGAGCTGAAGGCCGCCAAGCGCGCAGGAACCGAGGTCGCCCGGCTGAAGGGCAAGAACATCGCCCTGATCTTCGAGAAGACCTCGACCCGCACCCGCTGCTCCTTCGAGGTCGCGGCCGCCGACCAGGGTGCCTCGACCACCTACCTCGACCCCTCGGGCTCTCAGATCGGGCACAAGGAGTCGGTCAAGGACACCGCCCGGGTGCTCGGCCGGATGTTCGACGGCATCGAGTTCCGCGGCAGCAGTCAGTCGGATGTGGAAGAGCTGGCCGCGCACGCCGGTGTGCCCGTCTTCAACGGGCTGACCGATGACTGGCACCCGACCCAGATGCTCGCCGATGTGCTGACCATGGTGGAGCACGGAGCGGGCCGCGCCCTGGAGGAGACGGCCTTCGCCTACCTCGGTGACGCCCGCAACAACATGGGCAACTCCTACCTCGTCACCGGTGCGCTGCTCGGCATGGATGTACGCATCGTGGCGCCGCGCGAGCTGTGGCCCGACGAGTCGGTCGTCGCCCAGGCACGGGCGCTCGCCGACAAGAGCGGCGCACGCGTCACGCTGACCGAGGACGTCGCCGAGGGGGTGCGCGGCGCGGATTTCGTCACCACCGACGTCTGGGTCTCGATGGGTGAACCCAAGGAGGTCTGGGACGAGCGGATCGCGCTGCTCGCGCCGTACGCCGTGACGATGGACGTGCTGCGCGCCACCGGGAAGCCGGACGTGAGGTTCCTGCACTGCCTGCCCGCCTACCACGACCTGGGCACGGCGATCGGCCGGGAGATCCACGAGCGGCACGGCCTGTCGTCGCTGGAGGTCACCGACGAGGTCTTCGAGTCCGCGCATTCCGTGGTCTTCGACGAGGCGGAGAACCGGATGCACACGATCAAGGCGGTGCTGGTCGCGACGATGGCGGGCTGAGGTCAAGCGGCCCGGGCGCGCTCCGGCCCCGGCGCGGCGCCCCGGCGCGGACACCACGACGCCCCGCCGGCACCGCAAAAGCCCGCCGGCACCGGGCAGCCCCGCGCGCACCGCGCAGCCCGCCACCGCATAGCCATACGCCCAAATGGGCGATCATGCGGTCAAAGCGGCTACCATCGAGCCGCCTCACGGGGTCGGACCCACCGGTCCGGCCCCGGCTGTGTGTGGCCCACCCCCGCCGCGCGCACCGCACCACCAGAGATGAGAAGCACCGCATGCGCCCGCCCGTCGCCCGCCACCGCCCCACGGAGGCGCTGCGCGCCGCACCTCCCGCAGGTCCGTCCGGACTGCGCGTGAAGTCCCCCGACCTCCTCGTCGCCGAATCCGGCGCGGACCTCGAAGGCAACGGCCTCAAGCGCAGCATGGGGCTCTTCCAGCTCGTGTGCTTCGGCATCGGCGCCATCGTCGGCACCGGCATCTTCGTCGGCCTCTCCGACACCGTCGCCGAAGCCGGCCCGGCCGTCATCGTCTCCTTCGTGCTCGCCGCCGCCACCTGCGTCTTCACCGCCTTCTCCTTCGCCGAACTGGGCGGCGCGATACCGGTCTCCGGCAGCTCCTACTCCTACGCCTACGCCACCCTCGGCGAGCGCACCGCCTTCCTCGTCGGCTGGTGCCTCCTCCTCGAATACGGCGTCTCCGCCTCGGCCGTCGCCGTCGGCTGGGGCCAGTACCTCAACGAGCTGCTGGGCGGCCTTCTCGGCTGGGAACTGCCCGCGGCGCTGTCGAGCCCGCCCGACGAGGGCGGCATCGTCAACATCCCGGCCGTCCTCGTGATGCTCCTCGCCGCGCTGCTGCTCGTGCGCGGGATCCGGGAGAGTGCCCGGGCGACCGCCGCGATGGCCGTGCTCAAGATCGCGGTGCTGATCCTCTTCTGCGCCATCGCCTTCACCGCCTTCCGCGACGGAAACCTCTCGCCGTTCGCGCCGCAGAGCGTCGCCGGCGTCACCTCCGGTGCCTCGCTCGCGTTCTTCTCCTACATCGGGTTCGACGCGATCACCACGGCCGGTGAGGAGGTCAAGAACCCGCGGCGCGACGTCCCCATGGCGATCATGATCTGCATCGGCGTGGTCACCGTCCTGTACTGCCTGGTCGCCGTCGCCGCCATCGGCGCGCTCTCCTCCGACCAGGTCGCCGACCAGCCGGCCGCGCTGTCCCTGATCGTCAACCGGGTCACCGGCTCGGCCTTCGGCGGGGGTGTGATCGTCTTCGGCGCGGTGGTCGCCATCGCCTCCGTCGTCGTCGCCGTGATGTACGGCCAGACCCGCATCCTGATGTCGATGTCCCGCGACGGCCTGATCCCGCGGATCTTCGAGCGCATCTCGCCCCGGACCGCCACCCCTGTCGCCAACACCTGGATCGTCGCCGCCGTCTTCGCGGTCCCCGCCGCGGTCGTCCCCCTCGACGTGGTGATGAACCTGACGACCATCGGGACGCTGGCGGTCATGGCGGTCGTCAACGTCAGCGTGATGGTGCTCCGCCGCACCCGCCCCGACCTGCCGCGCCGCTTCCGCGTCCCGCTCTTCCCGCTCAGCCCGGTGCTCGGCATCGCCTTCTGCGGCTACCTGATCTACGGCACCGGCCTGGCGACGTGGCTCCAGTTCGCCGCGTTCCTGGTCGTCGGCGCGTTGGTCTACGCGCTCTACGGGCGGCGCCACTCGCGCCTCGGCGCGGCGGCGCGGACGGTGGCGGACGAGGTCGCCGGGGAGCCGGCGGCCGCGGGGGCGGCTCCCGGGACCCGGAAGGCGTGAGCATATAGCGCCCTCATGACGGCGGTCACCAAACGGTGATAACTTCGAACGACGGCCAGGCACAGGCACAGGTACAGCGCACCACGCAGCGAAGCACCGCAGGCAACCGCCGTCCGCCGAAGGGGGCAGGCAGCCCGATGAGCCCGTTCGCAGGATCCGCTCGCAGTACCGGCGCATGGCAGCATCTGCGCGTCACCACGGACGACGGCGTCGCCACCGTCACCCTCGCGCGCCCGGAGAAACTCAACGCGCTGACCTTCGAGGCGTACGCCGACCTCCGCGACCTGCTCGCGGAGCTGTCCCGGGAGCGTTCCGTACGCGCCCTCGTCCTCGGCGGTCAGGGCCGCGGCTTCTGCTCCGGCGGTGACGTCGACGAGATCATCGGGGCGACGCTGGCGATGGACACCGCGCAACTTCTGGACTTCAACCGGATGACCGGGCAGGTCGTCCGGGCGCTGCGGGAATGCCCCTTCCCGGTGATCGCCGCGGTGCACGGCGTCGCGGCCGGCGCCGGCGCGGTGCTGGCGCTCGCCGCCGACTTCCGCGTCGCCGACCCCTCCGCCCGCTTCGCCTTCCTCTTCACCAAGGTCGGCCTGTCCGGCGGCGACATGGGCGCGGCCTACCTCCTGCCGCGCGTCATCGGCCTGGGCCACGCCACCCGGCTGCTGATGCTCGGCGACGCCGTACGCGCCCCCGAGGCCGAACGGCTCGGACTGATCAGCGAGTTGGCCGAGGAGGGGCGCGCCGACGAGGCGGCCGCGGCGCTCGCCCGCCGCCTCGCCGAAGGGCCCGCGCTCGCCCTCGCCCAGACCAAGGCGCTGCTCACCGCCGAGCTCGACATGCCGCTGGCCGCCTCCGTGGAGATGGACGCGGCCACCCAGGCGCTGCTGATGAACAGCGCCGACTACGCCGAGTTCCACGCCGCCTTCACCGAGAAGCGGGCCCCCAAGTGGCAGGGCAGGTAGCGGTGCCCGCCCCGGGCGGCGAGGGCACGACGGCGGGCGGTGGCGCGGCGCGGAAGATCGCCATCGTGGGGGGCGGGCCCGGCGGGCTCTACGCCGCGGCCCTGCTCAAACGGCTCGACCCGGCCCGCGACATCACCGTCTGGGAGCGCAACGCCCCCGACGACACCTTCGGTTTCGGCGTCGTGCTCTCCGACGAGACGCTCGGCGGCATCGAGCACGCCGACCCGGTCGTCTACCGTGCGCTGCGACAGGAGTTCGTCCGCTGGGACGACATCGACATCGTGCACCGCGGCCGCACCCTGACCTCCGGCGGCCACGGCTTCGCCGCGCTCGGCCGCCGCCGGCTGCTGGCCGTCCTGCACGAGCGCTGCCGCTCCCTGGGCGTACGGCTGCTCTTCCGTACGCCGGCGCCGCCCGCCGCCGAACTCGCCCGCGAACACGATCTGGTGATCGCCGCCGACGGCGTGCACAGCGCCACCCGCGCCGCGCACGCCGACGTCTTCCGCCCCCAGGTGACCACTCACCGCTGCCGCTACATCTGGCTGTCCGCCGACTTCGCCTTCGACGCGTTCCGGTTCGAGGTCGCCGAGACCGGCCACGGCCTCGCCCAGCTCCACGGCTACCCCTATGCCCGCCCGGCACCCGACCACCGCGGCGACACGGAGGCTCGCGCCGATGCCCCCGCCCCCGCCCCCACGGCCGCCAGCACCGTGATCGTCGAGATGCGCGAAGAGGTCTGGCGGGCCGCCGGCCTGGGCCGGTGCGGTGAGGAGGAGTCGGCGAAATGGTGCGCCGCGCTGTTCGCCGGCGCGCTCGGCGGCCGGCCGCTGCGCTCCAACCGCTCAAGCTGGACCGCGTTCCGTACCGTCGTCAACGACCGCTGGTCGCACGGCCGGATCGTGCTGCTCGGCGACGCCGCGCACACCGCCCACTTCTCCATCGGCTCCGGCACCAAACTCGCCGTCGAGGACGCCCTGGCCCTCGCCGCGTGCCTGGAGGAGCACACCACCGTGCCCGACGCGCTCGCCGCCTACGAGGCCGAGCGCCGCCCCGTCGTCGCCTCCACCCAGCGGGCCGCCCGCGCCAGCCTCGCCTGGTTCGAGGACCTGGCGACGTACGCCGGACAGCCGCCGCACCAGTTCGCCTTCAACCTCCTCACCCGCAGCCGCCGCGTCACCCACGACAACCTGCGGCTGCGCGACGCCCGCTTCGCCGACGCGGTCACCGCGGAAGCGGGCATCCCCGCCGGCACCCCGCCGATGTTCACCCCCTTCACCCTGCGGGACCTGACGCTGCGCAACCGCGTCGTGGTCTCCCCCATGGACATGTACTCCGCCGCCGACAACGACGGCACGCCCGGCGACTTCCACCTCGTCCACCTCGGGGCCCGCGCGCTGGGCGGCGCCGGACTGGTGATGACGGAGATGGTCTGCGTCAGCCCGCAGGGGCGGATCACCCCCGGCTGCACGGGCCTGTACCGGCCGGGCCACGAGGCGGCCTGGCGCCGGGTCACCGACTTCGTGCACCACCACGCGCCCGGCACCGCCATCGGCGTGCAGCTCGGCCATTCCGGCCGCAAGGGCTCCACCCGGCTGATGTGGGAAGGCATCGACCAGCCGCTGCCGGACGGCAACTGGCCCCTCGTGGCCGCCTCCGCGCTGCCCTACCGGCCGGGTGTCAACCAGGTCCCCCGCGCCCTGACCGCACCGGAAATGGCCGCGATACGCGAGGAGTTCGTACGCTCCGCCGAGGCCGCCGCCCGCGCCGGATTCGACCTCCTCGAACTCCACTGCGCGCACGGCTACCTCCTCTCCGGCTTCCTCTCCCCCCTCACCAACCACCGCACCGACGCCTACGGCGGCGACCTCGCCGGCCGGCTGCGCTTCCCGCTGGAGGTCTTCGACGCGGTCCGCGCCGTCTGGCCGGCCGGACGCCCCATGACGGTCCGCATCTCCGCGACGGACTGGTCCGACGGCGGCACCACCGCCGACGACGCGGTGCAGATCGCGGCGGCCTTCGCCGCCCACGGCGCCGACGCCCTCGACGTCTCCACCGGGCAGGTCGTCCCCGACGAACGCCCCGACTACGGCCGCTCCTACCAGACACCGTTCGCCGACCGCATCCGCAACACCCTCGGCGTGCCCGTCATCGCGGTCGGCGCCCTGTCCTCCTGGGACGACGTCAACTCGCTCGTACTGGCCGGGCGCGCCGACCTGTGCGCGCTGGCCCGGCCCCATCTGTACGACCCGCACTGGACGCTGCACGCCGCCGCGGAACAGGGCTACGCCGGCCCCGGCGCCCCCTGGCCGGCGCCTTACCGGGCGGGCAGCCGCACGCCGCCCACCGGACGCACCGACGCGCCGAAGCCCCGCCTCACGCTGCGCTGACGGGGAGGCATCGAGCAGCGGGGCGGGGCCGTTTCGGGGCGACGGTCAGGGAGCCGTCAGGGAGCCGGTGCGGTGGTGATCCGGGCGGTCACCACCGGCCGACTGTGCTGCACGATGCCGACCTCGACGTGCCGCCGGCCGTCGTCGTCGCGCCGGGTGGTCCGCGCCTGCACCCAGCAGGGGGCGTCCATCTCCGCGTACCGCTCGAAGGCGCACTCCATCGTGACGGGAAGCGTGAAGCCGGGCGTCGCCGCCTGGGCGGCCTGCCGGGCGGCCTCGACCATCAGCATGCCGGGGGCGTGGTCCACGGGGTGGTCGAAGAGCACGGGGTGCGAGGTGTCCACGCGCAGTTGCCAGCGGTCGGCGCGGTCGGTGGGGGCGAGCACCACATCGCGGGCCCGCTCCCGGGCGACCACCTGCGCGGGGACGCCCTCGGGCACGGGCAGCCGCCGGGCGTTGGCGAGCGCCAGATCGCTGTACTCGCCGCGCAGCCGCCGGTAGACGGCCGGGCTGTGACAGGAGAAGTCCAGGCTCGCGGTGGCCAGTTCGGCGCCGTCGCACAGGACGCGGAATTCCTGGCGGGCGCCGGTCAGCCGCTTCCCGCGCCGCACCACGTCGCGGTCGGTGACGCACAGCGTCACCTCGGCGGGCGCGTCCGTCACCCGCAGCGCCCGCGGGGCCAGGTCGTAGCTGACGTTCTGCCAGATGATCGGGTGGTCCAGCGGTACGCCGTGGCCGACGTGGCTCAGTAATATGCCGGCCTGCCGCATGGTCTCTATCAGCAGCATCGGATCGTGCAGCCCGCCCACCGGGCCGTAGAAGCTGTGCGCCCGCGGCCACTGGGCGCTGACCACCCAGCCGCCGGTGCCCCGGCGCCGCCAGCCGGTGAGGAACACCTCGCAGACCGCGGTGCGGTGAACATACTCGCGGGGGACGGTCCTGGTGAGCGCCGGTGGTCGGTTTTCAGCGGCGGAACAGTCTGCCGTGCCGTCGCGCCGATCGCGCGCGTACGACGTGAGGGTGGCGCTTGCCATGGGGGATTCCCTTTCTGGTGGGCGGCTCCGGGCGCCTGTCGGGAAACGGAGCCTCGGCGGACAGGGCCCCCCAAGATACGGACCATGTGGTTTGTTTTCTAGTGCCGAGTGGGCCCCTTCCTGTCCAGGACGCGGAGGGTTTACGGGCGTCAGGCGCTCATCTTCACGGAGCGGCCGTGCGGATCGAGATGGCTCAGGGCGCCGGGTGACGCCAGCCCCGGCAACGTGTGCTTCCACAGCGCGGTGACGCGCTCGGGCAGGTCGGCGCGGTTGGTCGCGGCCCGGGAGAACAACTGCACGCCCATATACGCGGCCACGAAGAACTCGGCGGCCCGCTCGGGCGCGACGGCGGGCAGCAGCTCACCGTTGTCGCGCGCCTCGGTGAACATCTTGGTGATGATGTCGGTCCAGGCCCGGTAGGGCACCAGCGGGTCCTCGCTGAACGTCGTCTCCACCGCGATCCGGGTGCCGGCCTGCAATAACGGATCGCTGCGCAGCGCGAGCGCCACCTGGTGGGTGAAGTCGATGGCGTCCTGGAGGCGGGAGTCGCTCACCTGCGGCAGAAACGGATCGGTCTGCTCCATGATGACCGCGCGGGCCAGGGCGTCCTTGGAGGTGAAGTGGAAATACACCGCCCCCTTGGTGACCCCCGCCCGCTGGATGATCTCGGCCATCGTGGCGGCCTGGTACCCGCGTGTGCCGATGACGTGGGCCGCCGCTTCGAGGACGGCGCGTCGGGTGCGCACCGCGCGTTCCTGCTTGACCACCGATCATCCTCCGTATGCTCTCTTGGAGTTGTAGTGCCTGGGTGCGACCCGCCGCCCGTGGCCGCGCAGTCTATTTGCGCATCATAAAGAAGCCAACCATGCGGTATTGAATCGCGAAACAACGCGACGGCGCGGTGCGGGGCCGCGCCACCGAGAGCGCTGGGAGCCGTCCGATGTCCGCCACACACCTACCCGCCACGCACCGGGAGATCCGGCTCGCCGCACCCGTCGAGCGCGACCTGACGCTCGATCACTTCGCGGTCGCCGAGGTGCCGGTGCCCCAGCCGCGCGACGGACAGGTCCTGGTGCGCACCCGCGTCATGGCGGTGACCGCGGCGATGCGGACGCAGATGACCGGACTCCGCCTGCCGATGCCCTCGTTCGTGGTCGGTCAGGCGCTGTGGGGATCCGCGGTCGGCGAGGTCGTCGCGGCGTCCGGTGGCGGCTTCGCCCCGGGCGATCTCGTCCATCACCCGTACGGATGGCGGGAGTTCGCGGTGGTCGACACCGCGCGGGTGCGCCGCATCGAACCCGACGCCCTGCCGCTGCTCGCCGCGCACCTCTCGCAGGGCCCGACCGCCTGGGGCGCCCTGCGCCGGGCCGCGCCGGTCCGCCCGGGCGACACCGTGTTCGTCACCGGCGCGGCGGGCGGTGTGGGCAGCATGGCGGGCCAGATCGCGCGGCGGCTGGGCGCCGGCCGGATCGTCGGCAGCACCGGCTCGGAGCGTAAAGCGGTCCGGCTGCGCGCGGAGTTGGGCTACGACGACACCGTCGTGCGCGGCGCGGGGCCGATCGCGGACCAGCTCCGCCGCGCGGCCCCGGACGGCATCGACGTCCTGCTGGACACCGTGGCCGGGGAGCAGTTGGCCGCCGCGCTCCAGGCGGCCCGGCCCGACGCGCGCTTCGCGCTGGTGGGCGCGCTCTCCAGTCAGTTGGGCGGGGACGGCGGCGCCTCCTCGCCGGTGGAGCTGGACGCGGGGCTGATCATCACCCGCCGGGTGGCGTTGCGCGGCTTCGGGCTGCACGCTCACCCGGACCTCCCTCAGGAGTGGACGCAGGAATTCGGACAGGGCCTGCGGGACGGCTCCCTCGTCTTCCCGCACACCCTGCTGCGGGGCATCGAACAGGCGCCGCGGGCCCTGTGCGAGCTCACGCGGGGGCGCCATGTCGGGTCCGTACTCGTGGAGTTGTGACGCGGGGTCCGGCGCCGGGCGGTGGGAGGGGGGTGCGGTGCCCGCGCGGGGCGTCCGGCCGAGGGGACGGCGGCCGGGCGACGGCCGGGGCGCGGGGCGCCCTGAGGCGTGGGCGGGCGTGTCCGGTCGGCCGGACGCCCCGTCAGCCCGCCGGGATGCGGTCGGGCGCCGGGACGCCCGCGGCCGCCACGCGCTCCGGCGGGCCCTGGAGCAGCCCCCACAGACCGGCGACGGCGTCCTCCTCCCACCACGTGCGGTCCTCGCCGCCCAGATGCAGCAGACCCACCACGATCGAGGTCAAGAGCTGGGCGGCGCGCCGCGGTTCGCTGTCGGAGGCCCGCGGGCCGGTCGGTCCGGCCGGGTCGCCCGCCCCGATCGGCTCGCCGGGCCGGCAGGTCACGGCCTTGTCGAGGAACAGGGCGTACCAGCGCTGTTCCAGCGCGTGGATTTCCAGCCCCGGCGCGGTCTCGGGCCGCAGCCGCAGTCCGGCGCGCAGGACTGCGTCGGTGCGCACCCGGCCGAAGAGCTCGACGGCGAAGTCGCGGACGGCGGTGGCCAGCGGCTGCGGGGAGCGGACGAGGCCGTCCTCGATCTCCTGCAGCGTGGCGAGGGCGGCATCGCGCACCGCGAGGGTGAGGTCGTCCTTGGACGTGAAGTGGAAGTAGAGCGCCCCCTTGCTCAGGCGGGCGCGCCTGCTGATCTCGACCATGCCCGAGGCGGGGACCCCCTTCTCCAGGAAGGTCTCGGCGGCCGAGCGGATGAGCGCCTGGCGGCTCTGGATGGCGCGATGCTGCGTGGGCACGGTGTCCGTCCCGTCTCTAGTACGGCTGCGAGCTCAATGCAGTCTACATAGAAAACCAACCATGCGGTTCGATATGCTCGGGGCGAATGGCCGGAACTACCTCGCTCTGACGTGAAGGCGTCGGTCGGCGGTCGTCCGGGCTTCGGCGACCCGCCGGTTCCGGTTCCGCTCCAGTCTCGCCCGTAAAGGACGCGATGTCGACCCGTCAGAGTGTGGCGGGCGCACATTGACAAACAGCGCAGGCGGTTTTTAAATCTGCGAAGGCGGTAAACGGGACGCTTCCTCTTCCCGCACCACCGCCACGACGGTCGCGTACCGCCCTTGGACAGCGGTGCGCCATGGCGAGACCGCCTCTGCCTCCCCTGTCGTCGACCGCAGGCCGCCCGAACGAGCCGAGCCAGCACACGTCACCCGAGCCACTGCATCCATCGGAATCCGGAAAGGTCTCCAGCCATGCGCGTATCAGCGGAAGTCGGCGAACGTCCTGTGAGAGGCGTGCGGGGCGCCGGCGGCGAGACGATCAAAGCCGCCGTCTTCGACCTCGACGGCACGCTCGCCAACACCCTCCCCGCCATCAGCAAACTGCTGGTCAAGGTGGCCGCCGAGCAGGGATGTTCGGTCACCGCGCGGCAGGCGGCGGCCGCCATCGGCAAGCCCCCCGGCCCCGCCTTCGGCCGGCTGCTGGGCAAACCGGAGGACGACGGCCGCGTGCAGGCCGCCATCTCCCGCTATCGGGAACTGTTCGCCTACGAGGTCCTGTGCCTGGGCCCGCAACTGCTCTTCCCCGGCGTCACCGCGGGCCTCTCCGCGCTGCGGGCGCACGGCGTCGAACTGGCCGTGGCCACCTCCAAGTCCACCCGCAGCGCCGAGGCGCTGCTCGACGTCATGGGCATCCGCGACCTGGTCGGTCCGGTCATCGGACAGGACATGGTCCGCAGGGGCAAACCGCACCCGGAGATGGTGCTGCGGGCGGCCGGCCGGCTGGGGGTCGCGGCCTGGGAGAGCGCGTATGTGGGGGACACCGTGGGGGACATGCGGATGGCGGTGACCGCGCGCATGGAACCGGTCGCGGTCACCTACGGCGTCGGCACCTTCGGCGAACTCGCCGCGGTCGCCGGTACCCGCATGTGCGGCTCGTTCAAGGACGTGGTCTCCGTCATCGCCGCGGCCCGGCCGCGACCGGTGGCCGCCGTGGGCGTGGGGGCGCGCCGGCGCTGAGCGGCGGGGCCGGCATCAGCCCGGCCGGTGTCAGCCCGGAGCACGCCAGGGCTCCGCTGATACCTCCTCGCTCACGAAACGGGCGCCAGCCGCCCGCAGTTCACCGTGCAGTTGGCCGAAGACCTCCGCCGCGCGGCCGCCCGGCCAGCCCTCCGGCAGGAGGGGAGAGGGCAGACCGGGATCCGCGTACGGCAGGCGGCGCCAGGCGTCCAGTGCCAGCAGATAGTCGCGGTAGGCGTCCTCGGGGGGCACCGTGCGCCGTCGCGACCACCGCCGCAGAACCGGCTCCTGCTCGGCCAGGAACGCGCGGTGCTGGGCGGCGAGCGCGTCCAGGTCCCACCACCGGGCCACCGCCGCCGCGGTCGGTTCGAAACCCGCGTGGGTGCCGGTGAACAGATCCACATACGAGGCCAGTTGGAGCCGCTGGAGGGTGTGCCGGGTCTCCTCGTAGAGGTGCGCGGGCGCGATCCACACACCGGGGGCCGCGGTGCCGAAGCCCAGCCGGGCCAGCCGGGAGCGCAGCAGATGGCGCTTGTGCCGTTCCTCCTCGGGGACGGAGAAGACCGCTAGTACCCAGCCGTCGGACAGTCGCGCGGCCGGCCGGCCGTAGATCCGCCGGTCGCCGTCCGCCAGGAGCTGCCGGGCGTCGTCGGACAGGCCGTAGGCGGCGGCTCCCCGGGCCGTGCGCTCGGAGACGAGCAGACCGCGGCGCTTGAGTCGGGAGACGGCCGAGCGCACCGACGGCGGGTCCACACCGAGCACGCCCAGCAGCCGGATCAGGGCGGCGACCGGCACCGGGCCGCCCGCGTCGTCCGGCCCGCCGCGGCCGTAAGCGCCGTAGAACGTGACGATCAAGGACTGGGGGGTGCGCTGGGGTCGTTGGTCGCTCACCGAATCACTCTAGAGCGCCCTCGCGCAGGCGGTAGCGCTGGAGTTTGCCGGTCGGCGTACGCGGGAGCGCCGCGTGGAAGACGATCTCCCGGGGGCACTTGTAGGGCGCGATACGGGTCTTGGTGAAGGCCCGCAGCGCGGCCACGGTGTCCTTGCTGGACGGGACGCCGGGCCGCAGCACCACATGCGCGACGACGACCTGTCCGCGGTCCGCGTCGGCGCGCCCCACGACCGCGGCCTCGGCCACGTCCGGGTGGCCCAGCAGCGCTTCCTCCACCTCGGGCCCGGCGATGTTGCAACCGGCCGAGATGATCATGTCGTCCGCGCGGGCGACGTAGCGGAAGTAGCCGTCGGGCTCGCGGACGTAGGTGTCGCCGGTGATGTTCCAGCCGTCGCGTACGTACTCCGTCTGCCGGGCGTCGGCGAGATAGCGGCAGCCGGTCGGCCCGCGGACGGCCAGCAGCCCCGGCTCGCCGTCCGGCACCGGCGTCCCGTCCGGTCCGAGCACCCGCGCCTCGAAGCCAGGCACCGGCACCCCGGTGGTACCGGGCCGGATCGCGTCGTCGGCGGCGGCGAGGAAGATGTGCAGCAGTTCGGTGGCGCCGATGCCGTTGATGATCCGCAGTCCGGTCGCCTCGTGCCAGGAGTGCCAGGTCGAGGCGGGCAGGTTCTCGCCGGCCGACACGCACCGGCGCAGCGAGGTCAGGTCATGGGCGCCGAGCGCGGGCAGCATCGCGCGGTAGACGGTCGGCGCCGTGAACAGCACCGTTACCCGGTGCGCGGCGATGTCGGCGAGCAGCCGCCCGGGGCCCTCCCAGTCGCTGAGAAGCGCCGAGGCGCCGGCCCGCAGCGGGAAGACGACCAGGCCGCCGAGGCCGAACGTGAAACCCAGCGGCGGACTGCCGGCGAACACGTCGTCCGGGCGCGGGCGCAGCACCCGGGCCGAGAAGGTGTCCGCGACGGCCAGCACATCGCGGTGAAAATGCATGCAGCCCTTGGGGCGGCCGGTGGTGCCCGAGGTGAAGGCGATCAGCGCCACATCGTCGGCGGAGGTCGCCACCGCCGGATACGGCGCGCCGCCGGGCCGGGCCAGGCGCGTCAGATCGTCCGGCCCGTCCCCGCCGTACGTCGTGAGGGCCGGCCCCGCCGCCCCGGCCCGCGCCAGGTCCGCCACCGACCGGGCATCGCACAGCGCGTGCCGCACCTGGGCGATCCGGCAGATGGTGGCCAGCTCGGCCGGGCGCAGCGCCGCCGGGACGGTCACCGCGACCGCGCCGGCCTTCATCACCGCGAGCCAGCAGGCGGCGAGCCACGGGGTGTTGGGGCCGCGCAGCAGGACGCGGTTGCCCGGCACCACCCCGAGGCGGCCGGTGAGGGCGTGCGCGATCGCGTCCACCTGGTCACTCAACTGCCCGTACGTCCACACCGCGCCGCCCGGGCCCCGTAGGGCGGGGCGGTCCGGGCCCAGCCGCCCGATGGTGGCGTCCAGCAGTTCCGTACCGCAGTTGAGCCGTTCGGGGTAACCCAGGTCGGTCAGGTCCGGCCACTGACCGGCCGGCGGCAGCCCGTCGCGGGCGAAGGTGTCGACGTGAGCGGAGGGCCGTAGCTCCATGGCGATGCGCCCCCTGGCGCCGGGGTGGCCGACCAGCGGCCGGGACAGGGACGGGGACGGTGCGGACCGGTACGGGAACCGCCGGGCGGGCGGCTTCGCGAAACCGGCCGGGAGTGCTCGGGGACTGCCGTACGGATCCGTCGCCAGCGTAACGTGCTCGTGACGGCAGTCAACAGACCGCGATAGAGGAACCGCTACCAGGGAGCCGCCTCGTGACCGCATTCGCGCTGGGACCGGACGAGCAGGAGTGGTGCGGCGCGCTGCGCGCGCTGGCGGCCGAACGGCTGCGCCCCCTGGCGGAGAAGGGCGAGGTGGGCCGGGTCAACCGGCCGCTGGTCGCCGCGCTCGGCGAGCTCGGCCTCCTGGGACGCCTGTTCCCCGCCAACGGAACCCTGCGCGCCCTGGACCTGTGCCTGTTGCGCGAATCCCTCGCGCGTGAGTGCACGGAGGCGGAGACCGCCCTCGCGCTCCAGGGCCTGGGCGCCTATCCGGTGCTCCAGGCCGGGACGGCCGCGCAGCGCGAGCGGTGGCTGCCCGAGGTGGCCGCCGGCCGCGCGGTCGCGTCGTTCGCGCTGAGCGAGCCGGGCGCCGGCTCGGACGCCGCGGCGCTGTCCCTGGCCGCCACGCCCGACGGCCCCGGCCGATGGCGGCTGACCGGCGAGAAATGCTGGATCTCCAACGCCCCCGAGGCCGACTTCGCCACCCTCTTCGCCCGTACCGGACCCGCGCCGGGCGCCCGCGGCATCACCGCGTTCCTGGTGCCCGCCGACCGGCCGGGCCTGACCGGCGAGCACCTGGAGATGCTCAGCCCGCACCCCATCGGGACGCTGGTGTGCGACGGGGTGCCGGTGACCGGCGCGGACGTGCTCGGCGAGGTGGGCGGCGGCTTCGGCGTCGCGATGCGCACCCTGAACCTGTTCCGGCCGAGCGTGGGCGCGTTCGCGGTCGGCATGGCGCAGGCGGCGCTGGACGCGGCGCTGGCGCACGCCGGAGCGCGCAGGGCGTTCGGCGGCCCGCTCAAGGATCTCCAGTCCGTGGGCCATCAACTGGCCGAGATGGCCACCCGCGTGGAGGCCGCCCGGCTCCTGGTGTACGCGGCCGCGTCGGCGTACGACATGGGGGCCCCGGACCTCGCGAGCCGCTCGGCGATGGCCAAGCTGCTGGCGACCGAGACCGCGCAGTACGTCGTCGACGCGGCCGTCCAGATCCACGGCGCCCGCGCACTGCGCCGCGGCCACCTCCTGGAGCACCTCTACCGCGAGGTGCGCGCCCCGCGCATCTACGAGGGGGCCACGGAGGTGCAGCGGTCGATCATCGCCAAGGAGTTGTACCGGGAGAGGCCGTGAGCGCGCCGGATACGCACCGGCGGGGGCACCCCGGCGCGCGGCGGCCGTCCGCGGCGGCCTTTAGATGTTGCTCTTGAAGACCGTGCCCAGGTTGCACTTGCCCGAAGTCGGCTGCTGGTCAGGGCTCTTGATGAACGTGCCGGTGACCGTGGCGGACTGGGTCTGACCGGCGGTGACCCGCACGGAGCTGATCATCGCGGACCCGAAGGTGCGGCCGGTCTCGTCGGTGAACTGGACCGTGCCGTTGTAGGTCGAGGTGCCCTGGGAGTTGCCGTTGGTGACGCTCAGCTCGGCGCGCAGGGTGCCCGCGGCGGTGTCGACCTTGCAGTCGGTGATGCGGATGTCGGATTCCGGCTGGGTGGTCGCGGTGGCCGACGGCGAACCACCGGTGGTTCCGCTCGTGGTGCTGCCGGAGCTGCCGTATCCGCCGCTGGTGCTGCTGCTGGAGCTGCTGTGGCTGCTGCCGCAGCCGCCGCCGTGCGAGTGGCGGGCGCCGGTCAGGGTGACGACGACCAACCCGCATACCGCGACCGCACGAACATGACGACTCTTCACGTCGACTTCTCCCCCGAGTAACCGGCCACCTGGGCCGCAAACGCGTATGGGCCTCATACCCATGCGCGCGCCTGATTTCCGATACACGCCCATGCCGGACGCCGCGCCCGCCGTGTTTCTTGACGGGCGCGCGTCAGGCTAGCAAGCCCGGGCGCGGAGGCCGAATCGTGCCGAGGGGCGAGTGTCAGTGGCGGGTGTCACGCTGAATTCATGGAGGATCCGCGCCCGCGGCCGCCATGCGACGCCCCACGGCCGTCGCGCTACCGCCACGGACAGCAGGACCTGGAGGGAATCGCCATGATCACCACTGACTTCGTACCCGGCTCCCCGTGCTGGCTCGATCTGGGTGCCCCCGATGTCGGGGTCGCGACCTCGTTCTACGGAGCGGTCTTCGACTGGCAGGCCGAGCCGATGGGCGGGCCGGAGGAGGGGGGATACTCCGTCTTCCGCCTCGGCGGCAAGGCCGTCGGCGGGGTGGGACCGCTGACGGAGAAGGGCGCCCGCTCCGCCTGGATGATCTACTTCCACACCCGCGACGCGGACGCCACGGTCAAGGCGGTGGAACAGGCCGGCGGCTCGGTCCGCACGCCGCCGTCCGAGGCCGACGACGAGGGCCGGATGGCCCAGCTCACCGACCCGCAGGGCGCGCAGTTCGCGGTCTGGCAGCCCGCCGGATACGCGGGCTTCGAGGCGGCCGACGGACCCGGCAGCCTGGGCTGGACCGAGCTCTACACCACCGACTCCGCCGGTGCGCAGACCTTCTACGGCAGCGTCTTCGGCTGGACCACCCAGGACATGCCGCTGCCCGGCGGAGCCGGCGGCACCTACACCCTGGTCACCCCCGCGGGCTGCGCCCCGGAGCGGATGCACGGCGGCATCATGGAGACCCCCGAGATGTTCGAGGGCGGCGGAAAGCCCTACTGGCACCCGGTGTTCGGCTCCGCCGACTGCGACGCGACGGTCGCCCGCGTCACCGCCAACGGCGGCGCCGTCTCAATGGGCCCGGAAACCGCCGAGGGCGTCGGCCGACTGGCCGTCTGCACCGACCCCGCCGGCGCCGAATTCGTCATCCTCACCCCACAGGAAACCCCCTGAGGGTCCGACAGCCACTTCACCATCGCCAACTGGCCTGCCCACCGGGCCGCTTGGGCCGACCGACTTGGCCGGCACCGCCCAGGCCGGACCGGCGGGTGGCGTACGCACCACCGCGGTCAGATGTCCCGGAAGATCTCGATCTGCGCGCCGATGGAGTTGAGTCGTTCGGCCAGGTCCTCGTAACCCCGGTTGATGACATAGACGTTGCGCAGGACGGAGGTGCCTTCGGCGGCCATCATGGCGAGGAGGACGACGACGGCCGGGCGTAGGGCCGGGGGGCACATCATTTCCGCGGAGCGCCAGCGGGTCGGGCCGTCTACCAGGACCCGGTGCGGGTCGAGGAGTTTGACCTGCGCGCCGAGGCGGTTGAGGTCGGTGAGGTAGATGGCGCGGTTGTCGTAGACCCAGTCGTGGATGAGGGTCTGGCCCTGGGCGCTGGCCGCGATGGCCGCGAAGAAGGGGACGTTGTCGATGTTGAGGCCCGGGAAGGGCATCGGGTGGATCTTGTCCAGGGGGGCCTGGAGCTTGGAGGGGCGGACCGTCAGATCGATCAGCCGGGTGCGGCCGTTGTCGGCCGGATACTCCGCGCTGCGCTCGTGGTCCAGCCCCATCTCGTCCAGGACGGCCAGCTCGATCTCCAGGAACTCCACCGGCACCCGGCGGATCGTCAGTTCCGATTCGGTGACAACGGCCGCCGCCAGCAGGCTCATCGCCTCCACCGGGTCCTCGGACGGCGCGAAGTCCACGTCGCGGTCGATGTGCGCGACGCCGTGGACGGTCAGGGTCGTCGTGCCGACGCCTTCGACCTTGACGCCCAACTCCTCCAGGAAGAAGCAGAGGTCCTGGACCATGTAGTTGGAGGAGGCGTTGCGGATGACGGTCACGCCGTCGTGCCGGGCCGCGGCCAGCAGGGCGTTCTCGGTGACGGTGTCGCCGCGCTCGGTCAGGACGATCGCGCGCTTGGGGGAGACGCTGCGGTCGACCTGCGCGAGGTAGATGCCGTCGGTCGCGGTGATCTCCAAGCCGAAGTGCCGCAGCGCCGTCATGTGCGGTGTCACCGTGCGGGTACCGAGGTCGCAACCGCCCGCGTACGGCAGCTTGAAGTGGTCCATCCGGTGCAGCAGCGGGCCGAGGAACATGATGACGCTGCGGGTGCGGCGGGCCGCCTCGGTATCCATCGTGTCGAGGCTCAACTCGGCCGGCGGCACGATCTCCAGGTCGTTGCCGTCGTTGATCCAGCGGGTGCGCACGCCGATGCTGCCGAGCACTTCGAGGATGCGGTAGACCTCCTCGATACGGGCCACCCGGCGCAGAGTTGTGCGGCCCGCGTTCAGGAGCGTGGCGCAAAGCAGCGCGACGCAGGCGTTCTTGCTCGTTTTCACGGCGATGCTGCCGGACAGGCGGCGTCCGCCGACGACCCGCAGGTGCATCGGACCGGCGTAACCGAGCGACACGATTTCGCTGTCGAGAGCCTCGCCGATGCGGGCGATCATCTCAAGGCTGATGTTCTGGTTTCCGCGCTCGATGCGGTTGACCGCACTCTGGCTGGTGCCGAGCGCCTCCGCGAGCTGCGTCTGTGTCCAGCCCCGGTGCTGCCGGGCGTCACGGATGAGCCTGCCGATGCGTACGAGGTAGTCGTCTCCCATGGGGCGACCGTATCTCAGATATGAGATGGGCGCACAACGACGTGTTGTTCTATTGCTGTGCGAATGGGGTGCCGTGCGGCGGCGCGCCACGAGGGTCCCGCGTTCCGGCCCGGCCGCAACGGACTCTCGGCGCGCAGGGGTTGCCGCGTTCCCCCTTTTGGCGGTCGCCGCGCCCGACCGCCACCGTCTACGCGGTCGTGGCCGACCGGTTGCCTGCGGCCGTGCCGCCATCGCCGACGGATCGGTAGGCGAGGGGGCCAGCGCGCGGCACGCGAACTCGTGGCCTCCCTCGGCGTGAACGTCCACACGGCCCTGCGCGGTTACCAGCGCCTCAAGGGGGAGCCGCCGCACGCCTGATCGCCGAGGCGCGCCACCTCGGCCTCTCCGACGAGGACGATGAGGACGACGAGGACATCGTGACGGTGGTGCGGAGCGGGCCGGCGGGGCGCTGAGGGGCGGGCGCTGAGCGGTACTGAGGGGCGCTCCAACCGGCTCCGGTGCCGTGCCCGCCCGGCCCGGAACCGTACCCGAACGCCCCACTACATTGGCCCCGTGATCACTCGCCGCCCCCGTGACGAAGCCGCCCCCCGCACCGGCGCCCCCGCTTCCGGGCCCCGCCCGCGCGTCTCGCGTCCCCGCGCCCTGGCGCTCGGGGCCGTACCGATGGTCGCGCTGCTCGCCGTCGCCGCGTTCGCGCCGCTGCCGTACTCGGTCGCGCGGCCGGGGCAGACCACGGACGTGCTGGGTGTGTACAAGGGGGCCGAGGTCATCTCCGTCAGCGGGGCACCGGTGCGCCGGACCAGTGGGCGGCTGCGGATGGTGGCGATCATGGCGACCGCGCCGCGGGCCGATGTCCGCCTGGCCGACGTGATCGACGGCTGGTTCCGCACGGACCGGGCCGTGATGCCCGTGGACGCGGTGTTCCCGGCCGGGGAGTCGGACGAGGAGACGGCCCGGCACAACCGCGCGGACATGGCGCGCTCGCAGCACGCGGCGACCGCCGCCGCGCTCGGGTACCTCAAGAAGGACCCGCGCCGGGTGAAGGTGCGGCTCCGGCTCGCCGACGTGGGCGGGCCGAGCGCCGGACTGCTCTTCTCCCTCGGCATCGTCGACAAGCTGGACGGCGACGGCCGCGGCGGCGATCTGACCGGCGGCCGGGTGATCGCCGGTACGGGCTCCATCGAGGCCGACGGGACGGTGGGCCCGGTCGGCGGCGTAGCGCTGAAGACGCAGGCGGCGAAGCGGGACGGAGCGGGCGTCTTCCTCGTACCGAAGGACCAGTGCGAGACGGCCCGGGCCACCGCCGGCGGGCTGCGGCTGATACCGGTCGCGACGCTGACGGACGCGGTCCGGTCGCTGCGAGCCCTGGCCAAGGGCGGCCCGGTCCCCGGCTGCTGACCGGCCCGCTCGTCCCGACCCCTGGCTGCTGACGCCCGCCCCGGCCCCAGTCCGCTGACCGGCCCGCTCGCCCCGGCCCCCGCCCGGTCCCCGGCCCCCGCCAGGTCCCCGGCCGCTGACCGGCTCCCCGCCCAGCCCCCGCCCCCTGACCGCCCCGCCCGCCCGGTCGTCAGTCCAGCAGCGCCAGGTCGAGCCGGCTCAGCCGCTCCGGATCGGCCAGGATGTCGATCTCGGCGATCCGGCCCTCGGCGACGGTGAAGCCCATGACGGAGAACGGCTCTCCGTCGCGGAGCGTGACCAGGCCCGCCGCCCCGTTGACGAGCGCGGGACGTGCCACGAGCGCGAAGCGGGAGAACGTCAGCGCCTGCTGCACGACGGCCGGCGCGCCGCGCACCACCTTCGACAGGCCCGGCGCGAGACCGCCGCCGTCCGCCCGCAGGACGACGTCCGGGTCGAGGACCGCGAGGAGTCCCTCGAAGTCGCCCTGGCGCGAGGCGGCGAGGAAGGCGTCGACCACCTTCCGCTGCCGGGTCAGGTCGGGGTCCGGCGCCGGGGCGGTCCCCTGGACCCGCCGCCGGGCGCGGCTGGCGAGCTGGCGGGCCGCGGCCGGTGTCCGGTCCACGATCGGGGCGATCTCCTCGAACGGCACGGCGAACATGTCGTGCAGCACGAACGCGAGCCGCTCGGCCGGCGCCAGCGTTTCGAGCACCACGAGCAGCGCGAGCCCCACCGAATCGGCCAGCAGCGCCTCCTGCTCCGGACCGGGCCCCTCCGCGCGGCTCACGATCGGCTCCGGCACATACGCCTCCAGCGGGTCCTCGCGCCGCGCCTTACGGGAGCGCAGCAGGTCGAGGCACACCCGCGCGACGACCGTCGTCAGCCAGCCGCCCAGATTCCCGACCCCGTCCGCACCGGAACGGCTCAGCCGCAGCCACGCTTCCTGGACGGCGTCCTCCGCCTCGCTGAGCGAGCCGAGCATCCGGTAGGCCACCGCCCTGAGGTGGCCCCGGTTCTCCTCGAACCGCTCCGCCAGCCACGTCTCGTCGTTCATCGGTCGCATTCCTCCGTCGCGGCCCGCCCTCGCGGCCCCTCATGAGGGATGACGGAGGAAGCCGGGCGGATGTGACAGGAAGATGTAAGGAGACGGGGGAGATAGGGCGCGGTCGGCCGCTCTCACACCCGCCAGGGCATGACCCCGGCGCGGCGATGTACTAGAGTTATCTCGACATCGAGATATCTGCCGAGAGGCGTACCGCTGCCGCGCCATTAAGGGTTACCTAACTTAGGTACACCTTAGCGGATCGGCAAGGATCTGTGGCGGCACCGCGCGACGGCAGTCGCAGATGGGCCAACGTGCGGTGGTACGCGCGAATTCATGCATGAAGGAGACTGTCGTGTCGGCGAACAGCTTCGACGCCCGCAGCACGCTGCAGGTGGGCGACGAGTCGTACGAGATCTTCAAGCTGGACAAGGTCGAGGGCTCCGCCCGCCTTCCCTACAGCCTGAAGGTCCTGCTGGAGAACCTGCTCCGCACCGAGGACGGCGCGAACATCACCGCCGACCACATCCGGGCGCTCGGCAACTGGGACTCCCAGGCCCAGCCAAGCCAGGAGATCCAGTTCACGCCGGCCCGCGTGATCATGCAGGACTTCACCGGCGTCCCCTGCGTCGTGGACCTGGCCACCATGCGTGAGGCCGTCAAGGAGCTCGGCGGCGACCCGGCGAAGATCAACCCGCTGGCCCCGGCCGAGCTGGTCATCGACCACTCCGTCATCGCCGACAAGTTCGGTACGCATGACGCGTTCGCGCAGAACGTCGAGCTGGAGTACGGCCGCAACAAGGAGCGCTACCAGTTCCTGCGCTGGGGCCAGACCGCGTTCGACGAGTTCAAGGTCGTCCCCCCGGGCACCGGCATCGTCCACCAGGTGAACATCGAGCACCTGGCGCGGACGGTCATGGTCCGCAACGGGCAGGCGTACCCCGACACCCTCGTCGGCACCGACTCGCACACCACCATGGTCAACGGCCTCGGCGTGCTGGGCTGGGGCGTCGGCGGCATCGAGGCCGAGGCCGCGATGCTCGGCCAGCCGGTCTCCATGCTCATCCCGCGCGTCGTCGGCTTCAAGCTGACCGGTGAGCTGACCCCGGGCACCACCGCCACGGACCTCGTGCTGACCATCACCGAGATGCTGCGCAAGCACGGCGTCGTCGGCAAGTTCGTCGAGTTCTACGGTGAGGGCGTGGCGGCGACGAGCCTCGCCAACCGCGCCACCATCGGCAACATGTCGCCGGAGTTCGGCTCCACGGCCGCCATCTTCCCGATCGACGACGAGACCCTGAAGTACCTGCGCCTGACCGGCCGTGACGAGCAGCAGGTCGCGCTCGTCGAGGCGTACGCCAAGGAGCAGGGCCTCTGGCTCGACCCGGCCGCCGAGCCGGACTTCTCCGAGAAGCTGGAGCTGGACCTCTCCACGGTCGTCCCCTCGATCGCCGGCCCCAAGCGCCCGCAGGACCGCATCATCCTGGCCAACGCCAAGGAGCAGTTCGCGCAGGACGTCCGCAACTACGTCGACGAGGTCGACGAGGCGGGCAAGGAGTCCTTCCCGGCCTCCGACGCTCCGGCGGTCGCCCCCAACGGCGCCCCGTCGAAGCCGACCCTGGTCACCGCCCCCGACGGCTCGACGTACGAGATCGACCACGGCGCCGTCACCGTCGCCGCGATCACCTCCTGCACCAACACCTCCAACCCGTACGTCATGGTCGCCGCCGCGCTGGTGGCCAAGAAGGCGGTCGAGAAGGGCCTGACCCGCAAGCCGTGGGTCAAGACCACCCTCGCCCCGGGCTCGAAGGTCGTCACGGACTACTTCGACAAGGCGGGCCTGACCCCGTACCTCGACAAGCTCGGCTTCAACCTCGTCGGCTACGGCTGCACCACCTGCATCGGCAACTCGGGCCCCCTCGACGACGAGGTCTCGAAGGCGATCAACGAGCACGACCTGGCCGTCACCTCGGTGCTCTCCGGCAACCGCAACTTCGAGGGCCGGATCAACCCCGACGTCAAGATGAACTACCTGGCGTCCCCGCCGCTGGTCGTCGCGTACGCCATCGCCGGTTCGATGAAGGTCGACATCACGCGCGACGCCATCGGCACGGACACCGAGGGCAAGCCGGTCCACCTCGAGGACATCTGGCCGACCGAGGCCGAGGTCAACGAGGTCGTCGCCTCGGCGATCGGCGAGGACATGTTCAACAAGTCCTACCAGGACGTCTTCGCCGGTGACGCCCAGTGGCAGGCGCTGCCGATCCCGACCGGCAACACCTTCGAGTGGGACCCGCAGTCCACCTACGTGCGCAAGCCCCCGTACTTCGAGGGCATGACGATGGAGACCTCCCCGGTCCAGGACATCACCGGCGCCCGCGTGCTGGCCAAGCTGGGCGACTCCGTCACCACCGACCACATCTCCCCGGCCGGTGCCATCAAGGCCGACACCCCGGCCGGCAAGTACCTCACCGAGCACGGCGTCGAGCGTCGCGACTTCAACTCCTACGGCTCGCGCCGTGGCAACCACGAGGTCATGATCCGCGGCACCTTCGCCAACATCCGCCTGCGCAACCAGATCGCGCCGGGCACCGAGGGCGGCTTCACCCGCGACTTCACCGTCGAGGGCGGCCCGGTCTCCTTCATCTACGACGCCTCGCAGAACTACCAGGCCGCCGGCATCCCGCTGGTGATCCTGGCGGGCAAGGAGTACGGCTCCGGCTCCTCCCGCGACTGGGCCGCCAAGGGCACCGCGCTCCTCGGCGTCAAGGCCGTCATCGCCGAGTCCTACGAGCGCATCCACCGCTCGAACCTCATCGGCATGGGCGTCCTGCCGCTCCAGTTCCCCGAGGGCGCCTCCGCCCAGTCGCTCGGCCTGACCGGCGAGGAGACCTTCTCCGTCACCGGCGTCACCGCGCTCAACGACGGCGGCATCCCCGAGACCGTCAAGGTCAAGGCCGCCGCTCCCTCCGGCGCCGAGGTCGAGTTCGACGCCAAGGTGCGCATCGACACCCCCGGCGAGGCGGACTACTACCGCAACGGCGGCATCATGCAGTACGTGCTGCGCTCGCTGATCCGCAAGTAACCGGCGGCCGCACGACGAACGCCACGGGCCGCACTCCCTCGACCGAGGGGGTGCGGCCCGTCCGCGTACCGCCGGCCGGGAGCGCCTCGGAAGATCGGCGCGGACCGGCGGGCCGACTCGGTCTACGGCGACCCGAGGAGCTCGATCTCAGCGAGCGTGGCCGCGCCGTCGGTCACCAGGCGGTAGTGCCGGTAGTCGCCCGGACGGTCGAGGGCGAAGACCCGGGTCTGGCGGTCCCAGGTGAAGGACTCGCCGGACCGGCGGTCCAGGGGCCGCCAGTGGTCGCCGTCCGCGGAACCCTCCAGCGTCCAGCCCCGCGGCGCGGCGGTGCGCTCCGCCGAGGTCAGGGTGTACGACGTGACCCGGGTGGGCCGGGACAGGTCGACCGGGGCGGTGGTGAGCGCCGCGGAGGTGTCGGAGGTGTTGTCGAAGAGCGGGCCGCCGCCGGGGCCGGTCACATCGCCGGGCGGGCTGGGCACCTTGTCGTCCCGGGTGAGGGAGGACGGGGCGGCGTTCTTCCCGCTGCCCCAGGACGACGGCCGGGCGCCCATGGCGAACTCCAGGGTGCCGCCCCGGGCGAGCAGGCGGTGCGGCAGGGCGGTGGAATTCCACGGCTTGCCGTTGACCCGCAGCCCCTGGACATAGAGGTTCGTCTCGTTGTTGCGGGGCGCCTTGATGACCAGATCGCGGCCGTTTTCCAGATGGACGGTGGCCTTGGTGAACAGCGGGGAGCCCACCGCGTATTCGCCCTCACCCATCACCAGCGGATAGAAGCCGAGCGAGCTGAAGACGTACCAGGCGGACATCTCGCCGTTGTCCTCGTCGCCCGGATATCCCTGGCCGATCTCGCTGCCGAGGTAGAGCCGGGACATCACCTCCCGGACCTTTTCCTGGGCCTTCCAGGGCTGCCCGGCCGCGTCGTAGGTGTAGGCGATGTGGTGCGAGGGCTGGTTGCTGTGCCCGTACATGCCCATCCGGGTGTCGCGGGCCTCGGTCATTTCGTGGATGACATCGCCGTAGGAACCGGCGAATTCCTTCGCCGCGGTCTCCGGGGTGGAGAAGTAGGCGTCCAGCTTCTCGGCCAGGGCCGCCCGGCCGCCGTAGAGGTTGGCCAGGCCGCGGCCGTCCTGCGGCGCGGGGAAGGCGTAGGTCCAGGCGTTGGTCTCGGTGTAGTCGTGGCCCCAGACCCGGGGGTCGAACCGGTCCGCGGGCAGCCGCCAGCCGCCCTTGGCGTCCCGGCCCTGGAAGAAGCCGACCCGCTTGTCGAACAGCTTGACGTAGTTCAGGGCCCGGCCGCGGAAATAGGCCGATTCCTCCTTGTAGCGGGGCTTGTGCGTGGTGGCGTAGAGGGCCTTCGCCATACGGGAGATGCCGAAGTCGTTGAGATATCCCTCCAGGGCCCACGAGGCGCCTTCGCGGGTTTCGGTGCTCGTATAGCCGAGGAACGGCGAGGTGTTCATGCCCTTACGGCCGACACCGGGGCTGGGCGGGGCGACGGTGGCGTTCTTGACGGCCGCCTCGTAAGCCGCCGCGGCGTCGAATTTCACGCCCTTGGCCAACGCGTCGGCGAAGGCCACGTCGGAACTCGTCCCGGTCATCAGGTCCGCGTACCCGGGGGAGGACCAGCGGGAGATCCAGCCGCCGTCCTTGTACTGCTGGACGAAACCGTCGGCCATCCTCCCCGCCCGGCCGGGTGTGAGCAGGGAGTACGCCGGCCAGGTCGTGCGGTAGGTGTCCCAGAAGCCGTTGTTGACGTACACCTCTCCGTCGACGATCTTCGAGCCGGTGTGCGTCGGGGTGTCCTGGCCGGTCTGCGGGGAAAAGGGACTGGCGTAGCGGTGGCGCGAACCGACGTCCTCCCAGCCGGAGTTGGGGTAGAGGTAGAGGCGGTAGAGGTTGGAGTAGAGCGTGGTGAGCCGGTCCCGGCTCGCGCCCTCGACCTCGATGCGGCCCAGGATGTCGTCCCACTGTGCCCGAGCCCGGTCCACCACGTCGGCGAACGAGGCGTCCGCCGGAATCTCCCGTTCCAGGTTCGCCTTCGCCTGCTCGGTGCTGATCAGCGAGGTGGCCAGGCGCATCGTCACGGTCCGCTCCGCGCCGGGCGCGAAGCGCAGATAGCCGGTGACGTCCTTGCCTCCGCCACCGCCGAGCCTGCCGCCCCCGGTGACCGGCGTGTCGAAGACGCCGTGGACGAACAGCCGGGTCGCGCCGGTCGACAGGCCGCTCTTGACGTCCGAGAAGCCGGTGACGACGCCGCGCTCGGTGTCCAGGCTCAGCCCGCCCTTGTTGTTGACGTTGTCGAAGATCAGGCTCGCGTCGTCGCCGGGGAAGGTGAAGCGCATCATCGCGGCGTGGTCGGTCGGGGTGATCTCGGTCTTGAGGCCGTTGTCGAAGGTGACGCCGTAGTAGTGCGGCTTCGCGGTCTCGTTGGCGTGGTGGAAGGGCAGCGCGCGGGCGGTGCGCGAGGCGTCCGGGACGCCGGCCGCGGCGGACGGCATGACCTGGAACGTCTGCCGGTCACCCATCCACGGGCTCGGCTCGTGACTGGCGCTGAACGCCTGGAGGGTGGGCAGGTTGTCGGCGTTGTTCTTCCGCGCGTACTCGTAGAGCCAGTCGGCGGAGCCGGCGTTGGTCACCGGTGTCCAGAAGTTGAAGCCGCCCGGCACCGCGGTCGCGGGGAAGGTGTTGCCGCGCGAGAAGCTGCCGCTGGAGAGCGTGCCGCGGGTGGTGACGGCGTAGTCCGACAGATGCGCGAGCGGCTTGTCGGGGGCCTTGGGCCCGATGGTGACGTCGTCGACCCAGCCGCGGAAGGCCGGCGCGGTCCGCGGGGCCTCGGGCGCGTCGTAGGCGACCAGGACCCGGTCGATGGTCCTGCCGGCCGCGACCGCGCCGATCCGCGACTCCTTGTGGTTCCACTGATTGACGTACAGCGTCTTGGAGGCGGCCTGGCCCCGCGGCGTCAGCGGGGCACCGTGCTGGTCGACGGCGCTCAGATCGCTGAGGTAGGTGCCGTCGGTGAAGGCCAGGTCGACGGCGACATGGGTCGCGGGGTAGGCCGCGTCGGTGGCGGCCATCTCGGGGAAGATCTTGTACGAGAGTGAAGTCGCCTCGATGACCGGGGTGTTGACGTCGAAGACCTTGTTGTACGCGTAGCCGCGACCGTCGGCGGTGTGGGTGCCGGCGTACCGCAGCGCATGCCCGCCGGAGAAGCCGGCGCCGGCCTTGGAAGTGGGGGAGGCGGCCGGGCCGGTGTCGGTCCGGGTGGTCATCCCGGGAGCGGCGGGCGCGGCCTGCGGGGTGACGCCGGAGACCCGCGGCGTGCCGTCCGGCCCGGTCTCGGCGGTGTCCGTCCAGTCCGGCCGCGGCTGCCCGGACTCGAAGGAGGAGCTGAACTCCGCCGGTCCGGGGGGCGTTGGGGGAGGGGCTGCCCGGGCCGGGCCGGGCACGGTGACGACGAGCAGGGCGGCCGCCGCGAGAGCGGCGGGGCGGGCGATCCCCCGCAGTGGACTGTGCCGGTGTCTGAGCCGCACGCGAGCCCTCTCAACGAGATTGACATCGTTGTCAGTTGCGTAATGCAGAGATAAGTAAGGGGCGTCGGGAGTTTGGTGTCAAGGGCGCCGCCGCGATCGGTGCGCCGGGCACGCGAACGGAGCAGCCGGCGAGAAAATCCCGTGGACCCGACCGCCGCATACCGGGGAGGTCTCAACTCGGGAAAGACTCCCGGCCAACCCTGCTTTCGATCTTGCCCCTTCGGCTGGAAGTGGACTATACCTGTCGGCGTCCGACCGGCCCGCGACCAAGGCCGGGGATCCGGGGGGAAGCGCGGGGGAAGGATGATTTCCCCGCTTTTCCCTAGCGCGCCCGGTGCACATCCCGTACAACTCAGCTTCATCTGACCCGCGGTGCCGGGGTGGCTCCGGTACACCGCCTGAGTCCTGAAGAAGGCGAGGACTTGAGCATGGGATCCACCTCAGAATTCAACCGTCGCGATCTGGTCAAGCGGGCCGCGGCCCTGGGAATCATCGCCGTACCGGCCATGGGCGCCCTTTCGTCGTGCGCCACCGGAGGAGGCGGCGGCAGTACGGACAACGGCACCAAGAACAAGGGCGCGACCTCGGCGGAGAACCCCCTCGGCGCGAAGAAGGGAGCGCCGCTGGAGGCGTTCATCTTCAAGGGCGGACTGGGCGACCAGTACGCCAAGGACGCCGAGGCCGACTACAACAAGACCTACGGCGTCACCATCAAGCACACCGGCACCCAGCAGGTCGGACCGAAGCTCCAGCCGCGCTTCGCCGGCGGCAATCCGCCGGATGTCATCGACAACTCCGGATCCGACCACCTGGACATGAACAAACTGTCCTCGCAAGGCCAATTGCAGGATCTGACGCCACTGCTCGACGCCCCGTCGCTGGAGGACCCGAAGAAGAAGGTCCGCGACCTGCTCTACCCGAGCACCATCGAAAAGGGCAAGCACAAGGACACCTTCGATGTCCTCTACTACGCCTTCACCGTCTACGGCACGTGGTATTCGAGCCAACTGCTGAAGGACAAGGGCTGGGAGTATCCCGCTTCTTTCGACGACATGATCAAGCTGTGCGGCCGGATCAAGAAGTCGGGGATCGCCCCCTGGACGTACCCGGGAAAGTATCCGTATTACGTCCACTTCAACATCTTTCCCCAGATCGCCAAGATCGGCGGGCTGGACAAGTGGATCGCGATCGACAACCTGGAGCCCAAGGCATGGACCTCCAACGACGCCGTCAAGCAGGTCATCGAGCACTATGAGGAGCTGGCGGCCAAGGGCTACTTCCTGCAAGGCAGCCAGGGCCTGACGCACATTCAGGCGCAGACCGCCTGGACGCGGGGCAAGGCCGCCTTCATCCCCAACGGTTCATGGGTCGAGAACGAGGCCGCGCCGACCACCCCGGACGGTTTCGCGATGGCCGTCGGCCCGCTCTTCGACGGCGGCAGCGGCGACAAGATGCCGCACGGCACCGTACGCGCCGAGCCCAGCGAGCCGTTCATCGTGGCCAAGGGTGGCGAGAACCCGACCGGCGGCATGGAACTGCTGCGCATTCTGCTGTCCAAGAAGCACGCGCAGAATTTCGCCACGAAGGTCAAGTCGCTCACCTCCGTGCAGGGCGCGACCGACGGAATGAGCCTCTCGCCCGGCCTTTCCTCCGCCGCCGAGGTCGTCAAGCGGGGTGGCGAGAACCTGCTGATGATCCAGCTCCAGGAGTGGTACCCCAAGCTGACGGACGAGAAGCTGGGCGGCCTCACCAGTCAGTTGCTGACGGGTGACATGAAGGCCGCGGAATGGATCAAGAAGGCCCAGCAGTATGCCGATGAATTCGCCAAGGACGATTCGGTCACCAAGTTCCACCGCGGTTCCTGAATCCACGCACCACCGCTGACGAGGGAGGGCCGGGGAGCGCAATGCAACACGGCAAGTACCGATTCATCGTGGGGTTCCTGGCCCTGCCTCTGCTGATCTACGCGATCTTCGTGATCTCACCGTTCGTGCAGGCCTTCCAGATCTCCACCACCGAGTGGAGCGGCCTGCGCGGCACGGCCCGGAGCATCGGCCTGGACAACTACGTCAAGCTCCTGCACAGCGACGAGTTCTGGAACGCGCTGGGGCACAACGTCATCATGCTCGTGCTGGTGCCGATCGCCACGCTCGCGCTGGGCCTGTTCTTCGCCTTCATGCTCAATGTCGGCGGCCGGGCCCGGCGCGGCGCCGTCATCACCGGCGTGCGCGGCGCGGCGTTCTACAAATTCGTCTACTTCTTCCCCCAGGTCATCTCCATCACCATCATTTCGGTGATCTGGTTCAACATCTACAACCCCGACCCGCACGACGGCATGCTCAATTCCCTGCTCGGATCCGTGGGACTGGACGCGCTCCAGAGTTCCTGGCTGGGAGAGCGGAGCGTCGCACTCGCCTGCATCATGATCGTGATGGTCTGGGCGAATGTCGGTTTCTACGTCGTGCTGTTCTCCGCCGCCATGGCTTCCATTCCCCGGGAGATCTACGAGGCTTCGCTGCTGGACGGCGCCAACCGGTTGCACACCTTCTTCAGGATCACGCTGCCGCTGCTGTGGGACACCGTCCAGACGGGCTGGGTCTACATGGGCATCATCGCGATGGACGCGTTCGCGCTGGTGCAGATCATGTCGGTCAACATGGGCGGTCCGGACGGCGCGACGGATGTCGTACCGCTCCGGCTCTACCAAACCGCCTTCCGGGACAGCCAGTTCGGCTACGCGGCGGCCATGGGCGTCGCCATGCTCGTCGTGACGCTGCTGTTCGCCGTCCTCACGATGCGTTTCGCGCGCCGTGAGCGGATCGAGTTCTAGGGGTACGGGCGCATGACGACGGAAACCAATGTGGAGAAGCTGCCGGCCCTCGCCGGGCGGCGGTCCGACGACGGCAAGAGCGCCAAGAAGGCGCGCGGCGCCGAGGGCGGCGCGCTGAACGTCTTCTCGCACGGCATGCTGATCGTGTGGGCGCTGATGGTGGGGATGCCCCTGCTGTGGGTGCTGTGGAGCTCCTTCAAGAGCAGCGGCGACATCCTGACCACACCGTGGTCCCTGCCGGACGTCCTGCACTTCGAGAACTGGGCCAACGCCTGGGACAAGGCCAAGATCGGCACGTTCTTCCTCAACACCCTGATCGTCGTGGGCGGTTCGGTCATCGGGACGATGGTCCTGGGCTCCATGGCCGGGTACGTCCTGGCGCGGTTCGACTTCCCCGGCAACCGCTTCATCTACTACCTGTTCGTCGCCGGGATGTCCTTCCCGGTGTTCATGCTGGTGATCCCGCTGTTCTTCGTCATGCGGGACTTCCCCGGCGTGCCGCTGCTGGCGACGTACCAGGGCCTGATCATGGTCTACATCGCCTACTCGCTGCCCTTCACGGTCTTCTTCATGACGTCCTTCTTCCGCACCCTGCCCACCTCGGTGGCGGAGGCGGCCATGATCGACGGCGCCTCGCACGTGCGGACGTTCTTCCAGGTGATGCTGCCCATGGCCAAGCCGGGCCTGATCAGCATCGGCATCTTCAACTTCCTGGGGCAGTGGAACCAGTACCTGCTGCCGATGGTGCTCAACCAGGACGAGGACAAGTACGTACTGACGCAGGGTCTGGCCAACATCGCGCTCCAGCAGGGCTACGAGGGGGACTGGGGCGGCCTGATGGCCGGCATGATGATCGCGATGCTGCCGGTGCTGGTCGTCTACTTCATCTTCCAGCGGCAGGTCCAGGCCGGTCTGACGGCGGGCGCGCTCAAGTAGCGCCCCCGCCCGCCGGCCGCCGCTCACGCCCGCCCGGCCCGGGCCGCCCGCCCGGCCGCCGCTCACCCTCCGTACCCGGCCGCTCACTCTTCCGCGCGCCGGGTACGGACGCGTCCGCAGCGATCATGATTCGCTCAACACCTTGACGAGACTTCGGTGTCGGCGTTCTGCTTAGGGTTCACATGTTGAATCGAAAGCCGCCCCCCGAGGATGTGGGTGCGGCCGGCGGGCCGTCGCCGTACCTTCCCCCGCTCGCGCCGGGAGGCAGCGCCGGTCCCAGACGGGAGTGGATGAGTCGATGGAGACTCCGGGGTCGCAGTCTTCGCTGCACCGGGCCAATCTGGAGCGGGTCGTGCGCGCGGTGCGCAGGGCGGGCTCACTCACGCAGGCGGAGATCGCCCGGAGCACGGGGCTGAGCGCGGCCACCGTATCCAACATCGTTCGCGAGCTGAAGGACGGCGGGACCGTCGAGGTGACCCCCACCTCCGCGGGCGGCCGGCGGGCGCGCAGCGTCTCCCTCTCGGGTGACGCGGGCATCGTCGTCGGGGTCGACTTCGGCCACTCCCACCTGCGGGTCGCGGTCGGCAACCTCGCCCACCAGGTACTCGCCGAAGAGGCCGAGCCGATCGACGTGGACGCCTCCGCGGAGGAGGGCTTCGACCGGGCGGAAGAGCTGGTCAACAGGCTGATCAAGGCCACCGGGATCGGCCCGGGCAAGGTCATCGGCGTGGGCCTGGGCGTGCCCGGTCCCCTCGACGTCGAATCCGGCACCCTCGGCTCGACGGCGATCCTGCCGGGCTGGTCGGGCACCAACCCCGGCCAGGAGCTGTCCGGGCGCCTCGGGGTGCCCGTCCACGTCGACAACGACGCCAACCTCGGCGCGCTCGGCGAGCTGGTGTGGGGCGGCGGCCGGGGCGCCGCGGACCTGGCGTACATCAAGGTCGCCAGCGGTGTCGGCGCGGGACTGGTGATCAGCGGCCAGATCTACCGCGGGCCGGGCGGTACGGCGGGCGAGATCGGGCACATCACCCTGGACGAGTCCGGGCCGGTCTGCCGCTGCGGCAACCGCGGCTGCCTGGAGACCTTCACCGCCGCCCGCTACGTGCTTCCGCTGCTCCAGCCCAGCCACGGCCCCGATCTGACCATGGCGGGGGTGGTGCGGCTGGCCCGTGAGGGCGATCCGGGCTGCCGGCGGGTCATCGCGGACGTAGGGCGCCATATCGGCAGTGGTGTGGCGAACCTGTGCAATCTGCTCAATCCGAGCAGGGTGGTGCTCGGCGGTGATCTCGCCGACGCCGGCGAGCTGGTGCTCGCGCCGATCCGGGAGTCCGTCTCGCGGTACGCGATCCCCAGCGCCGCACGGCAGTTGGGGATCGTGACCGGCACGCTCGGCGGTCGCGCCGAGGTGCTGGGCGCGCTCGCGCTGGCGCTGAGCGAGATGGGCGATTCGACCCTTCTCGACGGCCAGCGGGCCGCGGACGTGCCCGCACCGGTCTGACCAGCGATGCCTTCAGAGGGCTAACGCATGGCACCGTTGTCATCTCGTTAAGGATTTACTCCTTGACGGTCGGCTGGCGGCCGAGTTGACTTCCAGCCACCTCGGCCGCAACGACGCGGCCTCGTCAGGGAGGCACCCCATGAACGTTTGGACGCGTCGCGTCGTCATAGGCACCGCAGCGGTATCGATGGCGCTCTCCGTGGCCGCCTGCGGCAAGGCCGGCGACGGCGGCAAGGGCGGCGGTGGCGGCGACGGCAAGACCATCGGCCTGCTGCTGCCGGAGAACAAGACCACGCGCTACGAGACCTTCGACCGCCCGCTCATGGAGGCGAAGATCAAGGAGCTGTGCGGCGACTGCAGGGTGAAGTACAACAACGCGGCGCAGGAGACCGAGACCCAGAAGAAGCAGTTCGACGCGCTGATCACCCAGGGCGTCAAGGTGATCATTCTGGACGCCGTCGACTACAAGGCCACGAAGTCCTGGGTCAACCAGGCCGCCAAGAAGGGCGTCAAGGTCGTCGCGTACGACCGGCTGGCCGAGGGCGACATCTCCGCCTACGTCTCCTACGACAACGAGAAGATCGGCCGCCTCCAGGGCCAGGCGCTGGTCAAGGCGCTCGGCGACGACGCCGAGGACAGCAACGTCGTCATGATCAACGGCTCGCCGACCGACCCGAACGCGCCGTTCTTCAAGAAGGGCGCCCACTCCGTCCTCGACAAGCAGGTCAAGAAGATCAGCTACGAGCAGGACATCCCGGACTGGTCGCCGGACGAGGCCAACAAGAAGATGGGCGCGGCCATCGACTCGCTCGGCAAGAAGGCCATCCAGGGCGTGTACTCGGCCAACGACGGCATGGCGGGCGGCATCATCACCGCCCTCAAGCAGCAGGGCGTGAAGGTCCCGGTCGGCGGTCAGGACTCCGAGCTGGCCGGTCTCCAGCGGATCCTCAAGGGCGACCAGGCGTTCACGATCTACAAGCAGATCAAGCCGCAGGCCGACTCCACGGCCGAGATCGCGGTCAAGCTGCTCAAGGGCGAGAAGATCGACTCCCTGACGGACACCAAGGTCGACAGCCTCAGCGGCGAGGTCAAGGGCATCCCCGCCAAGCTCTACGACGCGCGGATCGTGACCAAGGACAACATCAAGGACACGATCCTCAAGGACAAGGTCTACAAGGCGAGCGAGATCTGCTCGGCGGACGTCAAGGCGGCCTGCGAGGCGGCCGGCATCAAGTAACCCCTCGCCATACGGGGGCCGCGCGGCACGATCCGCGGCCCCCGACCGGCGGTCCGGCCCCCGCCCCGGCGCCCCCTCGGCCCCGCGGCCGCCCGGACCGCCTCTCGCACAGCCCCCCCGCTCCACGCACCACCATCCCCGCCGTTGTGACGGCGGCGAAGGAGATGATTCACGTGTCCGCTACGCCTGTGCTGGCGTTGCGCGGAATCTCCAAGCGGTTCGGCGCCGTCCAAGCACTGACGGACGTCACCCTGGAGATCCACCCCGGCGAGGTGGTCGCCCTTGTCGGCGACAACGGCGCCGGCAAGTCCACCCTTGTCAAGACCATTTCCGGCGTTCATCCGGTCGACGACGGCACCATCGAGTGGGAGGGCAGGGCGGTCCGCATCAACAAGCCGCACGACGCCCAGGAACTCGGCGTCGCCACCGTCTACCAGGACCTCGCGCTCTGCGACAACCTCGACGTCGTCGCCAACCTCTACCTCGGCAACGAGCTCCGCACCGCCGGTGTGCTGGACGAGATCGCCATGGAGAAGCGGGCCAAGGAGCTGCTGGACACGCTGTCCATCCGCATCCCCAGCGTCCGCATCCCCGTCGCCGCGCTCTCCGGAGGCCAGCGGCAGGTCGTCGCCATCGCCCGCGCGCTGATCGGCGACCCGAAGGTCGTCATCCTCGACGAGCCCACCGCCGCGCTCGGCGTGGAGCAGACCGCCCAGGTCCTCGACCTCGTCGAGCGGCTGCGCGAGCGCGACCTCGGCGTCATCCTCATCAGCCACAACATGGCCGACGTGCAGGCCGTCGCGGACCGTGTCGCGGTGCTGCGGCTGGGCCGCAACAACGGTGTCTTCGACGTCGAGGGCACCTCCCACGAAGAGATCATCGCCGCCATCACCGGCGCCTCGGACAACGCCGTCACCCGCCGCAAGGCGCGTACGGACCAGGTGAAGAAGGAGGTCGGAGCGTGAGTGACCTCACCAAGCAGCCCGCCGCCGGCGACGAAACGGTGACGGACCACGCCGCGGACACCGCCCCCGCCGCCGTGGACGCCCCGCAGCCCGCCGCCGTCGACCCCCGTCTGCTCGTCCGCGAGCAGGGCTTCGCCGGCTACCTCAACGACTTCAAGCGCCGGGTGCGCGGCGGCGAGCTGGGCTCGCTGCCCGTCGTCATCGGCCTGATCGTCATCGCGGTCGTCTTCCAGCTCAAGAACAGCAGCTTCCTGTCCGCGGACAGCCTCGCGAACATCGGCGTCTACACCTCCGGCCTGGGCATCATGGCCGTCGGTATCGTCTTCGTCCTGCTGCTGGGCGAGATCGACCTGTCCGTCGGCTCGGTGGCCGGTGTCGGCGCCGCCGTCTGGGCCGTCCTCAGCGTCACCAACGGCGTCAACGACTGGCTGGCGGTCCTGATCGCCATCACCGCCGGTATCGCCATCGGCGCGCTGCACGGCTTCTTCTTCGCCAAGGTCGGCGTCCCCGCGTTCGTCGTCACCCTGGCCGGGTTCCTCGGCTGGAGCGGCCTGCAGATCTGGATGATGGGCAAGGAAGGCTCCATCAACACCCCCAGCGGCAGCGTGGTGGAGAACCTCACCGGCTACTACTTTGAGGACAAGGCCGCCGCCTACGGCCTCGCGCTGGTCGCCGTCCTCGCCTACGCCGGCTCCCTGCTGCTGGACAGCAAGCGCCGCAAGGCCGCCGCCCTGCCGTCCCGGCCGCTCAGCGAGATCCTGCTGCGCACCGGCATCGTCGCGGTGATGGCCTTCGTCGTCGCCTACGTCCTGAACGAGCCGGAGGGCGCCCGCGGCCTGCCGCTCGCCCTCGTGCTGTTCCTCGCGGTCCTGGTGATCGCCGACTTCGTGGTGCGCCGCACCACCTACGGCCGGCAGATCTTCGCGGTCGGCGGCAACGCCGAGGCGGCGCGTCGCGCCGGCATCAACGTGAACAAGATCCGCATCACGGTGTTCGCGATCTCCGGCATGCTCGCCGCCTTCGGCGGACTGTTCATCGCCAGCCTCTCCGGCGGCGCGACGAAGAACCTGGGCTCCGGCAACACCCTGATGAACGTCATCGCGGCGGCCGTCATCGGCGGCACCAGCCTCTTCGGCGGCCGGGGCAAGATCTGGTCCGCGCTGCTGGGCATGCTGGTCATCCAGTCCATCCAGCAGGGCCTGAACCTGCTCGGCATGGCCAGCGAGATCCAGTACATGATCACCGGCGCGGTGCTGCTCGCCGCCGTCGTGATCGACTCGGTCTCCCGCCGGACGCAGAAGACGGCCGGACGCACCTGACGCGCGTCCGCCATCCGGCCCGGACCGGCCCCCACCAGGTGAGACCCGGTGGGGGCCGGCCCTTGTGCGGGCCCTGGCCGGATGGCGTCCGTTTGGGCGTCGCTCCCGAGTGACATACATCGCAAGGCCCGGCCGCCGCCGCAGCGGACGGAACATTAGACTCGACTGATCGGCAAGCTCGATCAGCTCGAAGCTCGACAGCAAGGAGGCAGCGTGCAGAAGGTGCCGCGCGAAGCGCGCCAGGCCGGGGCGGTGGCGGGCGACGGAGGGGCGTTGCTGACCCGCGTCAAGGGGCCGCGCGATCTGGACCGGCTGGGACCGGAGCAGCTCCAGCAGCTCGCCGGGGAGATCCGTACCTTCCTCGTCGACGCCGTCTCCAAGACCGGTGGACACCTCGGCCCGAACCTCGGCGTGGTCGAGCTGACCATCGCCCTGCACCGTGTCTTCGACTCCCCGCGGGACCGGGTGCTGTTCGACACCGGGCACCAGTCCTACGTCCACAAGCTGCTCACCGGCCGCCAGGACTTCAGCGGACTGCGCACCAAGGGCGGCCTGTCGGGGTACCCCTCGCGGGCGGAGTCCGCGCACGACGTCATCGAGAACAGCCACGCCTCGACGGTGCTGGGCTGGGCCGACGGCCTGGCCAAGGCCAACCAGGTGCGCGGCAAGGACGACCACGTCGTCGCGGTCATCGGTGACGGCGCGCTGACCGGCGGCATGGCCTGGGAGGCCCTGAACAACATCGCGGTCGCCAAGGACCGCCCCCTGGTCATCGTCGTCAACGACAACGAGCGCTCCTACGCGCCGACCATCGGCGGCCTGGCCAACCACCTCGCCACGCTGCGGACGACCGACGGCTACGAGCGCTTCCTCGCCCGCGGCAAGGACCTCCTGGAGCGCACGCCGGTCGTCGGCAAGCCGCTGTACGAGACGCTGCACGGCGCGAAGAAGGGCCTGAAGGACTTCATCGCCCCGCAGGGCATGTTCGAGGACCTCGGTCTGAAGTACGTCGGCCCGATCGACGGCCACGACCTGGAGGCGCTGGAGTCCGCGCTGACCCGCGCCAAGCGCTTCGGCGGCCCGGTCATCGTGCACTGCCTCACCGAAAAGGGCCGCGGCTACAAGCCCGCCGAACAGGACGAGGCCGACCGTTTCCACGGCATCGGCGTCATCCACCCCGACACCGGCCTGCCCGTCGCGGCGTCCGGCGCGAGCTGGACCTCCGTCTTCGGCGAGGAGATGGTCAAGCTCGGCCAGGAGCGCGAGGACATCGTGGCGATCACGGCCGCGATGCTCCAGCCCGTCGGCCTCCAGAAGTTCGCCAAGGCGTTCCCGGACCGGGTCTACGACGTGGGCATCGCCGAGCAGCACGCCGCGGTCTCCGCCGCCGGCCTGGCCACCGGCGGCCTGCACCCCGTCTTCGCGGTCTACGCCACCTTCCTCAACCGTGCCTTCGACCAGGTCCTGATGGACGTCGCGCTGCACAAGTGCGGTGTGACGTTCGTGCTGGACCGGGCCGGTGTCACCGGTGACGACGGCGCCTCGCACAACGGCATGTGGGACATGTCGCTCCTCCAGGTCGTGCCCGGCCTGCGGATCGCCGCCCCGCGCGACGCCGACCAGGTACGCGCCCAACTGCGCGAGGCCGTCGAGGTGGACGACGCACCGACCGTCGTGCGCTACTCCAAGGGCAAGGTCGGACCGGCCGTCGAGGCCGTCGGCCGGATCGGCGGCATGGACGTGCTGCGCGAGCCCGCCGAAACGGTCCAGCGGCCCGACGTCCTGCTGGTCTCCGTCGGCGCGCTGGCGCCGATGTGCCTGGAGATCGCCACCCTGCTCGACAAGCAGGGCATCTCGACGACGGTCGTGGACCCGCGCTGGGTCAAGCCGGTCGACGCGGCGCTGCCGGGTCTGGCCGCGCGGCACCGCGTCGTGGTCACCGTCGAGGACAACAGCCGTTCCGGCGGCGTCGGTTCGGCCATCGCGCAGGCGCTGCGCGACGCGGACGTGGACCTGCCGCTGCGTGACTTCGGCATCCCCGAGCGGTTCCTCGACCACGCCTCCCGCGCGGAGATCATGGCGGAGATCGGGCTCACCGCGCCGGACATCGCCCGCCAGGTGACCGGCCTCGTCGCCAAGATCGACGGCCGGTACGAAGACACCGCGGACGCCACCGGGGACGCCGGTGAGGTACGGGCGGCCGAGGCGGCCCGGGACTGATCCCGCCACCTCGCTCAAAGGGCCGGCCAGTCACCCGTAAGGGTGGTCTGGCCGGCCCTTCGGCATACCCACCGTCGTATCCCATCGGGTGAATCCCCGCCGTTCGAAGGCTCGCCGCGGCTGACTGTTTCCCGTCATTGCGGAGACTCGGTCAGTTCAGGAGAGTTGCGAGGGTCGTCCAGGCGGAGGTTCGCCCATGAGCACACAGCACGGCACACAGCACCCATCACGCCGCGATCGCGGCATGTTCCGGACCAAGACTGTCGAACAGTCGATCCGGGACACCGAGGAACCCGAGCACGCGCTACGCAAGTCCCTCTCGGCACTCGATCTCACCGTCTTTGGTGTCGGTGTCGTCATCGGAACCGGCATCTTCGTCCTCA
Organism: Streptomyces sp. NPDC031210; assembly: GCF_055570395.1. Lineage (NCBI taxonomy): Bacteria > Bacillati > Actinomycetota > Actinomycetes > Kitasatosporales > Streptomycetaceae > Streptomyces > Streptomyces sp. NPDC031210. The sequence goes on from NZ_JBVIHH010000012.1 coordinate 93,963, forward strand.
CCGGGAAGATCGCCAAGGAGCAGGCGGGACCGGCCGTCGCGCTCTCCTTCGTCGCCGCGGGCGTGGTCTGCGCGCTGGCCGCGCTGTGCTACGCGGAGTTCGCCTCCACGGTGCCGGTCGCCGGATCGGCCTACACCTTCTCCTACGCCTCGCTCGGCGAACTGCCGGCCTGGATCATCGGCTGGGACCTGATCCTGGAACTGGCCCTGGGCTGCGCGGTGGTCGCCGTCGGCTGGTCGGGCTATGTGCGCTCCCTGCTGGACACCGCCGGGGCGCATCTGCCCGCCGGGCTGACCGGCACGCACGAGGGGAAGTTCGGCTTCGATCTGCTCGCCTGCGTCCTGGTGCTGCTGCTGACCGCCATCCTGGTGCTGGGGATGAAGCTGTCCTCGCGGGTGACCGCGGTGGTCGTCGGCATCAAGGTCACCGTCGTCCTGCTGGTCATCATCGCCGGGGCCTTCTTCATCACCGGCGCGAACTACGAGCCGTTCATCCCGCCGAGCAAGCCCAACGAGGGCGGCGGCGGACTGGCCGCGCCGCTGGTCCAACTGCTCTTCGGCTTCACCCCGGCCAACTTCGGCGTGATGGGCATCTTCGCCGCGGCGGCCGTGGTCTTCTTCGCCTTCATCGGCTTCGATATCGTGGCGACCGCAGCCGAGGAGACCCACCACCCGCAGCGCGACGTGCCGCGCGGCATCCTCGGTTCGCTGGCGATCTGCACCGTCCTCTACGTCGTCGTCTCCATCGTCGTCACCGGCATGCAGAAGTACAGCCGGCTCTCCACCGACGCCCCGCTCGCGGACGCCTTCAAGGAGGTCGGCCACCCGTTCTTCGCGGGCCTGATCAGCTTCGGCGCCGCCGTCGGCCTGACCTCGGTCTGCATGATCCTGCTCCTCGGCCAGAGCCGGGTGTTCTTCGCCATGAGCCGGGACGGCCTGCTGCCGCAGATCTTCTCCCGCGTCCACCCGAAGTTCGGCACGCCCTACCGGTCGACGGTCCTGCTGGGCGTCGTCGTCGCCGTCGTCGCCGGTTTCACCTCGATCGACGAACTCGCCGAACTGGTCAACATCGGCACCCTGTTCGCCTTCGTCGTGGTCGCCATCGGCGTGGTCCTGCTCCGCCGCTCCCGCCCCGACCTGCCGCGTTCCTTCCGCACCCCGCTGGTGCCGCTGGTGCCGCTGCTGTCGGTGCTGGCCTCGTTGTGGCTGATGCTCAACCTGCCCGGCGAGACATGGGTGAGATTCGGGATCTGGATGGTGGCCGGCTTCGTCATCTACTTCCTGTACGGGCGCGGGCACAGCCGCCTCGGCCTCCGCGGCCGTCACAACGGACCGGAGAAGGAGGCACCCGGCGACGCGACGCCCCGGCCGTAGGCCACCGCGGCCCCGCGCTCTCCGCTATCCCCCGCCCCGTATGCCGCTGCCGGCGGCGTACGGGGCTTTCCGCGCCACCGCCGCACCGCCCTGGACCCCGGGGCCACGGCGCGCCCCCGCGCGTCCTCAGCGCCCCTCGCCGCCCCGCCGGCCCCACACCGCGCGCGGACCCGTGACGCGGGCGCCCAGCGCCTCGACGCGCTCGCGCAGCCCACGGTCCGCGGTGACCACCAGGCAGTCCCGGCCGGTGCCCTCCTCCGCCACCAGCGCCACGATCCGGTCGTCACCGCTGCCCGCCGCCGACTCCACCCGTACGCCCTCGACGGACGTCACCGCACGCGCCGCGCCCTCCACGACGAGCACCAACTCCAGGGGCGGGGCGGCGAGCCCGGGCAGGCCGGTGGCGCCGAACGCCCCCAGCGCGTCGCGCAGTCGCTCCGCCGCGCCGTGCCGGTCGCGCCACCAGCCGTCGGGCACCGAGCCGACGACGTTCGCGGCATCGACAATGACCAAGGAATTCATGGCCCAACCCTCCCATGACGCGCCGCCGTGGAAAGGCCGCCCGGAGACGACGAAGCGGGGGGGGGGGGGGGGGGGGGGGGGGGGGGGGGGGGGGGGCCCAGGGGGGGGGGGGGGGGGGGGAGAGCGACGGGCGCCGGGCGGAGAGCCGTGTTCCTTCTTCC
>NZ_JBVIHH010000012.1:96026-100600 GCF_055570395.1 Streptomyces sp. NPDC031210
TTCTCCTCCTCCCCCCCCCCCCCCCCCCCCCCCCCCCCCCCCCCCCCCCCCCCCCCCCCCCCCCCCCCCCCACCCCCCCCCCAACCACCCCCACCCCCCCCCCCCCCCCCCCCCCCCCCCCCCCCCCCGCCTCACGTCACCCGCGGCGTCCTCAGACGGGAACGCTCGCGACGCCCGGTGCGAGGAACTTCTTTCCGGTCACCCGCTCGGAGACACCCTCACGGTCCAGGTACGGCGTGATGCCGCCCAGGTGGAAGGGCCAGCCGGCGCCGGTGATCAGGCACAGGTCGATGTCCTGCGCCTCGGCGACCACGCCCTCGTCCAGCATGAGGCCGATCTCCTGCGCGACGGCGTCCAGGACGCGGTCGCGGACCTGCTCCTCGGTCAGGACGACATCGCCCTGCTTGAGGAGGGCCGCGACCTCCGGGTCCAGCTCCGGCTTGCCGGAGTCGTAGACGTAGAAGCCGCGCTTGCCCGCCTTGACCACGGCGGCCAGGTTCGGCGAGACGGTGAAGCGGTCCGGGAACGCGCCGTTGAGCGTCTCGGAGACGTGCAGACCGATCGCCGGGCCGACCAGCTCCAGCAGCACCAGCGGCGACATCGGCAGACCGAGCGGCTCGATGGCCTTCTCGGCCACGTCCACCGGGGTGCCCTCGTCGATGACGTTCTGGATCTCGCCCATGAAGCGGGTCAGGATGCGGTTGACGACGAAGGCCGGGGCGTCCTTGCACAGGACGGCGGTCTTCTTCAGCGACTTGGCGACCGAGAAGGCGGTGGCCAGCGACGCGTCGTCGGTCTTCTCGCCGCGGACGATCTCCAGCAGCGGCAGGATCGCGACCGGGTTGAAGAAGTGGAAGCCCACGACCCGCTCGGGGTGCTTGAGCTTCGAGGCCATCTCGGTGACCGACAGCGAGGAGGTGTTGGTGGCGAGGATGGCGTGCTCGGGCACGACCGCCTCGACCTCGGCGAACACCTGCTGCTTGACGCCCATCTCCTCGAAGACGGCCTCGATGACGAAGTCCGCGTCGCCGAAGGCGGTGGCCTTGTCCAGGTGACCGGAGACCAGGCCCTTGAGGCGGTTGGCCTTGTCCTGGTTGACCCGGCCCTTGAGCAGCAGCTTGTCGATCTCGCCGTGGACGTACTCCACGCCCTTGTCGATCCGGGCCTGGTCGATGTCGGTGAGGACGACCGGCACCTCCAGGCGGCGCGCGAACAGCAGCGCGAGCTGAGAGGCCATCAGGCCGGCGCCGACGACGCCCACCTTGGTGACCGGACGGGCCAGCTTCTTGTCCGGCGCGCCCGCGGGCCGCTTGGCGCGCTTCTGCACCAGGTTGAAGGCGTAGATGCCGCTGCGCAGCTCGCCGCCCATGATCAGGTCCGCGAGGGCCTGGTCCTCGGCGTCGAAGCCCTGCTGGCGGTCGCCGTTCTTGGCGGCGGCGATGATCTCCAGCGCGCGGTAGGCGGCCGGGGCCGCGCCGTGCACCTTGCCGTCGGCGACGGCCTTGCCGCGCGCGACGGCGTCGTCCCAGGCCGCACCGCGGTCGATCTCGGGCCGTACGACCTCGGTGTCGCCCTTGAGGACCGAAGCGGTCCAGATCAGCGACTGCTCCAGGAAGTCCGCGCCCTCGAACAGCGCGTCGGCGATGCCGAGCTCGAAGACCTGCTTGCCCTTGAGCTGCTTGTTCTGGTTGAGCGAGTTCTCGATGATGACCGAGACCGCGCGGTCCGCGCCGATGAGGTTCGGCAGCAGGACGCAGCCGCCCCAGCCGGGCACCAGACCGAGGAAGACCTCGGGCAGCGAGAACGCCGGCAGCGCCTTGGAGACGGTGCGGTAGGTGCAGTGCAGACCGACCTCGACGCCACCGCCCATCGCCGCGCCGTTGTAGTAGGCGAAGGTCGGCACGGCCAGGCCCGACAGCCGCTTGAAGACGTCGTGACCGCCCTTGCCGATGGCCAGCGCGTCCTCGTGGCGCCCCAGCAGCTCGACGCCCTTGAGGTCGGCGCCGACGGCGAAGATGAACGGCTTGCCGGTGAGGCCGACGCCGACGATCGAACCGTCCGCGGCCTCCTTCTCGACCTGGTCGATGGCGGTGTTGAGGTTCGCCAGCGACTGGGGACCGAAGGTGGTCGGCTTGGTGTGGTCCAGGCCGTTGTCCAGCGTGATGAGCGCGAACTTCCCCGCGCCCTGGGGCAGGTCGAGGTGGCGCACGTGCGCCTGCGTCACGACCTCGTCGGGGAACAGCTCTGCCGCACCCTTCAACAGCTCAGCGGTGGTGCTCACTTGCCTGCTCCCTCGAAGTGCGGGTTCTCCCAGATGACCGTTCCACCCATGCCGAAACCGACACACATGGAGGTGATGCCGTAGCGGACGTGCGGCTGCTCCTCGAACTGCCGGGCGAGCTGCGTCATCAGGCGGACGCCGGACGAGGCCAGCGGGTGGCCGAAGGCGATCGCGCCGCCGTACTGGTTGACGCGCGGGTCGTCGTCCGCGATGCCGTAGTGGTCCAGGAGCGAGAGCACCTGCACCGCGAAGGCCTCGTTGATCTCGAACAGGCCGATGTCGTCGATCGTCAGACCGGCCTTGGCCAGCGCCTTCTCGGTCGCCGGCACCGGGCCGATGCCCATGACCTCGGGCTCGACGCCGGCGAAGGCGAAGTCCACCAGGCGCATCTTGATCGGCAGGCCCAGCTCGCGCGCCACGTCCTCGGCGGCGATCAGCGAGGCGGTCGCGCCGTCGTTGAGACCGGCGGCGTTGCCCGCGGTCACCCGGCCGTGCGGCCGGAACGGCGTCTTGAGGCCGGCGAGGTTCTCCAGGGTCGTGCCCGGGCGCATCGGCTCGTCGGTGGTGGCCAGGCCCCAACCGGTCTCGCCGGCTTCGGCGTTGGTGCGGCGCACCGAGATCGGCACCAGGTCGGCCTGGATCTTGCCGTCGGCGTACGCCTTGGCGGCCTTCTCCTGGCTGCGCACCGCGTACTCGTCGGCGCGCTGCTTGGTCAGGTGCGGCAGGCGGTCGTGGAGGTTCTCCGCCGTCATGCCCATGAACAGGGCCGACTGGTCGACGAGCTTCTCCGACACGAAGCGCGGGTTGGGGTCCACGCCCTCGCCCATGGGGTGGCGCCCCATGTGCTCGACACCGCCGGCGAGGGCGATGTCGTAGGCGCCGAACGCCACGCCACCGGCCATGCTCGTCACGGCGGTCATCGCGCCGGCGCACATGCGGTCGATGGAGAAGCCGGGCACCGACTGCGGCAGGCCCGCGAGGATGCCGGCGGTGCGGCCGAGGGTCAGGCCCTGGTCGCCGATCTGCGTGGTCGCCGCGAGGGCGACCTCGTCGATCTTGGCGGGGTCCAGGTCCGGGTTGCGGCGCAGCAGCTCCCGGATGCACTTGACGACCAGGTCGTCGGCGCGGGTCTCGTGGTAGATGCCCTTCGGGCCCGCCTTGCCGAACGGGGTGCGGACGCCGTCGACGAAGACGACGTCCCTAGCGGTACGAGGCACGTTGGCTCTCCTCCAGGTGCGGGATGGCACTGCTGCGGGGCGCCCCGGGGGACGCTTCACACCCACATGCTACTTACGGGTAACCAAGCTGCACACCCCCACCGCCCGGAGCGGCGAACGTCACACCCGAGGAAGGCCGGAAACGGGTCCCGCCCGCCCGCCGAAACGGCCCCACGACGGGTGTGCGCGGGGCCGAATCCCACGGGTTGCACCCGGATCGCCCGCCTCTCGCACCTAAAGTACCCATATGACTGCGAAGAGGAGTGGTGTCGTGACGGTGAGTGGACGGCCGGTGGCCGGGCGCGCGATCGGCCTGCTGTGCGCCGTCGCCGCGGCGGGCGCGCTGGTGACCGGCTGCGGTGACGACGGCGACGACGCGGGAAGGGCGAAGACCGGCCCGACCAGCCCCGCCCCGGCGACCCCGACGGCGACCGCGTCCGCCTCCCCGGGCGGCGGTCTCACCGAGGACCAGGCCGAACGCGAGGCGCTCATCCCGCGCGCCAAGGTGACCTACGACCGGGCGCTGCGCGCCGCGCTCGCCGCCGTCCCCGGCGCGAAGGCGGTATCGGCCGAGCTGAAGGGCGGCGCCGGCGGCGAGCCGGGCTGGGAGACGAAGGTGGCGACCCCCGACGGCGCCGCCCGCTCGGTCCGCGTCGACGCGGTCACCGGCAAGGCGGCGCGGCCGCGCACCGAGACGGACCAGGACGCCGACGACCGGCGCGAACTGGCCGGCCGGCTGAAGAAGGCCACCGTCACGGCCGAGGAGGCCGCCCGGACCGCCACCGGCAAGAAGAAGGGCACCGTCAGCTCCGTCGAGCTCGACGACACCGACAACGGCACGCCGGTGTGGTCCGTCGACGTGGTGACCACCGACGACTGGAACAAGACAACCTTCGACATCGGCGCGACCGACGGCAAGATCGTGCGGGAGCACGTCGACCGCGACTGAACGCCCGCCGCCGGAGCCCAAAAGACACCGGCGCCCCTTTTCCGGCCGTGCGCGTACACGGCCGGAAAAGGGGCGCCGGTGTTGTCCGCCCCCATCCTTCCCCCTGGCCACCGCAGAGACCGGTTCG